>JBALXI010000019.1:47848-84622 GCA_036960605.1 Oleispira sp. | reverse complement strand
TATATTCACACTATGAATAATAGAGAGTTTAAATAATGGCAATTGTAGTAGAAGATGGAACAGGGGCGAATCCTTTAGCTAACAGCTATGTATCTGAGTTGGAATTAACAACTTATGCGACTGATAGAGGTATTACTCTTGTTGGTTCTGCCGCTAATCTTCTACTGTTGTCTATGGATACGCTAGAAACTAGAAGCTATCAAGGTAGCAAGACCTCAACCGCTCAACCTCTTCAATGGCCGCGCTCTGGTGTTGTTGTTGAAGGTGAATCTATTGCCGATAATGAAATACCTAGCAACCTTAAAAGCGCTCAAATAGTCACGGCATTATCAATCGATGCTGGTGTCAACCCCATGGGAACTATTAGCCCAGCGATTAAGCGTGAAAAAGTAGATGTTATTGAAGTTGAGTATCAGGACGGGGCTAGTTCTCGCTCTTACGATCCAAAGATTAACGCATATCTTCAGCCCTTGCTGGCGTTTAAAGGTGGCTTTTCTAACTTTGCAGTAACTCGCTTATGACTTTCTACAGTGATAAGGCAGCTCTAGCCAGTAAGCTTTTAACCAAGTTCGGGCAAGACGTTATCTTTAGCTATGAAACTGGTGCGACTTACGACCCTGTATTAATGACTGAGACGGGCGGAGTGGCTAGCAATGAAACAGCTAAGGCATTCCCGACTAAGTTTGGCAAAATGGAAGTTAGCGATACGATATTAAGTTCTGATATTAAACTGCTGACTGAGAAGCTGACAACTAAACCGCTTCCTAATTGGACTTGTTCAATCAATGGCACTGAATACCGGGTAATGAATTCGGACGCTGTTGGCTTGATTGGTGATGAAGTTATTTACTATGTGCAATTGAGGAAATAATGGCAATACAAATAGAGCAGGCACTCAACCAAAAGTTAAACGCTTACGCAGTGAATAAATCAATTCCTGTAGGTTGGGATTTCTACAATGACGGAACAGAGCCAAGCTTAACGGGCATTCATTTTCGACAGAATTTATTGCCTGCTGATGTGGTTATTATTGGAATGGAAAATACGGGCAGCAATGACCATACGGGCATATATCAAATAATGGTTTGTGGCCAAGCTGGTAAGCCTAGCGGGTCATTAAAGACCGAAGTTGACTTAGTGCTTGCTGAATTCAGTAGAGGCCAGTTAGCAACCTATGACGGCGTAACGGTTATTATAGAAGGCGTTAACCATGCTCAGCCACTCTATTCCGAAGCTTATGTAAAAATACCAGTTTCTGTATCGTACAGAGCGATAATTAGCCAGCCGCCCGTGACTTACAACCTTACATATAACGGCGACCAACTAACCTATAACGAGGCGTTTTTAACGTATACGAATTAATATGGCACAAATTAAAACAGAGCTTCTTACGCCTCGTAATTTTGAGGTTGGCGACAATGCTTTATCATTCGATGCTTTAGGTAATCCAGCTAGAGTTATCACAAAGTCCACAAAGTCTAAAATTTCAACGTCCAACTTCCCAGGCGCAATATCAAAGCGCTTGCCATTATGCAGTTCCAAGAAGCGTGAACCAGTATCCGGATTGACTTTTTGAGTACCCGTTTGCGCTAACAATATGGTATTACCATCGGCAATAAATACATTATTCATTTGGCTTTTATCAGCACTCAAGCCTTCTGTATAAGTAACGCGACTGCCCTTATCGGTACTCTGAAAACGCCCCGGCACCAGCAGTTCAAACTCCGTCATGGTGGCTTGCTTACGATATAAGTCTTCCATCTTCTGCGCCCCTAACGGGCTAAGATACAAGCTAAAAAAGGCAACCAACACAGTAATAATACCGGCGGGTAATAAGGTATAGCCTAATAAACGCGTATTAGAAAAACCGGTCGCGGTTAGCACCGTCATTTCACTTTCAGCGTATAAACGACCGTAAGCTAATAAGATGGCGATAAACAAAGACAGAGGAAGAATCATTTCTAAAAAAGAAGGCATGCGCAAAAGCAGTGTAAAAAAGACAATCTCGAGCGGGATCTTTCCTGCCGCCGCCGCTGTGAGCTGATAAATTAAGCGACTGCTCATTAATATCATTAATAATATACCCGTTACTGCTGCCATTGAGGTAAACAATTCTCGGGATAAATATCGGAAAATAATCAAACTTTTAGCCTTCTATGAGCGCCATAAAATAACAATATTACTACTGTTGCGCAGTGTATCGCTTTCTCACTAAATCGGCTAGCAAAGACCCATTCAAAAGAAGCTTGATATTTCTTCCCTAAGAACCCATCTATACTTTATCGTTATACGTATATTCAAATCTATTTAAACAACACTTATATCTCATAACCGGAGTCAATAATGCAATTCAGTACCACTCAAGAGAACGCCGTCGAACTTATTGCTAGCTGCATCGTCGTTAGCATTGATGATAAAGGCCAGTTATCCAGCGCGGCCGATAGCATCAATACTGTTGCTGAACAATATTTGACCGATATTTTTGATAGCGGTGATTTCAATGGTAAAACCGGCGAAACCTTGATGCTTATCAAAGTGCCTGGCATAACCACTCAACGCCTTATATTAGTCGGTAGCGGTAAAACAGCCGCTGGCATTACGCCAAAAAACTTCATTAAAATTGCTGAAGCTGCGGCAACTGCGATTAAAAAGTCTGGCGCTCTGCAAGCCGCGCTGTATTTACAAGATATTCCAGTAATCAATAAAAGCGATGCTTGGAAAGCAGAACAAGCCGCGATTGCATGTGAAAATGCACTGTATTTATTTGATCAAACCAAAAGTAAGCCTGAGCACGAGGCGGAAGATTACTCCGACTCAATAGAAAACATTCTTTGGGCAGGTGATGGAAGCTTGCAAGCATCGTTAGAGAAAGGCCAAGCAATCGCTCATGGTATCTCTGTCGCCAAAGACCTTGGCAACATGCCACCGAATATTTGCACACCGACTTATCTAGCCGAACAAGCGGAAGCCTTAGCGGAAGAAACCGGTTTAATTGAAACGATTGTTATTGATGAAGCTGAACTAGAAGCGATGGGCGCAGGCGCATTCGTTTCTGTTTCTAAAGGCTCTAGCGAGCCAGGTAAGTTCATTATCATGAAGTACCAAGGTGCTGCGGATGCTAACGAAGCCCCTCACATGATTTTAGGCAAAGGTATTACGTTTGATACCGGTGGCATTAGCCTAAAGCCTGGCGCTGGCATGGATGAGATGAAGTACGATATGTGTGGTGCAGCTTCAGTACTCGGTGCAATGACCGCATTAACTGAGCTAAAACCTAAGATCAATATTATCGGCATGATCACCACCGCTGAGAACATGCCGGCAGGTAATGCCAGCAAACCGGGGGATGTCGTTACCACGCTTTCTGGTAAGACCGTTGAAATTTTGAATACCGATGCCGAAGGCCGCCTAGTATTATGTGATGCGCTAACCTATGCCATTGATAACTTAAAGCCAGCGTCTATTGTTGATATTGCCACCCTAACAGGCGCATGCATGATGGCACTGGGGGCAGTGAATTCTGGTTTATTTACTGAAGATGAAGCACTTGCAGCAGAGTTACAGAAAGCCGCCGTGGATTCTCATGATAAGGTTTGGCGCTTGCCGCTAGAAGATGATTACCAAGAGCAATTGGATTCTAACTTCGCTGATATCGCCAACATTGGTGGCCGATTAGCAGGCTCTACTACAGCGGCATGTTTCTTGGCTCGATTTACTGAAGGCCAGTCTTGGGCTCACTTAGATATCGCCGGCACGGCTTGGCATTCAGGTGGTAAAAACAAAGGTTCCACAGGTCGCCCTGTACCACTATTAGTGAACTATTTACTAAATAAATAGCATTCACGGCTATATTCAAAAAGGCTGCATAGATGCTGCTTTGAATATAAAAAAGGCGCTTATTAATTAAGCGCCTTTTTTTGTTTTAGCTGACTACGGTACTTATTAAACCCTTATCATCCGCCCGATTTTTTCACCTGGTAGCCACGCTGCTTCATCTCTTCAAATAGCTGATCGCGCACATCACCTTGGATTTCAATCACGCCGTCTTTAACAGCGCCGCCTACACCACATTTTTGTTTTAATTCTTTAGCCAGCTTTTTCAACTCAGCAGGCGCTAATAAAATCCCAACTAATAATGTTACACCCTTACCCTTTCGGCCTTTGGTTTCACGCTGAATACGCACAATACCATCACCCTCTGGCATCATGTCATTGCTGCAAATACAAGCGTCTTTCCCTTTGCCACAGATAGGGCAAGTACGGCCAACTTCCGTTGAATAAACAGATCCAGAGTGTGTTGCTGGATTTACCTCTGGCGAAGAGTTCGCATTGCCTAACCCCGTTAAACCCGCCAGTCCCGCAAGGCCTGTTGTTTTCTTCGACATAATATTAACTCTTAAAATGTAAAACTAATTCACTAATCTTTTGACTAGTTTAAACGGCTTTTACTGCATTCCAAGCAGCATCTGCAAACTGCTCTCTATATTCGCTTAAAGGTGTCTCATAACGACCCGCCAGCCAATGGCGTGCATAATCATGGCACGGCCCCGATATTAATGAAGATAATAGTTCAACCGGCAAAGGCTTTAACATATTTTGTTTAGCGTAAGGTTTGAACCAAGATGTTAATTGCTGATAAAAACGCTGCATATCTCCTGATAATTTTACTTCCGCGCCAGCAGCTGCAACGATAGAGCGATGCTGAAATACAAATCGCGCCCAAACAGGATTGTCAGCAATCCAGTCGACATTGGCATAAACAACCGCTTTAACCCCAAGCTCTACTTTTCTATTCGCCTCTTCTTTTTCTTCTCCTACCGCCTCTGCTTCTACAGCAGCTAAATAACGTCGTAATAATGAACCAAACTCACGCATGCCTTGGATAAATACAGCCGCTGCTATTTTGTCTTTATTACCAAAATGATGATACAGACTACCAACGCTCATACCCGATGCTTCACGGATCATATCGATCGTTGTGCCTGCAACACCCTGTTCAGTGAAGCACTGCAAAGCAACCAGTAGTATTTGCCGCTTCTTTTCAGATGTTTTCGCTTGCGGCTTAGCAGCAGAATTACTCACGACTGTTTTCTCTTTCACATAGACCTCAAAGAACAATCAAACAATTACTAGAATATTATTCTAGAAAATAACTTATGGCTATGTAAAAATGACTCTTGGAGATTTACATACCCCTCATTTTCCAAATACACGAGAATGCACATTGTATTAGCGCACTCACAAAACTCCGATAGTTCTTATAATAACAGACTAGGATTCATCCCTATGAACGCATTAAAGATGTACAACAAAATAGCCAAGCTTCCTGCTGGAAACTGGTTATTCAGCAGAGCTGTATGCTTGGTTGCTCCGTATTTTGGCTCAATTAAACCGCGCTTCGACGAGTTGCGTCCCAATTTCTGCCAAATAAGCATCAAAAAACGTAGAAGCGTGCAAAATCATATTGGCACCGTTCACGCGATTGCTATGTGTAACATGGCTGAGTTAGCCGGTGGGACGATGACTGATGTTTCTGTACCAAAGGGAGCACGCTGGATTCCTGCGGGCATGACCGTTAAATATGTGAAAAAGGCGAAAACAAATTTAATCGCGGTAGCCGAAGGTACTGGTTTAGACTGGACAGTGAATGGCGACGTAGTCGTTCCTGTCGTAGTGAAGGATACCCATGGCGAAACTGTTTTTACCGCCGATATCACAATGAATATAAAGCAGGGATAAATCCTTGCTACTCTACTTTCTAAAAATGATGTACTGACTCTTATTAATGAGCAGGCATAAAAAAACGGCTGTTATTATTAAAAATAACAGCCGTTTATATTTTCTAACTAAAAACAATTAGATCTTATAGTTTACTTGTAAAGAGTAAGCCATTGCATCCAAAGAATACTGACCTTTTAGCTCAGGAGAACCTTCAGAAACAGATCCATCAAGCTCACGCTCGTATTCAGTGACGTTAGTATCTTCAAAGAACAGGTAAGAGAAGGCAAAGTCTACATCTAGATCTTGATTAATTCGGTAATTAAAACCAGCACTGATCCACTCGCGGTCATTGTCTGGCACTCGCGCTGTACGGTAGGTATTGCTAACAGGGCTTTGATCATTGGCATAACCCGAACGTATCAACCAATCATCATTTAATTGGTAGTTAGCGCCGATAGCAACCGCAATAGTATCGTTCCAGTTCTCTTCGATATGGCCAATGTAGCCTTCACCTAAACCACCTAAAGTTTCGATCATACCTGGCGTAGATTCTGTAGAAATCACATCGAATGATTCAAATACAGACCACTGAGTCCAAGTAGAACCAGCAACAAGTTGCAAACGATCGGTTAATTGATGTGCATAACTAAGCGTTAAAGATTGAGGCGTTGTTAATGGTACTTTTGATGCTTGATTTGGCACTGAGCCGGTAGCGCCATCAACAGGGGCAATAATGTAAGTACCTTCAGGAACAGGAAGGCCTGCTGGTGCTTGTGCTAAACCAACAACACCTTGCTTTTGTGCAAATTCAGAATCGCCTTTTAATTCAAATTCCATCTGACTACGGTAAGAGACACCAATAGTAATATCAGAATTAACATCCCACATTAAACTTAAGTTATAACCAATATCCCAATCATCACCAGATACTTCATAGTGATTTTCAAAGCTTTCATATTCTGAATATGCTTTTCCACTGCCCGTTAAATCGACTGGGCTTAACAGTTCGTTATAAGGAACAGTATCAACCTGCTTCGATAACAAGCCTTTCATGTAGGTGACATCTAAACCAAAGCCAATCGATAACTGGTCATTCAAGCGATAAGCAACCGCTGGTTGAAATTCAATAGAAGTTAGCTGAGTTTGATCAGCAAAACCACCACCAACAAAATCACTAGAATAATCAGTATTAGTACCGAATGGTGCAAAAATACCAAAACCAGCAGCAAAGTCTTCATTAATTGGAGTAGCGAAATAGGCGTAAGGAATCATGGCTTCAGAAGCAAAGTTCCCACCATCAGAATATGGCCCCATATCTTCAGCAGTATAGGTTTTACCCGCGCCATTGGTATAGCTTTCTAACTCAAAGCTGCCTTTTGGGATAATGTAAGATCCACCAACAGTGATTTCTGCTTGCTTCAACTTCACCATGCCCGCAGGGTTATAGAAAACAACCGTAGCATCGTCAACAACAGCGGCACGACCAGCGTAAGCATTGCCCGCACCACTAGCGCCTTGTTCATTTAATTTATAACCGGAAGCCATGGCTGTCGGCGCGGCAAGAGCAGCAGAAATAGCTGCAACTAATACACGATGTTTCATGATGAAAACCTATTCTTAAGTGATCGCATCTCCCAGGCTCACATTGTTGAAGTTATGATCTGGCCTGTAAAGATACAAAGAAAATTCGGCAGCATTATGCCAGCTTAAGAAATAGATATTGTTTCAAAAATAGAGGCTTTTGTAATTATATGTAAGCAATATATGGCGCATTACAGCCGAGAAGTGTCTTATTTTGTCCAGTAGGCGGCCATATAAAATGCTTACAATTAAATAAGTCACTCCTAAATTAAGCACTTAACTGTTTTTGCAGGCCCGACAAATCAACCATAGTTGTCTGCTCAATGACTTTGCCACGATAAACAATCCAAACAGAAGCAGCAGAAAAGGCAATCACTTTACCGTTTGCAGGCATGCCAAAAAGGGGTTTATTAAAGCTGCCAAAAAATGTCGAGAATGTTATAACTTTATCCTCTTCCGACATAATTTCTTCCACGGATACCTGTAAATCCGGCACAGCTTGACGAATATTCTCAACATATTCGATATAGCCATCAAAGTCTCGAAAGCCATCTTTAAACGTGGTTTGATAACGAAAGCCCTTGGCCACAATCTGCTTCAACAAACCATATTTGCCTTTATTCCAAGACAGATCGATGTGCTTTTCAATTAATCGCTTATTTTCTGAGCTCATAGACGGCCTAGTAATTCCATTCATTTAACGTTTATCGACAGTAATCATAGTGGCAATTTTACGGGTTCGCCAGCCATTATGAAGCTATTTGACTAACACCTATATTCCATTATAGTTATACTCATAACATCTATACACTTTTCAATTTAAAAGGCTTAACTATGGCTAAAGTTACCGTTGATTATTTCACGGACGTTCTTTGTATTTGGGCTTACGTTGCACAGATCCGACTAGATGAACTCCACCAGCAATTCACTGATGACATCCAAGTAAACGAACACTTTATTACGCTTTTTGGCAATACAGAAAAGCGCATTGGCGAAGGCTGGAAAAGTAAAGGAGCGTTCGAAGGCTTCAATCAACATGTATTAAAGGTGGCTGAACAATTTCCTCATTTAAAAATCAATCCGAATGTTTGGCTAACCTGCCGCCCAGCATCGTCAGCCAATAGTCATTTATATTTAAAAGCCGTGCAGCTATTGGTGAACGAGGGGAAGGTATCCAATACCGACTTCCAACAATTGATTTGGGATATTCGCAGCGCGTTCTTTTTAGAGGCTAAAGACATTAGTAAACTCACTATATTATCGGAATTGGCTGAGGAATTGGCACTCCCGATTAGCTTAATCCAAGAGAAGATAGAGTCTGGCCTAGCCATTGCGGCACTTTGCAGTGATATGGAAATGCGCGAACAGCACAAATTAGAAGGCAGCCCAACGTATCTACTCGATAATGGTCGCCAAAAACTGTATGGCAACGTGGGCTACCGAATTTTAGAAGCGAATGTACAAGAACTGTTAGAAAAACCTCAAGGCATTGCCAGTTGGTGCTAAGCGGTCAGATAAGTTAAAGGCTCAATTAGAATATTCTTCGCCTTTAACTTCGTTGTTAGAAAGCTCGTTGTTAGAGTCATTGTCGGTACTGACTTCAGCCAGAATAGCCGAGGTTAGCGTGGTATTCGGACTCGGTACGAGCAATGCAACAGCGGGCATGGCATTCAACGATCCGACCCCCTGCTGAATGAGTCGTCTCTGATTCATCATTTTTTGACCGGTATTAAAAGGCCCTGCCGCTAACAGATGAAATTGCTCCCCCTGCCATTCAACCCACAACCATTGATATGGAACGTGGTGCAATAACAACCAGCGCTCCTGCTTGGCCGCTTGTGTTTTATGCCTCACTAAGGCCAGTTGCAAAGCAAGTTGCTGAGATTTATTCGCAGGAAAGGCAAGCTCTAGATAAGAGATGGCCACTCTGTCTTTAGCGACAGGATAGACAGTAGGCTCTTCTTGATATTTAAACTGAGTACTGCACGCCGTTAATAATACTAAGACCGACAAACAGCAAGAAACCGCAATAATGTGGTTATTCATAGCATCCACTCAGATTAGTTATTCAGAATACCAAGTCTTCTTACCTAGCAACTGTTTTAACTATAGATGCAAACTGATCGTTTTTTAAACTAATTTGATATGATTTGTATCCGGCGCAGGCGGTACGTGCTTCTCTTTTTTATCCGCTAAAGCAACCCCAACTTCCGCCACGGTAAACTCGGATAAATCCAATTCTAATTCCGCTACTGGCGCGGGGCGATCAGGATTCATATCCCCACCCACTTCTGCAACCGATATATGACGGGTATCTGGGGCAGGAGGAATAGGCTTATCTACCACTTCGACTTCGGTAAAAGGAGAGACCATCTTGATAGCGCTGGTATCGATATCCGCATCAGCAATATTACGCCGTTCATCTGGCGCTAATAAGTCACTGCCACTGGGTAATATATCCCAGCTTCCTGCCACGGTTTGTGTTTCTGCAGCAACCGTGTGCGCCTTAATCACCGCTGCGTTAACTATTTCAGCGGGTTCTTTTTTAGCAGCTTCTGATCTAACGACTTCTTTAGCGACTGTGATAATCGCCTTAGCACCGGCATTTTTGAAGGCTTGCTGATATTTAGCCGCTATCGCCTTATCAACCGATTTTTTAATCGTATTGACCTTGCCTGAAAATAACTGAGCCAGCTTGGCATCGTCGGCCTTAAAGATTTTTGCGATAGCCGCTCTCACCTGGGCCTCGTCCGCACCTGGTAAAACCTCCCCCCGAAAATAAATATCGTATTTTGGATCTGCCATCACTAATCCCTACTCACTATGATCGTCATCTAATATTATTATAGACCTTAAGTTTATCTGTTTTTCTACACTTGCTGAAGACTTAACAGCTGATAACGACAGTACTAGTCAATTATGACTTTCTTCCTGCGGCTTCTGCGATGCGCTTCACAACTCGAGAAGCTGCAATAAAAGCAAATGTTCCCGTCACCATCGTCGCTGAACCAAATCCGGAAGCACAATCTAAACGCGCACCACTATCACCCCCCGGCTTCGTTCTGCAGACACTGCCATCTGACTGAGGGTAAGTCATCTGTTCAAGCGAATAGACGCAGGGAATAGAATAATAGCGTTTAGGGTTACGAGAGAAATCATACTCGGTGCGTAGTATTGAACGTACTTTCGAGATCAACGGATCATGCGCGCACTTATTTACATCGATTATTTGAATTTGGGTAGGATCTATCTGGCCACCTGCCGCCCCCGTCACAACGATACGAATTTTATTGATATGACAATGAGCGATGAGTGCCGCTTTGCTTTTCGCGCTGTCGATACAATCAATCACATACGAAAAACCTGTATGAATCAGCTCACGCATATTCTTCGCAGTTACAAATTCCATATGTGTGGTGATTTTGCAGTGTGGATTAATTGCTTTTAAGCGTTCGGCCATAGCCTCAACTTTAAGCTTGCCCGTATTGCCATCCATTGCCGGCAATTGACGATTGATATTAGTAACGCAAAGATCATCCATATCAATCAAGGTAATCGCACCAACGCCGCTGCGAGCAATCGCTTCTGCTGCCCATGAACCGACACCACCAATACCAATAATACAGACGTGCGCATTATGCAGGCGCTCTAGGCCTTCGATTCCGTATAAACGGCCAATGCCACCAAAACGGTCAAGATAGTCATCCAACATGAATTTAAAAAGCCTCTACGCGGTCAATTTCGATAATGATTTTAGCGAATTATACCTTAAGGCTCTTCAATTGGCTCATCGTGCGGAGCCGAAGCTTGATATTAATAGTTAGCGAGAATGCGCTTACCCCAACGAGAGATTTCTGAAATCCTAGGTAAGGTTGGTTCAAGGCGCTCAAAACGAATACTTAGATTGGTTTGCACACGCAAGCTGTCCCCCCCCGTAAGACCAGTTTTTAACGCTTGAGTTGGCGGATGCTTACCAATCAGGCTTTGCACTATTAAAGGGAGAAAATCAGAGGATAGGTTCGCCAAGGTGTGATAGTTGATTTTCACCTCAGTCCCCAGTTCAGTGCGCTCAATAATAAGGGTATCACCTGCTTTCAGAGGTCCCTGTACTATATTAAAAAACTTAGATAATTCTTCCTGCTTAGCCGTAATTTTATCGGCGCCATGTTCTATCGCTAAAGCTTCTAACCACAAAGAACGAAAACGACGCTGACTAAATCTTTGGGTGGCAATTTTAATTTCTAAGCGTTGAGGGCTACCAACTTGAGAAGTACCTTCTGCTTTATCTGAGTATAAAGCCATTAACATCCAGTCTTTATTAAGATGGCTGAATGCGCCGTAGCCTTGTAGCTCACTCTCATCGAAGCCTTCCGCTTTGACTGAAGCACTCAAAGATAACGTTAATAGGGTGATGAGTGATAATACTATGCGATACATAATCGTCTCAAGATTGGCTAGGTATCAGCTGATAATGCACTTATTGAAGGATCGTTAACAGAACACAGTTCTCATTTCAGAGGGGAAATATGTATTCCTCATACTTTTGTCTACTACCACTCATTACTGATGATTAAATAATCTAAATTCGCCGCCTTGAGATTCTACTGCTATTCAGAGATTAACCAACTGAATCCGCTGCAGCTGGTCGACAATTTGATGATGCAGACTCTCTTGCACATCAGGATTGCGAATATCATCCAGAGTAATATTCCCTAATACCTGTAATAAAAGATCGTTTATTCCCGTCCAGTTACTGGATAGCGAGCAAGATTCTGTGATCTCGCACTGATTATCATCGGCACTGCACTCTGTTAAAGAAATAGGCCCTTCAAATGCCTGCACCACGTCTAACACACTAATTTGAGCGGGCGCACGAGCAATACGATAGCCGCCTTTAGAACCCCGCTGCGCTATCACTAGGCCAGCATCAACAATCGCTTTCATTACCTTGCGCACAGTCGCTACCGTCAGGCCTGTCGCCTGAGAAATATCATCGGTCGATTGCTTAACCGCCGCCGCGAGTGCGAGCTGATTTAGCACTACCAAACCATAATCGGTTAACTTGCCAATTCTTAGCATTTAAAATGTCTTTTGTTTGCGAGATTCATCATAAGTGCATTCATCATATCAGAGCCCTTCGATTATTTCTAAAACAGCCACCCTCAAATAAGACACATTCGTATCTACGTTAAAAGTATCAAATTCGTTGGTCATAAACTGGCCACTTTGATAGAATATGCGCCCATAATTCAGCAATCGATACCAGTTTGGTATTGATTAAAATACCCTACCAAATTAGTATGGTATTACAAACTAAGATTCCGGCCGGCCACTATTTAGCCTATTGCACTGATCCATTCGATTTTTGCATTAAATAGTGCCTCCCCTATGGCCGTAGACGATGATAGAGATGAGAGTCTTTCCTATGACTGATAACGCAGAAATCGATCGCCAGATAGACAGAGAATACGAAGCCGGTTTTGTTACCGACGTTGAATCTGAAACCTTAGCTCCTGGCCTAAACGAAGATACTGTTCGCTTTATCTCAAAGAAAAAGGGCGAGCCAGAGTGGCTGCTTGAATGGCGCTTAAAAGCGTTTGCTGCCTGGAAAGAAATGACCCCGCCAAACTGGGCTCAGGTTAAGCACCTCGATATCGATTTCCAAGACGTCTCTTATTACTCAGAACCTAAGAGCATGGCAGATCGTCCACAGAGCTTAGATGAAGTTGACCCTGAGCTATTAGCGACTTACGAGAAATTGGGCATTCCTATTCACGAGCAAGCGGCGTTAGCCGGCGTTGCCGTTGATATTGTTTTTGACTCAGTGTCTTTAGGCACAACTTTCCGAGCAACACTTGCTGAATCGGGCGTTATCTTCATGCCGATTTCAGAAGCGGTGCACGAGCATCCAGAATTAGTTAAAAAGTACATGGGTAGCGTTGTTCCACAAAAAGACAACTACTACGCAGCGCTTAACTCTGCGGTATTCAGTGATGGCTCGTTTGTTTATATTCCAAAAGGCGTTCGTTGCCCAATGGAGCTATCGACTTACTTCCGTATTAACGAAGAAAAAACAGGTCAGTTTGAACGTACCTTAATTATTGCTGACGAAGGTTCGCACGTAAGTTATTTGGAAGGCTGTACGGCTCCAATGCGTGACGAAAACCAACTGCACGCAGCGGTTGTAGAATTGATTGCTCATGACGATTCTGAAATCAAATACTCTACGGTACAAAACTGGTACCCAGGGGATAAAGACGGTAAAGGCGGCATCTACAACTTCGTAACCAAGCGTGCCATTGCTCATACCAATGCCAAAGTATCTTGGACGCAAGTAGAAACCGGTTCTGCCATCACTTGGAAATATCCAAGCTGTATTCTAAAAGGCGATAACTCGGTCGGTGAATTCTACAGCGTGGCGTTAACCAACAATTATCAAGAAGCCGATACCGGTACTAAGATGATTCACTTGGGAAAAAATACCAAGTCGACCATTATCACTAAAGGTATCTCCGCCGGTAAGAGCCAAAACTCTTATCGCGGTTTGGTCAAAATGGGTCCGGGCGCAAAAGGCGCGCGTAACTATACCCAGTGTGACTCACTATTAATTGGTGATAAATGCGGTGCTCATACTTTCCCGTATATCGAAAGTAAAAACCCAAGCGCGGTTGTTGAGCACGAAGCGACTACCTCTAAGGTTTCCGACGAGCAACTGTTCTTATGCCGCCAGCGTGGTATTGATACAGAGAAAGCCGTTTCGATGATTGTGAACGGCTTCTGTAAAGAAGTATTTAAAGAACTGCCAATGGAATTCGCTGTAGAAGCTGGCAAGTTATTAGAAGTTTCGCTTGAAGGATCTGTAGGGTAATCATCAAAACAAAGCTCCGCTTTGTTTTGATGATTACGATCAGCCAAGGATGGCTGAGCCGGCAGCCGTACAGGGACGTAAGTTAATTATATTGTGATCGAGTAGATAATTTAGGTGCAAGAAATCAGCATCCAAACTCTCACAAAAAACAAGACTGCCCCACAACAACAAATTTAAAATTTTAGGAAAACATTCAAATGTTAACGATCAAAGATTTAAAAGCCAGCGTTGAAGGCAAAGACATTCTAAAAGGCCTAAACCTAGACATTAAGCCAGGCGAGATTCACGCGATAATGGGGCCAAACGGCGCCGGTAAAAGTACACTAGGTAATGTTCTTGCAGGTCGTGATGACTATGAAGTTACTAACGGTAGCGCTGAATTAGAAGGCACTAACCTGCTAGACATGGAAGCAGAAGAACGTGCACGCTTAGGTTTGTTCCTAGCCTTTCAGTACCCTGTTGAAATCCCAGGTGTTTCTAACCTAGAATTTTTAAAAGCGTCTGTTGATTCAGTTCGCGCTGCTCAAGGTAAAGATGCTTTAGATTCTGTTACCTTTTTAAAGCTAGCCCGTGCAAAATGTAAATTAGTGAACCTAGACCAAAGCTTCTTGAAGCGTGGCGTTAACGAAGGTTTCTCTGGCGGTGAAAAGAAGCGTAACGAGATCATGCAAATGATGTTGTTAGAGCCAAAAATCTGCATCCTAGATGAAACAGATTCAGGTCTAGATATCGATGCCTTGCAAGTTGTAGCTGAAGGCGTAAATAGCTTACGTGATCCAAACCGTAGCTTCATTATCGTAACTCACTATCAGCGTCTACTTGACTACATCGTTCCTGACTTTGTTCATGTTCTTGCTAACGGTAAGATCGTTAAGTCTGGCGGTAAAGAATTAGCTCTAGAACTTGAAGAAAAAGGTTACGCTTGGTTAGAAGACGCTGCTGAGAACGGAGCTGACTAATGACTGATTTCCATAACGGTCTGCTAGCCGTAAAGAGTGATGAATCAAATTCATCACTCTCAGCAATCACTGCTTTAAATAAAAGCGGTGCAGAAAGTTTTTTACAGCAAGAAATTCCTACGCGCAAAACAGAAGCGTGGAAGTTCACGTCGCTATTCAACTTTACTTCAAACGAAGAAGGTTATGGCCGTTTAGCTGAAACTCATAGTGCTGCGGGTCTTGATGGCATTACGACGATTCCTGCGTTAGACGCTCAGCGTTTAGTCTTTGTTAATGGCCAATACTCGGAAGAACTATCTTCGAATACGGCCCATAAAAATGTGGTGCGTTTTAGCCAAGCCAACGAAGCTCAGCAAGCAATTATTGCTGATAACTTAGGCACTGCTATTGAACAAGAAAAGCACATCTTTGCTGCGCTAAATAATGCGATCACAACTGATGGTGTTTTGGTTCATATTGAAAAGAATGAGCAATTAAAAACTAACATTCAGATAACGCACATCACAACGCCGCAGGCTAAGCCTTTTACAGTTGCTGCGCGTTTGTTAATCGTATTAGAAACCGGCGCGACGGCTACGGTTGTTGAACACTTTGCTAGCAATGATGATGAGCAAAACTGTTTTGTTAATGCTATTACTGAAGTTAAGGTCGGCGACAACGCACGCTTGAATCATTACCGCTTGCAGCTAATGCAGGAAGGCAGTATTCAGATGGGCGGTGTTCATATTGACTTAGGTCGAGATGCAAACTACGACAGCTTCCAGCTTGGCCTTGGCGCTAAGATTGTACGTAACGATATTAACCTGAACCATAATGTCGGCGGCAGCCACTGTGAAATTGTGGGTGTTTATCTTCCGCAGAATAAACAGTTAATCGATTTCCACAGCAATATCGAACACAAGGTTGCTAACTGTACAACCAATGAAGTGTTCCGTGGCATCATGGCAGATAAGTCGAAAGCGGTTTTCAATGGCCGTATTCATATTCACCCAGATGCACAAAAGACTTTAGCTGGGTTAAGTAATAAGAACTTATTACTGTCGAATGACGCTACGATTAATACCAAGCCAGAATTAGAAATTTACGCCGACGATGTACGCTGTGCACACGGCGCGACGATTGCTCAATTAGATGAGCAAGCGCGTTTCTATTTACAGTCTCGTGGCATTAGTGCTGCAGAAGCTGACGTTATGCTGAGCTTTGGTTTTATTAATGAATTATTAGAAAACCTTGAGCTCGATGCTATTCGTAATTTGATTCGTCCACTATTAGCCCAGCGCTTTGGTCGTGACGAAGAATTAATGAAGCACATAGGTTAGTGGAAGAAATTTTGCAACTTTAGAAAACGAAACATGATTGGGTATTTATTCCACAAAACGGCGTAAACAGTTCACTCAGCACATCCTGTACTTCGCCCTTTGGGCAACTTACAGTTGTGCAAAATGAGCTTCCTGCCATTTTGTCCGTGTAGCCTTAGTTCGGCATTCTCTGCCTCGCATATTTGCTACACAAACACCCAAAAATGTTTCTTACATTTCTTAGCAAAATAACTTTTTGGTTTTAAAGTAAAGAGTGAAATATGAGCGATAGCAAAAAAATGGACATCGAACAAATTCGTGCTGACTTCCCGATCTTGCACCAGCAAGTGAATGGCAAGCCACTGGTTTATCTCGACAACGGGGCGACCACACAAAAGCCACAGGTTGTTATCGATGCCATTGCTAATTATTACCGCACCACGAATTCTAATGTGCACCGCGGCGCTCATACGCTAAGTGACCAAGCGACGCAGATGTTTGAAGATGCGCGTATCACCATGCAGAAATTTCTTAACGCAGAAAAAAGCGAAGAAATCATTTGGACCCGTGGTACTACCGAGTCCATCAATCTAGTCGCGCAAACTTGGGTTCGTTCGAACGTGAAAGCCGGTGATGAAATAATCATCTCGGGGATGGAACATCACTCGAACATCGTACCTTGGCAAATGGTCTGTGAGCAGACCGGTGCGATTTTAAAAGTGATTCCTGTTTTAGACGATGGCTCGTTAGATTATGACGGCTACCTAAAACTATTAAGTGATAAAACGAAATTTGTTGCTGTCGTCCATGTATCGAATGCACTGGGGACTTTGAACCCCGTTGAAGACATTATCCGTGAAGCACATAAAGTCGGTGCTAAAACCCTGATCGATGGTGCACAAGCCGTTGCTCATTGGGATATTGATGTACAAGCACTGGATTGTGATTTCTATGCGTTCTCTGGCCATAAACTATTTGGCCCGACTGGCTTAGGTGTTTTGTACGGTAAAGAAGCATTATTAAATGCCATGCCTCCTTATCAAGGTGGCGGCGAAATGATTTTGCATGTTAGCTTTGAGAAGACGACGTATAACGTTTTACCGTATAAGTTTGAAGCCGGCACGCCTAATATTGCGGGCGCGATTGCCATGGCGGCAGCGGTTGATTATTTAAATAGTCTCGACCGTATCGCTCTTGCTAAACACGAAGATGCGTTACTCGCGCGTGCTAATGAACTGGCAGCCCAGACTGACGGCCTTCGTTTAATCGGTACCAGTAAGAACAAAGCCAGTGTCTTTAGCTTTTTGCTTGACGGCACTCACCCACACGATGTGGGCACATTATTAGATCAACAAGGCATTGCGGTTCGTACAGGCCATCACTGTGCAATGCCCGTAATGGAACAGTTCGATATTCCAGGTACGGTACGTGCGTCTTTTACTTTCTACAATACGTTAGAAGAAGTCGACGCCCTGTTTAAAGCGATTGAAAAAGTAAAAATGTTTTTACTGTAAGCATTAACATTTTTCTTGAAGAGATAAATTATGACAATAGAAACTTTTGATCCAAGTGCAGCAGCCAATCAACAAAGCCAGCAAGTCAGTATGACTGAAGCGGCGATGATTCATGTACGTAAATTGTTAGCCAATTCTGATGCAAGCGGTGTTCGTATTGGCGTGAAAAAAAGTGGCTGTTCGGGTTTCAAATACGACATCGAGTTTGTGACTACACCTCTAGCTGAAGACACGTGTTTTCAAGTTGCTGACGATATCGCGCTGTATGTTCCAACCGAATACCTTGCGATGGTGAAAGGCACAGAAGTCGACTATTCGACGGAAGGCTTAAACAGCACCATCAAGTTCAACAACCCAAATGCCAAAGACCTTTGTGGTTGCGGCGAATCTTTTTCAGTTTAATAGGAGCAATCTCGTGGAAAAACGCATGGTTGTTTCCCAGCAGGACTGTCCTGCACGAAGAGTACCCAGCGGTCAGCCGACTATAGTGCCAGCGGGTTCTTTTTTAACCATTAATCAAGCCCTCGGTGGCAACTATACCTTAACGTTCAATGGCAACATGGTGCGAGTTGATGGTACAGATGCAGCATTGATTGGTCTTGAATCAGAAGAAATTACGTTTGAAGATAGTGGTGATGGCTTAGTTCATGAAGAACAGATTCGCCAAGCCTTAAAAACTATTTTCGATCCAGAGCTACCGGTTAATTTATTAGACCTAGGTTTAATTTACGGCATTGATATCGACGATAAAAAAGTCATCATCCGTATGACCCTCACTGCACCAACGTGTGGAATGGGGCCGGTATTAATTAGCGATGTCGAATATCGCGTCGCCAAGGTGCCTAATGTTGAATCGGTTAAAGTACAGCTTATTTTTGATCCACCATGGCACAAAGATATGATGACTGACGAAGCACAACTTGAAACTGGCCTGTTTTTTTAACAGGCTTTTTTGTTTTCATAGCTAAATACTGAAATGACTTATGCCTTCAGACTTATTTAAAAAAAGACGCCGTTTCTTGATTAGCTTGGCTAAGACCCTGCATCAATGCGGAACACCGGCCTATCAGTTAGAGGCTCACTTGCTAAAGATCAGTGAAGCCCTTGAGATGGACGGCTCTTTCTTAATAAGTCCTACCACCATAACCTGTATTTTCTGGCCTAAAGGCGATCGAGAGAACCAAGAACATACTTATATTACCCGAGTACAGCCAGGCGATCTTGACCTTGGATTATTATCCCGCACGGATGAACTCGTTGCAGAGCTCTGTTCAGGCCAACGAGATTTAGATGAAGCTTTCTTACGCTTAGAAGAAATTACCCAAAAGCCTAATCCCTATTCCCATACTATCAACCTCATTTCTTTTGGCCTTGCCAGTGGTGCTTTCAGCATGCTGATGGGTACTAGCTGGGTTGATGTAGGCGTATCCTTTATTCTTGGATTAATGGTTTTTTTCTGGGTCTACTGGGCCGAAAAGTCTGCTCGTATACGATCAGCTTTAGAACCTCTAACCGCCATGATGGCAGCATTCTTTGCGTCGGGTATTAGCTATCTTTTACCGACCCTGAACAGCTCCTTAGTCGTACTCGCCAGCATCATTGTCTTTATTCCAGGCTTAGCGCTAACTGTGGGTTTATCTGAACTTTCGGCTAGAGATTTAATATCAGGCACGGCCCGGGTCATGGATGCGCTCATGGTGATGTTCAAATTGTATTTTGGTGCGGTATTAGGTTTTGCTATCGGAGAAGCCTGCTGGAGTTATCTACTTCCTGCCTCCAGCACAGAGATCGCCATGCCTTTACCCGGCTGGAGTAGCTGGTTGGCAGTATTGATCTTATCTTTTTGTTTAATGGTTATGTTTAAGATCCGCCTAAAAGACGCGCCCTGGGGGATCAGTGCGGGCTTTCTGGCTCACGGAACGAGTCTATTCGCTTCTGCTTATTTTGGTATTGCGTTAGGGACTTTTTTTGCCGCCTTAATGATTGGTATCTACGCCAACCTTTATGCTCGTTGGCTGAAAGCGCCCGCGGCGATCGTTTTACTACAAGGGATCGTTATTCTCGTGCCCGGCAGTAAAATTTATATGGGTTTAAATAGCGCAATTTCAGGACAAGAGATCTTGCACATTGATCAAATCGGCAGCCAAGCATTTTTAATATTAATGTCTCTGGTCGCCGGTTTAATCTTTGCTAATATCATCGTTGATCCGCGGCGCTCGTTATAAAATAACGGGCGTCACCGATAACGCCTGTATTGCTTGCGGCTCTTCGATTAGTGATAATAAAAAGTCTTTTGCGTCACTAGCAGACTGCTGCGGAATTTCTTCCATAGGAATATGCCCTACGCCTGGATAAATAATCGTTTTGGCATCGTCAATATCCGCAGCAAACTTTGCTGCGTTCACTAATGGAATCCAAACATCCGCCTCACCCCACTGAATTAACGTCGGCACTTTTAACTGCTTAATCTTAGCATTGTCCAAATGAGCCATACTGGCGAATACATCAACCACGGCTTTACGATTGCCGGTACGCAACATTAAATCATGGTAGCGATCAATAACATCATCCGTTACCTTGCTCGCGTCACCATAAACTTCGCTTAAAGTTTGAGTAACAATGAATCGTGGGGTAACAAGCGCCATGCTGTCTTTTAGAATCGGCGTGCGTAAAAGCTCTAGCATCATTGGCGGCTTAAAAGGATAACCCGCCGCATCGACCAGAATCAGTCGTTTTACTTTCTCGGGATGGGCCGCAGCAACATTCCATGAAATATATCCTCCCATCGAATTACCGGCTAAAAAGAACGACTCAATACCGAGTTTATCCGTCAGCTGATCAACCATATCGACCGAGCGTTCAACATTATAAATGCCATCCGCATAAGGACCGGTTAAACCGAATCCTGGGATATCGACACGAATGATACGAAAATCATTCTGCAAGACTTCAACCCAGCCGTCCCACGTATGAAGGCTCGCCATAATACCGTGCAATAAAAATAGCACGGGAGCCTCCGGATTTTCATCGGCACTAAGACCTTCATCACGATAGTGCAACTGAATGCCCTGTTGCAGGCCCTCTAGTTGAATAAATCGCGATTCTTCATTGGCATAGAGTGCTTTAACCGTATTCAAATCAAGGTCAACAAACCCCATGTAATGGCGGCCTGCAACCATCGAGACAAGCAGCGTAAAAGCGAGCGATGCGGTGATAAAAAACTTCATGAAACGTCCCTGCAAACTGAGTTATTATATTGCTTTCATTGTGCAGTATAACCACGGAGCTTGGCTAGGTTCAATTCCGACAAATTTATCCACACAATCCTTTCATCAAAATCTTATTCGTCCAATGAAAAAAACCATGGGAAGTAGAGTACTGAGTGCTCACCGCTGACAGTTTCCCCGGACACTGCTGCTCAAGCATGGCCTTAGCCTCGTCGACATAATCCGTATCAAAGGCAAAAAAGAACACGACATCCTGGCTTGCTACAGCCTCAACATAATACACTTTATCGCTTGCAGGAATGCCTGAACTAAAACCATCGGTGTGTACCATATGGATACTATGCGTACAGCCCGCTAATAAAAATAACGGTAGAAATACACAGATAATAATAATTTTCTTCATTGTTTAAGCCTCTACTGTATTGCAGTAACCACTAGCAATCACTTCTCGCTTAAATACCAATACATACGATGTAGTTTGGTGTTTAGTCAAAATACCAGTCAGTTTTCCACCTCGACATTTAGACTTTAGACTTTCGACTGCTTCGTCAACAAAATCATTTTGCGTGGTAAACCCTAAAAACAAAATATCCGAAGCACTGGCAGTGACTAAGTGATCACGATATTCAGGTAACTGAGTCAAAGATACTGAGTCCAAACTTACGCAGCCAGACAACAGGCTAATAGCGATAATTGAGGTTAGGGTAACAAATAATTTTTTCATGAAATTCTCCAAAAATTTATAATATGCAATCAGCATCAATACGCACTACTTCACCGCTCACAGGTCCATAGGACAAACCCTCGCGAACATTTCTAATCGCTGTAATCTTACCGCTCGCACATTGCTGATGAAGCTGCATTAGAATATTTTCTGCATAGCGATCGTTATAGACAGGATTACCTGTGGTAGGCCCCATATTAACAAGCGCTAATAGTGTCGCTAAGTCACCTAAGCTTTCTTTAGTGCTATCCGACTGAGCTAGCGCACCCGCAATAGCGACGGTCTCCGCCGCATTAAAACCCGTATTACTGATTTTCACAGAAATTGGTTTCAAGCTACCTTGGCTTTGGTCAATATCACTGATTTGAACATGATCAAGCCTGGCACAGCCTGAACCAAGCAGTATTAGAGACATCACTAATACTCTTAACATAAGAGATTCCCTTACTTGTATTTCGCTAAATTTTACGGCGATTGATTTGAAAAATAATGAACGAGCCTTACTTACTTTCATCATTTTTCATCTGCATATGTGCTGATAACTCTAACGCGCCTACTTTTTAATACTTTAATCTCAACGCCAAAGTTTTCATCTGACACCCTAATTTTCGCATTACGTCGAATCAATGCCTGAGTTTGCTGTTGAAGTAATATCAACATATCGTAGTAAGCAGTATTCATTTAGAATCCTTTGAAGAATCAGCTCTATAGTTAATAAACAAGCTGTTATGCTGACCATTATAATGTCGCTAGATGAACTCAAACTTAACGAACACATTTTACTTGCGTATTCCCTCATTCAGCTAAGGTTCAGCTATTTTCACTATAATGCTAAGATCCACAGACGTTAGATTCATTTCCAAGAGCACTATATAGCCGTGAACAGACATCAAGGGTGTTACCGATACATTCTTTCATTCTATGTAAGTACCTTACTGCTATCTTTTGATTTACAAGCAGATAGCACGACTGTGCCTGAAAATCATAACAGCACCGTTAATCATGCTATTGAAGAAGGTTGGGTTGAGAAACAAATTGCCCCTCCTACACAGTGGGTTGAAAGTATATTTTCTCCTTTCACCCAATGGATGGAGAGTGAAATCCAACGACAGCCTGATACCCAAGCTATTCCCTCTGCCGTCACTCCGCCTAGCCATCATCTAATCTCCGTACAGCAGGCTATCAATTCCGTTTTAGGGAAATACCAAGGTAAAATCTTACGTAGCCAATTTAAAACGGGCCCACCTCCTTATTACAAAATAAAAATACTCTCTGATAAAGGCACGGTTTCCATTGTTAATGTAAATGCTTTTTCCGGTGAATTTTTCACACCCTCTAACATTAAAATAAAAGCAGAAGAGGCTAAACCATGAAAATATTAATTGTTGAAGATGATCTCAATTTACAGCAACAGCTATGTCATGGTTTAACCAATGAAGGCTATCAATGCCAAGGCGCAAGTGATGGCCTTGAAGGTTATTATCAAGCCAGCGAATACAGTTATGACTTAGCTATTATTGACATAGGCCTACCTAAGATTGATGGTATCGAGCTGATCAGCCGGCTACGAAAAGATGGCTGCCAGTTGCCCATTCTTATATTAACAGCACGTGGCGGTTGGAAAGCGAAAGTGGAAGGGCTGGAATCAGGTGCCGATGACTACATGGAAAAACCTTTTCATATAGAAGAACTTGTCGCTCGTAGTCGTGCTCTATTACGAAGAATAACAGGTCATTCCGCTCAATTAAGCTTAGGTCCTATTACACTTGATATAGAAAGCCAGCAAGTTACTCTATCTGGGCAATCTATAGAGCTCACTGCATTCGAATATAAAATTCTTGAATATATGATGCGCCGTCCTAAAGAGGTCATTTCTAAAACCCGATTAACTGAATATTTATATGATCAAGATTTTGATCGAGATAGTAATGTTGTTGAAGTATTAATTGCGCGCTTAAGAAAGAAGTTTGCGATCAAAGACGGCTTCAATCCCATCGTGACTCTTCGCGGCCGTGGTTACCAATTCAATGCAATGTCTTAAGTCATGCTAAATTCACTAAAAGTTCGCTTGTTATTAATGACGTCCATTATGCTGATAGCACTTGCTATCAGTGGTGGCTTTTTATTATTACAATCGTTCTCAGTAGTTCAGATGAAAGCGTTGAAAGAACGTTTAAAAGTTCATAGTTACAGCATTCTTGCTCAAGTTGAATTTTATAATCAACAACTTTTATTAGATGAAATGCTATCTGACCAGCATTTCAATCAATTAGAGTCTGGTCTATATGCGATTATTCTAAACGAGCAACAGCAACGTGTTTGGGCATCAATTTCGGCAAAAAAACTACCCAATTTTTCACCGTCTATTATCCAAGTAGGACACTGGCAGTATAGTCTTGCTCAAAATGGCAGTGAAGAATTATTCATTGCTCGTTATGGCGTCGACTTGGGCGATGGCAATGGCAGTACTTTTAACATTCTGCTGATTGAAGACATGAAGTCCATTAACCAAGATCTTTCTGAATACCGAAATACACTTATTATTTTGTTACTCTCAGCCAGTCTATTCCTATTCATTATGCAGTTGATCGTATTGCGCTGGGGCTTAAAGCCACTGCATCATTTAAGTAACGATTTAAAAGACATACAGGCAGGTAACAAGGACGAACTCACAGGCAACTACCCTAAAGAACTTCGTCCTTTAACGTCTAACTTAAACCATTTATTAAAAGTCGAACAGAATCAACGAAATCGATACCGAAATTCTTTGGCTGATTTATCGCACAGTTTGAAGACACCGATCAGTGTTATACAAGGTATTTTATACAAAGAAAGCATTGATAAAAAAGATCATGAATATATGCAATCACAAGTAAGTAAGATGACGAATACAATTCGCTATCAACTACAACGTGCTGTACATGGCTTTCAAGGGCTACACATTAACAAAATCCCTATTTCTCCTATGGTTAACTCCATTGTCGATGCCATGTACAAAGTCTATGCCGACAAAGGGTTGTCGATTGAATTAGTCATCACTCAAGAGTGTTATTTTCAAGGTGATGAGGATGACCTCATGGAGATTTTAGGTAACTTAATTGATAATGCCTGCAAATATGGCAACCACCTTGTCGTGATAAAAATAGAACATAGCGATAATACTCTGGTACTCTGCTTTTCCGATGATGGCTTGGGAATTCCTGCTTTACAAAGAGAAGCCATTTTGCAACGTGGCGTCCGCTTAGATACCGTAGAAGCAGGGCAAGGAATGGGCTTGGCCTTAGTCAAAGAAATATTAGATGCTTATCAAGCTAACATCGAGATTTCTAATTCTTCCTTAGGTGGCGCTTGTTTTAAAGTATCGTTTAATACACAAGTAACTCGCCATGATTGATTATGAGTAGAAAAATATGCAAAAAATAATTAACAATAAGAACTTGCGTAATAAGTGCTATTTATTAATACTTACCCTGCTACTGACAGCATGCTCAAGTGTAACCATGCGCCCCTATGGCGGCATTAAAGAAAAGCGCGCGCCTGATTATAGTGATAGTAAAGACTACTATTTTTGGGGATTAATGGGTGAGCACGAAATTAATACCAGTGAAATCTGCGGAGACCGCCGAGTCGAACAGATGCAGGCTGTATTAACCTCCTCCGATTGGCTGCGGGGTGTTTTTACTTTATTTATATACGCCCCAAGAACGGCAAAAGTATGGTGTGAAGAGCTACCCGTTTATGAATAATATAATATTAATAATAAAAAAATTCTCAGCGCTATTAGCGATTCTGTTAATCACAGGCTGCAGCACCATGCATTTTACTCAATTAACTCCTGAGCTAGAGAATGTTAAAACCAGAACACATTCTCAATGGCATGATACAACGTTGAATGGCATGGTAGAAATAAGCTATCCCGTTAACCTCTATGAAAATTGCCAAGGTCAGCCATGGAAGAAAGTAACCGTTGAATTTGGTTTGAAAGCTGGATTAACCACACTCGCGGTCAATACGCTGATGGATGTGATCATTCCAGGTTCATCCCTGGTAAACATGTATGCGCCTTGGGATGTTGAAGCTCAATGCGCATACTTGGATAATTAAATTTTTAACCATTAAAAACAAAGAACACTAAGAAACATCTATTTTTCAACAAATGCTCGCTCAATCACATAATGACCCTGCTCGCCTTTACGCGCTTCTTCAAAGCCACGATCATCTAAGATCTGGCAGAAGTCTTTCAACATACTTGGGCTACCACACAGCATGAAACGGTCATGCTCAAGATTGATATCAGGTAATCCCAAGTCAGAGAACAACTTTCCACTTTCCACCAAGTCGGTTAAACGGCCTTGATTGCGAAACTCTTCACGTGTCACAGTTGGGTAGTACTTCAGCTTTTGGCGCACGACATCACCGAAGTATTCATTGTTCGGTAATTCTTCTTCAATAAAGTGCTTATATGCGAGCTCTGATGTTTCACGAACACCGTGGGTTAAAATCACATTATCAAACTGTTCGTATATCTCAGGGTCTTTAATAATACTCATAAAGGGCGCTAAACCCGTTCCAGTACTGAGTAGATACAGGTTTTTTCCTGGTAATAAATGATCCGCGATTAAGGTTCCTACTGGCTTAGTTCCCACTAAAATTTCATCACCTACTTTTAAATTTTGTAGGTGCTGAGTTAATGGGCCGTCTTGCACCTTGATGCTAAAAAACTCCATTTCATCTTCGTAGTTAGCGCTGGCAATACTGTAAGCACGCAGTAGAGGTTTATTATCAATCTCTAAGCCAATCATTGTGAAATGGCCATTTTTAAAGCGTAAGCCCTGATTACGGGTCGTATTAAAGCTAAACAGGGTATCGTTCCAATGATGTACTTTCGTTACAGTCTCGCGAATCATTTTACTCACAGTTTGCCTCACTCATTGTCATTTTCAAATTAATAATCTTTATCTGTCGATAGAATAGCCTAGACTTTATAATCAGAAAAACAGATTATATCTATTACACTTATCGATTTTACTAATATAGAAGCTAATAAATAAGAGAATCCATGCGCTATACATTACGTCAGTTAGAAGTCTTTCTGGGAATTGCCCATCAACAGAATGTTAGTAAAGCTGCAGAAGCCCTCAATATGTCTCAAAGTGCCGCCAGCTCTGCCCTAAAAGAATTAGAACAGCAATTTGATGTTCAGCTATTTGATCGCATTGGTAAGCGCTTACAACTAAACGAACAAGGACGCTTAATGCGTCCGAAAGCTGAAAGTCTATTGGCGCAAGCCTCCGACCTAGAGCAATCGTTATTAAAGCATGCCGATGCAGGGCATTTAAAAGTCGGTGCAACGTTATCGATTGGCAACTACTTAGCGGTCAATATCATGGCAGAAATGATGCGCCTTCAACCCAATGCGAATATCAGCTTAGAAGTGGCCAATACGGCAAGCATTAGCCAAAAAGTGCTTAATTTTGATCTGGATATCGGTCTTATTGAAGGTGAGTTACAGCATTCTGATTTGGATGTTATTCCCTGGAGAGATGATGAGCTGGCAGTGTTTTGCAGTCCAGAGCATCCTTTGGCTCAAAAAAAGACTATCACTGATAAGGACTTATTGGCAGCAAGTTGGATTTTGCGAGAAGCAGGTTCAGGTACTCGACAAGCTTTTGAGCGGGCTATGCATGGCATTTTACCCGACTTACACGTTGCTCATGAGCTTCAACATACGGAAGCTATTAAACGTGCTGTGGAAGCCAATCTGGGGTTGGGTTGTTTGTCTCAAATTACCTTAGAAGATGCCTTCAAACGTGGAAGCTTAGTCCGCCTGCCCGTGCCACAGCGTGACTTTGAACGCCAATTCTATTTTATTTTGCATCAGCAGAAGTTTCGCACCGCAGGAATCGAGCAATGGATGGAGTTGTGTTTACAATCAAAAAGCTAGTTAGTTTTAAATTCTAGTGATACTTCAGCACCGCGGACTGCATTGGTCATATCTTTCAAACGATATTCTTCCATGCCGTCTAGCTCTGCATCATCCATCAGTATACGGCCACCAAAGGACGCACTCGGTTTTTCTTTCACATAGGGCTGATTTGTTTGATCAGAAAATAGATCGGGAAGTTGAAGTACAGCCCCCTGACCAATTTCCATCGATCCCGGATGCGCTTCATCAGGAAGGGTTAAATTTAGGGGCTGATTAGGCAAGATAACCTCTTCAACTCTCCCATACCCTGCAACAGGCTCACTTTTAGGCTCAGCTATTTTTTCACTGTCGGATTTCTTCAGATACTTCTCATCAAGGGCTTCAAGCTTTTCTACAAACCAGCTAACGACGTCATTAAAGGTTTCAGCGACACAAAATTCACTCGACAAGTCATTATCGTTAGTGTCATTTTTGACTACCTGCTGTTTGTTAATATCAGCAACGTGTATTTTTTCTTCAGCTTCTAGCTTAATCACATCATCGGCATAACTGACCATAGACAGAAAACTAAAGATTATTATTAGGATTGAATTAGAAATTCGCTTGCCTTCTATTTTAACTTTCAGCATCTAAAGGACCTTTTTGGTAGCATCTACGTAGACAGCTAAATAGGACATTTGATGATTTTATTAATATCTCGTCTATTTTATTTTTTTGTTGTATCTGAAACAAGAGGATTAATGTTAATACTTGTCTATTTGTGCCCTAGTTCCCTAATGCTCTGAAAATAATGACGATCTTATCCTCGCTACTGCCATTTCCTGCGGTTAATGCCAGGGTAAGCAAGCTATGGTCGATATTTTCCCGTAGGTATATAAAAGTGAGCTAGAACAATCGCCAAACTGTGGCCAGTAGATTTAGTAAAGTAGACAATATGTGAAAATGCATTGGCTTTTTGGTAACATAGCCGCCCAATTTTCATATTAAGCACGCTGTAGCCGTTTTAAGGGCCATTATGATCACTATGTTTGGAATAAAAAATTGCGATACCATCAAGAAGGCCCGTAAATGGCTGGAAGCAGAAGGTATTGAATATCAGTTTCACGATTATAAAAAAGACGGCTTAAGCCCTGAGATGCTTAATATCTGGGTAAAAGACCTAGGCTGGGAAGCACTGATCAATAAGCGTGGTACGACTTGGCGTAAGCTTCCCGAAGAGGTTAAAGAATCTGTTGATCAAGCCTCGGCTATCCTGATCATGTTAGACAATGCATCGATCATCAAGCGTCCCCTATTAATTAATGACGCCGACAGCAAATTATTGGGCTTTAAAGCCGAAGAATACCAAGAATTTATTAATTCCTAATTAACCCGTTAGACACTTATTCACTCTTTAAAGTAAGGATTTTATTATGAGCACTGCATTTGCGATTGGCTTAGGCACAAAAAATACAAAAGGCGAATGGTTAGAAGTTTATTACCAAGCTCCTCTTTTCCAGCCAAGCGCTGACATCATTGCCGCTGCTAAAGACGCAATCGGCTATGAAGCGGGCAACCAAGCCATCGAAGTTGACGGTGGTGAACTTGAAGCTTTAGCCGCAGCATTAGAAACAGTTGCTCCAGAGCAAGCTAAACTTGCGAGAGCCTGCACTGAAAGTAAGAAGCCTGTAGTTATTACTATTTTGGAATCTGATGTTCAGTCTGAATCGACTCCTGAAGTGTATTTGAAACTGCACCTTTTATCTCACCGCTTAGTTAAGCCACACGGCATCAACCTAGCCGGTATGTTTGGTCTATTACCAAACGTAGCTTGGACTAACCTAGGCGCAATTGATCTAGCTGATTTACCAGAAGCGCAATTACAAGCGCGCTTAAACGGTGATTTGTTAAGCGTTAACTGTGTGGATAAGTTCCCACGCATGACTGATTACGTTGTACCAAGCGGTGTTCGTATCGCTCATACCGCTCGTGTTCGTTTAGGCGCACACGTTGGTGAAGGCACGACGATCATGCACGAAGGCTTCATTAACTTTAACGCCGGTACTTTGGGTGTTTCTATGATTGAAGGCCGTATTTCTGCTGGCGTTGTTGTTGGCAATGGTTCTGACCTAGGGGGCGGTTGCTCTACTATGGGTACACTTTCAGGTGGTGGCAACATCGTTATTTCTGTTGGCGAAAACTGCCTATTAGGCGCAAATGCTGGCACAGGCATTCCATTGGGCGATCGCTGCACCATCGAATCAGGTTTATACATTACCTCAGGGACTAAGATTTTGGTTCTTGATGATGCTAAGAATGTTGTAGAGACTGTGAAAGGCCGTGATTTAGCCGGTAAAGCGGATCTTCTTTTCCGTCGCAACTCTATCTCGGGTGCTGTTGAGTGCGTAACGAACAAAACAGCTATTCAGTTGAACGAAGAGCTGCACGCGAATAACTAATATTTGCCAAGAGCTTTAAGAGCTATTGACCACAGAGGACACAGAGTCTCTTCGCTGCACAGAGGAAGCGCTAAAGAATTAACGATGAATAAATAAAAAGAGCCCGTGCGTGATCCCAAGGCTCTTTTATTCATTATTTTCTCTTTGCTGTTCTCTGTGACCTCTGTGCTCTCTGTGGTTAACTTCTTTCCCCTTACTTTTATCTTTACCTTTTTTCGCTTTATTTAACCAACTGAATCAGTTGTTTAAATACATCCCCTTCTGCTTTTTGCTGCAATTCAAACAATACCATTTCGGTACTGGTCAATTTAGCACCCTCAGCTTGCATAGCCTGTAGACCCAATTCTTTATTTTCTAACTTCCTTGAACTCACCGCGTCACTGACAACATGTACGTTGTAATGCATTTTTAATAAATCACGGACCGTTTGATAAACACAAACATGGCATTCGATACCGGCCACGATCCAGTTACGGCGATTTAGATTTTCTATTTCAGAGCGAACATTATCGTCACCCCAGGCGCTAAAAGTCGATTTAGCATGAGGTTTACCAGGAAGGTGGTGGATTATATTGGAATGAGTCGGGCCTAATTTTTCAGTTAGCTGTTCTACCCATACGATAGGAATGGATAATAATTTAGCGCCCTGAATGAGCACCGATAGGTTATTGAATAAGTTTGAACTTTCATACATCTGTTCGGCCAACTTGCCTTGAACATCAATAATCAGTAATGCACTTTCTTCAATCGTTATCATAAATGTTAGCTCCACTCATTATTCAAAGAGTTAATTCAAAAGCAGCCCAATAAGACTTTATCCTGACAACTCATTAAAGCATAGTCCACTTTTCAATTTATCGATGCCATTCACTTCGATATCGAATCCAAGTTTTGTTATTTGCCAGTACGAGAAAAATACGATGGTGCATCTTTAATTTCTAAAATTTCACGGCGAATTAAATCTAAACCTGCATTGGCAATAAAGCGCTGGAAATTTAATCGGTTAGTCGGGTAAACCAGACACTTTGTTTGCAATTTTTCTATACTTCCCCAACAAATCCATACGGTGCCAACAGGCTTTTCTTCACTGCCTCCTCCAGGCCCTGCGATTCCAGAAACGGCAACAGCCCAATCAGAGCCCGAAGCATTCAAAGCTCCCCGCGCCATTTCAAGCACCACGGCTTCACTAACCGCGCCATGAGTATTTAGCGTCTTTTCTTCTACGCCTAATAATTCAGTTTTAATTCGATTTGAATACGTAACAAATCCGGCTTCAAATACCGCCGATGACCCAGGTATACGTGTAACATTGGATGCGATTAAGCCACCCGTGCAAGATTCTGCAGTCGTCAGTGTTTGGTTATTCTCAACCAGTAAGTCCACCACGCACTTTGCAATTGAAGCAGGCTGTTCTGTATCAGAAAAATGAAGTATATGAGCACCCAAAAGCGGCTCTAACTTCATTTGCCATAACGGTAGTATTTTTTCAGCCTGCTCAGAGCGCGTAGTCAATTTTAATTCAACCAAAGGCGATGCCGCTCGGTAACCGACCTCAATTTCTTTTGGCCAGTCGGCGAGTTTGCTATTAAATATATTTTGAATCGCTGACTCACCAATACCAAAGGTATGCAATTTGACGGTTTTCACTTTATCTAAATTGGGTAATATCGATTTGAGCTGCGGCAAAATTTCTTGCTGCCACATTTGCTTCAATTCAACTGGCACACCGGGAGTACAAATAATTTGGCAGTTATTATGGGTCACAGAAAAGCCGACAGCACTGCCGACCGGATTGGCAACAATTTGAATACCTCGAGGTAATAAAATCTGTTTACGATTAGCGCCTTCTAAGCGAAAGCCTCGTTTTTCACACCAGCCTTCCAAGTGCACCAATGCTTCAGTGTTTTCTTCTAAAGGCTGCTCAATAACCTTCGCTAGCGCTTCAGCCGTGAGGTCATCTTCTGTTGGTCCAAGGCCTCCATTGATCAGCAATACATCAGCGTGGCGGCTCATGTGTTCTATTTCGGCCACGAGGCCATCAAAGTCATCACCTAAGGTTACTTTTCGAGTTAACTCCGCCCCGTGTTCCTTTAAACTTTGGGCTAACATCACAGAGTTGGTATCAATAATATCGCCCACCATGAGCTCAGTGCCGGTTAATAAAAACTGGATATTAAGCGGTTTGTTCTGAGTGTTTGTTGGGGTCATTACTGATTGCCTTTGAAAATGGACTTAGATGAATGAAAGTATCTGCTTTTATTGATGATATGTGTATCCTAGTCCAATTACTACGATATTAGTTGCGTGAAACACTATGTTTTCTTTTTTTGAAAAATTGATAAAACCCTTTCCAACTCAAGAACCAGAGCAGCCTCCTAAGGGTGTTTTTGCGTTCTGCCGTCATTACAGCCAAGGCATAGAAATCCCTTTATTGTTAATGGCCGTTTTAACCGCCGCTTTAGCCATGCTGGAAGTGTCTCTGTTTAGTTTTATGGGGGAGTTGGTTGAATGGCTGGCAACTAAAGATAGAGCCACCTTTTGGGATGAAGAAAGCCAAACGTTAATCACCATGGGAGCCATCGTTCTGATTGCGCTGCCCGCGCTCGTCTTATTACACGCCGCTATTGTGCATCAAACGCTACTCGGCAATTACCCTATGCTCATTCGCTGGTTAGCCCACCGTTATTTGTTAAAACAAAGCTTGGGCTTTTATCAGGATGAATTTGCCGGGCGCATTGCGACCAAGGTGATGCAGACCTCTTTAGCGGTGCGCGAAACCGTGACTAAATTACTCGATGTCATGGTCTACGTGATTGTCTATTTCCTCTCGATGCTCGTGATCATAGCGCAAGCTGATATTCGCCTTATGCTGCCGCTATTAGTCTGGCTGGTTCTGTATATTGCCCTGCAATTATATTTTGTGCCTAAATTAAAATCGGTATCAACCGCTCAAGCCGATGCTCGTTCAACCATGACGGGCCGAATTGTTGATTCTTATAGCAATATTTCTACGGTGAAACTGTTTTCACATACACAAAGAGAAGCGACTTATGCCCAGCAAGGCATGCAAGGCTTTCTCTCGACGGTGTATCAACAGATGCGTTTAGCTACGGGGTTGAACGCCAGTATTCATGCGCTAAATTATCTATTAGTTTTTGTGATTTCAGGCTTATCAATTTACCTGTGGCAAGAAAACGCGATTGGTATCGGTGCGATTACGATTGCGATCAGCTTATCTTTGCGCTTGAACGGCATGGCTCAGTGGATCATGTGGGAAGTCAGCGCTTTATTTGAAAATATTGGCACCGTCATCGATGGCATGGGAACGCTGTCTCAACCTTTACTCATTACCGATGTTAAGGATGCCAAGCCACTAGTGGTAAACAACGGCGACATAAAGTTTAAAGACATGAACTTTAGCTACGCGATTAATGACGAAGAAGGAAAAATCAGCCAGCGCCGAATTATTGATGGTTTAAACCTGCATATCAAGCCGGGCGAAAAGGTCGGTTTGGTTGGCCGTTCTGGTGCTGGGAAATCAACTCTGGTTAACGCTCTAATGAGATTCTACGACCTAGAGTCCGGCACCATTCATATTGATGATCAAGATATAGCCAAGGTACAGCAAGAGTCTTTGCGCGCTCATATCGCCATGGTGACTCAAGATACGTCCCTCTTACATCGATCTGTTAGAGAGAATATTTTGTACGGTCGCCCTGAGGCGACTGAAGCAGAATTACTGCAAGCCATAACGTTAGCTGAAGCCCATGAGTTTATTAAAGAGTTAGTCGATCATAATGGCAATACCGGCTTAGACGCTCAAGTCGGTGAACGCGGGGTTAAGCTTTCAGGGGGCCAACGTCAGCGCATTGCCATTGCTCGAGTTTTATTAAAAGATGCGCCTATCTTGTTATTAGACGAAGCGACTTCGGCACTCGATTCAGAAGTCGAAGCTGCCATTCAGCAAAGCCTTTATCAATTAATGGTCGGTAAAACAGTGATCGCCATTGCCCACCGTTTATCCACCATCGCGGCAATGGATCGCTTGATCGTGATTGATGAAGGCAAGATTGTCGAACAAGGTAGCCATCAGGAACTGATTAAACAGCAAGGTATTTATGCTCAACTTTGGGCGCATCAAACCGGTGGCTTTATCGCTGAAGATTTAACCTAAGCTACCGATTGAAATCCATTACTCGAAAGCTATAAATTGAGTCAACTAGGGCTGTTTAACAAACTGCCCTATTGCTCGGTTCTTTTTCACTTCGCGGTAATCAAAGACCTGACCATTCATCGTGATGTAGACTCCCGCTGGCAAAACCTGCACCGCTGACATCGCACAACCTAAGTTATACAAAGCATCAGAGCCTTTGAACTGATAAGGCACCATCGCCCCTAACAGCACAACTGTTTTACTAGGACTTAATTGAGCAGCAATCGCTTGCGCCGATTCCACCATCGTATCCGTACCATGGGTAATGATTATTTGCGTCTGCTCACAAGCATTACACGCAGACGATAGCACCTGCCGATCGTCATCCTTCATTTCTAGACTGTCTTTCAGCATTAATATTTCTAGCTCTGTTTCAACAGTACTTCTTGATTGAGCCAGCATGTCAGCCAAAGAAGACTGATTAAAAATAAGCTCACCATTTAAAGGGTTATATTGCTTATCGAGAGTTCCACCCGTGATTAAAATCTTCATTACTTTAACTTTACCTACAATACTTTTAGTTTATTTACGTAATTATACTCAAGCATTCTTGCTATTTGTCCATAACCACTACCTGAGTCAAGTAATCTGCTTTGATTTGGTGCAATCAATGTCTATAATCCACGGCAGTGACACCCATCATACTGACAGGAAACATAATGAAATTTTTAGCATCCTGCTTGACACCTTTCGTGTTTTTGCTTTTTCCAAGTTTAGCCTTTGCCTCTGGCGGTGATCAAGAATGGATTGATTTAACATCGCATTGGGTTGGTTATGCTGCTATTACCGTATTTGTTCTAGGTTACATCCTAGTGATTTTTGAAGAACAAATACACATGCGTAAATCTAAACCCGTAATGATCTCAGCTGGCATTATCTGGATCATGATTGCCGCAGTCTACGCCAATAATGGCTTCCCTCATTCTGCTGAAGTCGCAATTCGCCACAACTTTCTTGAGTACGCTGAATTATTCTTTTTCCTAATGGTCGCCATGACCTACATTAACGCTATGCTAGAACGTGGTGTTTTTGATGCCTTACGTAGCTGGCTTGTCGCTAAAGGTTTCAGCTATAAATCATTATTCTGGCTAACCGGTATTCTCGCCTTTTTCATATCACCAATTGCCGATAACTTAACCACAGCACTTATTATGTGTGCGGTCGTCATGGCAGTTGGCGAAGGCAAGCCTGCTTTCATCGGTATCGCGTGTATTAACATCGTAGTGGCTGCTAATGCCGGCGGCGCTTTCAGCCCATTTGGTGATATCACAACGTTAATGGTTTGGCAGAAAGGCCTTGTCGAATTCTCTACCTTCTTTAACCTATTTCTGCCTTCAGTGGTTAACTTCGTTATTCCTGCAGCAATTATGCACTTTGCATTGCCGTCGGGCACTCCGAATCCTGACTCTGGTGAAGCAGTTAAGATTAAGCCGGGTGGTTTACAAATTGTTGGCCTTTTCTTAATGACCATCGTCACCGCGGTTAGCTTCCACAACTTCCTACACTTGCCTCCGGTATACGGCATGATGTTTGGTTTGGGTTATTTGAAACTTTACGGATTTTATATTCGTCGCTTTAAAGAAGGCAGCGCATCACTGGATACTATTGACCTTCCTCCAAGCAGCGAACCGAATCACGATGGCTTTGATATTTTTGACAAGGTGGCAAAGTCAGAGTGGGATACTTTATTCTTCTTCTACGGCGTAATCCTTTCAGTCGGTGGCTTAGGCTTCATTGGTTACTTAAGTATGTCGTCCGCCTATATCTATGGAGAGTTAGGCCCAGACGTTGCCAATATACTTGTCGGTATTATGTCGGCTATCGTAGACAACATTCCCGTAATGTTCGCCGTATTAACCATGAATCCTGATATGTCTGAATTCCATTGGCTATTAGTCACACTGACAGCAGGTGTGGGTGGCAGTTTGTTATCTGTCGGTTCTGCTGCGGGTGTGGCGCTTATGGGCCAAGCTCGTGGGCACTATACGTTCTTTAGTCACTTAAAATGGACACCGGTTATTGCCCTTGGCTATGCCGCGAGTATTTATACTCACTACTTAATCAACGGATAATTAATAGACTAGCAATACGATAAGGGAGGCTTTTATAGCCTCCCTTTTTTGTGCATGCAATTCTTTCAATGAGAATTTGTAACTATTCAGCAGGTTTTAAAAACGATCCCTGATTGGGTATTTATTCCACAAAACGGCGTAAATACTTCCCTGTAGCCTTAGTTCGGCTCCTGCCTTTGCTCTCCTCTGTGTAGCGAAGCGTCTCTGTGCCTCCGTGGTGAACTCTTTTATCT
>JBALXI010000019.1:0-47752 GCA_036960605.1 Oleispira sp. | reverse complement strand
GTCTTTGTCTTTGTCTTTGTCTTTGTCTTTGTCTTTGTCTTTGTCTTTGTCTTTGTCTTTGTCTTTGTCTTTGTCTTTGTCTTTGCCTAACGGCAACCAACGATCACTGTGCAATCAGCAGGCACAAAAAAGCCCCGACTTACTCAAAGTAAACCGAGGCTTTTACAAACAACTATTCAAACAAGAGGCTGTTTAACTGTAACCAATAGCCAACGGTAAGAAGGCAACAATGATTAACGATATTCCCATCACCGTTAAGGGCAGCAGTATCTTCTCATGGCGATACCAGAAGTTATGGCCTTCTTGTGATGCCAAGGCCACTTCGCGCTCACCCACCACTTGCCGGGTGAGTAGATGATTCAATGCCACAGGTGGACTCAAGTAACCCAGCTCAAAGGCAACCAGTGTCACCATCCAGAAATGCACTGGATCAATACCACTGTCGTAAGCAATCGAAGCAAACGTCGCGCTCACCAAGATCACGGCGCCATAAGGTTCCATAATCATGCCAATCACAACAAGAATGGCAACCAGCAGCCCCATGGCTAGCCATACAGATTCAAAGCTGCCCGGCACAAGGTCCATAATATGAGAGCGTTCAATAACGCCACCAATACTGACCGATAAGCCCATCAACATTAATAACGCGCCGATGTGACCCGTCGTTTCAGTTGTTGCTTCGCGTAATGTCTTCTCGATCGAATCATTACCATTTTTCAGATCCTGCCAAGACTCTTCCAAGCGATTTTCAATATGGTCGATATTCATCTGCTCACGGCCCATATTCTCTTGGCCCATGCGCTCATAAACTAATACCACTAATAACATCACAGGAAGAATGAAAGGCGCTGAGAACTCATCCAAATGAGCATTCAAAAAGACAGAATAGAAAGCCAAGGTTAAGCCGATCAATATGCCATAAGGCACCAACTTCCATAAGGCTTTCTTAGTCTCAGGCCAAGCAACGGCTATTTTTTCAATTTTCAAAGTGCCTTGCTTGGTTAACATGGCAATCGCTGCAAAGATAACCGCGGTTAATAAGAAAACATTCATTCCCCAACCAAACAGTTGATCGGTTGTAACCTCTTTATTCAGTGCCGCGATAATAACAACCAATAAACAAGGACGTAAAACAACACCCATGCTGCCGGACATCGCGGTTGCCGCAAGCGCTAATTGACGACGCGCACCGGCGCGACGAAGTTCGTTATAAATCAAACCACCAATCGCGATGACAAAAATACCTGAGCCACCAGTATAAGCGGTTGGTAATGCTGCAATCATCACAACGACGACCGCTAGCATTTCAGGCGGTAGATTCCACGGACGAAAAACATTGAATACCGCTTGTGCCATTTGAGTACGTTTAACCAACATACCGATCCAAACATACAAGCCAACGTTTAAAAATAGCTGAGACAGCTCCATCATCTGGTTGAGGTAAATACCAATACCGGCGACGTGTCCATTTGAGAAAAAGTAGATGCCTGAAATGATGCACATGGTGGCGTAGATAGGCACAGCTAACTGGGCTTTTAAGAAGCTACCACCTGGCTTAGCCTCTTTTGGCACAACGATAAACTGATAGAGACTCAATAAGAAAAAAGCAGCAAAACCAATAATCCATAAATAATGCAAAAAGCCATGCTCAGCACTGACGGTAACGCCGGCATTAAAAACAACTTCTTTAAAGCTATAAACCGAAAAGAATAAAATACCACCGGCAAGCACTTGTGCAGAAGCAGCAACACGATAATCCATCACCGTTTCCATGGGGCGCAATGCAATATGGTGACGTCTAAATAACGCCGTCATACCACAGATAAGTACCAGAACGGCGAGCATAATACGCTGTGCATGCAAGCCAAACTCACCGAACTCAGCAACCGACAGTTCTACCGCCCGAAATACTCTTACCGCAGGGGTAATGCGATCAACTGTTTGCTCAAATGTTTGATGCTTGGTCTGGCAAACCGCTTGCGCATTGACTAAAGATTGTCGCAATAGGTTTTCGTCAACAGGCTCAGGATCCTCGTCAAACAAATCCCATTCGTCCTCTTCGGCTGGCGCCGCATTTGCTGCGATCAAGCGAACAAGCTGAGCATCGATATCGCCATTAATTTCGCAACTGGGCTGAACTGGATCAGACCGTAATAGGAAATATCCATCCCATACATTCTCACCCAGTTTCAGTAACTGAGCATGAGTTGCGTGGCTGGTATTTAATAGAATGACAAAAATTAAAACCAAAAAGGCGGGCATTGCTGCCAGCCATTCAAAGCCAGTTCGATTCGCCAAGCGAAGGGTCTGGATCATGGTAGATACCTATGTTCGAGTATTGCTTTTTTATATTTATTATAGAAATCACTAACTTTTTCTATTCTAGTTTTTCAACACATTCTGCAGCTGCTGGGTTCACTTTACAGCGTAACTTGCGCATCAGCTTTAACATTTTCCCATCGTAAACGCCCTGATCACGTAATTTAATACGCACATCACGTAACATACCGCCGTACTGTTGTTTAGCATTGTCCGACAAGTCGATCCAGTATTTAGGATCAATTTCTTTGGTTTCCTTTTCAACAAATTCGTTTACACGATCAAAGTAACTCGCAACAGCCGTTCGTGATTTTTGAGCAAAGCCTTCAGGAAATTTATCCGCACGAAGAATAATCTGAAAATCCATATACGCTAAAACGAAACGCAAAATACCGCCGTTGTCTTCTAGACCTTTATAAAGCTCAAGTGGCTTGTAAGCCACTGCAGGAGCATAGGCAATATCAACACTGCCATTATTAAATTTGCCCGAGAAGTTCGCTGAATTGGAAGGCACCATCGATGCACCAATATGATTTACCATAAAGATTGAAGGCTCATCATAATCAATGGTCGCGATGCGCTTACCCGATAATTCTTCAAGTGTATCAATCGTTTTATCACGAGTGAATAAGTAAATAGGACCTGCTGGCATAATGCCTGCAACTTCATATTGACCTTCACGCATGTATTTCGCGGCTTTAGGACTGGAGATAGTTGCGAGTAATTTACGCAACATCTTTTCATCACTAATAGCGCCAATGGCTTCAATTGTTGTGGTAAATTTATTGAATGGACGTGCCCGCGCACCCGTCACTAATGTTGCATCACATTGGCCCGCTTTAAAATCATCGACCGCAATTTTTTCATCAGTATAAGCACGAGGTTCTAAATCAACACCCCAATCAAATGCCACGGTGCGATAATCTTTCATTGTATTAAACAATGAACCATTAGCCCCTAGCGGATCGAAAACACAAATACTCAACTTCGGTAGCGATTTCGATTGAGGAATCTGCGCCAATACCAAAGATGGCAACAACAGAGCAAAAAGTAAAATTGTACGCATGCGATTAATCTCCCAACAGATCATCAATGTCTAAAGCTTCTTCTGCCGGAGATTGATCATCCCAGAAAGTACCTAGACCACCAATGGGAGTACGACTACCCGTAGCTTCTGTCCATAGACGATCAGATACCGCTAGAACTTGTTGATTGGCGACGATGTCTAACATACGGTATTGAGCATTCGGTGGCGTTGTTTTAACGGATTGTGCATGACGGCGAATGGCATCGCGTAAACGTTCTTCATTACCTGAACCATCAGCAATAACGACTTCAACCGCTTGTGCTAAACGTACACCTGCGTCTCCCGCTAGCTCACTTGCATCAGCAAGTTCTTGCCAAGGATCAACACCATCGGGAGCATTGTCAGGCATCATCGTCCAAACGGCTGCTTGCATCGCTTTTGGCATACCCCACCAGCGCTTAGCATCTAAACACTGACTACCACGAACAGACTTCATGGCGATATCTTTTGGCACGCCGACTTCACCTTGGCCGCGAACATCACTCATCACTGCTTGCAGACCACTAACCAGACCTAGCATCCAGAAAAATTCTTCTTCTTCGTCCATATCTGGACAAGTTTCACCCGGCTCACCAAACTCTGCGACCAAGTGCTTATAACCTTTGTATTGACGATTCGCGGCTAGTGCAAATAAACGTTTTTGACGAATACGAGCATCTTTTGCTTCACCGATATTTTGCGCTTTATAAGCACGAAGATAGCTTAAGCCTTCTTCATTCGCTCTTGCTTCAGCACACGCACCCGCTTGCATATACATGGAAGTCGCTAAGCGGTCAGGAGACCAAGTCAATTCGCTAAAAGCCATTAGCATCGGGGTCATACTTTCGCTCATTGCACAGCCCATTTCCGTATCATCTGTCTTCATGACATACGGCATAGCGTAATCTTCAGCGAAATCGTAGGCAAACCAACCCGTAGTTGTATAGATAGAACTACAACCCGCCATGGTCATTAGAATAAGTGCCGCTATGGCAGTGCGAATGCTTAGGTACATTTCAATCCCCGAATATGTAATTTTTTGTTATTTTGGCCTGCGATAATACAGTAATTAGTTACCATTACTAGCCTTTAGCAGGCTCATCATTTAGACGTAAATAGCATCATGGGGGATAATAAATCAAACGACTGGTCAGCAAAGGTCCTTTACTGCCAGTCGAGTAGGAATTTACAACAAATGTAGGCCTTATTTCACTTCCTTATTGAGTTCAACACTTGCTTCAACGCGCTGCCAGGTCTGTGAGCGACCGAATAAAGAGATGCCAACATACCCTCGAACTTCAAGCTCGCTTGGGTTATCCCCAAGCGTAATATTGCCATTGTAGACAGTGCCTGATTCAGGGTCTAAAAGCTGCCCATCCTCCCACTCTCCTTCAGCCGTGCGTTCAACATCCCAAATAAACTGCATACCTTCGATTGGTTGGTTTTTTTGATCACCTTCGCACTTGTCACAAAGACCACTACCGGCATCTTCTTTTAGAACTTTAGTAATAACGCCAACCATAGTGCCATCTTCCGCGAGTGAAAGTGTTACCAAACTTTTAATTTCACCTGTTTCATCATCAACCGTGTGCCAGTTGCCTAAGACTGGATCTTGAGTGTAAATAGGATCTTGAGCATGCAGAGCACTGCTCATTAGCAGACTGATAAAAAAACCTGAGAATAGGCTTGTAGCCTGTATAAATTTCATAAGATGACCCGCTATAGCGTGAGTATTAGTAAGATTATTGGCAAGTTTACGTTACTGGTACAGAGTTACAATCGGATCCAACCATCAGCTATCAAATAAACACTTGGCAATGGCTTCAAACCGAGGCAGACTAATTTAACTGGGGCCTTGATGGAATAAGTGCACCGACTCACTTTTCATCCATGGCTTTCCTCATCCGTTCCGGCTAAGAGGTATTTTGCATGGCAGCACAAAACTCAAACCACAAACTCTACGTTCTTGATACTAACGTACTCATACACGATCCCAGTGCGATTCTGCAATTTCAAGAACATCAAGTTGTCATCCCCATGATTGTCTTAGAAGAACTCGACAAGCTGAAAATGGGAAAGCAATCGATCGCCGCCGATTGTCGTCAGGCAATTCGCCAAATAGACAAGATTATTGGCGATGCGGCTCCCAGTGAAATTGCCAAAGGCGTACCCATTCTGAGAGACGACGGAGAGACTGAGGGCACCTTCTCTATTCTGCTTGATAGTTATGAACCGCCGAAACCCGTCCTACCGACCAATCTCAATGATAACAAAATAATTAATAGCCTCATTGAGTTGCAGAAGAATCACCCTAAGCGTGATGTCACCCTAATTACCAAAGACATCAACATGCGGCTTAAAGCCAAGGGCTGTGGCATTGCATCTCAAGATTATTTCAACGATCAGCTATTATCCGATGTCGATTTATTGGAGCAAGGTTTTCATTCTTTAGAAGGTTCTTTCTGGCAGGAACAACATCAAGTAGAAACCCGACATGACGCCACGGGGACCTACCATAAGGTTCTAAAATCCGTATTGCCAGAGAATGTGCACATCAATCATTACATCATTGATGAACAGGAATTTGTGGGCCGAATTACAGCAATTGATGATGAGTTTGTGACATTATTAGACCTGCCCAAAGAGCTTTTAATGCATCAACAAGCTTGGGGCTTAAAACCAAGGGATATCATTCAAGCGTTGGCGCTCAACCTGTTACTCGACCCGAACATTCACTTAGTCACCTTGACCGGGCAAGCGGGCTCAGGTAAAACCATTTTAGCGTTAGCCGCGGCGATTGAAATGACCGTTGCACAGCAACAATTCAAACGTATTATTGCTACTCGCAGTACCCGCGGTTTAGACGAGGATATTGGTTACTTACCGGGCACCGAAGCAGAAAAAATGGAACCTTGGCTTGGCGCAATCACCGATAATCTAGAAGCGTTGCACAGCGATGATGACAACGCTCCCAGCAGTGTCGATTACATACTGCAAAAAGTACCTTTGCAGTTTAAATCGTTGAACTACATTCGTGGCCGTAGCTTCCAACAAAGTTTAATTCTCATCGATGAATGTCAGAACCTCACCCCTCATCAAATTAAAACCATCGTCACCCGTGCAGGAACGGGGAGTAAAGTGATCTGTCTTGGCAATTTATCTCAAATTGATACCCCTTATTTAAGCCCTATCAGTACAGGACTTACGTATTTGGTCGAACGATTTAAGGATTTTGAACATGGAGGCACCATCAACCTGCAAGGCTCTCCTCGATCTATCTTAGCCGAATACGCCGAGAATCATTTATAGCATGAGTTAATTTTATAATTAATCCATTCGCTAAACAGTGCTTACATTGTTGCTAACGCAGTATGTAAGCGCTCACTACCCTTTCATTTTACAGTTTCAGTAATTTGATGTTCTAAAAAACGTCTACTATATAACTAAGACTAAATATAATTTCGCCAACCCAGCACGATCAGGGAAGACACAATGAACCGATTTTTATTGGCTAGCGTATTAAGCGCAGCTGTTTTTCAACCGGCGATTGCCGCTGAGCAAATTTATGAGCTTGAAGTACAAACCGATAGCAACTGGACCAGTATCGAAATTCGTGACGATGCGACTTTTGTTAATGCCCCACCAGGGCAAAGCATGAATGTCACAGCCAAAGATGGTATTAAGTCTTATACCATCTCTCCTAAAAAGGTGCATTTACGCTCGAGAACACGCGGTGACGTAAGCATGAATCTGTTTGTGAAGTCACAAAACAATGTACTCGGCGTGAATATCTGCAAAGGCTCACCGAACAGCTATACCTTTATTAAATCTCAGCAAGCCAAACAAAAGAACGATGTGAAAGAAAAAGATTATTGTGAAACCGCCGCGTTGGTACTTCAGCTCTTTTAGCCTAAGCCCTCATCTGGATTTATTAATCCATTTATTGTTTTATTAGTGACCACAAAAAAGCAATGCTCAATAGCATTGCTTTTTTGTTTCTAGCATAAAAAATTTATCACAAATTAGAGAGCCATGACTTAAGAACTATCGTTAGTGAAAACGGTTAGCTAAGCCTAGGCTGTCGGCGTTATGTTTTTCACATTTTTGGCGGTAAAGTACGCAAAGCCTCCTTCATGATCACCCACTTCAACCCTATGAGGTGATAAGGGTGTATTCTTCAAACTTGCGATATAAACACCCTTTGAAGTAATAAGATTTCTTTCAATGTCATTGAAATGGGGCTGCGAAAAAGAAAATGTTTGCCGCTCACATCCTCGCTCAAGAGTCATAATCAGCTGAGCATCCGCTAGCTCATTAGCCCTAGAGAAATTCACGTAAGTGACCTGGTATTCATTTTCGAATTCGTACAAAAAACGACCAACCTGCTGGCGACTGATGCTCATATGACTGAACTACCTATATATAAACAAATGATTCACTATAAGTATTAGCTAGGTTTTTTGTTCTTTTCAAATCGAAATAACAGAAAACTACAGACCATTTTCACGCGTCATTTTTAAGTTGTATTTTCTCTTATTTACGTATGATTTATAGGCACCTTGTTACTTTTCTACATAATACTGTTTTCTAATGTTCTCAGCTAAACGTATGATTTCAAGTGAGTTTTTCTAGTTTAGTTCGTTTAGTCAGTAAAATAATCGATATAGAGCAATCCAATATAAGGACTGACAACGTATCTAGTTTAAGTAATATAAATGTATACTCTAATCAACTGAACACGCTGAAACGTATTTTATGAATTCTAAAGTTGCCAACATTTTATTAGCCCACGGCAGTCGTGATCCACAGTGGCAAGTTCCGTTCAATGACATGACCCAAGCCATAAAGCAGCATCAGTCTGTTTCGTCGTCTGGCTCATCAACACCGGTCATTGTAGAGCTTGCTTATATGGAGCTCTGTGAGCCGAGCCTTGAACAAACGTGTGAATTACTTTCACAACAAGGCTTCAATCTACTTAATATTTACCCTGTGTTTTTCGCCGCAGGACAGCACTTACGTATTGATGTGCCCAAACAGTTAAAAGCAATAGAAGCTGATCTGGGAGTACGCACTAAACTACACCCGCCAGTTGGCCAAGAAAAAGCCGTGCAAGAAGCCATTACTCAAGTCATTTTACAACGACTCTAGTCTTTCTTCATCATTCCGCACTCAATACTCAGTCGCTCCATGAGCGCTGAGTTCCGCAAAAAAACAGCTGTTTATTAGCCCGCATCGGAAACGATCCCCATAGAGCGATTAAAGCTAATGTCACAAGCTAGAAAGACAACACCGACTATACTAAAAATAAGATGTGATCATATAACCGATAGCCATTTCATTGGCTATTAAGTCAAACTTATAAACCGAAACAGGGAATTCTAATTGTCTATTGCGGATAAATCTTGGTGGGACATTGCTCTAGAACGCGAGGTCATTAAACGCTCGTTAAAAACGTCGTTGATTGTTGGGTCAATACTGGCCATGATAAATCATGGCGATGCTTTATTAGCCCTCGATATGCCCCTAGATAGGGTCATAAAGATGGTGCTTACTTATGCAGTACCCTATTTAGTCTCGACAAGCGCCAGTATAGGCGCCATTCGTCACCACGATAAAATCCAACAGTAGTAAGGTATACCCATGTCTGATTTATACGATTACCCCATCGTCATCGAAGTCCCTGTCGCTTGGGGGGAGATGGATTCGTTTAAGCATGTCAATAATGTACATTATTTTCGCTATTTTGAGAGTGCTCGTACTAAGTATGTCGAAGCGTTAAAAATTCTCGATTTCATGAATGACTATGCTAAAGGTCCGATTTTATCAGAGACTTCAGCCAAGTTTCTAGCCCCTGTCAGCTACCCAGACACACTTTCCATAGGCATTCGCAGTATAAAAGCCAAAGGCGGTAAACTGATTCAAGAATATGCAATCTGGAGTCATCAACAATCCCGCTTAGTAACCAAAGGTGAAAGTACTATGTTATTTTTTGATTATAACCGAGGAAAACCTTGCGACATTCCAGCCGAGTTAGCAATACGTATGGTTAAGCTAGAACCTCTACTGTCTCAGTCCTTAGAAACATCCTAGTCGCTAATATAATTTTACCGAGGGTTGTTTTATTCATTCGCAACCCTCACATTAGCTGTTCATAAGCTTAACCTAGCCTAAGGCGGAACAAGAATGCTAATCGGTAGACGCGAAGACTTTGATTTAAATGAAATGGCAATTTTTGTACGCGTGGTCGAATCCGGCAGCTTCACGGGTGCAGCCAAAGCCCTAGGCCTTCCCAAGTCGACCGTAAGCCGAAAAATCACACAACTAGAAGAGCGCCTGGGTGTAAGGCTTATTCAGCGCACTACCCGTAGCTTGAGCCTTACCGATACGGGCAGCGCCTATCATGCTCATTGCGCTCGTATTCTTGCCGAAATAGAAGAAGCTAATATAGCGGTTACACAAATGCAAACCACTCCCACCGGGACATTGCGCATTACCGCCCCAGTATTATTTGGCTCAACCGTATTATCTGGGCTCGTGGCTGAATACATGGAGCTTTACCCACTCGTCAATATTGACCTCGTATTAAGTGATCAATTTTTAGATCTAGTGCAAGATGGGATCGACGTTGCATTTAGGGTAGGTCAGCTGGAAGACTCTTCTTTAATTGGCCGCTATTTAGGCGACGTTACCGCTATGGTGTGCGCGAGTCCGGATTACCTGGCCAAATTTGGTAAACCCACTCACCCCGACGACCTTAAAAATCATCAGATAATTTCCATATCTAACCGTTCTCAATGGACGTTAATTGGACCCGAAAAAGAAGAGCATACGTTTAATTTTAAGCCTCGCTTACAAGTCAACGACATGTCCAGTCTTTACACTCTAACGCTGTCTGGAGCGGGTATCGCTTCGCTGCCTGTTTTAATTGCCGCTTCAGCCATTAAAAGCAAAAACTTAGTGCCTTTGTTATGTGATTGGCCGTTTGAGGCTTACCCGATTCACACACTCTATGCGAGTAACCGCCATCTATCAGCAAAAGTACGTAGTTTTGTAGACTTCGTGATTGAACGAGTAAGACCGAATCCACCTTGGGTAGTGGATATGGGCGGGCATGAGAAGTGTGGCTCGGCAGATTAACATCCCACATGTTAATATTATCTGGCTGAATTAAGAGAGCTTCTCTAAGCTCTCTATTATTATTTTCAGCTGAGCAGGGTCCATTGTTTCTGACTTAAATAATGTTTCTAGATTAACCAGAAATTCATGAAGATCTTTATCCAGTTTTAAGCCTTCATTAAATACCTTATTAGTACTTAAAATCGCGTGTTCTATCGTATCTTGTAAACTTTTCTCCTGAGCTTCATCCATACCAAGATATTGCATTGATTTATCAATACTATCCGCCATCTCCTCAACGACATTCGCAATATCCTTCATCACGCCTTGGTAACTTTGATCAACGGAAGACATCAAGTCTTTCATTTTCATCGTTAAGCTACGCACCAAGTTTTTTTCCAAGGCTAAATTCTCTAACGTGTCCAGCGCTTTAATGCGCGCATCGGCACCTTGCAATAAAGAAAAAACATTATCTTTTATCGCACCATATTTTTTCTCATCATCCACTGGCATGTTCTTAACCAATAGAGAGACTGATTCATAATTCATCACCGAACGATGGGCAAAATCAACATAGCGCCCCTGATCTTTCATCTCCATTAGTAATTGCGACTCTAATGACTTAGCCATGCCATTAGCTTCCATATTTTTCACCATAAATTGGCCACGTAACTGTAAGCTGCAACTCAGTCCATACGACTTTATAGCTTGAAATAAACGCATCCCTAATTCATCGAAATTATTGCAAAAGCTAACGTCTAATAAAAATTGGATATTCACGCCCAAATCGCTGGTATCTGACATGGCAATAAATGCCATTTCATTTGCTTGCGCGAGTTGAAGTTTCAATTGGTCATTGGCGATTTTATTGATGATAATCCGCTCTAAACGGCCATGAAGTTCAGTTTTTAGATCATCAATCGACAAATAATCATCAGCACCGCAATCATAAGCCGCTAATCGCTCATCATTACAATCTTTAGAGCTAACGAATATGACGGGAATATCAGTTGAAGATTTTATTTTTTGACAGACTTCAAACACAGGAATAGACGCGCAGGTCATATCAGCCAAGACTAGCTTATAGCTGTTATCACTTAATGCCTGTAAGCATTGATCGCCATCACTGGTTAATATTGCATCGAAGGATTCATCGAGATGCTCTGCAAGGCGTAAATCATTATCACAGCCAAGAATGACGATAGAATAGCTCGCCGTCATACCAACTCCATATACTTAATTAATTAAACATTATTGATTAATTAGGTATAGACAATTAAGCCGCTGTTTGCCAATAACCCTACTTTTAAAAGGCTAAATACTGGCAAAAAGTCAGACTATATTCCGACATTAGATAATCATTAACGCCCGCGCTTTTACAATCGCTTGAGTACGACTTTTAGCCCCTAGCTTGACGTTTATTTTACGCGCATGGGTTTTAACGGTATGCAATGAAATAAAGAGCTTGTCGGCAATTTCTTGATTCGAATTGCCTTCGGCAATCAAGCCGAGAACCTCCTGCTCTCGAGCACTTAAGTTCGACGACTCACTAAAAGCTTGAACCAATGAGGGTGGCAGCGGAATTTTGGATTCATTAACAACTTGCGGCATGATTTTAACGGACAAAGAGGAAGCTACCTCTGAATCTATATTTAACACGACTGCCGACATAAATTGACTCAAATCCAATTGAATATTCTCTTGCTTGGCAAACTGCATACCTTGCTGCCAAACCTGCTTGGCTTTATTCGTATCATTCTTTAGAGCATAAGCCACAGCTTTGAATAGAGTCCCCGACAATTGAATAATGCCCGCTTGATCCTGCAAAACGCTGCTATCTAATGTCTGTAAAACAGCAGAGAAATCTTTCTTCTGCAATAACAAACGCGCACAGGACAAGCGGTATAAACCCGATTGCATAGGAAATAGTTCAGCATGGTTTGCGTCAAGTCTGTCTGGTCCTTGAACAACGGCATCTAAGCATTCTTGTGCGCGCTTCCATTTCTCTAACGCCATCCATATATTGGCTTTAACAATCGCCAGCCAGCTTTGATAAACCTGCTCGGACACTTGCCAGCGCTGCATTAAGCGCTCCGCTTCAGCAACAATTGCTAAGGCCGCCTTACCTTCTTGAGCGATCACATGGATGAGGGCCAGCAAGCTATAGCCATAAAGTACAATCACATCACGGCAACGATTCGCTTCATTTATACCGATATAGGCGTCTTGTCGAGCCCCTTCAACATCACCTTGTAACCAGCGCATGAAAGCCCGGTAGATGATTAATCGGGCGCGGGGAAATAATCGAATATGCTGCGGTAGTCGTAGCGTTAATTCTAAGCCTTGATCGACCACCTCAGCGCTACGGCGAATATGGCCGCGATATTGTTCAACTCTGGCATAATCATAAAGCGCTAAAGCTTCTAGCCCGATCGCCTGATGCTGACGAGCAATGTCGATGCCCAAGCGGTTCCAAAGGCGAGCATTTTCAGTATTGTGACTAACCAGCTCAATATTACACAGAGTCGAGCACATTAAGGATCGAATCGGAAAGCGATCTTCTGGTAGCTCTTGCAAGGCTAATTCACACAGACTACGAGCCTGTCGGTAATCACCTTCACTGCGGGCAATAAAGCCCCGTAAAGCCAGCAATTGCCCTGGATAATCACGTTCAATTTGATGGGTATCCAACTGATTAATTAATAACCCTACCGCTGAATATTGATAAGTTAATAATAAACTCCAAATTTGCATCAGCTGTAAACGAGCAGAACGATTAATAATGTCGCTACCAACAAAATCACACCATGCCAAAACCGTCGCGAAGTCTAAATCGGCAATGATGCGGTCAACCTCGCCTTCAATCCACAAAGCCGCTTCTTGAGTTAATTGACCCAAACGAGCATGTTGCAGCGCTTCCACTCTAAAGCCTTGCTGCTTTAGGCTATGGAAAGCCGCTAGATGGGTTCGTACGCGCTCTTTTTCGCTGCTGTACTGACTTAGTAAGTCCGCCAGTAAAGGGTGCAAACTGAACCAGCCTGATCGCTGATCAATACTCTCGATAAAAATATTGTGATGAACAAGCTGCTGAATCCAATGACGACTGTCTTCAATCGCTAAGACTTCATTGCACAGTATTTCATTAAAACTGGTTAGCGGCGCAATGCGGATTAAGAATTCTTTTAATTGCGGTTCAAGCCCTGATAGCACTTCTCCCATCAGGTAATCGGCGAGCTGCTCTCTCTCAAAGCCAAGGTCTTCTGGCCAAGTGGTATCTTCTCGACAGGCTAGCCATAACCCCAAGCCCGCTGGCCAGCCCTGCATACGCTGCATTAAATTATGCGCTTGCTGCGGATCAACAATACCCGCTTGCTGCAACCAACGATCAACTTGTTGAAAGTTAAAGGCTAATTCTTGCTGTTTAATAAAAGCTAAACGAGGGTCTAACCTTAAACGACCCAGCGCATTAGGGATGTAGCGCGAAGCCATTAATAGACGCACATTGGCCGGTAACTGAGTCATTAAAGATTGAATTATCCGCCAAGCAGCGGGGTCTTCGATTTCGTGAACATTATCCAGCACCAAGACCAGTGAGCCATTCAAATCTGCTAATTCATCTAAAAAGAGCAGCAAAACCTCATCACTATCGAGAGTGCCCTGGCTCATCGTCGCTAACCAATGCGCTAAAGCATCCGTCGCTACGCCGGTAATCAATTTATTAGCTGTTTCTAACAAGTGCCGCAAAAGAAAAGCCGCATGATTGTCTTTATTATCTAAGGTGAGCCATAAACCTAAAGTATCTTGTCGGTTCACCTGCTGACTATACCAATCGCTCAACAATACGCTTTTGCCATAGCCCGCTGGGGCTAATAGCCAAGTAATAGGCTTACCTTCAGAAAGCTTTTTCGATAATTCAGGACGCGCCAAAAAGTGAGCCGGTAACTCAATGGCTTTGCTTTTTTGAGTCACCCAAGAAGATATTACTTTTTGATCTAATTGAGATAACCAAGCTTGTTGATCTGAACGAAATGAAGCCGTCTTTATTAATGCCATACGCTTATTATATTTCTATGTTGCATTATCTTTTCATTGAGCCCCATTGAATCGGGCTGAAATCGAGCCCTATGAGATCATGCCGCCCGCTTTAACTCAACAGATCTAGACGTTGAGCAACATAAATTTACATGATTCAGCGTTTTTATCTATATTTCAGCCAATAAAAAGCCGCACTCTTGATAAATGCTGACTTCAATAAGAAAGGCAGCGTTTATAAGAAATACGGCTTTTAATATGAGCTTCTGTTAACAATTAGAAACTCTGGGCTATGAATCACAAGGTGATTACATCATGCCAGGCATTCCGCCCATGCCGCCCATATCAGGCATACCACCAGCGCCTTCTTCAGCAGGAGCATCAGCAACCATTGCTTCGGTTGTGATCATCAAGCCAGCAATAGACGCAGCCGCTTGTAGAGAGGAGCGCGTTACTTTAGCAGGATCAAGAATACCCATAGCGATCATGTCGCCATATTCGCCAGTACTCGCGTTAAAACCAAAGCTACCTTCACCCGATTTAACTTTATCCACAACGACTGAACCTTCAGCGCCCGCGTTGCCAGCGATTTGACGAATTGGAGATTCCATCGCGCGCAGTGCCAAAGCAATACCGACGTTTTGGTCTTCGTTATCGCCAACCACTGTTACCGAAGATAATGCGCGAACCAAAGCAACACCACCACCGGCAACAACACCCTCTTCTACTGCAGCGCGAGTTGCATGCAATGCATCGTCAACACGGTCTTTCTTTTCTTTCATTTCCATTTCAGAACCCGCACCAACTTTGATCACGGCAACGCCGCCGGCAAGTTTAGCAACACGCTCTTGTAATTTTTCGATGTCGTAATCAGAAGTAGAGGTTTCAATTTCTGCACGAATCTGATCAACACGCGTATTAACGGTGGCTTCAGTGCCAGCACCATCAACAATCACTGTGTTTTCTTTATCGATAACAACCTTGCTAGCCGTACCTAGCGTTGCTACGTCTGCAGTTTCTAAAGTCATACCCAACTCTTCAGAAATCACCTGACCACCGGTCAGAATTGCAAGATCTTGCAACATGGCTTTACGACGATCACCAAAACCAGGGGCTTTAACAGCAGCAACCTTGAAGGTACCGCGCAAGTTGTTGACTACCAATGTTGCTAGCGCTTGGCCTTCAACATCTTCAGCAACGATCAATAATGGACGACCCGACTTAGCGACGTTTTCAAGAATTGGCAACAACTCTTGAAGATTATCAATTTTCTTATCAACCAATAGAATTAATGGATTTTCCATTTCTACTGTCATTTTTTCTTGGTTGTTGATGAAGTACGGAGACAAGTAACCACGATCAAACTGCATGCCTTCTACAACATCAAGCTCGTCTTCAAGGCCTTTGCCTTCTTCAACAGTAATTACGCCTTCTTTGCCAACTTTTTCCATGGCTTCAGCGATTAAACGGCCAACCGTTTCATCCGCATTAGCAGAGATAGTGCCGACCTGAGCGATCGCTTTGGTATCAAGACAAGGCTGAGCTTGTTCTTTAATCGATGCAACAACAGCAGCAGTCGCTTTATCGATACCGCGCTTAAGATCCATCGGGTTCATGCCAGCGGCAACAGCCTTCAAACCTTCAATAATAATTGCTTGTGCCAATACTGTTGCAGTCGTTGTTCCGTCACCGGCTTGGTCGTTTGCTTGAGAAGCAACTTCCTTAACCATTTGTGCGCCCATGTTTTCGAACTTGTCTTTCAATTCGATTTCACGTGCAACAGAAACACCATCTTTAGTGATGATCGGTGCGCCAAATGATTTCTCGATAACAACGTTACGACCCTTTGGTCCCAAAGTAACTCTTACCGCGTCAGCTAGGATGTTTACACCCACCAACATTTTTGCGCGTGCGCTATCACCAAATAATACGTCTTTAGCAGCCATGATCTTTCCTTAAAATTTGTGTATTTAATAAAAAAGTGAGTGTAATAATTAAGCTTCTAAAACGCCGTAGATATCACTTTCATTCAAAATCAATAATTCTTCACCATCGATATCGATAGTATTTTGACCAGAGTACTTACCAAAAACGACCATATCGCCTTCTTTAACCGCTAACGCCTGTACTGCACCGTTATCAAGAATGCGGCCAGTACCCACAGAGATCACTTCACCTTGGTTTGGCTTCTCTGCAGCAGCGCCTGGTAAAATAATGCCACCGGCAGTTGCAGTTTCTTCTTCTTTACGACGAACAACAATACGATCATGTAATGGACGGATTTTCATTTACTCGACACTCCAACGGTTTAGATCCCAATTCTGCGGATCAAATAGGGTAAACAGAGGCTTAAGGCCCCTGTCAAAAATAGATGGTTAATTTATAGGGGCTTTCGCTGAGAATTCAACGGCAAGACGAAAATAAACTACTTATCGTCTTTCGCACTATCGACTTTGGTATACGCCCCTTCAATGGTGATATTTTCATGATTACTTTGAGACTCTGGCTGAGAGTGCACATCTTTAAATGAACCTTCCTCAAAGCTGTTCGTCGATTGAAAGCTGCTATTCGTCATCATACGGGGCGCGATAAAGGCGATCACTTTATGTACTAGTGCTTTACGCGTAAAAGGCACGAGCAAAATAAAGCCAAACGCATCAGTCACAAAGCCCGGAGTTAATAACAAAGCACCCGCCAATGCCAATAAAAAACCTTCGGCTAATTCTTGCGCTGGAATCTGTCCTTGCTGCATTTTTTGATTAGCCCGCAATAACGTACTAATGCCTTGCTGCTTCAATAGGCGTACACCGACAAAAGCTGTGATAATAATTAAACCCAGAGTCCAGCCAATGCCAATAAAACCGTTCACTTTTAAAATAACGGCCAGTTCAATTAAGGGAATAACGATGAAAATCAATAATAAAGGCATATGCCCTCCTGCATTCAAATTAAAACAATAACGTTAATACTTTATTAAATGGGTTCAGCTCACTATATTTCAAGATCTGCAGGTCGTGACTAAGCCCTTTTCATCATTATATTTAGTAAAGAATCGTCTAGGATTTCATACCTAAAGCTTAAATCCTGCTCCTTTTGTGATATTTCACACAACGGTCTTTTTTGCTGGCTCAGCCTGTCTATAATGTCATTAGAAATATCCCTTTTAATACTCATTTTAACTTACCTTCAACTTTAGGAATACATCATGAATTTAACCGATAAAGTGATCGCGATTACTGGCGCAGGACAAGGCTTAGGTCGCGCTATGGCGGTTTATTTAGCCAACCGCGGGGCTGATATCGCCATCATTGATTTAAATCCAGAACAAATGGCAGAAACCCAGATTCAAGTAGAAGCAACCGGCCGCAAAGCGGTTATATTTTCCTGTAACGTGGCTGACGAACAACAAGTTGAAGAAACATTTTCCGCCATCCCCGTGCAAATGGGTAGCCTAGATGGATTAATCAATAATGCTGGCATCTTGCGTGACGGTTTAATGGTTAAAGCAAAGGGTGATGAAATATCCAAGCTTTCAATGCCACAGTGGCAAGCGGTAATTGATGTGAACTTAACCGGTGTGTTTCTATGCGCCCGCGAAGCTTCTATTCAAATGATCAAACAAGCACAAGCCAAAAATGAGCCTACTAATACAGACTGCGCGGGCTGCATCATTAATATTTCCAGTATTTCTAGAGCGGGCAACATGGGTCAAAGTAATTACTCTGCTGCCAAAGCGGGCGTCGCGGCAATGACCGTGACTTGGGCCAAAGAACTGGCTCGCCAAAACATTCGTGTAGCGGCAATCGCACCGGGGTTTATCGAAACTGAAATGACCAAGAGTATGAAGCCGGAAGCATTAGAAAAAATGGCCGCAGGCATTCCTTTAAAGCGCATGGGTAAGCCCGATGAGATTGCTCATTCAGCCGCGTTTATTTTCGAGAATGATTATTACACTGGCCGTATCATTGAGTGTGATGGTGGATTACGTTTATAGATTTACGTTTATAGATTTACGTTTCTAGGTTTTCTTCTATATCATTAGAGGTATGACTGCAGAAGAAACCCTATATCAATTCATCGCCGCAATCCCTTCGGGTAATGTCGCGACCTACGGCCAGCTAGCACGTTTAGCTGGCCGTCCCAGTTCCGCCCGCTGGGTTGGTCGTACTCTGAAACACTTGCCGAAAGATTCTCGTTTACCCTGGCATCGAGTAATTAATGCTCAAGGGAAAATCAGTTTCCCAGAAGGTAGCGAGCCTTGGTTGGTACAAAAAGACAAATTAGCAGATGAAGGTATTCTATTGCACAATGGCCGCATTCGATTAAAAGATTATCAATGGTCTGTATAACAAGGTCTGTATCATAATGTCGCCCACTCCAATGAAACGAGCCACGCATGCGCACTGAACAAAATAGCTGGTTCAGTTACCTGCCCTACTTTTGGAAACCCGTTGTTATCAGAATGTTCTTTCTGGGTTTCTCGGCGGGTCTTCCGCTATTATTAATTTTTTCTTCTCTATCACTTTGGCTACGTGAAGCTGGCGTTGATCGCTCAGCTGTTACTTACTTTAGCTGGGCCGCACTGGGCTATTCTTTTAAATTTATTTGGGCTCCTTTGGTTGGCAGCATGCCGATACCCTTGCTAACGGATAAGTTAGGACAACGCCGTTCTTGGTTACTCATTTCTCAACTGGCCATTATGCTATCCATCGCAGCCATGGCATTGACGGATCCACTTGCTTCAGAACATGGCTTAACGATTATGGCGATTGCGGCCGTCGCACTGGGATTTTCTTCGGCAACTCAAGATATCGTCATCGATGCCTACAGGATTGAATCTGGCAGTAATAAAGTGCAAGCACTGATGTCTTCGATGTATATCACAGGCTATCGGGTAGGCTTGATTGTTGCCGGCGCAGGCGCGCTATTCTTAGCGGATTATTTAGGATCCAGTGCCCATGAATACAATTATTCAGCTTGGCGTACGACATACTTGGTCATGGCTGCGTTGATGAGTATTGGCCTAATAACAACATTGATCGTTCCTGAGCCCCATAAAAAGACATCAGATGAAGATCATTTATTTACCTATCGCGATCACATGGCGCTTTTATTAACCTTCGTTCTCGCTATTATCGGCTTTATCGCGGTCTTTTATTTCAGCTCTGGATATACGCTCTCAATAAAATCAATCATTGCGGCCACGGTCAATAATTCTGAGTTTGCATCGATTTTTACTGAAGGGATTAGATTAGTACTAGGAATTGGAGTTGCCTACCTAATCGCTAGATTGCTTATACTATCAAGTTTAACCAATCCTGATCTGGTCAACTCTTTTTATATCTCGCCGCTACAAGATTTTTTCCAACGCTATTCTGGCCGCCAAATTCTATTATTATTAGCCTTAATCTCACTCTATCGCATATCAGATATTGTGCTGGGCGTTATTTCAAATGTCTTTTATAGCGACATGGGGTTTTCAAAAAGAGATATTGCTGCCGTCGTTAAAACTTTTGGTTTGATAATGGCATTGGTCGGGGGCTTTCTAGGGGGGTTGATTGCACTAAGGCTGGGGATTTTACCGGCTTTATTTTTAGGCGCATTACTCTCTTCGTTAACCAACCTGCTATTTTTATTATTAGCCAGTGGCAGTCCAAGCATTGAAATGCTTTATGTCGTTATTGCTGCTGACAACCTATCCGCGGGTATTGCAACGGCCGCTTTTGTCGCCTTTCTATCAAGCTTGGTCAATATCTCCTTTACCGCCATGCAATATGCTATTTTCAGCTCAACGATGACCCTTCTTCCCAAAATATTAGGCGGATATTCCGGCTCTATGGTGACAGCGCTGGGTTATCCTAACTTCTTTATCATTACCTTTTTACTTGGCCTACCCGTTCTTATTGTTATTATCATGCTAAGTCTAGATCGTACGTTTAATAGCAAAGAAACTGATAGCATTAAAGAAAAAAATAATTCTAAAGAAGAGGCAAAGGCTACCTGCTAGGCGGCCTTGCATCCGTATTTTTCTTAATCTTTAAAATTCTTATACATCAACGGTAATTCGATCTCTTCATCCGCTTTTAGCATCTGCATCACTTGCTGCAATTCATCACGTTTTTTACCCGTTACGCGTACCATTTCGCCCTGCACAGCCGACGTTACTTTGATCTTACTTTCTTTGATTTTCTTATTGATGATACGACCTAAGTCTTTATCAATACCTTGACGCAAAACAGCCGCCATCTTCACTTGCTTACCTGCGCCCATCAACTTCTCGTATTCAAGGCAAGAAACCTTAATTTTTCGCTTAATCAGGTTGCTTTCAAGGATTGGCTTCATTTGCTCAATCTGAAACTCTTCATTCGCCGTCATTAGCACTTCTTTTTCTTTCAACTCAAAAGTCGCGTTCACGCCTTTAAAATCAAAGCGAGTAGTCACTTCACGGTTGGCTGAATCAACTGCATTTTGCGCTTCGTGTTTTTCAATTTCTGAAACGATGTCAAAAGATGGCATGAGCCGTCTCCCTATAAGTTAGTAGATAGTCGTAGATTGGATAGATTAGTCGATCGAATTATGGAGCTATATATACCCTTTAAATGGCACTCTGGCAATATTCGGCTACATTATGAGTATGGATAAAAGAATGATACTCAATGGCACCGGAACTTACTATTTCAAGGTTCACGGCGCAAAAGATGCCCCCCTCTTTCGCTCAGTATTTGAATACGAATACTTCAAGAAAATGCTGGTGCAAGAAGAAGGCTGTGAACTCATCGCTTATGTATTCTCTGAATACCAAGCTCAATGGGTGATGCACTGCGACCAAGACTGGCAAGTCATCTTGGATAATATTCGTGCTCACATGCAAGAACTGCATTTTAAACTTTGGCACAAGCACCAGCAAATCATATCTGAATCAGCCGAAGTGGTTTTTGTTGAAGAAGACCGCTACTTAGTGCCTTTGGTTATGGAGCTGCATCACTGGCCAGTCCGTAATGGTTTAGTGCCCTGCCCTGCTGTGTACCCTTGGAGCTCAGATAAGCTCTACCGCCAATCACAATATCAACAAGCACAATCCAACTCTGGCCTGGCGATCCATCGAATGCTGCAACGTATGGCTAAACAACGATTTAATAGCGCTTTACGCTATGAACGTATGATGGAGCAGTTTGAGCCGTGGCCTATTGAGCAAGCTAAGAATCGCTTATATCAAGCACTCGCAAGTGATTCATACATCACGCTATATCTGCGTGAAAAGAAGCCAGATTTGGTGCATACCTCACAACAAATTATCTCCATGCGCCAGCAAGCAGAAGCCTTGATATGTGACATACTCGGAGCGCCCATTGAACAAATACAGCACCCAAGATTCAGGCGCCAGTATTATCAAGTCGAACCTTTAACCATTTGGTTATTATTACAATCCCAGTGCAAGATGAGGCAGTTAACCTTTATATTTGATCTCGATGAAACAATCATAAAGGGCTGGTTACGCAGTATTCCAAACCTGCATCCCGCCTCCTTACTATCAAAAATACAACTACGCTGGCAAGAAGATATTTCGCTGAAAGATTCTCTACTACTATCCCGCGTGAGCTAAAGTCGTATAATACGGGTTATGGATAACCCAAATAGCTCACTCTTGAACAACTCAACGCTAAAAGTCGGCATAATCGGCTTAGGGGCTATTGGCTGCTTAATAAGCAGTCAAATCCCCACCAATACTCAGGTTTATGCACTCCCCAGCAACCCAAACCTTAATCGCATCAAATTCCAGCTCGAGGCAAACAAGCAAAGCAGGCAATACTCTTTTAATGTTTGGCAAGGACAATCGCTGGACGTAATTATTATTTGCTGTAAAGCAACCCAATGCCTGTCTGCTTTAGAATTATGGCAATCCGCCATAGGTAAAAGTAGCCAAATTGTATTATTGCAAAATGGTATGGGCCAACATGAACAAGTCGCCTCTCTGTTTCCCAACAATGTGATCTATGCTGCATCAACAACGGAAGGGGCTTATAAAAAGAGTGGCGCTGATAATAGTGTCCAACATATCATTCATGCCGGTCATGGCATCACTCAATGGGGCCATTATGGCCCAGAACACAGAGCAACAGAGGCATTAAAGCTAGACTTGAGTTCGCTTCAAGGAGAGCATAAATGGCATGATAATATCATCGATGTGCTATTTGCTAAGCTCGCGATTAATGCCGTTATCAACGCTTTAACAGTAAAGTATAACTGCCCAAATGGTGATTTAATTTACAACCCGGTTATCGCACAAGAATTAGAAAATTTATGCTTTGAAACAGAAAGCTTTTTTATGGCAATGAAGTGGCCATTAGATTTCAAGCTCATAGATAAAGCTCAATTCATTGCCGAGCTAACCGCCAAAAATATATCATCAATGCTGCAAGATGTGCGGGCATTACGCAAAACAGAAATTGATTTTATTAACGGTTATTTACTTAACAAAGCAAAAACAATTAACTACCCACTACCTAAAAATCAACAATTATTTGATGAAATAAAATCACGATAACAATACTACGTTAATGCGGATTTAAATCCGCTTAGTGGAGACAAATACAACAACCGCTATGTTAGTATAAATTTCATCATTTCAATTAGGATATACAACTTGCTCGTACGACAAAAGGTCATAACAGCAACGATCATCAGCTGCATATTCATCGTTGCGCTTGCCACCGTTGCCTATATTATGGCAGCTGACCGTGTTGGTAGAGAGCAATTGGCCCCGCAAATTAGCCGTTCATTTGCGGATATATTCCAAGTTCAACTACAACAAAATCCTGATAACATCATCGCGTTACAGGCCATGGCTAATAGCATGGTCAAACATTATCAAGTTCAAGAAATTGCATTTTATAACGCAAAAAATCAAAGAATCATTTATGCCTGTTCAAATACCTGCTTACGTAACATATCGATTCAATTCGACCCTAAAATTAGCGAATCTGAGTCACACTTTATCTACGACCTTAAGAGTGATAACAGGTCTCAACCATTAAAGCTTATTATTGAATCAGAAATCAGCCTGGCTAATTTTTTCTATGCCGACACTATTTCAACGGCCTTACTCATTGTCAGCACCTCAACCCTGCTATTATTCTTTCTATATAATAGTATTCGATTTTGGCAACGCTCGCCTTATCAGAATTTACTATTAACCATCGAGAATATTCAGTCTCAACCCGATGAAAAAATTCGTTTTAACTTAAAAGATGCCGACACAGAAAAATTAAGCGAAGCACTTAATACATTAATTATTAACAATGAAGATCGAAAAAAAATCTTAACCAAAGAAAAAGAGAAAGCAGAAAGTGCCCGCATCCGCGCCATACGGTTATCGAACGAGACTCGTAATATTAATGAAAAACTCGCCCGTGAAATCACTATCCGTCGCTCAGTCGAAACTCAACTAACTCATACCCGCAGTATCTTAGATAATATTATTGATTCTATGCCATCCGCACTCTTCACCCTAGATATCAATGGTTTCATTATTCAATGCAATCAGCAGGCGGCAGATTGGCTAGCCTGCGAACGTCATCCTTTGGTCGGAAAACGATTATCGAATCACATTACTGAGCTGAACAATTTTAAAACCCTAATCAAGCAAAGTCTTGAAGAAAAGTGTGTTAAGAAAATAGAGCGCTTGCAGATCTCGTTGCCCACAGGCACCTTCGCAGTTGATATCACGCTATATCCTCTTAAAGATGATAATTTGAAAGGACTGGTAATTCGTATTGACGACATTAGTCAGCGAGAAAAGATGGAAGAAGTGATTATGCAGACCGAAAAAATGAAATCTGTTGGTGGTCTTGCCGCGGGCATGGCTCATGAAATCAACAATCCACTGGGTGCCATTTTACAGGGTGTACAAAACATCCAGCGTCGTATTCAAGTCGATAACGAAAAAAATAAACAAGTCGCCGCTAACAATCAATTGAATTTAGAAGCGATGCAGGGATATTTAGAAGAGCGACAAATAATAAAGTTTATTAATAATATTCAAGATGCTGGGCAAAGAGCCGCTAGTATTGTTTCTAATATGTTGCAATTTTCTCGCGGTAATCAAAAACAGCTAAGCCCAACATTAGTGAAAGATTTATTAGAGCGCTCCCTGAATCTTGCTCGCGCTGACCTAGACTTAAAAACAATCACGATTCATCTATCAGACATTGATGACTCTCTTTTATTCTACTGTATTCCTTCCGAATTAGAGCAAGTGATATTGAACCTGCTTCAAAATGCAGCGCAAGCACTGAGTCACTATCAACCTTCTCTCGCTGATTCAACATGGATACCTGAAATTAATCTTGTTGCATACCAAGATACTAGCCATACCTACATTGAAGTGAAAGATAATGGCCCTGGAATGACGCAAGAAGTACGTCGCCGAATATTTGAGCCTTTTTTCACGACCAAAGATATTGGAGCCGGCACTGGCTTAGGCCTATCCGTTTCTTACTTTATTATTACCGCCCATCATCACGGCCAGCTAAATATTGATTCGAAGCCTGAAGAGGGAGCTTGCTTCACCCTAAAAATACCAAACCAACCCCTACTGCCAAAATCGATGAATGAATCAGGTTCATACAAATGACAGAAACTTTCATCGTTAATCGCTGATTAATACTTGACCGAAAATTGAATAACCCTTAACCTGCGCGCTCATTTAGGTGCTTCTAGGTAATCTTACCTAGCAGTTAAACGGGAAGTTTGGTAAGTCACTGCAACGCAAACGAATCCAACGCTGCCCCCGCAACGGTGATCGGCTTAACTTATTGTCATATACCACTGTGGTGCTCTCTTCTTTATTTTTAAAGAAGATTGAGCCTATGGGAAGGTGCAATAAGCGGAATAGAACTTCCAAGCCGTCAGCCCGGATACCGGCCTGAATAATTATACTTAGTTAGCGGAGGGCTAGGAGTGTAGTAAAAGTTGACTGCACACTCATGTCACCAATACTGCACTAGCCCCAGATTTTCAATTATCTTGGTTATAAACTATTGCAAGCAATCATGATTTTTTTTTCATTCCTTGTGTTCAACTCAGCTTATGCAGAGCAGGTACTTGCGCCCGTACAAATAACGGAAATTCAAGGCAATGACATTGTTAATGTTCCTATAATAGGACATCAGCAACAGATTGAGAGAGAAGCGTTTGCAAATACCTATCTTCCTTTGGATGAACTATTAGAGCAACAAGCGGGGATAGATATCCAGAGCGTGGGTGGCAATGGCCAATATGCATCTCCTACTATTAGAGGGTCTACAGGCAAGCAGGTACTTATTTTTTGGGACGGTTTATTAATCAACGATCTCAATGGTGGTAGTGCAGACATAGGCGCTCTTGGCTTATCTTCCGCGGGAAAAATAGACATTTATAGAGGCATGTCCCCTGTGGAATTATCTCCATCTGCAGTGGGCGGGGCCATTAATATTCAATCCCAAGCACTTGAAGATAATTCAGGTGAGGCAAGCCTAACGCTAGGTTCATTTGAAACGTTAGAGTGGTACGCATCTCATAATGTATCCAATGAAAATAGTAATATTTATTGGAATATTAACCATTTTGAATCCGCCAATAATTTCGAATATTTAGAAGAAAAACCAATAAATTCCCCGCAAAAACCTGCATTTGAAAGCCGCAAAAATAATGCCGTAAATAACCAAAGCATTCTTACTAAAGGTTATCATCAGTTTAATAACGCAATCCGCATAGACGCATCAGCTCAGTTGCAAAAAAATCATAGAGAAATCAGCTCTAAGATCAATACTTCTCAAAATAATGCCTACTTAGAGCAAGACAGCAATAGAGTTCAAGCTGCAATGTCCTACGGCTCTATTATTGGAGATACCCAGTTCAGAGTTTCCCAACAATATAGCGACGAGCTGTATAACGATGAAAACAGTAACGTGGGAGTTGGGTCTCAATACAATGTGTACTCTACACGTAAAAATGGTATCGCGTTAAAGCACGAATTAAATCTGGGTGATACATCACTCGTTCTTTCTTCCGCTTATGAATTGGAGCGAGTTGAAACTGACTTTCCACATGACGACATTCTTCCCGATAACTGCACTAGTGGGGGGAAATGTACAACTGACTTTACTCGCACTTCAAAACACATAGGCACTCGTGTTAATACTTCACTAAGCGATTCGATCAGTTTCATGCTACAAGCAGCACGCTTCCAATTTAACGACAAAAATAATTCAAATGACCCTGATGAAGTTGTAGACAATGAAAACACATCGACTACTTATGATAGCGGCTTAGATTATCGTTTTAAGAATGGCAGTATTATCTACTTTAAAGTAGGGAAACAAGTGCGGCCTGCTAGCAGCAGTGAATTATTTGGGGATAAAGGTACTTCCAAAGGGAATGCTGAATTAATTGCTGAAAAATCAAAATATACTGAAGTAGGATTATCTTACATAGAAGATAAAATCTCTTTTGACACCAGTTTTTACCATAGAATTCTCGACGATGCGATTACTCCCAGCGTAGATGGTCGGGGAATACTTAGCTACGAAAATGCCTCTCAAACAGAACACTACGGCTTTGAATTAACATCATCTATAAATTGGTATAGACAATGGAATTCGAGCTTTAATTTGACCTTACAAGATAATAAAATTATCGACCACGCCAGAGAATCTTTCATTGGTAATCAAGTTGGTGACTATAGCCGAGTACATGGTTTCTTTTCTACATCATGGAAATGGCACAAACTGTCATTAACTGGGAGCCATATATTTCAGACTGGCGGTTATTACAATTCGTTGAATTCTCGTCCAAGAAATACTAAACGCAACTGGAATCTATCTGCCACATGGCAAGAGCAAGATTGGTTGATAAGCTTGGAAGGGAAAAATCTAACATCGGACCGGGCTCGGGATTATCCTGATATTCCAGAACCAGGTCGTCAATTATATTTCAAATTTATTTATAACTGGTAGAGAAATAATGAAAAATAAACTAATACTTTTAGCGCTTAGTACAAGTTTACTAACGGCTTGTGATGATAGTAAAAATTCACCGAGTTTCAATCCTGAAAAACAGACCGCTATCATTGTGAATAAAGCTTTTGGTGAAGGTAGCCAAATCGCTTTAGCGACGGTTTCAGAGCCACGTACGTTAGTTGATGGTTTTTTAGACGAAGAAAGTTCGGATTATACCGTCGAAGTTCATGGTGAGTATTTTTATCATATAGGCCGGAAGGATATCGATACCATTCAACGTTTTCATATCGACTCTCCAAATCAGGGTTATTATCCGAATAATGGTTATGTATTACGTAATGACGGTGAAGCAACCAGCTCCAATCCTCAAGACATTGCCTTTGTAAGTGACCAACTCGCTGTAATTACCTTCCTAGGAAAAACAGAGGCTTGGGTTGTTAACCCTGAAGCGCAAACGTTTGAAGACTTTAAAATACGTGAATTAGATCTATCAGATTATGCCTTTAACGATGGAATTCCAGATGCTAAAAACGTTGAAATCATTAATGGTCGCGTATTCATTTCTATGCAGCAAGTAGACTTCGATAATGGTTACAGTAAAGAACAAGCCTATGTGGCAGTATTTGATACCAATACTTGGGATGAGATAGATACTAGCCCTGAAGATGCAGCAACTAAAGCGATTGCATTAACCATAAGAAATCCTCTAGATATTCAGATAGCTGACAACCAGCTTTATGTTCATGGTATGGATTACAGCACTTATGTTGGCGGCCTAGAGGTCATCAATCCGAATACTCTAAAAAGTACTGTTATTTATCGCGATAACGAAGAGACTGGCCGTATTTTTAGTCTGACAATGGTTTCAGCAACTCAAGCATATGCAATTGATTATGCAGGCTGGAAGAACAACAGTTTCAAATCTATAAGCATTAATAATAATGAAGTAACAATTACACCCATCGCAGGTTTTGAAAATACGTATCTAACGGCATTAGGCACTGATGGAGCAAACAATATTTGGCTGGGCCTAGGCTCCGTTGCAGCCCCCGTTCGCCAAGCTGGGGTTCAAGTATTTACTTCAACAGGTGAACTGTCTGGAGAAGTGCTTACTACTGAGCTAGACCCTGATAAGATTACCTTCTTAACTAAAGACTAAATCGAGTACTTAATATGGCTAACCGACTATCAAAGATTTCCACCAAAACGGGTGACAAAGGCGAAACCGGCTTAGGGGATGGTAGTCGAATTAGTAAAACCTCTACCCGCATTAATGTCATCGGTGAAGTCGATGAACTTAATTCTTGGGTTGGGGTTTTAGCGGCCGAGCTTGATGCACAAGACGAGCATCAAGCTGTGCTTAATCAAATCCAACATGATCTATTTGATCTCGGTGGTGAGCTTTGTGTACCGGGATATAAAGCCTTGGCTCCTAGTATGCTAGAAGACTTAGAGAATACTTTAGTAGCGATCAATGAAAAACTGCCGCCACTGAAAGATTTCATTCTTCCAGGAGGCAATAAAGCGGCTTCATATTGCCATATGGCACGCTCTGTTGGCCGTAGAGCTGAACGTTCTATTGTTGAGTTAGCACTTGAAGAAAAAGATGGAGATAACTCAGTGACGCCATTAGCGATTCAATACTTAAATCGTTTATCTGATTTTTTCTTTGTATTAGCAAGACACATTGCGAGAAAAGATGGCGGCCAAGAAGTTTTATGGAAAAGCCGCCATACTCAATCGAAAAAAGATGTTTAAGCGGCTAAACATTAGGCTTATCTAGTCATACTAAACTTTAAAACGCTCAACACGTTGTGTTAATGACTCGGTCAATGACTGAGTCTGACGCACGGCATTGACTGTTTCTTCCACGTTCTGAACGGTTTCTTCACCATGATCTCGGATCACTGATAAATTATTATCTAAGGCTTTAGCCGCTTCTTGCTGACTACTCGCGGTCGATACAATTTCTAAAGTTTTAGACTGGATTTCACGCATACTGCCCTGAATACTTTCTAATGCTTCTCCAACATGGCCCGAACTATCTACCGTTTTATCAACCATAGTCCTGTTGATTTCCATTGTCTCGACAGCACGCTGAATATTTTGCTGAACCTCTTTGATTAATGCGTCAATTTCTTCAGCAGAACCTTGGGTACGACTTGCCAGCGTTCGAACCTCGTCCGCAACCACTGCAAAGCCTCTTCCTTGCTCACCGGCTCGTGCCGCTTCAATTGCCGCGTTGAGCGCTAATAAGTTCGTTTGCTCTGCAATGCCCTTAATGGTTCCCAAAATAGAACTGATATTACTTGAGTTATCGGCTAGACGATTCACTGCTTCCATCGAATTACTCATTTCATCCGAAAGCTGCTGAACATCGCTAATAACATTATTCACTACCTTTGCTGCCTGAGTAGATCTTTCACCACCCGATAATGCCGCCTGTTCAGCTTCTCCTGCCATGGTTACGACAGTGATTGCACGCTCGGACATATCCGTAATAATATTAGCAACCTCTTCAGTTTGCTCAACTTGTACGCTAGCAGCATCACGGCTGCTGTTGGCGATAGATTCAACATCAGAAACTTTTTTCCCAACATTTTCAGCGGTATCCTTTACCGCCGATAAGATGCCTCTAACTTCCGAAGTCATTTCATTGAAGGCGTCTCTTAATTGACCCATCTCATCTTTGCCTTCGAATCTAATTACCTGCGTAAGATCACCTTGGGCTATTTTTTGGGCAGCGCTGAAAAATCGCGCAATTGAATGCTGCACTGATAAAAAGAAGGCAGAATATAAATAAATAATAATGATCATAACGGTTAACAAAACAGAGGCTGTCATTAGCATATGAGAGCGTTGCTCATCTAACCTAAATTGTAGCTTTTCGGCAATCAGGGGGAATATGGATTTATCCAAAGTCGTTAACGCGAGTATTTTGGGTTGCGCGAATTGATCAAAATCAGCCCAAGGCATCACCACATTCACTGCTGCAATAACTTCGTCATCTAATTTGGTTTGTATCTCAATAAAACCCTTACCTGAGTTTTTGGCCTGCTCAGCTAATGACAATAATCCTAACTCTTCAAAGCTGGCTGCAATTAAATTGATACTCGTTTCTACTGAGAGCATTTCTTCATAGACATCATTCATCAGATCATAGGTCAGTGACTGCAAATATTTTTCAATCATTGCAAAAATACCTGCCGCCTGACCAAGCCCGGCAACATTCCTAACCATAGGTGATTTTGTTAACCCTATAATCATTAACTGCTGTATTTCAGGGTCAGAATCCAATGCAACGCCTGTGCTTTGTGCATACTTATTAATAATTAAATAAAGCTTATCGATAACCGCTTGATAAAAATTAAATTGATCGATGAGAGTCGGCATTCTTGCGTCACCATCGGTACTTAATTTTTTGAAATTATCTTTCTTAAATCCCGTTAATTGCATAACCAGATCATCATGATCAATATTTTCGATAACGTGAGTAAACTTTTTATCAATTGTTTCACGGTACATTACCACTGATGTCTTTAGATCAGAATCCGTTTGAAATATTAGCGGAGAGGCATGATTTCGATAGTCTTCTATAGCATAAACAACATCCATGACCTGCTTAATGTTCTCTACCGCAATTAGCTCGTCCTGTGTCTTTTCTAGGCTTTGATAAGAAGCATAAAATACCTGGCCACTTAAAAATACCAAAGGCACCATGAATAAAAAGCTAATTAATCCAAATTTAGCAGCGTAGCTCAATTGGCCCATCAATCGAATGGCAGGCCACAGAATCGTTTTTAGCATAACGACCTCACTTCTTTATTATGCTTATTATTCAACATACCTATGTCATTACTCCAGCTTATTTCAAACGTTATGAAGCATTAGATATCTATAATACAAGGTGTCTAATATCTCCTAGCAGTACGGCTAAGCGTTGACTAAAGCGCGCAGCTTCTGCGCCATCAATCACTCGATGATCGTAAGAAAGTGATAATGGTAATATAAGCTTAGGCACAAACTCGCTACCATTCCACACCGGTTTCATCTCAGCACGAGATAAACCTAATATTGCCACTTCTGGTGCATTAACGATGGGCGTAAATGCCGTACCACCGATACCGCCAAGACTAGACACACTGAGACAGCCACCTTGCATATCAGCTAATCCTAACCTACCTGAGCGAGCTTTCTGTGCCTTATCGGTGAGATCTCGTGCAATTTCTGTAACGCTTTTCTGATCAACATTACGGATTACTGGCACTAACAAGCCATTCGGAGTATCGACCGCGACGCCTATATTAATGTATTTCTTATAAATTAATGATTTACCATCGGCTGATAATGAGGCATTAAACTGGGGAAACTCTTTCATTGCCGCCGCTAAGGCTTTCATAACAAAAGGCACCGCCGATAATTTTTGCTCTACATTCGGCTTTGCATTGACTTGCTTTCTAAAGGCTTCCAGCTCGCTAATGTCAGCATGATCAAACTGAGTAACCTGAGGTGCATTCAGCCAGGCTGCTGTCATATTTTTAGCCGTCGCGAGCTTAATTTTATTCAGTGGTAGGCTTTCTATATCACCAAACTTACTAAAATCAATTTCTGTGACCTTAGGGATACCAGACCCCGCAATCTGAGGATTCTGTAAGACCGATTTCACATGGTCTTGTACATTGTCTTTAGTCACTCGACCACGAACACCGGTGCCCTTCACCTGTGCTAAGTCGACGCCAAATTCACGTGCTAGTTTACGCACCGCAGGACCGGCATGTATTTTTCCTGATGGTTTTGCATCGTCAACAGGTCGAGTAGTTTCCATCGCCATACTGGTATTAATTTTGGCGACAATAGTCTTGCTACCTTCTTTTTCTACTGTAACTTCAACATTGCTTTCAGTAGAACTTAGCGATGGAGCAGAGTCCGATACCCTAAGCTCTATCATGGCATCGCCAACGGAAACCTTATCTCCTAGGGTTAAAAGAATCTTCTCAACCCGACCCGATTTACCGGCAGGAATTTCCATTGAGGCTTTATCAGTTTCTAAAGTTAATACCGATTGCTCAGCATCAACTTCCTCACCAACTTTCACCAACAGCTCAATCACTTCTACTTGGTCGGAGCCACCAAGGTCTGGTACTGGAATAATTTCTATACTCGTCGCGACTGAGCCAGCCACTTCTGGCGTTATTACCATTGGTTTTTCTTGCTCTTGTTTTTCATCCTGCTTTGTCGCGTCTTGCTTTGTCGATACTTCGCTTACCGTGGCCGCGGGAGAACCGGCTACAGACGTTTCAATTTCGCCGTATGGATCCCCTTCGTTTAACTTATCACCCACCTTAATCGATAAGGAAGAAATGGTGCCATCCAGCGGCGATGGAATCTCCATGGTTGCTTTATCAGTCTCCAAAACAATAATACTTTCTTCTGCTGCTACCTGATCGCCAGCCGCGACCAATATCTCAATCACTTCTACTTGTTCAGCCCCACCTAAATCAGGGACCGTTAATGATTCAATCGTCATACCATTAATTCCTAATCTAGTTTATTAGCTATATAGCGGATCAAGTTTCGCAGGATTAATTCCCAACTCTTCACGCGCTTGATTTAATACTTCAACAGAAATACTGCCCTGTTTCTTAAGCTCATAGAGAGCGGCCCAAGCAACATGTTGCCAATCCACTTCGAAGAAATAGCGTAAATTTTCACGGGTATCACTGCGACCAAATCCATCAGTACCGAGCACCTTATACTCACGATCTGCTGGAATATAAGGACGAATTTGATCAGCATAGGTTTTCATATAATCGGTTGCGGCAATGATAGGACCTAAAGTATTGTTCAACTGACGGGTAACATACGGAACTTCCATATTTTCTCCGGCCGACAAATAATCTTGGCGCTCACAACCTAGGCCATCACGACGAAGTTCATTGAAAGACGTGACACTCCAGACCTGCGAACAAATTCCTTTTTCGGCTAACCAATCGGCTGCTTTTTCAACTTGTAATAAAATCGCACCACTGCCTAACAGCTGAATACAATTCTCATTATTTTTCGCGGCATCACCCACCGTCTTTAAGGGATACATACCACGGCGAATACCTTCTTCTGCTCCTTCAGGCATGGCATGGTGGGTATAGTTTTCGTTCATGGTGGTGATGTAATAAAAGACTTTTTCTTTCTTCTCATACATACGATATAAACCGTCTTGCATGATCACGGCCAACTCGTAACCATAGGTTGGATCGTAGCTCACGCAATTGGGAATACTCGACGCCAATATATGGCTATGCCCATCTTGGTGCTGTAAACCTTCACCGTTTAATGTGGTGCGCCCTGACGTTGCCCCAATCAAGAAACCTTGCGCTTGCATATCACCCGCAGCCCATGCCAAATCGCCAATACGCTGAAAACCAAACATAGAATAGAAAACGTATACGGGCACCATCGCTAAACTATTGGTGCTGTAAGACGTTGCTGCAGCCATCCAAGCCGCAAATGCGCCAGCTTCGTTAATACCTTCTTCTAGAATGCGGCCTTTTTTATCTTCGCGGTAATACATCATCTGGCCAGAATCCACAGGATTGTAGAGCTGCCCTTCAGAGGAATAAATTCCCAGCTGACGGAACATACCTTCCATGCCAAAAGTACGCGCTTCATCAGGCACAATCGGTACAACGCGTTCGCCTAAAGATTTATCTTTTATTATCTGAGAAAGAATACGCACAAAAGCCATCGTCGATGAAATTTCACGCTCACCACTGCCATCAAGCTGACTTTTAAAACTAGACAATTCAGGTGCTTTCAATGCTTGCCACGTTTCGGTCCGCACCGGCATATAACCACCTAACTTTTCTCGCTGCTTGCGAAGATAGATCATTTCTGGGCTATCTTCTGCAGGTCGATAAAACGGCAGTTTTTCTAAATCTTCATCGCGAATAGGCACATCGAAACGATCACGAAAAGCCTTCAAACTATTAAAGTCGAGCTTCTTCACCGAGTGACTTGGGTTTTGTGCTTCCGCTTCTGGCCCCATGCCATAACCCTTAACGGTATGCGCGAGAATAACGGTTGGCTGGCCTTTATGATTCATCGCTTGTTGATAAGCGGCGAATACTTTATACGGATCGTGGCCACCACGGTTTAACTTAAAGATATCTTCATCACTCATATCTTTAATCAGTTCTTTTAGCTCAGGATATTTTTCGAAGAAATGCTCACGAGTATATTTAGCACCTTTGGCTTTATAATTTTGGAATTCACCATCAACCGTTTCATCCATGCGTTTCTGTAAATAACCTTTACGATCTTTTGCTAATAATGGATCCCAGAAACGACCCCAAACCACTTTAATCACATTCCAGCCGGCACCGCGGAAAGAGCTCTCTAATTCTTGAATAATCTTGCCGTTGCCACGTACCGGGCCATCAAGACGCTGTAGATTGCAGTTCACGACGAAGATTAAATTTTCTAATTTTTCACGCCCAGCTAAAGAAATAGCGCCCAAGCTTTCAGGCTCATCACACTCACCGTCGCCGAGGAATGCCCATACCTTACGGTCTTTACGCGGCACTAATTCACGGGCTGACATATAGCGCATAAAGTGCGCTTGATAAATTGCCTGTAACGGTCCAAGACCCATCGAAACGGTTGGGAACTGCCAGTAATCGGGCATTAATTTAGGATGAGGATAAGATGATAAACCAGGCTTCAAGGCTTCTCGACGGAAAGACTCCAAGTCTTTTTCATCAAATCGACCTTCTAAATAAGAGCGGGCATAAATACCAGGGGATACGTGCCCCTGGTAATAAATTAAATCTCCCAACGGAGAATCTTCACTATTAGGATTGGGCGCACGAAAGAAATGGTTAAAACCAACATCGTATAATGTCGCACTAGAAGCGAAGCTGGAAATATGACCACCCAGGTCACCGGCATTTTCTTTATTTGCCCGGCTCACCATCGCCAAAGCGTTCCAACGAATTAACGAACGAATGCGGCGCTCAATAAATAAGTCACCGGGTAAAGGCGCTTCGGCTTCAGGAGGAATTGTATTTCGATAGGGGGTTTTTAGCGCATAAGGAAGTGGGGCGCCATTTTTTGTGGCTCGTTCTGCAATACGCTCGATTAAGAAATGAGCGCGATCAATACCTTCTGCACGTATAACTGAATGAATCGCATCAACCCACTCCTTGGTTTCAACCGGATCATTGTCTTGAGTTTCTTTATAGTCGTCCATAAAATCCCTGTTTCCTAATAGAATTACGCATAGCTATAATTCAGTATAGTTAAAGATTCAGACTACAAACAACAAAAAACTAACCAATCCGACAGCTTTTAGAGGATTGGCTCGAATAGATACATTAAGTAATGAAGATTTCGTTGCGTTATTTACCTTCTCTCGCCTGCTGCATCGCTTCGCAAAGCTGCTGCGTTCCCATTAAAAAACGAGACGTCGGGCGTTGAAATAACTCAGGTAAGATATGAAATAGGTGATTTTTTTGCACCGCCTGCAACGTTTTATATTGGCGCCAATCGTCCAACCATTCGGGTCTCGCTTGCCCCATACCACTGGCAACAATAACTTGCGGGTCCTGTACAAGGATTGATTCAATACTGACTTGAGGGTTGGTCATAGGTAAATCAGAAAAAATATTATTGCCGCCACACAACTCAATCGCACGACTGATAAAAGTATTGCCATTTTGCGTCATCAAAGGTGCATTCCAAACCTGGTAGAAAACGCTGATTTTTTCTTGTGCACTATAAGTATTACGCAAGTAAGTTAATTTTTTATTAAATTCAGCCAAAGCAATTGCGGCTTGTTTATCTTTGCCAGTAATTTCTCCATATACCGCTAAAGCATTAGCAATATCTTTAAACTCACGCGGATCTGAAACTAAAATAGGCAAGCCTAATGCCTTCAAACGTTCAAGTTCGCGATTGCGATTGCCTTCTGGCCAAGCTATCAGCAAATCAGGTTCTAAAGCGACAATCGCTTCAATATTCAACGCGCTATAACCACCTACACGGGGAATATTTTTTGCTGCTTCTGGAAAGTCCGAATATTTCACCGCCCCTACAATATGATCACCCGCTCCGACTTCGAACAATAACTCTGTCGCATGAGGCATCAAACTAACAATACGTTTCACAGGCTGATCAAATACATGCTGAATACCATCGTCGTCAATTACCTTGATTTTTGGCAATGCTAATACAGGGCTAGAAAAGATGATGGCAGCTATGAAATAGATAAAATAAGGCATAGTAAATCCGATGTTTGGAAAGATGAAAATTCAAAAGTGAGTTTCTATACATACATCTGGATAAATGAATCCAGATACATAATTTTTAGATAAAAGATAAAACCTACAGTACTAACTGGCTCAAAGCCTCATCCAAGCGCAGCCAACTTTTTTCATCATTACTCGGTAAACCAAAGCGTAAACCGGTCGACGTTTTTGATGTTTCAGGTAAAAATCGCACCAGGATACCTTGCTGCGCTAATTGATTGAACAAGCTCTCAGATTTTTTATGGTATACCGTTTGAAATAAATCCGTACCGTCGCATTGGCAACGGATATGCTGTTCAAGCAAGGACGCTAGACGCAAAGATTGCTGCGCTAATTCATAGCGTTGCTTATTAACCCACGCCTCATCCTGCAAGGCTAATTTACCGAGATATTGTGCTGGATGGCTTACAACCCAAGGACCTAACATTTTATTCAGTCGCTTAATATTCTTTTCTGCCGCTAACACGAAACCTAAGCGTAATCCGGCCAGGCCAAAAAACTTACCGAGCGAACGCAATACAAATAAACCTTCTCGCTCAACGCTACCCGCAATACTGTGTTCAGGTGTCATATCCATAAAAGCTTCATCAACAATCAGCCAGCCACCCCGGCGATGTAATATAGACCACCATTTTAACAGCTGCTCTGCTGGCCAGCGGTGGCCACTAGGATTGTCTGGATTTAATAAAATAAGCACATCGACAGGCTGCTGGCTTAATAGCTCAGAAATTTTATCGCAGGCGACTTTACAAACTCGATGACCTTGCTCTTCCCAAGCAATGCCATGCTCAGCATAACTACCTGACGTTACCCAAACTTTGGCTTCAGTTTTGCGACCGTGCTGGCTGGCAGCGTATAAAAAAGGCAATAAACGAATACCTTGCTGTGAACCTGCACAAGACAAAACATTGTCTCTGGTTACCGGCGATTCAGTCTGAGTATTGTCATTAGTCTTTAGCTTAGTGTTATTTAAATAATGTCCTAAAGCGGTCTGTTCAAGACTCTCACCTGAACCCTTCTGCTCTTCCGGCAAACGCTGCCATACCCGAGAAGGAACTTCAGGAACAGGCCAGCTTGTTGGGTTTATTCCGGTACTAATATCGAGCCATTGCTCATTGGGAATATTAAAAAATTCTGCCGCCGCGTTCAATGCCCCACCATGAACAGGTAAAAACATTTTAGAAGACGTTTTATTTAAGGTCGTATTATTAAAGGACAAGAACCAATCCTCCGATACTGAATAACCAAAATAATAAGGTTTTCTGCACCAGTTCTAATGAATCGATAATCGTCTGCGCTTGCGCTACTTCACCGCAACCCATTGGGGGTTTTACTTCCCACTTACCATGATAGAAAGCGCCTTCGCTTAAGCGCACATTCAACGCCCCGGCACCGGTGGTCATTACCGGTCCGCCATTAGGGCTAGAGCAATGCTCAGCCTGCGTACGCCAGCACATTAATGCTTTTTTTCCTTGCTCGACTGACTTCGCACAAAATGCAAAACCATAAGCCGTTAGTCGTGCCGGAAGGTAATTTAATAAGTCATCGAAATACGCTGAGAAACGACCAAAGAATAAAAACTGATTGGTTTTATAGCCCCACATCGCATCGAGCGTATTCACTAAACGGTGTAAAACAGCCCCTTCCACACCGGCAATCATGAACCAAAATAAACTGGCAAATAAGGCATCTGAGCTATTTTCCAATACGCTTTCAACTGACGCTTGAGCAATTTGAGTACTGTCTAATTGCTGGGTTTCTCGGCTAACGATCCAGCCCAGTTTAGTACGTGCTAGGTCAAGCTGATTAATGTGCAACTCGTCATAGATTGCGCGAGCATGCTGCTGCAGACTGGACCAGCCAATACACAAATACAGAAGGCCGGCATCGATAAACACATTGATGATAGTCGGCATTGAATGCTGAACAATAATAATCGCGCCAATGACCGGGGTAATTGCCAGTAGACAAGCCAAAGCCCCATTAATAAGTTGTGTTTGGCTGTTTACCGTAAGATCGCCTGGGCGATTTAGCTTCTGCTGTAGAAAATCAACATAGCGCCCAAAGCCCACTAAGGGATGGTATTTTTTAGGCTCTGCAAAGCGATAATCTAACGCTAAAGCCAATAACAATGAAAAAAAGCTGAGGATCAAGATAAAATCTCTTAAAATAGGTTTTCTTTAGTATTTTTTAACGACTCGTTCACACTTTATAAAAGTATTAACGAACCCGCTGATTTTAACAGGCTTACCCTTTTTATGCTTCCACAACTTGAACAGCAAGCTGCACTTGAGCGTCTTTTTCAGAATAACAAACAGCTCACGTTAATGGTTCAGGGCACCACATCTGACGCGGGCAAAAGCACATTATGTTGTGCATTAGGGCGAGTATTCAAACGCCAAGGCATCGCTGTTGCGCCGTTTAAATCGCAAAACATGGCTCTCAATAGCGCGGTTACCGAAGATGGTGGTGAGATTGGCCGCGCTCAAGCTCTACAAGCCCAAGCCTGTGGATTAAAGTCACACACTGACTTTAACCCCGTATTATTAAAGCCAACTTCTGACATTGGCTGCCAAGTCATCATCAACGGCAAGCCCATCCTAAGCCCTGATGGCAAAGCGGATGGTGGCAAGATGAAAGCTCGCCAATATCACGACTACAAGCCCACCGCGATGAAAGCGGTACTCGCCTCGCATGAGCGCTTGAGACAACAATATGACTGGGTAGTTGCAGAAGGGGCTGGCAGCCCGGCTGAAATTAATTTGCGTGATCGTGACATTGCCAACATGGGCTTTGCAGAGGCCGTCGATTGCCCGGTAATCATTGTTGCCGACATTGATCGTGGCGGTGTCTTCGCGCACATCGTTGGTACGCTGGATTGCTTGTCGGAATCTGAACGTAACCGAGTCGTCGGTTTTGTGATCAATCGCTTTCGTGGTGATGTGAGTTTATTGCAAGACGGGCTGGACTGGCTTGAAGAAAAAACAGGTAAACCCGTCTTAGCGGTGATGCCTTATTTAATGGGCCTGCATTTAGACAGCGAAGATTCTGTTAGTTTGTCAGAATCCTTGGAAGATAGCGGTTCTGATAATCAGAAAAAAATTAAAGTCGTGGTGCCGATTTATCCACGGGTTAGTAATCATACCGATTTGGATCCTATTGCAGCGCACCCGCAAGTGGATTTAGAGGTGATTGGCCCTTCTATCTCGGGTAGCAACGTGACCGAAGCGGCTCATATTCCCAAAGCGGATTTGGTTATTTTACCGGGATCAAAAAATACTCGTGCCGACCTAACCTGGCTGAAAGAGCAAGGTTGGTTACCGTATTTGCAGCAACATTTACGTTACGGTGGCAAGGTATTGGGGATTTGTGGTGGCTTGCAGATGCTCGGAAAAGCAATCAACGACCCATTAGGTTTGGAAGGTTTACCTGGCAATAGTGAAGGCTTTGGCTGGCTGGATATTGAAACTGAATTGCAGCCAGAGAAAACGTTGAAAAACGTAACAGGGAGATTAAACCTACCTAATCAAGAAAGCTGTGAAATTCAGGGCTATGAAATTCATGCAGGCCTAACCTTAGCGACATCAGACTCGATTGAGAATACGTCAATCATCACCACTGAAGACGATCATATTTGTGCAATTCTTTCAGAAGACCAACAAATTTTAGCCAGCTATTGGCACGGTTTAATGGATACTCCAGAAGCGCTGCAATCTATTTTGCGTTGGGCAGGTGCAGAAACTAAGTTGGTTGATTATCAGGAGTTACGGGAGAAAAGTTTGAATGCTTTAGCCGATTCTGCTTTCGAAAGTTTTTACTGGGTGAAACTTGAGAAATCATTGATTGAGTTTTCTGAGAGCAGATAATTCATGGCATCACTAAATACAGACACAAAAGCGCTGAAGCATGGTATCACTATATAGAAACGCCGAGGCGCTAAAGCATGGCATGATTCGCTCAAAGATCGGCGCTGGGTACTTCGTTCTACGGCACGTCGTAAGTACCTCCCTGTAGACTCTCTTCGGGGATCCCTCCCTCAGAAGGCCTCAAACAAAGCACCCAACACCGATCCGCGAACCCAAGAAATTGATCCAGATTCAGGATTTTCCAACTATCGAAGTCACTACGGCTTAATGTGTAAATGATAAGCCGTCATATCTAACGTTAAGATTTTTTATAAATCTCAGACATTACCGATGGCGACGTATTAGGTTGTTCGTTACTGAGGGCTTCCCACAGCAGGGAGCTGTGGAGAGCATACAGAGATGTACTTGCTGCGTCCCCAGAAACGAATGACCTAATACAGAGTTTAAATAATTCTACAATTACGGCGTTTACACCATACAAAAGCTATCTACTTTCTATCAATGGAACGCATTCCAGCGCTAAAGAATACTCACTCACAAAACCAAAGCACACAATAACAAAGCCTCTTGAACTTCAATCATCGCGCCCGCAGTATCACCGGTCGTGCCGCCAATGCGTTGCATCATAATATTGCGCGACCAAAGTAAAATAGCCGCTAACAAAATAAGAATTAAAATCGACTTTTGCTGCAAAAAAACAACTGTAAGCAAAACAGAGATCACTGTCACAATGACAAATAATACCGGGTTGATCGACTGCTTAAGATTACTGCCTAAACCCTTATCCCGCACATAAGGCGTAAAATAAAATAACGGTAAAATACTAAAACGCGCCAACATAGGTACTGCAAGTACAGCACCGATCAAATAGAAGCCTTCTGCTTTATCAACCACCACCACCAGCGCAGCAAACTTTAATAATAAAACAACAACCACCAGCATCGCGCCCATAGGGCCTATTGTTGGGTCTTTCATAATATCTAGCGTACGCTGTTTATCGCCATAACCACCGACCCAAGCATCCGCTGCGTCCGCTAAACCATCGAGATGTAAACCACCAGTCACCAAGCACCACACTAATAACATCAACGCGGCGATGACTAAACTCGAACTGTCAAAACCCACAGTAGGGAAAGGATACGAATTACTCACCTGCCAAGCGCAAATGAAATAAACTGCACACATCAACGAGCCAATAATTAAGCCAACTAAAGGATAAAAATAGAGAGAGCCTTGAGCAATTTCTTTATCATTTAACTTTAATGCCTTAGATAAATTAACAGCAGGAATTCGGGTTAAAAAAGCAATGGCATACCAGAATGAAAACCAGGCTAGTTTTAGACTTTTCATATTTCATCAACTTTAATTTCGTCACCGAAGTGAGACAGCAAGCTAGGCCAATGCTTAGCAGGAGTTCCACCTTCCGTTTCATTAGCAGGCGCATGATCTACTCGAAAGCGCGATACCGCAGCATAAGGAATGGCAAAACGATTCATCGCTTCAGGCGCTAACAATAATAACTGTTTCAATAAAAGGCGCATCACACCGCCATGGCAAACCAATAAAATTCGCTTACCTTGAAACTCAGTAATTAATTCTAACCACGCTTGCTCAAGACGCACATTAAAATCTTTAACAGATTCACCATTAGGCGCACAGAACTCAAGTGGATCTTGCCACATTTTTTCCATTAACTCAGGTTGATCCTGCCAGATTTTTGCCGTGCTTAAACCATCCCAATCGCCGTAATGAATTTCACGCCAGCTCGATCTTATAAAAAAGTTCCCACCCTCTTTTCCTCCCTCGTCATCAAGCTGAATAGCCGCCAAAGACTTAGAAAATTCTGCACAACGAATTAAAGGCGACGTTATAATAACATCCCACTTATTGCCATCATCTAAGAGCATTGCAGTGCGCTTACGTGCTTGCGCCCAACCCTTTTTCGTTAACGCATGATCGGTACTGCCCCGTAAAATAGTACCGCCGTCAGGGCACGTGCCTTCTGGCTCACCATGGCGCATCACATCAACAAAGGTTGGTTTCATTGTCATATCCTTACTCAGACGCACCCGCTTCAGATACCGCGGCCTCAGCAAAGGTTGCCATGCCATTATGCAATGCGCAGGCTTGACGTAATAACGGCAAAGCCGTCGCTGCACCACTGCCTTCCCCTAAACGTAAACCCAAGCTCAATAGCGGTTTAGCCTCTAATGCTTCGAGCATAAACTTGTGACCCTGCTCTTCAGACTGATGGCTAAACAACAACCAGTCATGAACTTGTGGATTCATTTTACAGGCCGCCAAAGCTGCTGCCGTCGTAATAAAACCATCCACCAGCGCAGGAATACCCAACTGAGCACAACGAATATAAGCACCCGTAATGGCTGCAATTTCAAAGCCGCCTAATTCTTGTAAAATTTGTTCGGCGTTCAAGTCAGTCAATTGCAAACGCGCTAAACTTTTTTCGATGACACTGATTTTATTATTTAATCCAGCATCATCAATACCCGTACCACGGCCCGTCATTTTTGCGGCGGACTGGCCAATATACGCACACCCTAACGCCGCTGCCGGTGTGGTATTGCCAATACCCATCTCACCCGCAATGAATAAATCGATGCCATCTTTTTTACCTTGCTCAATCACTTGCTGACCGATGCTCAACGCTTGCTCTAACTGCTCAGCGCTCATCGCACTTTCTAAGCTCAAATCTGCGGTACCTGGCGCAACTTGCTTATCCAGCAAAGCCTCGTAATCATCAGCGAAATCAACTTCAAAGGCCGTTCCGCAATTCACAACCTTCAATTCAGCCTCATTCACTTTAGCCAGTACCGAAATAGCTGCTCCACCGTTGACAAAATTACGCATCATTTCAACTGTAACGGCTTGCGGAAAGGCTGAAACACCTTGTGCAACAACACCATGGTCACCAGCAAAAATGGTAATAAGCGGCTGCTTAATTTCAGGTTTATCATCGCCATACAAGCTGGCCAATGTAATCGCTACTTCTTCTAAAAGTCCTAACGAACCTGGCGGTTTCGTTAACATACCCTGACGATCTTGGGCCTGAGTTTTCACTTTTTCGTTAATCGCTAAGCAATCGTTTTTCCACCAAGCTTGTGTCATATTTTCAACTCAATTCAGATTTTGTAAAAATAACTGTATTAATAATTTAGCTTTTTAATATCATCGGTAAGCCAGCCACAACCAGCGTCACCTTATTTGCGATGCGAGCAATGCTTTGATGCAACCAACCGGCCTCATCAACAAAGCGTCGACTTAATGCGCCCATAGGCACAATGCCTTGGCCCACTTCGTTACTGACCAATATTACCTGCCCGGGCAAGTCCGCTAAGGTTTCTAGCAATTCTTTCTTATAATCCGCCAAGGATTTAACCTCTGATGAGGCTTGCTCAGCCATTAGCACATTGGTTAACCACAACGTCAAACAATCGACTAATAAACAGGTGTCTTTATCAGCATGCTGCTTTAGCACTTGAGCCAATAATAACGGCTCTTCCACCGTTAACCAATGATTAGGTCGATCATTAATATGACGATTAATACGCTGCTGCATTTCATCATCATAAACCGTGGCCGTCGCAATATAGACCACGTTTTTTCCCGACTCGATGGCTGCTTGCTCAGCAAAGCGACTTTTCCCTGAACGGGCCCCGCCTAATACCAACTGTACTTGATTATTCATGCTGCTCACTTATGCCGGCTATTTAAGCCTTTGACTCAACAGGCGGTTCGTTAAATAACGTCTATAATTTAGTTAATAAGAATTCGGGGAAGTATACCGCTATGAGCAAAGAAAATCGCATGTCCGCAAGACTAGTTTTGGACGGCACTGTCAGTTTATTTATGCATGAAACAAAAGAATACATCGGTCTGATGGTCGACTTCTCTGCCACGGGGATCATGCTGTCATCTTATACGCCCTTAGAAATCGGCAGTATAATAGACGTCGACATGGTCGATATTCCGCCCAATATTGATAGCCGCCGTACTGGCCAAGTTAAAGCTCAGGTTATGTGGACCGACCGCATTACTCCGAGCATGTATGGCAATGGTTGCAAGGTGATTGAGCTTAGCGATCGCGCGCAATTAATGTTAGCCTCGTATCATCCTGAGCACACTTAAATGAATCATCAATGCCCGACAACCACACTAACAATATCAACGACACTTTATCTAAAGTCGCCTTATCCACAGGCGACCTAGTCGAAACACCGCGTCCTATACAGCTAAAGGTAGGAATTGATTTAGGGGGAACTAAGATCGAAATCATAGTCCTCTCCCCCCAAGGAGATACCGTACTGCGCCAACGTATTTCAACGCCTGCGAAACAAAATTTCAATTCTAAACACGACCAGTACCAAGCCATTATTATTGCCATCAAAAATCTAATTTCTGCCAGCGCAGATCAATTACAAATGAAACGGCTAAACCAAACCTTCAAGCACATCGGCATCGGCATTCCCGGAGCGATTAGCCCTACCACTGGCTTGGTGAAAAATGCCAATACCACCTGTTTAATCGGACAGGCCTTTCAGCAAGATCTAGAACAGGCGCTTAACTGCCCGGTAAAAATAGCCAATGACGCCGATTGCTTTGTATTGTCTGAAGCAAGAGATGGCGCGGCTAAAGGGGCTAACTCCGTTTTCGGTATTATCATAGGAACAGGATGCGGCGGTGGCTTAGTCATCAATCAGCAATTGGTTGCAGGCCCTAATGCTATTTGCGGCGAGTGGGGTCATAACCCTTTGCCTTGGCCCCAAGTTGATGAAGTATTAATGCCTTGTTACTGTGGCAAACACGGCTGCATTGAGACTTTTCTGTCTGGCCCTGGCTTTACACTGCACGCCAATAAAAACAGTGATTCGATACGGTCTTCCGAACAATGGCATCAGGCTTTGCTTGAGAATGAGCCGCAAGCGATAAAAGTATTTGATACTTATGCTCGACAGCTGGCCAAGTCATTAGCCAGTGTGATTAACATCATCGACCCTGAGGTGATTGTATTAGGGGGCGGAATGTCGAATATTGATTATTTGTACCAACGAGTACCCGAGATTTTAGCCGAGTATGTTTTCTCCGAGCAGGTACTGACTCGACTAGTCAAAGCCGAGCATGGAGATTCAAGCGGAGTACGTGGCGCCGCTTTTCTTTAATATAGAAGTAGCCTCTTAAAAAAGCGCACCACCGACGATGGTAATTAGAGCTATCACCGCCAACCATATAATCGCACTGCGACGATGCAGCATTTGCAATTCCATCATCTGATCACACGCTACCTGAGTATCAGCCTCGGCATTGATCATCGTTTCCATACAGCCACCATCCTCTGCTTTGCCAGATAATGACGCTAAAGCCACCTTGTACAATACGACATCGGCTGGTGTGCGCCACTTCCACAACGATTGCTGCCAAACAGTGACGGCTTGCACAAAATTTCCCGCCAGCGCAAAGGTTAACCCTAATAGACGCGCAGGAATCCAAGACAACCAATGCATCGGGCGCCAAGCCTTCTCTTCACAATGCACAAGTTGAGAATACTGCAAACTGAACCACGCTAATAAAACTCCAGGAACCCCTAGCACTAAGAACCAAAAAACCATTAAGAAGAAAAATTCAAACCAGCGATGCAAAATAGTATGACAGACCTGATCGTGCATTTTAGCGAGCTTGTCACTGAGTTCAATTTCAGGAATCGCCAAATATTGATCGGCACAACGGTAAGCGCCTTGAATATCACCATTAGCGAGGTCATGACGGTATTGCTCCACATGGCGCTCAAAATCAGCATGACTTAGCACATACAATAATAAGGCGATTTCTAAGATGATGGCAGGAAAGCCCCACAGCTGATTCTCAATCATTACAAAACAGCCACCAATCAGAATGGCGGGGATAAAAACGATGAAGATATAGCGCCCAGTACGTCCCAGTTTTTGGAACCAAGCGCGCTTTTGAAATACGTTAAACCACTTACTGAAACTTCGGCTCGTGGTCGTACGGCGGTTAATTGCACGATAGCGCTGCAGCATGAGAGTAAAGAATAAGATTAAAAACTTCATCTAATAACCCACTAAGAATTTTGTATGAGTCTAGCGGTAACGGCCTAATTTAACAAACCAGCCCCTGCTCTACGAATGACTATTAAAAGCTTAGCAGCTTAAATCAGTAAATAGTCGCTGCCACTTAAAGGCAGGACCCGGATCTGTTTTACGCCGTGGTGAAATAAATTCGTGCCCAGTAATTCTATCTGTCGTGATCTGTGGATAAGCCTGCATCAAAGCTTGCGAAGCTCGCTGTAAACTAAAGTATTGCTCTTCGCTATAAGCCTCATCGTCACAGCCTTCCATTTCGATGCCGATGGAAAAGTCATTGCAGTTGTCCCTGCCCCCGTAATGAGACAAGCCCGCATGCCAAGCCCGCTGATTAAAAGGAACGAATTGAATAACTGAGCCATCACGGCGAATAAACAAATGGCTGGATACCTGCAAATGAGCTATCTCTGAAAAATAAGGATGAGCATTAGGATCTAGACGATTACAAAAAAAGTCTGCAACAAAAGGCCCGCCATACTCTTTGGGCGGCAAACTAATATTGTGAATAACCAATAATGAAACCTCCTCTTCAGGACGCTGATTACAATTTGGCGACGGGCATCGCTGTGCACTATTTAACCAACCCTCTTCAATAAACGCTTCCACAGCCCAATCCACCTTATTATTTTTATCTTTTTCTTTCGATTTTAGGCTTTGATTTTGACTCATACCACCAGCCGAGTATAGTGTCAGATTACTAATAAATACTTAATATAAAAAGGGAAGCATGATGGCAGAGATGATGGTAGAGATAATCAAAACCGTTAATGGCTGGGCATGGGGTGCCCCGATGTTACTGCTGATTGCGATCACGGGACTCTTTCTTACCCTGGGTTTAAAAGCCTACCCCATTCTCAATATCAAAAAAGGCTTCTCGCTACTTTGGTTTAAAAGCTACTCTGGTTTAAAAGCTACTCTGCTTTAAAATCTGCAGCCG
>JBALXI010000018.1:0-85278 GCA_036960605.1 Oleispira sp. | reverse complement strand
GGTTCCCGTTGGCGTTATTACTTGCCTATGGTTCAGCGCGATTATTAAACGTGTTGAATACGTTATTAGAAGGTAACGACTATTTTGCCGGAGACGAATACTCCATAGCTGACATTGCCTTTTTCCCTTGGGTGAGAATGGCGTTTATTCATCCTATTGGAGAGATGCTGGAATTAGCAGCAGGTAAGAGTACAAAGCACGCTAACTTAATTGCATGGTACGAACGCATTGGTCAGCGTGAAGCCGTGCAGCATGGATTGTTAATTCCTGAAGCGAATCCACCTGAAGTGCAGATGGAGATTTTTGTTAATGCGGTTGTGGGGCTGGGTGGGTTGCATGGTTAGGGTTTAGTTCAACATAGAAAATCGGTAGGTAAGCACTTTGTATCTTACCTACCAATCTCTCCACTGCTCAGTAAGATCAGTCGTTTCATCTAAGGTGAAACCCGTTTTCCTTATAGCAGAGTTAATAAACTCGCACAGTTCTTCTCTCTCAAGCGTATCAATAAAACCATCATTTTTTCTATTTGCGGCATTTATTAATTTAACTATCTTTTTAACCGAATTATAGATTGGTAAGTGCTTCTTTTGAGCAGTGTAATCAGATAGATTCAATATGAATTCAACTAAAATATCTTCAACATCACTTATTGAATTACCCGTAAATTCTTCATCACCATCCTGCACTCTTGATTTCCAATTTGATGTAGGAAGTCGGTCTCGACAAGCCAATACCTTGATTGCATTTTCTGGTTTTATATTTTTCTTTTGAAGTTTCAATTCTTGTTTAAGTTCAACCTGCTTCCTGTACTCAGAGACTTGTCGAGTCACAGATAGGCCTATCAATTTATTATCGTGACTTAATCGAACTACTAAGAATAAGCCCTGAAAATACACAAACCACGCATTCCCCCAAGGACACACGTCTCGACTAGAGGGTTTACAACCAATCTTTTCAATTATAGTCTTTTCATCATCCAGTATTTGAAGAGAGAAAGGCATTTCAATTGAGAGTATATTTCGATTATTTTGATAGTCGAGATTGTAATGCACTCCAGCCAAAACCATCTCATCACTTATGCTATCTTGCAGAAATGAAGGAATTCCATAGTTTGAAGTAAATCTATCATTCTGCCAAAAAACTAACTCGATATCTTTATTGGCATTAATTGATTCTGCACTATAAACAGCCCCACCAAACTTATTCAAGATAGGTTTCAAACTTGTAGAAAACTCGTGATTTTTCAATTGGTCGACTAGATCATTAGACATAATTGAGTGCCCAATAAAATCAATAATAGAGTCGTTAATCATTATTACTTCCAAAAGTTATCGAGAATGAAAAAATAGAGTTTTTCTGCCATGCTTACTCTCAAAAAATTATTTCATTTATATTGTTTAATTGAGTTGTTTATCCTTGGTAGTGATATTCGAGCATATCGTTAATTTTGTCAAACTCGTCCTTTTCCCTTGGGTGAGAATGGCGTTTGTTCATCCTACTTGGGAAATGTTGGCATTAGCGGCAGGTAAGAGAACAAAGCACGCTAGATTAATTGCATGGTACGAACGCATTGGCCAGTGTGAAGCCGTGCAACGTGGCTTGTTGATTCCTGAAGCGAATCCGCCTGAAGTGCAAATGGATATATTTGTTAATGCAGTTGTGGGGCTGGGTGAGTTCCATGGGTAGGGTCTAGTTGGACGACATCCTCTTGATTTATTGACGTAAAAATTAGACACCCAATCTAAGGACGAATTTGGTGTCCGTTTTGTCAAAGTCTAAACCCTCGAGAAAAACGAGGAAGACTATGACTTTTGTTAGTCTAAGGTTTCAGATTTTTCGAGGGCCGACTTTATCCTATCTAGCGTCTTTTCTGGTAATTTTGCGGAGGACAACACTTTTACGTAATAATCTGACAACTCACTTTTTTTGATCTTTATGATTTTTCCGGTTTTAGAAATTTTAAACTTCCCGGCATCATAGAGCCTATGGATATCCGATCTTAGAATAATTCCATTAGTTGGCCACTCAACTCCATCATTTTTTACTGAAATAATATGTGCTGCTTCTAACGATTGCTTGGTATCTTCACCAGTTATGACACATTTTTGGTCATCACCTAGCAAAAAACGTCTGAATTCTTCTTGATTTCGTTTTTTTACTTTTGATGTTGTTTTTTCTTTAATCTGTATTAAAGGTTTGTCGATCTTATACCAAGAGCATTCGCCAGAATTTTCCTGATCATTGAAATCATCCCATTGAGTTTTTCCAGACAACTCACCCTTTCCCAAAGTAAATATTGATGTCCCCCAAGATACTTCATCTTCTTCGAAGTGCGGATTTTCACTATGTAAATATGTCAGCTTTATAGTAATGGTATTATTTTTATTTTTCTTTATCACTGATTTCGTATTGTAATGAACCAATCTATCATGTTCACGCCACCATTCTTTAGTACTCTTAATTGAATGAATAGCAGACAAATTATCGAAATCAATTTCGACATATTCATCAGCATTATCCCAATGAATAACAATTCCTTTACTGTACATACTTACTACTCGTCTGATGATAGATAGAGGATTAAACACCCATTGAGGTGAACAAAAATTGTTGTTTATAATGTTTATCTAAACGAAATCTAACCAATAATATTATTCCGCTTGAGTGTTTACCAGGAGTTATCACTTACTTAAACACACCGTAGGCGATAAAGAAAATAACAGCTAAACAGAGCACAACTATACCTACAAATGCAGCATTTCTGGTATTCTTAAATGCAGGTTCACCTTCTTTCACTCTATCCCATTCTTTCTTTATCAAAGGCCGTGCGTACTTGGTTGCCGTTTCAATAGCCTTCATTGTTTCAGTACTATCAAATTTATTTTCAATTGCTTCATTTTGCTTATCAATTGCTACCTTCATTAATCGCAATAATTCTTCATGCTCTAGCTCTTTATAATTTAATTTTAGCGTGATCCTAGAATATACCTCAGCAACTTGATATCTAACATCGCTGATTTTATCAGAAGAAATTCTGAATGAATTCACTTCTGATTTAGACTCATCAAATATATATTGTTCTTCAGTAGCTCTAGCAAAGGCTCGAGTACAAGCAAAAAATATTGAAAGATCTTCTCTTAAACTATTTATCCATGTCTGCCTAAATTCTGAAGTTTTTAATTCTTTTGTTAAAGTCAAGTTTACGAATGCAATCGTGGCTGCGATAAGAGCAGCGGTGACTGTTGCCATCGCTACAATAGAATAAACTGGTAATTCTTCGGGCATTCGGTGGCTCCGTTTAGTGTTGATACCTCAATTAAAGGCAGTAAATAGTTGATTATAATTAAAGAAAAAAGAGGAAGTCTAGCTAACCCCCCTACCGATTTGACCAATCAGTAATCCTTAATACGGCTCTTCAACAACCTCTTCAAGGTAATCTTGAGTAAAATCAGTATCATATATTTTGTCACCAGCAACCTGCTTTAAAAAATTAACGATGCTCTTATCTTCATCATCAATATCTAACGTTTGAGCGAACTCGTACGCTGATAATGGTTTACCTTTGTCAGGATCATGAGTGTAATCGTGACTGTGCTCAAAATTCCTCACAGATACGTATCGTTTAACTGATGCTCCAGTAGATTTTGCTGTTTCCATCGCACCCCAGATTTTAGAATTTAATGTCCACGCACTATTAGCTTTTGGATCACCATCTTTTTTCAATCTGCGTTCACCATTTGTGTACAAGTATCTTTCATCAGAATCGTGTATCACGTGCTGATTTATTCTGAAGTGACTTAGCACCTCAATAAAAAACGGAATATTATTTTTTGTTCCTGTGTTTAATACAAATAAGTCACTATTTGGGTAATGTTCATAAATCAGTCCTCTAAGAACAATTGCTTCTGTATCACCCTCGACTAAAATAACCTCATCAGAAAAAAAGGTTTCACATATATGGGGATTAAACCGATTAAGCATTAACACTCTATCTTTTGTTTCCTCATCTTTAGAAAAAACATTGTCCCCAGCTTGATAGATAACTGTTTCACCATTTTCTTTCTTCACAAATCGAGCTAACGATGTATGCTCTCTACTCATGTCAATTAACTGAGGATCATGAGAGACACAAATTATTTGATAGTCATCTTGCTCTGCAATTTGATACAGTGTATTTCTAAATTTTCTTTTATTGCTGGGGTGAAGATATAACTCTGGTTCTTCGAATAAAATAATATGCTTTTCACCATCTTTAGTATCTTTGAATAAAGACAGTATATTAATAATAGCTTGTCTAATTAACCCGTGGCCATGCAGGTCAAACTTCCGGTCAACTTTAGATGATCCTGAACCACTAATTAACTCTTCGGCTGCTTCTACTGCCTCAACCAATCTAACTTCTTCGTCTTTTTTATTTCCAATTGTAACACTAAAATCTTTTTCGAAAGCTTTACTTAAATCAGCTTCTTTATATGGTGTAGATTGAATATTTAACTGTAGGTCAGGAAAAGTCTCACCAAAATATCGATTAGCTTTCTGGCTTATTTCGCTGAGGTACCCTTCATTTTCAACCTTTTCTTGTAGTGATTTAATAGCAGTTAGGGCGCTACAATATTCTGCTTGATGACTATCTTTTAGTTTCTTAAGTAGCTTATTTTTTATTTCTTTCTCAAGCCAGTCAGTTAAAGACTTAACGCTAGGCATTGCTTCAATATAAATAATATTAGGAGTCGCATTTGTGAGAATAGGTTCCAACCCACCAAAACCGCCTGCGATGAATCCTTTTTCTTCAATACTGTAAGTCATTTTTGTCGCTGTTTTATCAACTTCAGACCACACTTTTCTAAATTTTACCAAGCCATCAGGATCTACCCACTTGTCTAAACCTTTTTCTGAAAAATTAACCACATCAGTCTCTTCCTTGAGAAAAGTTGCTTCAATAACTATTTCTTTAGTTTCATCTTCCTCATTGAAATCAGTAATTAAAGACTTTTGAGTAGGTGAAGTAAAATACCTATAGGCGTGTAATACACTAGATTTTCCTATGTTATTTTTTCCGAATAGAAAAACAATATTATTATCTTTAAATTCGATTATATTTTCTTCACCGTTTATAGCTCGAAAATTATCGATTTTCAGAGAAACCAGTTTCATTTTATATCCTTATATTTGAAATTGACGAAAATTTAGAGAAAGTATATTAACAGTGAGTTATGCAACATTAAGTTTTACTGTTTTTTAACCTAGAAAACGTGAACTCTTCTATTAATGACTATTTTAAAATTAACGACACAGTATAACGTGCTGTCTTTTCTGTCAATTGACCGTACTCAAGTTTCTTGCGGCTATAAAGTCACTATTAAACAGCTCTATCCCCTACTCACTTCACCGACGCCTGTAATCAATCTGAAACATTACTTGTATAAATTCACACAAACCTCCTACGAAACTCCTTCGGCGTTAAACCAATAATCTTCACAAACGATTTACGGCACGCACTCACGTCTTCATAACCCACGTCATAGGCAATCACTTCAAAGGTCTTCTTTGTTGATTCTAATAACTCACAGGCTTTCTGGATTCTAAGGCGCTGTAGGTATTCGTTCGCTTTAGCTAACTGCGCTGCGCTTGGGCCGATGTGGTATTTGGCATGTAGGTGGGTTTGAATTAAAAGCGTGATTGAAGCTTTGGCGAGTACCTTAAGACAGAGCACTGCTCTCGCAGTGCGGTATCGATAGTTAAGAAGTTTACTAGCTGCCCAGTTCCTGCGCCGTATCCGCAAAGATCCCTTGAATATCTTCGGCTTCTCTCACGGTCTGCCCGCCATGCTTAAGGTAGCTTGTGATTATGGTCTGGGTTTTTTCTTCTTTGGCACGCTCAAGGAAATAACGCAGTTCAAGTTCTGCCCCCGCGTCTTCATCCTTTATGGAGGTCGCAACAATCTCTTTGTACATAACAATGTCTCGTACTTCTAAGTTGGCCACTATCGCCAGCAATGGCTCTAGTACATTGTCTAGGTCTGCCTTACGAACATACTGAGTAATTATGTTTAATGCCTCGGCTTGCTCTGCGCTGAAGTCGACCCCTGTTAACAAGGCTTGCAGTGCTTTGTTTTTGCCCATGCGGCGAGCAAACTGTACCGCCCCCTGTCCGCCTGTCGGTATGTTGATGAATATTTCTGGCTGAGCGAATGCCGCGTTTTCGGTACCAAAGGCCAAATCACATGCCATCACAAATTCATTACCGCCACCGCGCGCTACGCCGTCGACCACCGCGATAGAGAGCTGCTTCATCGCTTTGATATTACTAATCAAGTGGCTGAATTCAATACTCCCTGCCTGACCACCCGCCGTGCCGTTGATGAGTGTGATATCGAGGTGCGCTAAAAAGAAAGCACTGTCGCTGGATTTGAAGACGACGGCCTTGGTATCCCGATCGTCTTTCAACGATAGAATATACGCATCCAGTTCGTTGATTAGATCAAGGGTTAATAGATTGATCGGTGCGTTATCGATAGCAACATGGGCGATGCCTGCGGTTGTTTGTACTGTAAGTTTGCTCATCGTATATATCCTCGGTATGCATTGAATCGAAGTAGCCAATATACTCCCGAGATAAGTGATGAAAAATAACCTCTACGGGACTATATTGGTGCTATAAAAGCACCAATGTATACGAGGAAGCCCCATGGATTTTGCAGGTCGAATGCTATTACTGCTGGATGTTGTTGAGTCTGGGTCATTTGTGGGGGCTTCTGAACAACGCCAGGTGAATAGGTCTGTGATTTCAAAACAGATCAGTAAGCTCGAAACCGAGCTAGGCGTGCGCTTATTAAACAGAACCACAAGGTCGCTATCGTTAACGACCGCCGGCACTGAGGTTCTAGGACAAGCACAGCGCTTACGTTCTCTGCTTAATGAAACGGAAGTGCGTGCACAGCATTACCACTCTGAACCGATTGGCTCTTTGAGAATAACCAGCGTTAACGAATTTGGTCGTCGTTATGTGCAGAAAGCGGTGATGGCTTTTCAACGCAAGTATCCCGATATTCGAGTTGAGCTTCGCTTGGAAGATCGAGTGGCGGATATGGTTGCTGAGAATTTTGATCTTGGCTTTCGTTCTGGCGAACCCAAAGATTCGAGCCTTATCGCAAGAAAACTGGCGAGGAATCGTTTACTGATTGTGGCCTCTCCTGATTTTCTAAAACGCTATGGCGAGCCCAAAACGATTGCAGAGCTAGAGCAGCTACCCGCCGTTATTTATTCTTCCGCAGGCTTGTTGATCAATAAAATTAAATATCATGATAGCCATGGAAAAGAAGCACACATTCATCTTAACGGTACTTATAAAGTTAACGAGCTGGAGATGCTGGTCGATACGGCAAAAGAAGGAAACATGCTGTCGGTGGCGACCGCACAAATGATTGAGAACGAAATACTTGAGGGTAAACTCGTTCCTATTATGACGCATCTCGATTTGGTTGATTACGGTACTTTTTACGTTGTTTATCCCCATAGGGATTTACCGCTAAAGTCTCGATTATTTATTGAGACGCTAAAAGAACTCATTGGTATTGAGACACCCATCTGGGAGCAACGTATTCCGGGGTATGACACTATGTATGGTTATGGGGAAAGCTAGGTACTAAGACAGCGCGTAAACTTTAGAATCTACGTTACATGTTGATGCTTAGCAGCCACGCCATAGGCTTTTTGGATTCTAAGGCGCTGCAGGTATTCATTCGCTTTAAACCCTGTCGCTTGTATAAAGTGTCGGGCAAAGGTTTTGGGGGATGCGGTTACTCGTGCGGCTGCTGATTTAGGTTATGAGTGTGCGGTGGCCCATGATGCGTGTGCGTCGTTGTATTTGGAGTTTTCACACTGGCATTCTCAATCAGTTTATTCTTCACGTCACGCTGAATATCGATCAGAAGCTTACTCAAAGAAAACATATGAGATCCTTCAGGCTCCAAAGGTTGGCAGCAATGATTGCTGTTTTTAGATTCAGTGATTATTTTTACTCGACGGACCATTCGACTATCCCCACTTGTTCTTAGTTAGCTGTGAATACTTTCTTTAATAACTAAGACGCAAGCGGAGTCACAAAGACGATAATTGATACGATGATATTCATTCAATTCGTTCCTCCCTGGGCCTTAGAGCTGGGCATTGCCGATGTAGTCGTGGGATTTAATACAGGTAGCCATTATTACTAATACTATAGCACTAGCTATACTTTAAGCATGCATTCATGATTTCGGGTATCTCACTATGCCAAATGCTTTATCTGTAAAACAAATGTTTGATAGAGACAGCTGTACTTACACTTACCTGCTGGTTGACCGAAAAACCCATGAAGGTGTGATTATTGATGCGGTGAAAGATCAATTAGAGCGTGATCTGCAATGCATTACAGAATTGGGAATCGAGCTGCTTTATAGTATTGAAACCCATGTGCATGCCGACCATATTACTTCGGCGGGCTCGATCCGACAAAAAACCGGGGCTGAAATTGTTTATTCTAAAGCTGCGGCGATCGAATCAATCGATGTAGAAGTGAAAGAGGGTGATGAACTGATTATTGGCGAGCACCGCATTAAAGCAATAAGTACACCAGGGCATACCAGTGGCTGCATGAGTTTTTATGTGGAAGGAAAGGTATTTACCGGTGACTGCTTATTAATTAGGGGCTGTGGTCGTACTGATTTTCAACAGGGTGACTCGAAAGACTTATACCATAGCATCATCCAAAAGCTTTTTACTTTGCCGGATGAAACCATCGTCTATCCTGGGCATGATTATAACGGCAAAACCTGTTCGACGATTGCCGAAGAAAAACAATGGAATCCTCGGCTTGGGAAAAATAAATCACTCGATGATTTTTTGCAGATTATGCAGAATCTAAATTTAGCATTACCTAAAAAAATTAATGAAGCGGTTCCCGCCAATACACAATGCGGTATTAACTTTCGCCCAGATGCTTATATTCATGAAGCGTTCTCGATGAGGTCGCTTTATAACGTTTGGCAGCAACCGTTAGAAGAGCCAGCCAGCAAACTATTAATCATCGACAATCGCACTGCTGAAGAGTACTTGGCAGGGCATGTTCCTCGTAGCCAAAACATTCCTCTTGGGACCGAATCACAACACCTGCAAGCACTGAAAGATTTTGATCATATTTATATTTATTGCCATTCTGGGCGTAGATCGCAAACCGCATTAACCAGTTTGTCTATTATGGGGCTGAATAATATTACCTGCGTGAGCCATTCAGGCTTTCCTGAATGGCTTGAGCTAGGGTATCCCATAGAGAGCTAAGCCATTACCTGTTTCCACCCGCTGCTGTATCTCTTACAAAACTAACAAACTGAGTAATTACTCTAATTATCTTGCTTTCACATTCTATTTTTGATTATATGCGCGCCTTGATTTTATGTAATACGCCCTTCTTTCTCTAAACATTCGGATTATGTCTGTTGAAAGCGAGGCTGATCTTACTTAGATATTATGAAAAAAATATTACAAAAACAGCTACTTTCTATCTAGTTCTGAAGTCACGATATATTAATAAAATTATAATATTATTTATTCTTTATGTGTTCTCACCGTCGAGTTGAAGTTAAAGGATTAAAAGGTTCAAAAAGATGAAACGTAGATCATTTCTTAAAGCTGCGGGTGCCGCCAGTGCTGCTACTGCATTGCCTGTTATCAGCAGTAAAGCTTCTGCCCATACTCCCGAAGAAAAATACCGTTCTTGTATCCCTGAAGTATTCGACCCGGTTACTAAGCCTCCTGCTTATACGCCTGCGTTGGTGATTGGTTCTGGTTTTGGTGGTGCAATTTCTGCGTATCGTTTAGCGCAAGCGGGCATTGAAACAACGGTATTAGAGCGTGGCCTTCGCTGGCCTCAAGATCATAGCCGAAAAATTCATTCAGGTGATTTTGCACCAGATGGCAGAGCGTATTGGCATAGAACCGAGATTACACATTTAACCGGTTTGAGCTTTAGCTTTGATAAGTTTGCTGGGATTTTAGACGTTACCGATTACGAGCATATTTCTGTTTGGCGCGGTGCCTGTGTCGGCGGTGGTTCTAAAGTATTTACTGGCGTGATGATTCAGCCAGAACGTAAATATTTTGAAGAGATCTTTGCCGATAACGTTGATTATGAAGAGATGCGTGACACTTTTTATCCTCGTGTTAAAGAGATGTTAAACCTTAGCCCGATACCCGATGATTTATATAAGAAGTCAGCTTGGGGCCATTCTCGCGTTTGGGATGATCAAGCACGTGCTGCAGGTTATTCGCCAGAACCGATCGATGGTATTTGGAACTGGGATGTTATTCGTAAAGAGTCTTACTTCTGGAACCGCCGCTCTGCCACTGTGGGCGAAAGTAACCACGGTAACGCCAACGGTGCTAAGTTTGATGTCACGCAAAACTATTTAAAATACGCTGAAGAAAGTGGTTTTACTAAGGTGTATTCCGGTACTCAGGTTAAAGGCATTAGCCAAGACGCTAACGGTATTTATCTGGTTGAAGTTGAACAGATGGATCCGATGGGTGCCATTCTTGATACTTATACCTTGAGCTGTGGTCGTTTGTTTATGGCAGCCGGGTCTATTGGTACTACTGAGTTATTGCTGCGTGCACGTGAGCGTGGCGATTTGCCTAACTTGAATGAACATGTGGGTGAAGGTTGGGGAACGAACGGTGATGCCGCGGCTATTCGTTCGCTGGCGCCTTCTTGGGGTCTGACTCAGGCGTCACCGTCGGCGAGTAAGATTCATGATACGTCTTTTAATATGCCAGTTACGCTGGAGAACTGGTACGCGATTCAAATGCCTGTTAATGCCGGCATTATTGCTTCGTTGAGTATGGTATACGATACGAAAAACCGCGCTAAGTTTGAATACAATGCTGATACGGATTCGTGTGATTTGTTATGGCCTAAAAACGGCAACGATGAAACGATAGAAGCGACACGTGCGATCAATACTAAGATTGCCGATGCCAGTTTAGGTGTTCCTGGTTTACCAGGTATTATTGACGACGTGCAAGCAAACTTTACCGCTCACCCATTGGGTGGTGTTGTTTTGGGTAAGGCAACCGATGCTTATGGCCGTGTACACGGTTATGACGGTTTGTATGTTATGGATGGTGCGATGGTTAATGGTTCGACGGGTGCTGTTAACCCCGCGTTAACCATTTCGGCCTTGGCTGAGCGTAATATCGAGAAGATTATTCAAGAAGATATGTAATCTCTTTTGTCATCTCTTTTGTCATCTGTCTGATTGAAAGGCCATGCTGAAAAGTATGGCCTTTTTTATGAGATCGCTATGCCGTAAGCGCTGGCGCTAACGCGTCATTAGAAGGTAAATTGAATTTATTCAATATCTTTTGATTATAATCAATCACATTCACCACCGTCTCAAAGCTACATGCCGAGCCAATATTCCAAACTCTATCTTCGCCTTGCTGGCAAAATATCTGGGCCAATTCACCTGCTGCGATCGCTTCAGGAGAAAGCTGCGGGAAATAAGACCACCTCATTCGATCCAGTATGCGGAATTGCTTTAAATCATAATAATTGTTCAGGCTGCGGTTAATCAGTTGTGCTGATTCATCTGCAGAAAGATGATGATCTTTAATGGTGAAGTTAGGCGCGCAATAATAACTGGTCAATTCACGGTTCTTTCTGTCACTACTCTTTATTTTACCCTTTGTTTTCCTCTTTATTTTACTGCTCTCTTCTCGTGCCTGCGGTTGCGAAACCAGAAAATTAACATGGCCAGGTCGAGATTCAGTGAGGTGCTCAGAAATAAAAGCAGACGTCTGTTTTTCGATCAGGCCAACCTCATAATCAAACTCGTTGATACCTGCAAAAGGCGAAGCCCGATTAAGTACCCCATGCGGCATTGAGTTAATCAAAAAATCAGTCTCAACCACCGAGCCATCAGTAAACCTGCAGCTAACTTTATTGCCGTTATGCTGAATATCGCTCACTTTTTTACTTAGCTTTATATTCAACCCCCCTTTCTCAGCCATCGCTAATGGCAATGCCTGATAACCCCTCTTCGCAACATAAAGCTTTTGCCCGATAAACGCATCTAACCAAAGGCGAAAGAATTCAAAGCCATAATAAGCAGGAATTTCATCTGCCGTGCCATAACCGTATGTGTATAAGATTCGATTACAAAAGCCCGCGGCTAGATTCAGTCCTTCTCGTTGTAATACTAAAGACAATGGCAAAGACAATTCTTGCCAACGTTTATCATTAACATCAAGCAGAGGATCTGGAACATTAAACTTATCGATCAATTTACGCAGCTTGCCCATCTGTATTTTATCCAGAAACTTGAGCGCCATTGTCAGCTTAAGCCCTGCTTTTCTAACAGCTCCTGAGCTAACGTAGTTGCCATATAGCTCAGTCGGTATCAATTCAATATTAAAACGCTCGCACAAAGCGACTACGCTAGACTCACCAGGAATAATACCGGCACCAAAATCAATGGCACAGCCCTCAACGATCTTGGTATAACACTTTCCTCCTACTCGATCAGCCGCCTCATAAATTGTGACATTTTTATAACCCCTATCCTTTAAGCTCAAAGCCATATGCAGGCCCGCCATTCCAGCACCAATAATGGCAATATCCTCTTCAATACTAGGCTGCATGTAATTTTCCTTTAAGGTTGCGTTTTGGCTAATGACTATAAAAGCCAACACCATAAACCGAGAAAACTATAAAAATAAAGTAAATAAATATTTATTGTCTGTTTGGCCCATCTCACCGTTTTTATGTCATTTATGCCGATAATAATATTATTTCAACGATGTAATCTTACGTCTTTATTTTTACTGCTTTGCGAAAATGGATTTAAACATGCTAATGAAAATAAGTTCAACGATTATGAGGCGGACGAGTAAGTCGTTAAAGAAAATAAACATTGTGAAACTCGCCACGTTATCGGTGGACAGAAGGGATCAACTGAGCAAGCAGGTTTTCGACATATATCACGAGCACTCTGAAGATTTAAATTACACTGAATTTTGCCAAACTTTCTTACAAAAACAAGATATTCGTCTCTGTTTATTTTATGGTGAATACGACGAGATCATTGGCTTTATTAACGTCACCATCCTAAATTTTAAATTAGAAAAATACGGCAACCAAGCAATTTTTTGTGCCGGGGCCTATTTCAAATCAGGGTATAGTTTCGGCAGCCTGGCTGCTTTATACGGGTTATCTGAATTTATTCGTTTCAAAACATTCAATTGGAATACTCCCATCAGCTATATGTTATTAGCCTCCAACCCCGTGGTCTATTCTGCAGTAGCGGCTAATTCACACAGTTTCTATCCATCGTTAAAGCCCATGCCCGATAAGATCAATGCATTATTAATGGCAGGCGCAAAAGTGCGGGGACTTACTTTTAACGATCAAGAAAAATACTTGGTGAAATCTCAAGTGACGCCTCGAAGAGCACTCAGTGCGCGGGCCTTAAAGCGAATAGAAGATGATCCTCACGCCCAGTTTTATTTGAACTGCAATCCAGATTATATGAAAGGCAACGCACTATTGGTGTGGATAGAACTTAATTTAACCAGCCTGATGGTTGGTATCGGTAAATCACTTAAAAATTTAATAAAAAGGAGCCGCTAATGTTAGCGAAAGAAAGCATCAGCTATAGAACACTGTCGGTAGTGGGCTTCCCGTTATCACTGACTATTTTTATTGGCATTATTTTCGGATTGAATACGATGGAAACCGATCTATCGTTGTTTCTTTATCTTATTCTTCTCCGAGTAATCGCAATCGTATTCTGCACCTTCTTTGAGAAGCTAATTCCTTATAGAACAGGCCATAAATTTGAGAAAGGAGAATTCAAAACAGACGCTACTTTCTATTTGTTCAATAACTTTTTAGTGATACCTGCGATATCCTTTTTTCATGTGACTATTGTTAGAATGGTATTGGAATCGTTCGGCTACGAAGATGGCTTAGGGCTTTCGACTTTACCGCTCTATCAAGAGGCCATTATCGCCTTTTTCCTGATGGAATTTTTCGGCTATTGGGCTCATCGATTAGTTCATGTGAACAATTTTTTATGGCGCGGACACGCAACCCACCACTCACCGTCTTCCATTTATTGGCTTAATAACTTTCGCAATAATTTTATGAGTTATCTGGTGGCATTCGCATTAGTCTATACTCCAATGTACATACTGGGGGTGAGTAAAGAGTTTCTCATATTACGCTTCAGTATCTTTATGCTATTAGCGCCTTATCAGCATATCAATGCAGACTTTCGTTTAGGGTTCCTGAATTATATATTCAGTGCGGCGCCAAATCATCGCTTTCATCACTCTCAAAACCCAGCCGAAGCCAATTCGAACTTTGGTCTGATGACCAATTTCTTTGATATTATTCACGGTACGTTTATTCACGGGGATCACTTCAAGAAAGATTCTAAGATGGGTTTATTCTCAGAAATTGAAGGCTATAAAAAACATGATTTCGTTTATCAAGAACTGGCCCCATGGAGTAAGAAATTACGCCAGAAGAAAAGTCAGAAACTGGTACCGATAGAAACTCAACGAGTTTTTTAACCCGCCAGCCGCCCCCGCTTAAATTTATTACGATAAATAGCGGGGGTGACGCCTGCATGTTTTTTAAATAACTTAGAGAATGAGCTTAAATCTTCATAACCGACTTCATACGTCACATCCTCAATCGCCATTAACGAGGTAACCAGTAATTTCTTAGCCGCTTCAATGCGCAATGATTGCAAATAATGTAATGGCGTATCCCCAGTGGCACACTTGAATCGACGTTTAAAGGTTCTTAACGTCAGATTACACTGCTCGGCTAACCCTACTTGATTAACATCCCCTTGAAAATTATTCTCCATCCAGTCTTGAATCGACAAAATATCAACATCTTGATGATATTTTTTACCTCGAACCGTACTGTAAGATGCCGAAGGATTATTACGATCAATATCGATGACATAGGCTCTAGCCGTTTCCCGAGCGACTTCATGACCACAGAAACGCTCAATCATAAGCAAGGTTAAATCTAACCAAGCCATACCTCCGCCCGAGCAATAAATGGCACCGGCTTCTGTAATCAACTGCTCAGATTTAAGATTTACGTTAGGATAGCGTTGCTGAAATAAATCTTTATATCCCCAATAGGTCGTCGCGATTTTGCCATCGAGTAAACCCGCTTCTGCCAAAAAGAAAGTACCGCTGCAATTGCCGGCAATTTCGACTCCACGTTGATGATGATAACGAAGCAAGGGTAATACCGCCCGATTATCGTGCAGTACTTGCTCCATATCGCCACCAATACTCGGCACCAATAATAAATCGGTATTATCAATATCCGCAAGCGCACACTCTACATTCAAAGTAATGCCATTCCTGCAACGTACAGATTTACCGTCTAGGCTCACTATTTTCACATCAAATAATGGGGTAGCCGGTAAGCCATGAATATTATTCCATGCGACCCCGACCATACTCAGTAAATCCAATACCCCGGTAATCGTCGATGCAAGGGCATGATCAAAAGCAAAAAGAGTCACACTAATAGGATAAGACTGATCATTTAATGAACTGCGCAAAGGTTCAGATTTGGAGAGCATATCGCTATCTCAGAATTATGAAGTAATAAGGAAAGTAGGATACACAGTTATAACTGTTTGTTTATTGCCACAAGGGACATTAAATAGGTGAGATGGGCCAAGCCTTTAACGGCCTGATTATGCAGGCCTAAGTAAACATCACTAATTTACATTCTCTATTCTATTTAGGTTTTATACTTATTTAGGCTTTATATTGTCATCTAGCATCGCCAGAAATTTATCGAAGCGTTTTTTACGGGTCTCTTCTTTTTTAGCCGATTGTAAGCCATGCACAATGATATTACGGCTGCTCTTACTGAGGGTGGAAAAAAAATCTTTTGTACTTCTTTTATCATTTGAATTATTTACTGAGCTGGACTCGACAGCGGCCAGAAAGTCTTCTGGCATCACTAGGCCGTCAGACGTTGAATACGCCGCTTGCCAGCGCCCATCGGCTTTGGCTGCCTCCACAAGGGTAAGTCCTGCGGGTTGCATCAGCCCTTGCTCGATCAAGGCTTCTACGTGCTCGGTATTACGTTTCGACCAGATGCTCTTGGCACGCCGTGGGGTCACTCGCTGAACATAACATTCACTATCGACTGATTTTTTAATGCCATCTATCCAGCCCCAGCATAAGGCTACTTTAACGGCGTCGTTCCAATCGATTGATTGTATGCCTGATCCCTTTTTATAGAGTTTCAGCCACAGCTCGGTTTCTGTTTTGTGGTTTAGCCTTAGCCATTCATAAAAGCTCTCTGAGGTTTCAAAGGCTTGTATTAATTTGTCGTCAACGATTGCCATGATGAATTCACTTTTCTTTGATAATCAGGTGCTTTTATATCCAGAGCATGAGTTTACACAAATCGACGTCGAAATTCTTTCGGCGTTAAGCCCATTATTTTAACAAATGATTTACGGCACGCGCTCACGTCTTCATAGCCCACGTCATAAGCAATTACTTCAAACGTTTTTTTGGTTGATTCTAATAACTCACAGGCTTTTTGAATTCTAAGTCGCTGTAGGTATTCATTTGCTTTAAACCCTGTCGCTTGTATAAAGTGGCGAGCAAAGGTGCGTTCCGATAGGTGGCTTTTATTTGCCAGAGACGCAACGGTTAGGCGGGTATGGTATTTGGCGTGTAGGTGGGTTTGTATTTTATGGATGACATCGTCGCCATGGTCAAACCTTGGGTTGAAGCATTGGTAATAGCGCTGTTCTCGCGGTGCGGTATCGATAATTAAGAACTTTCCTAATTGGCGCATGACTGCGGGGTTTAAAAACTGCGCCACCAGCTCTAGACCTAAATCCATCCAAGACATTAAGCCACCCGCCGTTATCAGGTCACCGTCGTTGATGATTATTTTTTCGCTGTTGACCTTTACCTCGGTGAATAACGTTTGTAGTTGATTTGATAATCCCCAGTGCGTTGTGGCTGGGCGATTATTGAGTAATCCGGTCTTGGCTAATATGAAGGTGCCTGCACAGACCGCACAGATTACTGCGCCTTGCTTATGTTGTTTTACGATCCACTGGTTAAGTTCTTCTTCGGGGGAGAGATAATATTCGTCGACGATATTGGGCGGCAAGATGACGATGTTATTTTTACGCTTTACACTTTCTATTTTGGTGTTCGTGAGTTCTGCGACTTCTATTATTTCCACATCGAAGCGTTCTTTTAAATCGTGCTCTTCTGCAAAGCGATTGGCGAGTAGAAACATTTCATACAAGCCCTGCGTTGCGGTTTGCATGGCGCCTGGGTAGTTAACTATTTGTACTTTCATGCTTCTTCCCCCCCTTTATCTCTACTTTTTTAACAATTAGCACGATTGACCGATTTTGCCTGTTTTATGCCCGTTTTGACTTTAGTGCATTGCGCTGTGATTGGCAATAATAGCTTCACGGTCACAAACCGCTACACACACTTTTACGACAACGATCAAGCACTAAAATAAAAGGTAAAAAAGATGACGATTACAAACACTAAGACGACTAACAATACCGCGCTTTTATTAATCGATTTTCAAAACGATTATTTTCCAACGTATAGCGGCGCTAAGAATCCGTTAGTCGGTACAGAAGCGGCGGCCGAGCAAGGGGCTAAGTTGCTGGTTAAGTTCCGTCAGCAAGAGTTACCGGTTGTGCATGTGCGCCATGAATTTCCTACCGATGAGGCGCCGTTCTTTTTGCCGGGTTCTGATGGCGCTAAGATTCATTCGTCGGTTGCTGCGCAAGACAGTGAATCGGTGATTTTGAAACATCAGATTAATAGCTTCCGCGATACCGATCTTCAAAAGGTATTGGATGACGCGGGTATTACCAAGCTAGTGATCGTTGGCGCGATGACGCATATGTGTGTTGATGCAGTAACACGTGCAGCATCAGACCTTGGTTATGAGTGTGCCGTAGCCCATGATGCGTGTGCGACGCTGGATGTGGAATTTGATGGGGTGATGGTGCCTGCTGCTCAGGTTCAGGCGGCGTTTATGGCGGGGCTGAGTTTTGCTTATGCGAATGTTGCAACTGCTGATGAGTTGATTGCTGAGTTGTAGCTGCAGCCGTGTAGATGAAGAACGCAAGGAGGCGGTAGAAAGCCCATGCTTCTACCGACCTTTTGTTGGATTTTATTCAAGGCTAATCAGCGTTAAGTGGGCATCTTTGCTAATCACTTTAAGGTCTATGACATCGGCACGTATTAAGTCGCCATCTTTAACCAATTGCCCATTCACTATGGCTTCTCCGTTAACCACGTAGACCAGAGTTTCGCCTGTGCGCTTTACTTCGAAATTTTTATACACCAAGCCGGTATCGATTACGGTATGGCTATCAAAGCTTTTTGTTTGTTCTGGGTTGCCGCCATAAATGCGGTGTAGCTGACCATCGTTGGTATCGTAAATTTTATAAGCGGCGTTGCTGCCAGCTGTTTCTGGTAATGCCCATACTTGTAATAAACGGGTACGGCCTTCGTCGGGGTTAATTTCATTATGATCAAAGCCTTCACCACCCGCTCGTTGAACTTGTGCCTGATTGGCCACCATAGATTGACCGTGTTCCATTGAACCTTCATGAGTAAGGCGGCCCTCTAGCATGATGGTGATGACGTCGACTTCAAGATGAGGATGCATGCCCGACTCGCCGAAAGGAACATAGCGAGCATCGGCCAAATAGACAAAGCTACCTAAGCCATCCCAAGTATCAGTCTTGCCACCTATTTGCGCATCTTTCACTAAGCGAGTTTCTTCTATTCCGGCAAATCCACCACGAGGTAAGTTGTCGCGAGATAATATGTTCATATGTATGTCCTTTGCCTCAATTGGCGGTTTATTCGATTAGTTATTTAGCTCTTTGTTCGATCTGTTCAAACTGTTAAAGCTATTATAGGTAGTACATATAATTAAAAAATCGAGTAATATTGATCTATTAGTTCGAAAATACTGAACAGTTAGTAAAGCCATTAAAGAATGAATGCACGGAGCAACATGAAACTGACTCTAGACGCCTTAACAGTATTAGATGCCATCGACCGCAAGGGCAGCTTCGCCAGCGCAGCGCAGACTTTGTTTCGGGTGCCTTCTACGGTGACCTATACCGTGCAGAAGCTAGAAGAGGATTTAGGCTTTGCCATCTTCAAACGCGCTGGCCGCCGTTCAGTATTAACCCCTGCCGGGAAGGTTTTGTTAGATCAAGGCCGACAGTTATTAGTCGCTGCCCAAGATGTGGTGAACAGCGCCCACCAAGTTAATAGTGGCTGGGAAGCTGAACTGAATATTGCTATTGATACGGTATGGGATATTCAACGCTTCTATCCCATATTGGCCGAGTTTCAAAAGCTTAATAGCGGCGTGCAAGTTAGTATTAGTGAAGAGGTTATGGGGGGAACGCTAGAGGCTATTATTGAGCAGCGAGCTGATATTACTATTGGTGGCCCGCCCCCTGTCAGTGCGATTCAAGGTATTCAGTTTGAAAGTATTCTTAATAGCCAATGGCTTTTTGTGGTAGCTAAAGCGCATCCGTTAACCGCCCTGCCTCAGCCTTTAACCGAGCAAGACATTGAGCCGTATGTATCGATAGTGATACGTGACTCCGCGACGCAATCGCCTATTCGTGCGCATAGAAGTTTAGGCGCTAGGTCCATGTTAAGAGTTGCGAATATGGAGCAAAAAATTCAGGCACAATTGCAGGGAATCGGAGTCGGTTTTTTACCTAAGCACAAAATTGAGTCACTACTAGACAGCGGTGAACTGGTGGTATTGGAGATTGAGAAAGACGCGCCTATCACGCAACAATATTGTGCTTGGCGCAGTACTAATACTGGGCGAGCGACGCAATGGTTTGTGGATAAGATACTGGCGGCGGTTGATGAGTAGGTATTAATCCAGGTGAATAACGCACATAGAGTAATACCCAAAACCAAGATCAGACAATAGATTATTGACTGAGTCTTTTTAGGAGAAATGTTCCCAGCGGCTCTTCGCTGTGAAGTAGATAATGACTGGACCTATTAACCCTATTAAGGAAGGCATGATGCCAATTCCGATGTATAAGTTGATACCGAGTGCGATCGCCGCAATACCGAAAAATCCATATACAGCCCACTTCTTCCATACCCATACGCCAGCGGCTATTGCCACGTTTACAATGGAGATAACGCCCAGAAAGTAGAGTATCCCAACTGTCAGCTCTGGGGATGCCTGAAGTACCAATTCGGGATTAGTAAAATAGGTAAATGCGGTCAGTGGATTAACGACAAACATTAAAACTAGGTAAAAAGTTAACAAAAATCCTCGCTTCTTTTCGTTTTGTTCTTCTTGTTTTTTTTCTTGCTCTTCAACAGCTGCATTCGTTTCCATGTGTATTCCTTAGTTCTGAGTATTCTTCGGTTACCGACATTTTACGGCTAAAGTCATCTTTGTAGGCCTCTACACAGAGCTAGTTACTAGCTCTGTGTCCGAGCGGATAATTTTTGTTTAAGTAGCAATGCAAACCCTACCAGCAACAAAACAAAGAAAATAGTAACAAAACTGCTTTTTAAAATGGTGAATGCATTGGCCATCTCAACGGTCTCTGCTTGCAGATTAGGAAATGAATTTATCATTTTTATAATAAAGAGATTTTCTATGTAATCAAAAATTCCCCCTAAAAAAGGTACGACTGCAACATAGTAAACCTTAGAGTCTGCTTTAAATGTTTTTCTAAATAGCCAAATCAGTAATAACGAATAGGAGAGACTAAATAAGCCTGGGTAAATGCAATCTAATGGCAGTTGAGTCGTTAGATATAAATGACGACCTTCTGCACCGAGAGTGCTTAATAGTTCATTGGCGTATGCGAATGTATAGCCTGTTGGAGACATATCAAATAGGGGAAGCTCTGGGGCAAATGCAGTCACTGCAGGAATGGAGTAAGCAATCATTGATAGATAGACAATCTGCGTTAATACAAATAATACGCTTACGAGCTTTCCTGTTGCGTATTTTTGCAGCCCATTAAATAATTTTTCCATGCTGTGTATAACTCCTTGTAATTTACAGACTAATATTCTGCAATGGTTATCGCTTAGAAGCGACGATCGCTATAAAGATAACAATAAATACTACAACCACACCACCGATGAGTGAACTGCTCATATTAATTTCCTTCTGCGATTAACATTCGTTTGGATAAACGTCACGATGGCCCCTCTATTAATACAAGGTATTGCCATTTTTTGATTCTAGGGGGATCTGCTGAATGGCATCCCAGTGTTCTACAATTTTTCCATTTTTATCAAAGCGAAAGAAATCCATGGTCACGTATTCATCGTTATCTGGCCACGTTTGATGAGTGTGCAAAGATACGAGGTCTCCTTCTGCAATGACTCTTACAAACTCAATACTTTTATCAGCGTAGTCGCGATGCATTTCGTCGAAGTAATCAATGAATGGCTGTTTGCCATCACCGACTGCGGGGTTGTGCTGTTTGTAATCATCGCCGACATATTGTTCTACCGCTTTTGCTGGCTCACCTAGGTAAGCCATGCGATAGAAAGCGACTGCATTTTGTTTATTCTTCTCTAGATCTTGGGACATGCTCACTCCGTTAATCAATTATAAAAAATAATACTCAGCATTAGAATAGACTGATAAAACCCAGCGTAATCAGTATTTTCATCCAACTAATCACTGCCAAGTTATTCTTACATCAAACGCTTCGCCCACTGCGGAAGAACACGCGCCGACCATAGTATGCTCACCGATTATTCGCATGTATCTCTCGATCGAAGGCTGGCCTTCCCCTGCTGTCTCATTGGCTGCTGCAATAAACGCAGATAAATCAATACTGGTATTCACGCCATAGGGCTGGCCTATCGCGACCGTTGTTGTTTCTACTATTTCGTCAGCTGTATAAAAACCGTCGTCGTTTATGTCTAACCAAACATTCCACTCGGTTGTTTCGTCAATGGCGGTATTACTTGCACCTGTAATATCTAAGTTCAACGTTCTATTATTTGGACCCGAGAGGGAAATGGGTGTGGCGCTGTAATCCCATTCATCCGCATTAAAATTCAGATCGGTTGCGTTTATTATCGCTTCGCCTATGTCATTGCTGGGTGCATAGCCTGCAGTGATTTTGCAATACTGATCGGTGACTGAAACTTTGCGAGTGAAGTCATCTTTATAACCTCCAGTATCTTCTGTGGTTAATTTTACCGAGTAGTTTCCAGAGCTGGCATAGGTATGTTGTGGATTCTTTTCAGTTGATGTTTCACCATCACCAAAATCCCACAACCATTTAGACACTTGGCTTGTGCTGCGACTATCGTCGGTGAATTGTGTGCGTAGTTTTGATTTTTCAAATTGGTAATGACTCAGCACACCTTCGTCGAAGAGTTTAATTTTTACTACTTTAAACGCCGTTACGACGTCGGCTTCTTTTTCAGCAGAGATAAGTGCGGCTTGTTGCTTTAGGCACTGCGCGAGCTGGGTATGGTTCATGGTTGAGGCCCAACAATTTCTAGCGGCGGCTATGTATAAGCTATAAGCCTCTTCCATTCCCCATTTTTCCTGTAATAGATAAAACGGGTAGGTGAACATACCAATGCTTAAATAATAATTTGGATTTGTGTCGTCGTAATCCAGCATGGTTTCAATCGCCTCATACTCTGTCACAATTTGATTCAGCCTGCGTATTCTGCCAATAACTCCGCCGGTATTTTCTTCACCGTGTATCCAATAATCGTCTGCACCGATACTTCCACTTTGATCCTCGCCTTTGAGCAGGCCATATTCGTACCAAGCCATAACACCTGAGATGTCGCCAAAGGCTTCATGCACCGTTCTAAATCCTTTACTCATCCCTTCAGTCGAGCTGGCTTGAAAAAAGTCGACGCCCATTATGCGGTTCAATACTCCGTGGCCAATTTCATGGCCAATAGAGTCGAGTGATGCTGCTGAATATTGACGGAAATAACCATCACCAAACGTTGCGTAAGCGCCATCCCAATACCCTGTCGTTGAGCCTCTATTTTCATAATGTAAACGAATGCGTAATTTTTCATCGAGTGGTGGCTCGCCAAGGTATTTAACAAAGGTATCGTAGACGATTGTTCCGTAAAACATGGCGTCGTTAATGGTTGAATACGTCCATACATATTCAATCCCATCTTCTGTATCAGCCGCACGGTCCCCTACCCAACGGTGAGTATTGATTGGGGCTTCTGCACACGGATACTCGTAGATCGGAAATAGGCTGTCATTAGCGTCGTTGGCTTGTGCATTTGGGCCACTCCCCTTGCCCGCTACCCAAGCTTCGTCAACGGCATAGGCCATATCAATGATACCCACTAAGCCATTATCGAAGATGCAGCGGCCACTATCACTGCGGTGGACGGATATTTTGTCACGTAATACGGTGAATTCTGCAGGTTCAACATCGCTAGCTGGTGGCTGGCCGTAATACCAAGGGAAGTATTCGTTGCCACCTGGGCCAGAAAGCTGGGTATTACCGATGAAGTCGTGGAATTTTATTAAGGTGCCTTTCTCTGCTTCGCCATAGCCATTATGTGGATACAGTATTAGGGCTTGAGAGCTGCTTTGAGTGTTTTCTGGAATGCGGGTGCCCGTGGGTATCACAATGTTGAAGGTAGAATCTGATTCTGATTTGAAGCTCTCTGTTTTAAGCCAGGCTCTGCTTGCTGTACCCTCCAGCTTGTTACCGTTGGCGTCTGCCCAATAGATCCAGATAGATTCTGTTTTAAAGGGCTGGGTCGCTTCTGCGGCACTCACTTCTAATGTGATGCTGCCACCGAGTTTACCGCTGGCGCTGTCTTGGTCACGAAAATAGGCGTGGCTGATCGTATTGGTAGGCACCTCTTCAATTGGATCGACGACTATTGGCGGCTCTGGTGTTGGTGAGCTGCTCGAACTACCGCCACAAGCCGTTAATGAGGCTGCTAAGCATGCGGCCAGTACAATACTGTTTAATGATGTTTTTAAGTTCATGCTTACCCTAGCGTATGTTCATGCGGTGCTTGCTCTATACTGCTAAAGCACTGTTCATTAAACATGCAAGAGTAAACTCCCGCAGGAATATTGGCAATGATATTTTATTGGATAACACTGTTCGGAAAACGTTCCTCGAACCTTAGTTAATAACATTAAATACAGCACTGGCTCTGGCGATGCGCGCTGAATCAACGAAGAAATAGCAGTTTGCAAAGGCCATGTTTCTACCGACCTTTTGCACATCGGCTGATATTTCTATCCAGTCGCCGAGCTTTACCGATCCGACATAATCTATATTGAGACTTGCGGTGACCATGGGCACAGGTTCTTTGCCTTGAAACGCTGCATTGTAGCCCAGTGCGATGTCTGCAAGGCTGCTAAGCACACCGCCATGTACTAGATCTCTGGCATTGCAGTGTTTCTTCTCAGCCCTAAGCCCAATTAATAATCCTGTTTCTGTTTTCTTATTATAGATTGGGCCTAATAAATCTAAGTAAGGGCTGCTTCTAAATAGGGGCTCAAATCCTTCCGCTACTTTGTTCATAGTTCATCCTTAATTCTAAAACGATGAATGAACCCTAAGTGCTTTGGTTAGATTGTAGAAATGCCTTATTTTCATGGCGGTGTATTCGTTTGGATAATTATAACTAATCGCTACTTAGCGGCTTATCTTATGCAGTGCTTGGTTAGCACGTTCAATATCATGCTGGCTAAAAACTTTAATGCCGTTCTTTTTGAGTAGAGCCGTCGTCACGCCAACCCCATCAATTTTGTTACTTGAAAAACTGCCATCGTAGATCATCGAGCTTCCACATGAAGGGCTATTCTCGGTCAATACCGCGACTGTAATATTGTATTTCCTGCATAACGCCAAAGCCATTTGTGCGCCTTTTTTGAAATAATCAGTCACCTCTACTTCTGTATTTTCAACGACTCGCGCTGTACCCGCCCAAACACCGTAGCCGTCTCCTGCTGATATTTCTGCCGGCGCCCTAGGGATGCTCATGCCTGCATCGACTTCGGGGCACATTGAAATGACTCGCCCTGACGCTATCCACTGATCTAGGATTGTTGCAGTGACCGATAACGCATTACCGTCATAGCGGACTCGCTTACCTAGCAGGCAGGCACTTATAAGAACTTTTTCCATTACTACTTCATAGCCTTTATTGGTGCATTTTTTAGTTTTACTTGCCACGAGGATTTTAGCTCAAGAATATTCTTTCTGCTCACTAGAGATAACGACTGTCGTTGCGCCTATTGCTTTACTTCTAAGCTCAGCATATTCCAATAGTAATGAGCTAGATCGATACTCATCGAATGCAGCCATGTTTGGGAATTCTAACAAGTGAATTTCCTGCCCAGAGTTATCGTCATTTCTTTTAGTCTCGAAAGCTCTAATGATGCATCCGCCATGGGAACGCATAATTTCAACGGCTTTACTTTCGAAAGCCGCTAATAAAGAGAAGTCTTTAACGTCTAGAGTTACTAGGATATTAACCATGATTTCTTCTCTCAACATTGAGATTAACTAGAAAAATTGCTGGCGTTTAGTATATGCATTCAGCTTTTACAATCAATGGTCATCGCGTCAAATATGATCATTGATTACTTAGCTTTATTACTTCGGTTTATCACTTGGGTTTGATCATTAAATAGAAGTAGCGTTGCTGCCACGTCTTCTGCGGAAGCATGGTACTTCTATGCTCTTTAGCCATTAATTAAGTATTAAGAAAATGCTGACCATTTTGCTGCTTCCAAGCTACATCGTTAGAGTAATGATTGCACCGGAGATTTTTAATTACCAATTACCAAAGACACCGGGGGCAAAATACTCTGTTACTGTTTGCTTCAACCAACGAAAAGTCAAAGCAGTTATCACCCCCGCAACGAAGATCAATCCTGCAATAAAAATAGCTAACCCCGTCACAACTAATTACCCGCCATTAAGTACGGCATAAAAGTTTTTGGCTCTGGACGGATACGGTAGTTATCGGTTTGATCGACAAATCTAATCATACCTTTTGTATCGGTAATTATAACCGTTGGGTAAACCGTATCGCTGTCGTAGCCCAACATTTCCATTCCTGCGGGTAAGCCATTCGCCATCGCGATGTTAAGTATTTGTGCGGCGGCATTATTGGTGTCGGTCATGAAGTTAAACGGCACATCAAACTTTTTCGCAATGCTTTGGGTATTGCTATGAGGTTGCGGGCTGATTAAAACAATCTCTGTACCGCCTTTAGCGATCTGTTGATAATGCTTAGCGACTTCTTTTATTTGTGCCATACATAATGGGCACCAGTTACCACGGTAAAACATAAACAGAGTTTGCTTACCTTGAAAGCTGCTGCTGTTTACAGTTTCGCCAGCAATATCGGTTAGATTAAAATCAGGCAGCTTATGCCCTACTGATATGTTATTGCTGATGCTGCGACCTAATGATGAATACCAGTAGTTATACATTTGAAACAAAACGAAGGCTGCAATACTCCAAACTAATAGCAGAGCTGGAGCCTGCTCGTTTATCAACAACCATTCTGCATACCCAATTCCCGATGCACCCAATAAACTAATCACAGGTAGGTGTTTGCTTGTGCGAGCAAACGATTTAAGCGCCATTGCGGCCATTAAAAACAAAGTAATGGGTAAGGTGGTGAGTAGAACGCTAAGCCACATCGTATGCCCTTGAGCGATCATGTAGCCTGCATAACCCGCGCTAGACATCGCAAAGGGCATGTAGGCACCGATGAATAGGGACTTCACCTTGTTAATGCCTGCACCCGGTCGTGCTGCGGCTTTCGTGGTCCCCTTCGAATGAGAGCTAGTCTGTGATTGAGCCTGTAATGTTGGCATAAATACCTCGATGCGATAAATGAATGACGGCATTAATGAATAGATTTTCTTAACTATAAAACCTAGCAATAAATCCTTAAATTCATTTAAAGCCCTTTCACTAGCATCTACAAACGACTATTATTTAGCCAATAGATTAGAAATAGTAATCTATTGAAATTGAACTTATTTACAATAATCCTTCACCTCGATGATTCATATGGATGCTTATGGCCAAGATTCAGCTATTGAACGCTCTGCAATGTTTTGAGAAGGCTGGCCAACGACTCAGTTTCAAACAAGCAGCCGAAGCCTTAAACGTAACGCCTGCGGCTGTGAGTCATCAGATTAAAGATTTAGAAGCTTACTTGGGTGCTGATCTTTTTATTCGTGAAACCCGTAAAGTGAAGCTGACTCAATTAGGGCAACAATTATTGCCCGCTCTGGTCGAAGGTTTTAATGGCATTCATCACGCGGTGAATCGAGCGAAGAATAATTCACAGGACAATAAACTGCGCATTAATACATCCCCTTCTTTTGCGGGCCGGTGGTTATTGCCACGCTTGGCAGACTTTCAGTTAGCACATCCTGAAATTGACTTATTAATGGGCACGAGCACGCGACGCTTGTCGTTAGAGCAAGAGGAAATTGATATTGCGATTCGTTATGGCGATGGTAACTATCCCGAATATCAGGTTGAAAAACTTAGTGATGAATATTTAATTCCTGTGTGCAGCCCAGAATATTTGGCAAGGCATAACATTGCTGATGCGATCAATCTACAGCAGTGTAATTTACTACACGACCAAGGCATGGTTGATTCATTACCCGACTACCCCGGCTGGAAGGTTTGGTTTGAACAACAAGGAATTGAATGCAATGCACCGCTTAGAGGTCTTAGTTTTGAATCGTCTAACTTCACCTTACAGGCGGCGCAAGGGGGACAAGGTATTGCTCTTGGCCGCAGCTTACTGGTGGCTGACGATTTGAAAAGTGGCAAATTAGTCGTTGCGGCGCCGCATACTATTGAGCTGAGTTATGCGTATTATCTGGTAGCGCTTTCATTGAAAATTAATAGTAGCCAACGCTTAGAGCAAGACAATGTCGAATTATTTCGCCGCTGGATAACTCACTTGCTCTAATGCTTTAATTCGACGCTAGCCACAAATCTCTGCTTCGCTTGCAAAAATTTCGCGAAAGAATTTTTCAAAACATCGTACTTTTAACGGCATGTAATGTTTCTGTGGATACAGCGCATTAATAGGAAAAACCGTCGGTACATAATCAGACAACACTTCAACCAAGCATCCATTTTCTAACTCATCTGCAATTAACCAGGTGGGCAATATCGTGATACCCATGTCGGCGATTGCCCAGTCTTTTAATGCGTAACCGGTATTCGCTCGCATGGAGCCATTAACCTGAACCGTCACCTCTTTTTTTTGATAATGAAAGTACCAAGTATCGATACTGGCATGATGTGAGTTCACTAAGCAGTTGTGCTGCTTTAGTTCTTCCAACGATGTGGGCATGCCTCGTTGCTTTAAATATTCAGGACTGGCGACTAGCGCTCGTCGTGTAATACCCAATTTTTTTGCGACTAGACTAGAGTCATTTAACTCTCCAATTCGAATCGCCACATCTACACCTTCTGTAATAATGTCGGTACGTCGATCTAATAAGGTGAGATCCAACTGAATGTCAGGATACATTCGCATAAATTTTGGCAGGTGCGGCATAACGTGTAACTGCCCAAACGATAGCGGCACGTTAACTTTTAATAAGCCTTTCGGCTTGAGCGTATATTCGCTGGCCTGAGATTCAGCCTCTTCTACTTCCGCTAATATCGATAGACAATGTTCAAAATAGTTACTGCCAACTTCGGTCAATACAACCTTACGACTGCTGCGATTTAGTAGCTTAGCTGCGAGGGTATCTTCTAACGCGGCGATTTTTTTACTGACAGCTGATTGTGTCATGGCCATTTCATTGGCCACCGCGGTAAAGCTACCTAACTGCACTATGCGCACAAAAATTTGCATGGCTGAAAATCTGTCCAAGGTCACTCCTTTCAATTCTTGTTCATTCTAAAATGGAATGTTTACTAGTCTAAAATGGGTATTTATCTATCAATCTGGAACTTCAATAATGGCAGCTTAACCCAACAAGTGAAACTCAGGATACAAAATGAATACTCGATTACAGAATAAAGTGGCTGTTATCACCGGTGGTAATAGTGGCATTGGCCTAGCGACTGCAAAGGAATATGCCAGCCAAGGCGCGCAAGTTGTATTACTCGCTCGCAGCCAAGAAAAGCTGGATAAAGCCCTTGCTGATATTGGCCATAACGCGACGGGCTATATTGGCGATGTGACGGATTTAGAAAGTATCAAATCATTATTCGAAAATGTGAATAAGCAATTTGGCCGCTTAGACATCGTTTTTGCATCGGCAGGTATCTTCAGCCCAAGCTTGCTAGAAGCGACCGATGAAGCGCAGTTTGAATTCATTAATAACGTCAATTTCAAAGGCACCTTTTTCACCGTTAAATACGCCCTGCCGTATTTATCAAAAGGCGCATCGGTGATTTTGGTTTCGTCTTGCCTGAACGAAATGGGGATGGAGGGTGCTTCGCTTTATAATGCTAGTAAAGCAGCGGTTCGTTCTTTGGCGCGTTCTTTCACGCCGGAATTGGTAAAAGTCGGTGCCAGAGTGAATGTATTAAGCCCAGGACCGGTGGATACTCCGATACATGCGAACAGAGGTTTAAGCGAAGAAGAAGTGAGCGAAGTGTGGGATATGTTTGCTAATAAATTACCCGCTGCTCGTGTTGGCAATAGCAGCGAGATGGCCAAAACTGCGCTATTTTTAGCCTCGGATGATTCGTCGTATATGTATGGTAGTGAAATTCAAGCCGACGGTGGTATGAATCAAGTTCGCTGGTCTTAATCGTTAACGCAGCCCGGCATTTAAGTGCTGATACCGGGCTGTTAAACCTACAATACAGCCATTACGCGATATGATATGCCCACAGGTGTTCGATAGCCTTGCGATACGGCAACGATATTATTAAGCCATTGGTAACGCTTATCGGCGACTTCAAATAAAATGAGATTACGTTGGTAATATTCATCTGGGTCGACCTCTGCACAGGTTTCATTGGATAGAACCTTCTGCTTTAGATGATCAGGAATTACCCAGCGGCCTTTGTAGCTCATATAAATAAGGGCACCATCATCGGTTTCCAGGCAGACTCTTACATCCAGTGTATAAGTGCCATCAGGATGCATTAATAACCAATCTCCACCACTGGCTTTAAGGTTCCCTTTCAGTTTTTCGCCTGTAAAAAATCCGCTTTCAACATCAAATATTATACGATGCCCAACATGCGATGCGCCTATATTCAAAGGCTCTTTCAATGTTACATGCATGTCGAATAAAGCTTCTGTTCTGATGGTTTGGTTATTGGTCGTCATCACTTAATCTCCTGCCCATTCGTTTTTTCTGTCTTTTTTCGACTCATGATACGTTGCGAGTGCCTGCTGAATTTCTTCTCGGCTAACGCCTGATTTTCGACAGATCATTCCGACATCCAGATTAAAAATTTCTTTGCTGATACGATTTTCAAAAAAATGTAGTTCCATAAAAACAGGCAGTTTAATGCGAGGCGTTGTCTTTTCAGGCAACTGAACCGAGAGCGATACCTGCCCCGTCGCAAGCATCACATTGTCATTAAAAGCGTACTCTTCAAGCTCGACACTGTAATCAGGAAATAAGCTAAAAAAGAGATTCAGCTGATGTTCTATTTCTGTACTTCCTTTGGCAATCGCATCAAAACTGGGGGCAATCATCTCGGCATTGGGATGATAGATGGACAGCGCAGCCAATATATTTTGATCGCTTTTAACGCTGGCTAGCTCAGTCGCTAGCGCTAACTTCTGGGTCTGATTATTCATTATGAATGCTTTCCTTCAACCATTGATGTGTTGACAGAGTAAGCCTTTAAGTAAAGAATAATAATGGTCTCGTTAGACCTCTTTAAGGTCCATTTGGACACCATCAGTCAAGGTATTGCTATGATCAAGCCCGCCAGAATTAAGATAGGCATTATTGTTAATGAAAGGTGCCAAGCGTCGAGTGTATTCAGTGCGATCGACCTAATCATTGCGGCCAACTATGCTTTAAAGCACTATTTTGATACTGAAGAGCCCTTATTTAGCTATCAGCTAATGGGACTTACAACGAAAGTACAGGCCTACAACGGCAGCGAAATCAGTTCTATTACTCGTATCCAAGATTGTAAAAGACCGGATCTTATTATTTTGCCCGGCGCTTTTGAATCAGTATTATCAAGCCAGCATTCTCAAAGCTTGTTAGCGAAAATGAATCGTTTGTTTTTGACTCTTGAGCAATGGCATAAGGAAGGAACAACCGTCGCTAGTATTTGCACCGGTAATTTTATTTTAGCGTCTTCCAATATCGCCAACGGCAGAGCGTTAACCTGTCATTGGGCTTCTGCAGAAGCGGCGCGCGAATTGTTTCCGAATGAGTTGTTCGATACCAAACAGTTACTATTGGATCATGGCGACATTATTAGCGCAGGAGGAGCCATGGCCGTTACTCAATTAGTACTCTATCTTATTTCTCGCTTTCATAGCCGTGAATTGGCTTTAGCAACCGCTAAGCTCATGATGATAGAAATGAATTTAGATTTGCAAAGTCGTTTTGCTATATTTAAACCGGACAAAAATCATTCCGATACCCTGGTCATAAAGTTGCAAAATCATTTAGAGTCTAACTTTCAGAATGACGTAAATATCGCCATTTTTGCTGACCAAGAAGGAATAGGATTACGCCAACTTTCTCGCCGCTTTAAAAAATCAACAGGCGAAACTCCGCTCTCTTACTTACAACGTTTTCGAGTAGAGCAGGTTAAAATAAATTTAGAGTCTAGTAATAAACCGATTAGCACATTGATTTGGAATGCGGGGTACGAAGACCCAACATCATTTCGGCGTTTATTTAAGCGTCTAACCGGTTTAACCATGCAGGAATATAGGAGTCGATTTTCTTATCGTTGAGGGTCTAATTTATTAGCCGATACAATATGAGTGCAAGCTGCTCGGCTAGCTTTTTACTAGAGACTTTCAGGTTAGAAGAGGTAATGCAGTAGCCCTCGATAAAGGGCAGTAAAATAGCGACCGCATTATTAATCGTCTGGCTTTTACATTCATTAGGTGCAATTTGTTTTAGCTCATCAAATAGCATTTGATGAAGTTTGGCATAATAATCATCGGCTGCCTTTTTGACTGCACTATTACGTTCTGCAATTGCCCAGATTTCTTTGAATACCACCGCACACTCACTTTTTTCAATATCATTTAAGATATGAAAGGTTAAGTGCTTCAATTTCTGTTCGGCATCAAGCTTGTCTGGTAATACAAGCGCTTGCATCGATTGGGCATAGTCTAATAAAAACTCTTCTAGCAATGCACCTAATAACAACTCTTTGGTTTTGAAATAATACTGCACATTACTCAGACGCATATCTGCGGCTTCTGCGATCTTTCTCATGGTAAGACCTTGATCACCTGACTCTTTCAAAATAGTCATGGCGCACTGCAAAATGTGCTCTGTTTTTGTACTCATCACTTTCTCTATCAATACGATTATTTCAAGCCATTAAATATATAGCCATTGACACACTAGGTCAACCGACCTATATTAATTAGGTCGAGCGACCTAAAACACTATTGGAGAGATAGAATGAAAGGCTTAGTTGTTGATAGTAATAAGAAGTTTGTACTAAAAGAGAATCTAACTCGCCCATTACCTGAGCAAGATGAAGTCTTGATTAGAGTGAAAAGCGCCTCTGTAAATCCTTATGATGCCGAGAGTGCCGAGGGTCGCTTCGATGAGTATTTTTCTGAATATGGGGTTGATAAAGACGTACAATCTGGTCTTGAGTTCTCAGGTATCGTCGAGTCTGACGGTAAGAGATTCAAACGTGGCGACCGGGTATTTGGTTATGTGAATATGATTACTGGCTGGAAAAGCCATGCGGAATACATAGCAATTAATGAAGATTATATGGCGTTAATGCCTGCCAATATGGATTTCTCACACGCGGCTGCGATACCCCTTGGTTCACTCACTACGCTGGTTGCTTTGCAAGAACTGGGGAAGATTGAAGCTGGCATGAAGTTACTAATAAACGGTGCGGCTGGGGGGCTTGGGCTGCAAGGTATTCAAATTGCTAAACTTCTAGGTGCTCATGTCACCGCCATTGCTGGAGATTCTCAAGCTGAACATTTGCAGTCTTATGGTGCTGATAAAGTGTATGACTACAACCAGATAGACATAAAGCAGCTCACAGAAAAGTTTGATGTAATTTTGGATTTGACCAATCAGCAAACATTGTCAGATATGAAAAAACTTTTACCCGCTAATGGCATTTTTATTCCGGCAGAACCCAACCCAGAAAATGGCGGCGAATCGGAAGATGCTCAAGTCGGTTATTTAATGGTGATGCATGGTAACTTTGAAAATCTAACGCGTATTGCTAACTGGGTAGACGAAGGTAAACTCAAAGCCGCTGTGGATAAAGAGTTTAAGTTTACCGATTACCTTGAGGCTTTTTCTCGCTTGCAACAAAAAGGCCGTCGCGGACGAATTGTAATGAGTTGGTAATGGCTAAAATACGGTTTTCAAATAATCCAAAAAGACTCTGATTTTTACCGGGACATAGTCTAGTTTTTGGTAATAAGCCCATAGTTGAAAGTTTCGACTTTTTACCTCGGGTAAAATTGGCTGCAACTTTTTGTCTGCCAGCTCTTGCTGAATAATCATGGCTGGAATGTAGGCAATGCCGTGCGCTGCAATCGCTGACTGAATAATGACTTCGGTATTATTGGTCAGTAACGATGAGTTAACTGCAATGCTTTCACCATTAGAAAATGTCCAAGTATTGGGGCTCGTGAGGCCATAGGCTAAACAAGCGTAGTCTACTAATGCTTGAGTATTTTTGGGCTCTGACTTTTCTAAATATTCTGGGGCTGCAAAGAGGCTATTTGAATAATCACACAGAGGCACACCAATAGTGGTGGCTGTGTCTAAGGTTTCAAGTTGTCGACAAAGGGTGATATCAGCTTCTGATCTAGGCAAGTCATTATAATCAGCCGCTTGCAATACTATTTCTATCTGTGGGTTTTGTTGCTGAAATTCATTCACTACCGCTAATAGCACACGCGTTAACACAGGTTGAGGTGCGGCAATGGTTAATACTCCTTTTGCTTCTTGGCCTAGACTGGCGGTTTCATCTAATAAACTCTGCCATTGACCATCAAGGTGTCGCATTTGTTGGTAGAACTGCTCCCCCGCTTCCGTTAACGACATACGTCGAGTTGTGCGACGCAATAGTTGCACTCCTAATACTTGCTCTAACTCAGCCAATCTTTTACTGACAACCGACGGACTAATGCCCTTTTGTCGAGCTGCACCCGCCAAAGAGCCCTGATCTACGACCAATAAAAATAGCGAGGCACGCTCAAAGCTGTTCATATTCGTTCCATATTGAGAATAGTGAAGTCTTAATATGGCTGATTATCTCTTATTAATTAGTGAATATCATAGCTACTTCTTTATTTTGATGAGTAATTGATATGTATGTAACTGAAATACTGAGCTGGCAAGCCAAAGCTGAAGTAACGGATGAGCAAATGGTGGCCGCTGTTAATGCCATGCTTCCTGACCTTAAAATACTACCCGGATTTTTGTTCCAATCTTTGAGCAAAGACAGTCAAGGTCGCTGGGTTGAGGTCTATTTTTGGCAGACAACAGAAGATGCTCATAATTCAAATGAACTCATGGCCAAGAAAGCATCACTCGCCCACTTAATGCAGTTACTGCATGCAGAAACAATTGAAATGGAGGTTATGCTGCCCTTGCAAGATTCTGGCGCCTTGTTATTGCCTTGATGCTAAGTCAGTTATTGCTGAGACCCGAGCGCCTTCAGTTGTATGCTAACCCGAGGCTAACCATTTTGGCATTGGCTGAATGCTATATTGAGAATAGTATTCAGCAGATATGGAATATTTTTTGAATACTTATATAAATATATTATTTAACTTACTGCTTAGTTCAGAACTGCCTTAACACTAACCCTGCTGCTGATTTAATGTCTCTGTTAATTTCATTAATAATATAAATAAACAGATTTTATGTTCAAGATAGTGACTGGTTCACAGATATTTAGCTTGGCCCTTTATTAGCTATTAAAACTAGGAACTTATCATTAATATGTCCTAATCATAATCGACGTAATAAGATCAAATATGCTGAATAGAACAATAATAATTGCTGGCCTGCTTTCATCATTGCTCGCTTGCGGTGGCGGAACATCCAGCCCAGGGAAAACTGAAGAAATAACGCCAACTCCTGATCCAGAAATCCATCAACCAGAAGAGCAACAGCCTGAAGTCCAACAACCTAGCCAGGCGGAACTCGCTGAACTGGCATCTGCTCTAAATAGTATTAATCCAGCTAGTCACAAAGCCATCGTTGATCTTGCCTATCAATCTCCTGCTTTTTCTATACAAAATTCAGGCATCAAATTTAGTGCGAGCTCACTGCCTAATTGGGCTGTAATTGATAGCAATACTGGCAGCATTAAAGGTACCGCCACCACCGCTGATGTTCATGCTGGGCATGAATTAATTCTTACAGCGACACGAGGTTTAGCGCAGGTAAGCTTAGAAAGTTCATTAACTGTGCAGTATAAAGAAAGCTTATTAATTCCTGATTCTCTGGATTTCAATTCGACAGATTTTGCAGAAAACCCACGCCCTTTGGTTAATCACCTTAGTGGTGATTTAGCAGGTCAGGTTAAATTTGTGCAATCGCACTCAGTCGCCCCCAATAATAACTTTGAACGAAATACTGGGGATGAAACACAAAGCCGCTATATGCCTAGACTAGTTGCCTTGCGCGATGCGTTACTTCTATTCAATCCTGATACAACACACATGCCGATTAACGTTGATGTGGAAGTTTCATTAAACGGTGAAGCTCTAGGCCATTATCCAATGACGCACCCTTATGCGTTATATAAATCGGATTATGAAGGTCCGATAAATATTGAATATTCGCATTCAGCTTGGAGTGTCGAGCTTCCTTGGGATGTCATCCGTAATGGCATGTCATTAAAATTCACCAGTAATCAAGATAGCGCTAGCGAAGTGAGTGGAGAATTAATCGCTGCTAATATCGATATCGGTGAGGCGAGCCAAATTATTCTTCAAAGTATTCGTTTGGGAATGTTGACCCATGTTGATAAAGTCGCTGGGCATTTTACTTTAAATAATCCTTGGTCAGCAGCGGCTGATTATTTTCAAACAGTTCCCGTATCAAAACTAGTCGTTGCCAGTTATGCGGATATGGAATTAAGCAAAACTATCGTTGCTGATGGCACAATATACGATACGGCTAGCGCAGGTGATGGTGGGGTTTATAGCGGTGACATGCGCGAGAGCGTTGCTAAGTCACAAGTGAGCACGGGGATTAATCTGGCCAATTTTGGTATCACCAGTAATAACAATCGACAGTCTTATCCACATTTATTCAAGCAAGTGACTAATCACCACGCTTGGGGAAATTATCAAAATGGTCGCCAAGGTCATGGCTTAAGTGGCGGTAACGGTATTGGGACTTTGTATAACAGCTGGGGTAATGAAGCGAGTCACGAGTGGGGACATGGTTATGGTTTAGGGCATTACCCAGGTAGTTCATTAACCGAAGATCAGCGTTGGAAGCGTCATCATGCGGATAGCGGCTGGGGTTTTATTGCTCACCGTAATCGTCTTCGTAGCAGTCTTTATAGTGGTATTGTTGAATCAAGCCCAGAGCACTATAAAGGTATTTATCGCTATCACCACGATGCAATGTCAGGGGGTTCTAATAGCTCTCGCTTCTCGGTATATACTTATCATACTGGCTACTCGGCACGTATTATTCAAAATCATTTAGAGCGCTTTCCACTCGCTGATAGCAACTTTGCTAGCGGTTATAAAAAGTGGGATGAGAGTACGGGCAGTTATCTACAGTTTGATTACCCTGCTGAAGACCAGCGCTTAGCGGCGCAGCAAGTCGGTGTACCCGTGGCGACTATCCTAGGGGGTTATGATCCTACTGGAGCGAGCGCATTAATCTACCCAGTATTTCATGGTAACTATGGCAATGTATTTGATTTACCTGCGCCCGACCTTACCCAAACCGATGGTATCTGTTGGTTAGCAATAAACAATACAGCAAACCAGCCACGCAAGATTGCTTTGGCAGGTACTCGTCATCATTCAGGAAGTATTAACCAGCTGCATATTAATGTCGCCGCCGATTATTTACCCACATCAGCCAGCGTTACCTGTCGTCGTATGGGAACGGATGTTGAATTAGCATCTACTGAATTTGATGGAATTATTCCTGCTTTGCCCGAGCTTGCGATTGTGGGTCAAGAAGCAGGATATGTTGGCTTGCGAGCGAATGAAATGGTGCAATTGAGTGAAGCTTTTAGTGCAATATCAATGGAGACTATTCCATCATTAAGTTTGCCGATATCTGATCTGCTTGCGAGCTATAGCGCAGAAGAGTTAACAAAGGGTTTAACGGCCGAAGCAAAAACTGTATGGCAGAATTATGTGAGCCAGCAGCAAACTTCAATAAAGTTAAAGTTCGCTTTGCAACAGCTTATGCAAAAGCAAACAACGATGGCTGAAAAAGCGCTGCAAATGCGTGCAGAATTAGTCGCCAACGGCATCCTTGCAGAAGGTCAATCAATGCCAATGGAGGGTTACATTATTCAAGGTCCGCAATATTTCACTGCCGAGCTTGATGCCGGTGGCTATCTCGATGCATCAACAGAGGCTGTTGATGCTGGTAGTTGGATCGTTGATGCTCAGGGGCGTATTCATTTAGCGTCGCAGCCTTCTATGTGCATACTCGCAACAGGAAGCCGTTTAGGTTTAGCGAGTTGTGAAGTTAATTCCAGTGCGCAGCTATGGACTCTTGCCGACAATAGTACCATTAAGAATGGGGCCAATAATAAATGTGTTGATTTTGATCGGGTTAATAGCCGCTTAATTACCTACGGTTGTCACGCTGGCTGGAACCAGCAATGGCGAATAGATGCAGAAGCTAAATCTGACAACCTGCTATTAGCGTTATGGGCAGGTAGCGATTTAGAAACCTTGTATCAACTTTTACAGCATTAAAATTAAGATTACGGCGAGTTGTTATCGACCTTTCAATACCGACGCCTGCGCTTGGGTATTTTTATAATATTTACCCAGCGCTTTATCGCTGGCTCGTCGTTCTGACAAGCTAGCGGAATTAAAAGCGTCTTCTTTTAAAAGTTTGTAACTATTCAGGTTTCTAAAATTTCTTCTGCGGTAGCGCCTTTAATTTCTGATTTGTGCTGTTCGATAATACGCGCAGGTAATGCCGTATCCCACTCTTCTAATAACAGTTGCTGTTGAAAAAATGCCTGCCAACCCAGGCTCGAGAGTGATGTAAAATCTGACATAAGGCTTACCTTTTATTGATAGATACATCTTATTCAATCTGGATGCAGGATGATTGAATAAAAACGACAGCTTTGCTTATTCTATATTAACTTCATTTCATATTACCCTGCCAATAGGTTGAATCTAAGCCTTCTATTAAACTCCGCTGTTCTAGCAGAATGTTCTGCAAAAATTCTCGCCCTGCCCGTACTCGTGCAGTGCTGCGTAAATCAGCATGGCTTAATACCCAGACGCCCCAATTAGAGGGGGTGAGTGGTAAATCTAAACGCCGCAGACCTGGCACACCTTCGGCCATAAAACAGGCCAAGCGAGCCAACCCTAAATGGTTCTGCACACACGCGACCATGGTTGCCGCATCATCGACGCGCATCGCTGTTTCTGCATCAGGGAAGTGCTGCCTTACCCATTCAGGATCTTTGCTATCTCGGCGCCATTGAATCAGTTGGTGCTTTTGATCCTGCTCGCCTAATCGCTGTTCCGATTGCTGTATCAAGTACTGCTCACTGGCATAAATGCCATGGCGCAGGGGCAATACTTTTTTGCCGATCAGATAATCTGCCGGCTTCTCGGTTAAGCGTAAAGCGATGTCTGCTTCACGCGCGGCCATGTCGACCAAGCCTGCAGTGCTAATAAGCTGTAAATCAATGGCCGGATAGATTTGTTGGAACCTTGTGACATGCGGAACTAATAAGCGACTTAACACATCATTGGGGCCAGTAAGGTTGAGCTGGCCTTGTAGCTGTGCGTCTAAACCGAAGGCTTTACGATCGACGGCTTGGGCTTGCTCTTCCATGATAAGTGCATGTTCAAGTAAGTTCTCACCCGCCTGCGTTAAGACAAAGCCTTCTGGAAGGCGTTCGAACAAGCGGCTGCCCAAGGATTCTTCAAACGCTTTGATTCGGCGTGAGATGGTTGAGTGCTTCACGGACAGGGCCAGCCCCGTGGCCGATAACGTTCCTTCTCGGGATAGCGCCAAAAATATACGTAGGTCGTCCCAGTTCATAATGACTCTCTTCTTTAATACTTAGTTGCTTGCTTCATTACTACCCATTTTTGCACAACCACTGCCCAAAAACGACTATTCCAACCCATTTAAACACAGCCTACTATGAAGTCATCAAATAGAAACAAACACGATATTAAAGGAAGCCAAATGAAGAACTTCAAGCAGCAGTACGGCCCATGGGCATTAATTACCGGCGCATCAAGCGGGATTGGCCGCGCAATGAGTGAGCAGCTCGCCGCGCAAGGGATGAACATCGTCGCGGTGGCGCGCAATCAAGATAACTTGTATGCCTTAAAGGATGCTTTAGAAAGTAAATACGGTATACAAGTAAAAACTATTTCCGCCGATTTATCTCAGCCTGATGCCAGCTATGAGATCGACAAACAGACGGCTGATTTAGACATAGGCTTATTAATTCCTAATGCAGGTATAGAAAACAACGGCTTGTTTATCGATAACCCGATTGCAGCCGAATTAAAGATGCTGACGCTGAATACCACTAGCCCGATGTTATTAAGCCACCTGTTTTCTCAGCGTTTTAAAAAGCGTTTTCTAAAGGGTTCTACTAAAAATAAACGCAGCGGGATTTTATTAACGTCGAGCCTATTCGCTTATCAAGGTGTACCGTTTGTGAGTAATTACTCTGCCACCAAGGCATATATACTAACGTTAGGCGAAGCATTAAATGTGGAACTAAAACCTTTCGGTATTGATGTCACTGTATTGTCGCCGGGCTTAACCGATACAGCGATGCCGCAGAACATGGAAATTGATTTTACGAAGATGCCTATCACTTTGCATAAACCTGAAGTCGTTGCTCGTATAGGCTTAAATGCTTTAGGGAAAAAAGCGACGGTAGTGCCGGGGTTGATTAATAAATTTTACGCTTGGGAAAATCGTTTGATTCCACGTTCGTGGCCGGTGACGTTATTTGGTTTGTTGATTAAGCGAGCGATGACTAAAAAAAATAGCCTTAGTAATAATACACAGGTTAAAGCTAGATAAAACTTGAACAAAAAAAAGTGAACCCTAGGTTCACTTTTTATTTACTTCTTAGTAGTAACTAGTAGTTATACTTAGTAGTAATTTTTCTTTTCGCAATTGCGTACTGCTTAGTATTGATTTCGTCTGAGGTTAACTGAACTTCAAGAGCAGACATCTCTTTCTCTTTTTCGATCTTCAAATTATGCTTAGTAATGTCGTAATTAGTTACCATTGCGCCATTTTTACCACTAATTGGATCCCATAAAATAGAGGCAGGCCACATTAGTAGATTAAGAATGCCTAAAGCTGGCTCGCCAGCGTAAAAAGAACCACCGCCAGGTAAAAATCCTAAAACAACACCTGTTGTTGTGCTCTTTTCTTCAATTAAAACGCCATCTCTTTCAAATGCGCTATATTCTCTTTCCTGGAGTGAATTCAACCCCGAAGCACAACCTGTCATTAACACTACAGAGCTTATTGCGGCTATTTTCTTCACGAACTTCATTAAGATATCCTTATTTTTAATTATATTTCTAATACTAATACTATCTTCCGGCGCCATCATACTCATTTGAATAACTATTGTCTCTACTAATAACCGTTAAAAACAAAATTCTCAGTATTCACTATGATTGACTATTTTAGCCTTGTTTTTAAGGCCTCAAACAGAAAAAAGATGAAAAATCACCTCTATTCTGAGTATAAGCTTTTGACTATTGATTAAGTACTGAGCTATAAGCGGTTTAGGGTATTGTATTCTTCACTGCCCATTTCAATTAAACGGCTGCGAGCCCGCTCAAACTGAAAGGCCAAGCTACCCTGGGTATATAAATTTTCTAACGGTACATGGCAGGTCAAAAATAATGCTACCCGCTGATCGTACAATTCATCTATTAACGCAATAAAACGTCGAGCGCCATCATCCATTGGAGCGAGCATGACTTCACGCTCCCCCGTGGCTCCCGATCCGATACTACCATCTTCAGTGCCACGCGCTTTTATGCGTTCATACATTGCCCCGCCTAATGCCGGAACGTTCAAGAGATAAACAGTATTAAACTGCTTGGCAATTTCAATGTAATCAAAATGGCTTCTTGGGCCTAGGCACAAATCGTTAAAATCAAAAACGATAGTGTTATTGTTTTTTGCAGAGCTGTTAATGGCTAAATAGTTAATTTCTCGGCCTAGTATTTCTATAACCCCTGGATTTTTATCCGGAACAATAGAAGCTTCTTTAAAGTTATCATCTATTACAAAATAGTTTTTCAGTGCATGTAGTTGGCGCTCACGATGATCTTTAATGCCTGCTAATTCTACAACCTTCATATTCTGATGAATGGCATCGATAGCCGGTAAAAAATTAGCGCGCTGTAAGCCATCTTTGTACAATTCATCCGGTGCGCAATTACTGGTGGCGACAACAATCATGCTTTGTTCAAACAAATACATAATCAAACGGCCCAACAACATCGCATCACCAATGTCAGTCACAAAAAACTCATCAAAACATAAGATGTCATGACGTTTTTTAAGTTGTTTAGCAATCTGTCTAAGGGGATCTTTAGTACCTGACAACTGGGTTAGCTGGCTATGAACATCGCGCATAAAATGATGAAAGTGCTGTCGTAAACAAACTTCCTTATCGAAAGACTCAGCAAAGCTGTCCATTAAAAATGTTTTGCCACGCCCTACTTTTCCCCATAGGTATAAACCTAACCCTGAAGACTTCTGATGCAACTGCTGTTCATACAGTTGTTGCAACGCCATTAATGCTTGCTGCTGCGACTCATCAAAGCTGACTTGGCCATTGGCGATTGAGATTTGATACCGCTGCTGAGGGCTAGTGTGCTTTGAACTGGAAAGGAGACTAATAGTCGTCATGGATTAGAGTTGTCATAAATTAAGGAACTGCAGCCAATAATTTTGGTTCAAAAAAAAAGGCGAGCCCATTGAGTTAAACAATGGGTTCGCCTTCTTTCTTAGTACAGAACGTCTTAAGCAGAAAGAGTCGCTTGTACCGCTGGCATTAGCTGGCTCTTACGAGACATCATTCCTGGCAAGTACATCAAGTCATTTTCTACTGCTTCGCCATAAGCCAAGCCAGCAAGTTCTGCTTCTGCACCTGAGTAGATTACTAGGTGAGAGTTTTTAGTCTTAGTATCAACGATTGCGAAGAAGATAAAATCTAAACCTTGCTTAGCTTTTTCGCCTTCCATTTCAGACAACAAGTCAGCTTTACGTTCAAGCAACTGTTCTGGCAATAATGTTTCAGCAACACCAAAACCTACTTTCTTACCGTTGATTTCGTAGTGCTTGAAATCACTCTTTAATACGTCGTAAGTCGATACGTCAGCAAGATCAGATTTTGCTTCCATCATCGCTAGGCCAAACGCGTATAAATCTTCGATGCCAGCAATCTTGGCTAGCTTCTCAGCGTATGGCTTATCTTGTGAGCAAGTCGTTGGTGATTCGAAAATCAAAGTATCAGAAAGGATACCAGCCAAAAGAACACAAGCCGTAGTCGCGCTTGGCACTTTGCCCATCTTCTCGAAACGATCCGCTAGGATAGTCGCTGCGCTGCCCCAAGGACGAATATCAACAGACATCGCTGTGTTAAACGTGATTGGCTGATCTTGAATCGCGTGGTGATCGATAATGACAACAATATCTTTGTTATCCACATCTTTGTGTAGCTGTGTTTTTTGGTTGAAATCAACGATACCAACCTTCTGACCTTCTACTTTAGAGATCATTTTTGGCACTTCAACGCCGCAATAATCAACAACAAATGCAGTTTCTTTGTTCAATTCACCAGCACGACGTGGCTCACCACCAAATAACTCAGCCGCACCAATAGCAGAACCAATGGTATCGCTGTCTGGGCTAAGGTGACCTAACCATACTAGGTTGTCTGTTTCGTTGTTTTCTGGAGTTTCTAAATCAAAAAAAGCCATTCGGTTACCTGTTCTATCTAATGTAAATTTGTAGACCTTACTGTCTATCATTGTGTCGAGCTTAAAAATTGGCGCAATTATAACCAGAAATTCACTTTCTGGTCACAATTTTTAATCTTCTTTATGCTTGCCCCAAGGGTCAGAACTGCCACTTGATGGCTTCTTGCTTGCAGTGTCTTTCTTGTCATCACTCTTATCAAACGAGCTTGAGTAAGAATTCCCACCAAAAGGCTTAGCGGTCTTTTGCTCTCCGCCACCATAAGGGCTAGAAGCGTTGCTTGAAGAATTGTTTGAAGAGCTACCTGAATAACTGTTTGAAGAGCGTTCAGGTTTCTTCGTTCTATAAGGTGTCGTTTTGCTACGATCCTTCTCGCCACCAAACTTCTTGCCACCGCGATAGCCAATACCGTTACCGTGTTCTGCGGCTTTCTTAGCGCGCTTTATACGTAACTGCTCGGCATCTTCTAAGCTTAACTCGTTTGGCTCGCCCGTAACTTGATCTAGAGGGATAGTTCGGTCTCTTGGTGGCAATTCAAATTCTTTTGCCGATGCACGTGGCAAGCTCTTATATTCGTATAGATAAAAGCCTTCTACCTTCTCGCGCGCCCAATCGGTTTTCTTGAGGAACTTTTCGCTCGACTCAATACTTGGGTTAGCATTGAAGCAGTTAACGTTCAGGTAAGCGTATAAGATCTCAAAGCCATAATGGTCAGAGAGTATCGTGATCAGCTTGCCTAAGCCGATGCCGTGCAGCGGATTGTTTTGGTAATTTGATTTATCGTTCATGCGGGTGTCCAGCTACAGGTATTCTGTAGAAATAAGTAAGGTATATTCCCCTATTATACCTGTTGCTGAGCAGTCTACCTAGAGAACTCACTCCAGCCGTGACGCAGGTTAACTTCAGCGCTGATTTAGACTGGTATAAGCACGCTAGTATAGGGCTTTTTACTTACTCTTTGGATAACAACCCAGACTTCATCGAGCTAACTCACCGAAATATTATTCAAAAACATTTTTTACGTTCTTCAATTGATGAGGGTATCTAGTATAGTGACTTGTAAATAATAGCCCACATGAAAAGTCGGTTAATTTCTTAATGATGACAGCATCTGCCTGTGCAGCTGGAGTCAAACTTGGCAATATTATTTCAAAATAATCACTAACCCCACTATTATTAGCCCCATTACCTCTAACCCAATTTTCTGGTTCAATAACCTGTTTTAAGGAAGCCAAATCTAGCTGTTCACTTTCAACCTTCCCTTTTACCTTAACTGGATAATCCTTAGGAGGAATGTTACTTTTTGTTTTTCCGAATGCAAGATTAAGATCGGTATCTCCAGAATCAAGTATGGATAGCACACCGGTTCCCTCAGACACTTTATCTAATAATTTATAGGCTTTATCTTTATTTCCTTGGAATACATAAAACGAAGCTAGTCTTTTTGCATTTAGTACTCGATATTCTTTTGTCGAAGCATAATGCGAATCCGCTTGCTCCTGTATATTTCTGACCAGTTCTTTAAGCTGTAGCTGATCACCTATAAGATAATATATACGCAAGAACTCTTCAGCATTATCATACTCCTTCCCTTCATAGGTGACTAAATCAAGACCAAATTCATGTGACTTTTCTACCAAGTTTCTTGCAAGCGCTTTCAAATCATTTTGAACTAATAAAGGGATTAAAAATTTAAGTTTACGCGTTATCCCCATACGTTGCTGTTTCTTGCTAGGGCCAGCAGAAGACCAACTCCATAAATTCGATTCATAATATTGCTCTGACAAAAATCGAATTGGATCTTCAGATAAAGTCAAACATTGCTTTGACACATCAAATAAATCATTTTTAATATCATAATAGCTCAACCCATCAAACAATCTATCAGCTGTGATTATCTCCTTATTAACGCTGTTGCTTAAGTTCTCATTATAATTTAATACTGTAATTTTCTTTGCCGCCTCAAAGTACTCGCCACTGGAAAAGAGTTCTTTAATTTCTTTGACCGTATCTTCGGGTGAAATAAGAGGTAATTTACTTTGGAAGAGAATGTTTTTAGACGGCATATCAACTTCACCGATATTTTCCTTTAATGTCTTCGACTTTATTACATCGTCAATAATTTCAATGCGATCTTCATCTGCAATACGATAATTCGTAGCTATCTTCTTTAGCTCATCGAGATAAGATACTTTCTTACCAACATGCTGCCAACCATAGATTGAATCACAAAAACTAAGCTTCTCTCCAGACACAGTAGAATACAAATAATCCTCCTGACAATTATGTTTAAAGTAATTATCAAGCGTAATGCCAGATATAGTTAACGACTCCAAACTCTCTGCTCTTTCCAACTCCCACACCTTCGATGCAGAGTTATTCATTGAATTGAAAATAATAATATTTTTAGCTGACTTATATATATTCATAGGTCCGAATTCGACATACCTACCAGAATGAACCTTATATTTTAGTTTAATCTGATTTCTTGGTTCCCCTTGACGATAGAAAGCAAAGCCATCCCTTCTAGAATTGTAATTAGTAGATGAACTCTCGATTATTCGAAAATTTGAATTTGACGATGGTGTGCCATAATAATATTCTTTTGGAGCGCGCTCTAGCAAACCGCCTGTATTAAAATTATGAATATTCATTTGTTTATTAACTATAATTATTTTGTTTAGATCAGGGTAATATTCAAATTCATCATAGTGTTTAGTTGACCAAAAACGTGAAGACAGGTCAGTTTTATCTCCATTATCAACATCATATAAAGACAACTTGAATTTATCATCAAAAGACTTGCTTTCTTTATTGTTGTTAATAAATAAAATTTTATTTTCACTTTCAAACCAATAAAAAGATTCTCCCTTAATATCGGCTATTTTCTTACTTGTTCTTTTTTCCAAATCAATTACATATAAGCTACTATTACGCCCCCTAATGAACGCAATATACCGGTTGTCAGATGATCGTTTCATGCTATCAATCCCATGAACTTTACGACCAAATATTCTTTCGAGATCTGTTGGTGACAAGATTGTTCTGAAATCAGAGCCATCTAATCGCAACGAATACAATCCTACTTCAAGTTTGCTTCTATAAATTGACTTTTCATTTCCAGAATCTATTGGCGTATGTAAACTAAAATTAAGCCGCGGCTCAGATAAAATATTAGGATGATCCCATTGCTCTAATGAATCCGTCTCAAAAATCTTATATTCCCCCCCCTCAATTAACTCAGGGGTTCGCGTATCAATTGAATTATCATTAAAATAATATTTGATCGCCTCTAGATTATAAAAAAAGACTACAGCTGTAATGAAAGCAATAAGAATTAGTAGCACTAAAATTTTTATGCATGAAGAAATTCCGTTTCTAATATTCATTCTATCTATATTTCCATTAATAAATTAGTAAACTATCAATCTATGTGATTAAAAGCCTTTCATATTTTGATACATATTATTTTAACGCTGCTTTAATGCCGCAACGGCTAAGCCTGAAGTAATAAAAGTAAGCCCTGCCCCAATATTTAAACCAGAAACAACTTTAGGCCTGCTCTGCAACCAACTTGCTAAGCGGGTAGCAAAGACCCCCATCAATGAAAAACCTGTTGCTGTTAATAGTGCAAACCAAGCACCATAAGTAATCATCTGAGTCGTTACCGAGCCTAGCTCTGGATTCACAAACTGCGGAACAAAGGCGAGCACAAACATACCCGGTTTAGGATTTAATGCTGCTGAAAGAAACCCTGTGATAAATATCGATTTGTAAGATTTCTTATCCGCTGGCTTTAGTGTAATCAGCGATTTAGAGCGCAGTACTTTGATGCCGAGCCAGATTAAATACGCTGCACCAATAACTTTTACAACCATGAATGCGACTTCAGACGTTTGAATTAAAAGCGTTAAACCAAACGTCGCTGTCATTACATGAAATAGAATTCCAATACCTGAAGAGAAGCCGGATAAGCACGCAGCTAATTTGCCCTGACTTAAGCCACGCCCTATCGCCAAAATATTATCAGGGCCCGGTGAGATGACCAATAATAAACAGGCAATTGTATAACTAAACCAAACATCAATAGGAAACATAAGCTCTCTTTTTATTAGCTCTAAAAGATTACACTAAAATACCATAGGATATTTACGACGAATCACGGCGATTTCATTTAATACTTCATCGCTCAATTTCACGTTAATGGCATCAATGTTACTGCGTAACTGTTCCATCGTGGTTGCACCAATCAAGGTCGAGCTAACAAACTTTTGCTGATTAACAAAAGCAATGGCCATTTGGCACGGGTCTAAATCATAGCGCTGAGCAAGGGCTATATATTCTACGGTTGCCGCATCTGTTTCTGCCCCAACGCGATGCTCTACGCGTGTCTCGATGGTTAAGCGTGCACCTTCAGGCTTTGCGCCATTCAGATACTTACCACTTAAAATGCCACGGGTTAATGGCGACCACGCTAATAAACCACAATCTTCGCTTAGTGCAATTTCACTTAAATCAGGTTCGAAGTTACGACACAGTAAGGAGTATTCATTTTGGATGCTGGCCATACGTGGAAGATTATTTTCTTTCGCTAGCTGGAGCCATTTGTTCATGCCCCAAGCCGTTTCGTTCGATAAACCAATATGACGAATCTTGCCGTCTTTGATGAGTCCTTGATAAACGTGCAAGCATTCTAAGAAGTTATCTTCTTCTGCTTGCGGATCAAACTCTGGCGCAAAATCCCAAATTTTACCAAAATGGTATGAGCCACGGTTTGGCCAATGCATTTGATACAAGTCGATATAGTCAGTTTTCAAGCGGCCTAAGCTGCTTTCGACGGCGGCCAGAATGTTGGCCTTATCAATGTGGCTTTTACCTTCACGCACCCAAGGCAAACCAGGACCCGCGATCTTAGAGGCAAGAATCACCTTGTCGCGAGTACCCCGTTCTTTAAACCAATTACCGATTATGGCTTCGGTGGTGCCATAAGTCGCAGGGCTGGGTGGAATAGCGTACATCTCGGCGGTATCGAAGAAGTTTATGCCTTGCTCTAAGGCATAATCCATCTGTTCGAAACCTTGCGCTTGGGTATTTTGCAGTCCCCAAGTCATGGTGCCTAGGCCAATCAAGCTGATGTCTAGGTCGGTGCGGCCGAGCTTACGATATTCCATTGCTGCTTCCTGCTGACTTAATATTGCTGTTTAAGCTTTCGAATAGATGATTGAAACAGGCACGCCTAGATCAATAAACTTCTGTCTTACGCGGAACAATACAACGCCAAACGTCATTGTTGGTAGACCTTCAAATGCCGGATAAGCTTTTACTAGGTCTTCAACTTCTACAAAGCGCTCAAGTACAACACCTTGTTGGCCGCCGTTTTTCATTGATTCTTGATGAGTAGCGAAGATTTCAGCCGCTGTCTTATTCACTAAGTCATCAAACGCGACTAGGTTATCTACAACACCCTGTGGTGGCTGCTTTTTACCTGCTTCCCATTTACGTAGCGTGCGCTCATCAACGTCGATCACTTTAACTAGCGTTGAAATCGTAAGGCCAAGGGATTCGCGTAGGGTTTTAAATTCTGCTGGATGCATGAGGGATGCTCTTAAAAATGTATAGAATGTGCTAATTGGGACTATGGACAGCCCTATATCAGGGGCGTTATCCAATTTGGCCGCATTCTATCATATTGAAGGGGATTCGCTGCATATTGAAAGCATGAAAGTCAGTTCTAAGACTTGTTTATTCCCAACTCATTTGTAGTACTATGTAATACATATGCAGACGTAATCCAGACATAAAGCAAATAGGAGTCAATATGAAAACTGAAATGCTCAGTACTCGAATCGACCACGAGACTAAAGTGGCATTCACCCATATTTGTGATGACATGGGCTTAAGCCCTTCTCAGGCACTTAAGTTGTTTGCCCGTGCGGTAATTAACCATGGCGGCATTCCATTTGAAGTTAAGGCTAAGCAGCCGAGTAACCAGACCTTGCAAGCAATGCAAGAGCTAGAGCAAGGTAAAGGGCATAAAGCAAAGGATGCTAGTCAATTATTTGAAGATCTAGGCATTGGCAAATTAGATAATGCTTAAGCTAGAATATTCCAGCCAATTCAAAAAAGACTTTAAGAAGATTGCCAAGCTCGCTATTCCTGACGTGGTTGAAGTGGGTCATGTTATTTCAACGCTGCAAAAATCCGAGTTATTAGCGGCTAAGTACGTTGATCATGCTTTAACAAGTAATTGGATGGGTTATCGCGATTGCCACGTAAAACCTGATCTTGTTTTGATTTATAAAACGACAGACGATGCATTAATGCTTGCCCGTATTGGAAGTCATAGCGAAGTATTTAAATAGCTTTTCTTAACTCGCCCAAGCCGCATTATGGCAATGCTTGGATAAAAAATCGATAAAGATGCGCACCTTGGGTGGTACGTGTTCACGGTGTGGATAAACAGCATAAACCCCGGTTGGCGCCAGCTGATAGTCTGTCAGTAGCGGCTGCAATAACCCCTGATCAATATCATCTTGCATGACGAATTTAGAGAGCGCTGAAATACCCTGCCCACTTTTTGCCAAAGCAATAACCGCCGCGACTGAGTTACTTTTTAGCTGACTGTGCATTTGCACTTTCTGTTTCTGAACGCTGTGTTTCTGGCCTTTCTTTTCAAATTCCCAGGTTAGCGGTGAGCTAAAAAGAGACAGACTAATCCAGTCATGTTGTTGTAAATCTTGCGGTATTTTAGGCGTGCCTTTTTGAGCTAAATATTCAGGGCTGGCAAATACGATTACCGGCGTCTCACAGATTTTCTTCGCGACTAAATTCGACTCTATCAACCAGCCGATTCTGATTGCTAGATCTACCCCATCTTCCACCATATTGATCACTCGATCTTCCAATAACAAATCGATTTTCAATAGCGGATATAAAGCGCGCACTTCCTTAATAACAGGCACGAGGTGTTGCGTACCAAAACTGACAGGGCATGAAATTCGCAGCGTGCCAGTGGGTTGGTTTTGATACTCACGTAATTCACTTAAGGCAATTTTAGTGCGATTAACGATTTCGGCGCTATGGCGATAAAATATTTCACCGGCTTCGGTCAGACTCAGGCTACGCGTCGTGCGATTGAGCAGGCGTACGCCGACTTCCTTTTCGAGCAGGGCTATTTGCTTGCTCACGGCAGATTTGGCGACACCCAGCTGCCGTGCCGCTTCGGAGAAACTTTTGGTTTCGACCACCCGGGTAAAAACCCCAATCCGCTTTAACTCATCCACTTCACTTACCTTCTTTCTAGCCTACTTTAAGCCTTTTTTAAGGGCCAATCTCACTGTACACCAAAAGAGAACAAAGAAACCACTTTTAACCATCTAGTAGAAATATGAGAAACAGCTAATCTAGCCTTATCAACTTTTCCTTTAACACTCTTTAAACAAATAAGCGAACTAGATCGTTCACAGGAGCACAGCATGAGCCACCTTAATACTTTATTTCACTCGGTAGACCTTGGGGCAAACCTAACCCTGAAGAACCGCATTATTATGGCGCCATTAACGCGCTCAATGGCGGATGACGATCTGGTGCCTACGGAAGCGATGGCAGCGTACTACGGTCGCCGCGCTGATGCGGGGCTGATTATTACTGAAGCGACATTAATTTCTCAAGAAGGGCAAGGCTATCCCAATGGCCCAGGGCTTTATACTCAGGCGCAGATTGATGGCTGGAAAAACGTGACCCAGCGCGTTCATCAAAATGGCGGCAAGATCTTTGCCCAGATTTGGCATACAGGTCGTGTTTCACATTCCATTTATCATAATGGTGAACTACCGATGGCGCCTTCAGCGGTTCCTATATTGGGCCATGGTCATGTACCACTCACCGAAAATTTAACGTATGAGACGCCGCGCGAAATGACGGTCGATGATATAAAACGCGTCCAAAATCAGTTCGCTATCGCGGCACAAAATGCCATTGAAGCAGGCTTTGATGGCATCGAAATTCACGGCGCAAATAGCTATCTGATTGATGAGTTTTTACATTGGGATACCAACCGCCGTGAAGACGAATACGGTGGCAGCGTAGAAAACATGGCTAGATTTTTGTTTGAAGTTATCGATCAAATAAAAGCTGTTATTCCAGAAGGTAAAATTGGTTTGCGTCTTTCTCCTCAAGCCTATGTCAACTTAGAGCACGATGAGCGCGACAAGCAGGTTTTTGATTATTTGCTGCCTTTGCTTAACCAGTACGATTTAGCCTATGTGCATACAGGTATGTTTTCGGATGAGCCTTACGAGCATTTAGACGGTACGGTGACTCAGTATATTCGCAAGCATTATCGCGGAACAGTAATCGCTTCGGGTGGATACAATGCTGAAAGCGGAGCGGTAGCGGTTGAAAATGGCGATGCCGATCTTATTGCGATTGGTCGAGCGTTTATTGCTAACCCGGACTATGTGGAAAAGGTGAAGCAGGAAAAGGACTTGGTAGAATACAATAATGAGATGCTGGCTGAGCTTATTTAAGTCTGTAATTAATCACTAAGATAAAGCGCTAAAATAAGGTAATAAGACAAAGCAATAAAGAACGGCAGCCGACATAAATAGGCTGCCGTTTTTTTGTTTCAGCTTACCAATGTAAAATAAGTGGTAGATCGGGTCTCAGGTCTTTGCTTAAACCACAGGCCTTCTGGTCAAAAGTCACTTCCATTAAGTGCTCTGTTCCACATTCAACCGACAAACCTTCTGATTGGCTCGCGATAAGTAGCTCTGGCGATAATGGCTCTTTCGATAAAGAGTCGGCTGGCACATGCATATGTACATGACTAATAGACTTGAACTGCCCTTTTTCAATAACGAGATCAACCGCTTTTTCTGCAGGCTCCATAAAGGGAACATAGATACATAAAGGTTCGATCAAATTTTCAGAATTACTACCCACATGAAATGCCATTGGTGCAGAGAAATAATCTGGCTGATAACGCCAACCATTAAAAGGCATTGCTAATTCACTGCTCTCTTTTTCACTGCTCTCTTTTTCACTGCTTTCTTTTTCACTGCTTTCTTTTTTATTATCGATAACAGTGGCAGCTCGCTTAAGGATAAGTCCAAAAGGAGACGCTTCTTTATGAGTTGATCGCTGAGGAAAGTGTAAACCCTTGGCGGGGCCATTATTGGCTTCTTCTTCGTCGCGTAGCCATAACAATTCAAGCTTATTATTAGAAAAACTAAAACATCGGTTTGAAGTGCCTTGTCCTGGATGATCGCGACTAAAGCTCTCTTCCAGCCCAAGTTCAGTCAGCAGGCCCGCAACCTTTGCTTCTGGTTCAACAAGAATGAAGAAGTGGTCTAGTGCTAACATTGTGCTAGTTCCATAATAGATTGGGCTAAAGCCCATCCTTAAAAATGTATCTTCGGTATCTTGCCATACTTCGTCTTCGATTTGTTTATCACCCTTATTAATAATTTTAATGACAAAGCCTATCGGCCTATCATAAACTGCAGCACGCTGAAGGTGGCACTATTTGTTTTATAGGATGTTTTACAAATGAATCATATTTATTCCGTTATATTCATACTCCTGTTATCTGCTTGTGGTAGTGATAGCAAAGATTCTGTTAATGACGATCAACCACAGCCCGATGTCCAAGGCCCTACCTTAAATGACCTCAATCTTCAGCCAATCACTGCATCGGCAGGCATCTTCAGTGGTCACCTTGGTGAAATCACTTCTTTTGAGAAAGTCGTTCAACTCGATAACGATCGTTTACTTATTTTAGGTGAGACCTCCTTGCTTGCTGAAAATGGCAAGCTGGATGGCTTTTCCGCCATTACCAATAAGCAAGGTAGTGTCTATTCTTTAGATAATAATAGCGGCGGTTATATCGATGCTTGTGCTCACCCTTCCGGTGAATATTCATTAGGTGTTCTTTTATATTCTGATAGCGAATCACATCAGGTTGAAATACAACGTTACTCTGCCGATGGCCAATTACTTTATTCCGCGCCAATGCTTGCTACGACGTTAGAGCAAGAATATCTAACCCCATTTTCTGAAGAAGAATGGCTAACATCACCTTTCGAAATAGTTGATAATCCTTATACAAACGTTGATCAACTATACAGCCAGAATTCTGTTTCGTGGGGACGTTTTGGTGCCGTGACATTCAATTGTGAGCAAGAAGAATTATTAGTCGCCTTTAATAACGATGGCCAGAAACTAGCAAAATACGGTATTGATCTCACGTTTCAGTGGGAGCAAGTAATTTCTATTTATTATTGGAATAACAGTAATCGTGGCGCTGGTACGGCACAAGTATCTCATAGTCGAAATGGCGACATTTATATCGTTGATACTTTAACAACCAATGCGATTCCTGCTTACAATCATCGATTCGAAAGTACTATTGCTCTAGTCGAAAATACCCGCCTGACAACCAGTCACATTTTATTTAAGCACTTAGATGTTCAAGGTAACCTCATAGAGGAACGCTTAATATCCAGTACCCACTCTCAGTTTTTAAAAGACATCGCACTGTATAATAATCAACTAATCGTTGGCAGCATCAGTCATATCACAAAATCTGATGAACTAAACAATACTCGTGAATTAGATATTAGCTTGATCAATATCAATACCCTTGATTACACCTATAGCCAAGAGTGGCATGATATAAATAAAGAAGATTGGCTAAATGGTCTAACACTTGATGGTGATACTCTTTATCTTTTTGGTCATACCGGTGGTTCCCAAGTAGATTCTAATAGTTGGGTATCTGATGCTGAGGCCTTTTACGCTAAATACGATATTGAGCAGCAATTGTTAGCAGCGGCAACTACCATCAAGACTGACCGCTCTAGTGAAATTAAGGATCTCATCGTATCTGAAGGAAAGGTAACAGCGGTAGGTGTATCGAATGCTCCTCTTACACACTCTACCGACATTAGCCGTCAGGGATTACTTATATCCCAATAATATCTTTAGACCTGAACATTTCTTGGTTAGATTGATCTCTTACGCAATTCAGTTACTTGGTCATAACCTATGCCCCAGTTATCAAGATTAACTTCATCAATCACTACAAACGTTGTCGCAGGATTTTTATTCAGCACATCAACCATTAATTGGGTTGCGCCTTTAATCAGTGCTTGTTTCTGTTCATTGCTTACATTTTCGTCTGTAATTTTAATATTAATATAAGGCATAACGTTCTCTCTATTTTAATAGGTCTATTTGATTAATTTACGAGTGAAGTCAAAGCTTAGAACTCAAAGCTTGCTCAAAATATTCAACGGAATTTGAACCCGTTACCAAGGTACGATTATTAAAAATGAATGCCGGCACACTGGTTATCTCAGCCTGCTGTACTCGTTGTTTTTTAATCGCTAATTGCTGCTTCGTTGCAGAAGAATTTAATGCGACTTCAGCCTGTGATCTATCCAAACCTAACTGCTCGACTAAATTCAATAACACTTGGCTATTATTGATATCTAAGCCCTGCTTAAAATAAGCATCAATCAGCAATTCATTCATGGCTTGCTGCTTATCAAACCCTTCACACCAATGAATTATTTGGTGTGCTTGATTGGTATTGTAATAATGCGTGCGTTTGGAGAAATCCATCGCCACACCCGCTTGTTCCGCCACCACTAATAAATTCTGACGATAATCCCTACGCTTACTTTCACTCCAGCCATATCTCTGACCTAGGTGATCATTCATGTCCTCGCCCTGAACGCCCAACTCTGGATTGAGCTCAAAGGGTAGGAAATAAAAATCTGCGTCAATGTCTAAATTTTTTAGCGCCTGTTTTAAATTGGCATAGCCAATCGGACACCAAGAACAAACTGCGTCATGAATCATTTCTATCTTTAATTTATTAATCCAATACACTCCTCTTATTCGTTTAAGTCTGTGTACATTTTATTAACAATTAACCAGCGTCCATTTTCTTTGAGCAGACCTAAGAAATCGACATAAGCATGTTCAAATAACGGACAATCTAACTTCACCATGGCCTGATCTTTTATGACTTCAATCGATAACAACCTAAAGTCATAAGCCTGCCCTTGCTGAGCTGGGATAGACCGACCAGCAACCGCTTCTAGCCACTGTTGAAGACTGCGTCTTAATCCTGGAGCCTTTAAAAAAGCATCGGGATGGAATATTGATTCTAGTTTTTCGACATCGCCTTGGTACAGGCCATTAAAATAGGCCTGCACTAGAGTCATCACAGAATCAAATTCGTCCCGACCAAAATCTCCTACTTCTACAGCACTGGCGGAGTCATTTATCTTTCTAAATGTAGGTCTAGGTCCACTCATAACAAATTCCTTAACCTTGCTCGGCTGCTAGTGCTTTTTCGAAACTTGGCAATGCTAATACGGCTGCAAGCATCTTCTGAACTTTCGGCCCTAGGGTGATTTCAACAGGGAAACTTGCACCCCAACGGGAATACACGGCAAGCAAAATGTCGGCTGCTGATGGCTTCGCGCCGCCTAAAAATATTTCATTATTCGGGTGTAACGCTAGTTTCTGCTCAACGACCTGCCATAAGACGTTAATAGACTCAGCCGCAGTATCAAAGGCAGCTTGCCTAATCTTTTTATCGTGAGTGCTCTCATCGCTAATATGTTGCGCGATAAAGAACAAACGACCATAGCTAGGGTGCATCGTGGCATTGGCAAACATCATGTTCTCAATCCCCTGCTGACGCGCATGACCCGTAGCAGGCAGCAAAGTGTTTTCATGCTTATTAAGCAGGTATAAAATAATCGCTGCGCCTTCAGTCAGTGCTTTATCGGTATAGCCCTTGTCGTCATCAAGTAATACCGGCACGGCACCGACTGGATTGATGCTCTTGAAGTTTTCTAGCTGCTGAACATTCTTAATTTCAACCGCTTGACCCAGTTCATGTAAAACCACCTGAGTGGCCAGTGAACAAGCGCTTGGAGAGTAATAAAGTGTGTACATAATATTGTTCCGTTCTGAATTAAAGGTTTAAGTGATTTCAGTGCAACTGCACCTGTCGTTTAATGACGACAGGTGCAGCTTGGGGGTTTTTACTGTTATCATATATAGCTATAATGAGAACCAGATGTTTCCAATATGGAGACAGTTGATACATAAGTACCTGCCCTCCGTGAGACCTATCGATGGATAAACTGCGCGCAATTCAACTTTTTGTCCGCTTGGCTGACCTAGGAAGCTTTACTCGTGTCGCCGAGCAAACCAATGCCTCTAAATCGATGATAAGTAAAGAGATCAGCCGCTTGGAAGACTCACTGGGCGCTCGCTTATTACATCGATCAACCCGCAGCGTGCAATTAACCGATGCCGGTGAAGGTTATTTGCAACGCGCACGAGAGATTTTAGAAAAATTGGATGATGCAGAAGACTTTGTGCAAGACAGACAAGCTAAGCCGAAAGGAAAACTAAAAATCAACGCGCCTATGGCGTTAGGCATTACCGACTTATCAGGTTTGTTTGCCGATTTTATGCAGACGTATCCAGACATTGAATTGGATATTCACTTAGGGGATGAAAGTATTGACCTGGTTGAGCAAGGTTTTGATTTAGGTTTCCGGGCTTCGAGCAAAGCCATTGATTCCAATTATGTCGGCCGCCCACTGACTCAATTTAACTATAAAGTCTGCGTCGGCGCCGAGTACTTTGAGAATCATCCAAAGATTAAAATTGCACACGACTTATCTCAACACAATTGTTTTGAATACAGCTATTTTCAAGGAAAAAATGTTTGGCCCATTGATGATGGCATTACTATTCAGGGTAATTTAAGAGTAAATAGCACTGTCTTTATGATGGAAGTGATTAAGCGTAACCAGGGCATTGGTTTCATTCCTGATTTTGTTTGCCGTGAAGCAATAGAAAAAGGTGACGTTATTGAAATTTTATCAAAAACTAAAAAACCGAACCTGACCCTTTATGCCCTTTACCCTGCTCGACATTTTGTACCGACTAAACTAGTACATTGCATTGAATTTCTTGAACAATGGTTTGCGGATGAAACATAATGACTACGACTATGACAACTATTATAAAAACTTTAAATAAAACAACAAAACCCTGCGTCATCTGGTTTACCGGATATAGCGGTGCAGGCAAATCCAGTTTGGCGTGTGAAGTTGAAAAGCAGTTTATTGAGTTAGGGCTGAAAACTTCTCTGCTAGACGGCGATATAGTCCGTACTGGGTTATGCAAAGACTTGAGTTTTAGTAAAGAAGATAGAGAAGAAAATATTCGCCGAGTTGGCCATATGGCTCAGCAATTAGTTGATGCCGGTATCATCGTATTATGTGCTTTTATCTCTCCTTTTAGAGAAAGCCGAGATAACGTGCGCAAGCTATTTAACGATGACGAATTTATTGAAGTCTTTGTTGATACGCCACTAGAAGTCTGTGAACAACGAGATGTAAAAGGCTTGTATAAGAAAGCCCGTGTGGGTGAACTACCAGAGTTTACCGGTATCGATTCACCTTACGAAAAACCTTTAAAACCTGAAGTTCATATTAAAATGATTTCAGGTAAATCCTTAGAAGACGCTGTTCAAGATGTTATAAATCATTTAGTTTTATTAAAGTCATCAGGCACTTCGTGACTGATTAGGATCTGCCAAAACTTGCCATTTTCCTTTAACATCTTCAATCCTTGATTAAATTTCTTCTTTATTACTTCGCTATTAGGATAATCCCTAGAAATAAGAAGATAACTTTCTTGGAAATCATAAGATTTGTCTAAAATCCCAATATTTTCTGCATTAGTAGACAAGTGCTCTCGGATCAAATCATTTCCGGTTAGCTCATCAATAATCGTAAAATCTATCCGATGATTGACCAACTTCTGTAAATTCTGCAAATCACTTTTAACCAGTTCAAAATTTAAGCCTAGCCTCTCAAATTCTGGGATGTACCAGTATCCTATTACGCCACCAATTCTGTAACCCTGAAAACTTTCCATTTCTGACCATTCGAAACCATCAGGAAACTTTTCTTTGTTATAAAACCAGCGGTTAAACATGGGTAATATCGGATCAGAATAATCATAAATCTTTTGACGAGCGTCTGTTTTAAAATAAGGGGTGGCCGCGAATACTAGCCCTTTATCAACCTCTCCTAAACAGCGTTTCCATGGGTAGAATTGATAATCAACATCTAAATCCACTTCATTAAAAGCCTGCCGAATAATTTCTAGAATTACTCCAGAGCCGTCATTTTTGGTTGACGTATAGGGCGTATAATCGTTAGTAGCAATCACAACGGGATCTTCTGTATGAGTAAATACAGAACAGAACAATAAACTTAGGCTGAATAGGTATCGATATAAATTCTTCATTGATCGCCTCCTTAAAAGGTCATGACTAAGTATAGTCTTCAGCAGCCTCTGGCTTTAGGCTTTCTGAGTATAAAGAGAGTGTTTTAAGACTGAGGGACTTGGTTACCGTCTAAGAAATCGATTAAGCGCTGTACCTTTTTATTGCCAGATCCTTTGGTTACATTGCTATTATGCCAAACAGCATAGAGAGGAAGATCTTCAACCTGCCAATCAGGTAACAGCTCAATGAGGGTTTGATTCGCCAGCGCTTGCTCGACTAAAAAATCAGGCGGTGTTGCAATACCACTGCCCAATAAACAAAACTGGGTCATCGCCTCGACACTATCCACCGTAATTGAACTGTTGAAATCTAGCTCTAAACTTTCTCGAATTATCGATTTTGTATTCCTTGTATCGGATGAACTAATGGGAGTATTACGCGGTATTAATCGACGCTTATTATTGAGCATGGATAGTTTAATCCAAGGCCAGCTTTCAATATCTGCGGGCTGTAAATCCAATACTGTCTGTATTTCAATGTTATTCCGTAAACATTGATCTTTGATAAACTCAGGAGTACAAACCAGCGTGCGCCGAATACTGCCAAGCCGCTTGCTCATCAATGTACTATCCGCCATATCGCCGATGCGGATGGCTAAATCAATCGTATCGGTAATCAGATCTTGGCGCAGATCACTGAAAACGATATTCAAATCGATCAGAGCATGGGCTTGGTGAAATTGTACAATTTTTGCAATCAAGGGCGATCGCGTCAGCGCTGATGGCAATGTTATTGAAAGCTTACCTTTAAGCTGTTGATCCTGACTGCTGACCTTCGCTAAACCCACTTCAACTTCTTGCAACATCTTCTGAGCATGCACTAATAAGATTTGCCCTTCATGGGTGAGAGAGAGCTTACGTGTCGAGCGATACATAAGAGCGCAATCGATACGCTTTTCAAGCTCACTAATGTGATAACTCACCACCGAAGATGACAAACCAAGTTCTAACGCGGCCTTTTTAAACGACCCCTGCTTGGCCGTTTCAGCGAATATCGCTAATCCTCTGAGTTCATCTATCATGTTGCCACTAATCCCATATTATCGATCAATGAAATCGAATTAAACCATCTAATCAATGCTAGCAGTTTAATATATGATCGTCATTAGCGGCTTTCCTAGCCATAATTGATGATTAAAGAGGTTTTATGTCACTTATTTTTGCGATGGCTAGTTTTGCGCTAAGCATGTCGATATCTCCGGGGCCTGTGAACCTGATAACCCTTGCCAGCGGTATCAACCATGGTTTCGTACGAACACTGCCTTTTGTGGCGGGGGCGAGCCTTGGCTTTAGTCTGCTGCTCTTTATGCTGGGGCTGGGATTCACTCTAGGGTTTGATTTTCTACCATCTAACCTGATGACAGCATTGCAGATATTAGGGGCTTTATTCATTGCCTACTTAGGTATTCAAACAATACGCTCTGCTCAGCAATCTGCTGACGCGATTGATGTAAAGAACGACAACTTACCGGGGTTTTTAAAAGGTGCGCTACTGCAATGGCTCAACCCTAAAGCATGGATTGCCTGCCTATCAGGGATTACTGCTTTTCAGGTCGCACACTCAGTCTCTTTATTAATGACATTCACCACACTGTATTTGATTATTTGCTTTATTTCGATCAGTTGTTGGGCGGCCCTAGGTAATAAACTACAAAATTTATTGCAGCACCCTCATCACCTTATGCGTTTTAATCAAGTGATGGGCGCAGGGCTAATTTTAATCGCGGGCTATTTATTAATAATCTAGGTATTCATCAATAATTTAGATGTTTTTGAGTAATTTCTTCAATGATGCCTTCTTGTTCCATCAGCAGCAATGCTTGATTAATCTTTTCTAATAGCCGGTCTTTATCTTTAATCTTAGCCATTTTAGATAAGGTCAAATAGGCCGCTCGAGAACGTACATGACCAATGGCTGAAATCTCGATGCCATGCTCTTTTAGATAGGTTGTAATACTAGAAGGGGTAGCAGCAATCGCATCAATGCGGCCACTGGTTAACATCTTCACCAATTGACCGAGGGTATCCACTTCTGTTATTTGAATGTCTCCAGCTTGTGCTGCGAGATCAAACTCTTCTGAAATACTGTAACCCCGATTTATGCCGATTTTTTTATGATACAAATCACGGAAGTCGTTATAGTCAAATTCGTGACCTGACTGGGTATAAAGCGTCATCACAGATACATGAATAGGCACTTTTGAATAAAGTGCGTATTCTTTTCTTTCAGGGGTAACAAACAAAGGAAAACCGCCATCAGCCTTACCCGACTGGACCATCGACAATACGCGAATCCAAGGCGCCAGTTCAATTTCTAATTTTAGATCGAGCCGCTTGCCCAATTCCCTCAGTATTTCGACATCACTGCCAGTAACATTGCCATCCCCATCGATGTAGCACTCAGGCTTATTATTTTCATCACCAATAAGGTATAAGCTTTGCTCAGCGAAGCCGACATTAACGATCCCGACATTGGCGATCAAAAAGAATACGAGTATCCGTAAGGTATGTCTCATGCGTAGCGATGCTCTCAGCGAATATTAGCTCCCTAAGAGTATAGTTTGAGATTCACGACCTCGCCTTAAATCAGAGCTCTAAGTAAGTGACTCGCTGTACCCCTAAAATGGGGCCTAACTGTACCGCTTGCAAATACCCACATCGGTTATCATGACGCCCTATTGTTTTTATCATTAAGTTCTAATTTTATGTCGTCGCAAAAATCTTCAGCAAAACCGTATTCTTCAAATTGGAAAGCTTGGCTCGCCGGTGCCTTAGCCGTAATGCCGTTAAGCATCGCCGTGATTCCTTGGGGCATATTGGCAGGATCTCTTGCCTTAGATGCAGGCTTAAGTCCGTTTGAAAGCCAAGCCATGTCAGCCATCGTTTTTGCCGGGGCTGCTCAGCTTGTGGCTGTGGGTATGATTAAAGCGGGTATCGGTCTGACCAGTATCTTAATAACGACTCTTTTGATTACTTCACGGCATCTGCTTTATTCCATGGCGATGCGAGCACAAATCAGTCCACTGCCGCTCAAGTGGCGCTTAAGCTTAGGGTTTCTATTAACCGATGAGCTTTTTGCCATCATTGCCAAAAATAAAGACCAAGCCAACCAGCCTTTAAATCCTTGGTACGCACTCGGCGGCGGTTTGAGTTTTTATCTAACCTGGAATATTGCTTCCGCGGCGGGGATTCTAATTGGTCACAACATACCGAACCTAGAGAGCTGGGGTCTCGATTTTGCTATTGCCGCTACGTTCATTGCCATCGTAACCCCACAAATTAATCGCCCTTCTATTTTAATCTGTGTCTTGGTCAGCTTGGTTTGCTCTGTGGTGTGCGAGCTGTTTCAAGTTCCATCCGGATTATTAATCGCCTCGTTATTAGGCATGGCGTGCGGAAGCTTGTATGCCAAAGCGACGGGGGAAGGTGAATGATTACCTTAACGATATTGCTCATGGCCGCCATTATATTCTGCAGTCGGTACTTGTTTTTAGAACCTCGCTTACCGCTGAAACTGAGCTCCAATATACTTAAGTTCTTGAGTTACTCTGCCCCTGCGGTGCTGTCTGCAATCTGGGCCCCGATTGTCTTTATTCAACAACATGAGTTGAGCATTAGCCTGGATAACCATTATCTAATATCTGCCGTCGTGGCGATTATTCTCGCCATCACTACGCACAATACTCTGCTAACCACGGTATTGAGCATGGCGTTATTTTTCTTACTGCGCTTCTATCAGTAAGAAAAATAACCATAAATAACAACTAGATAGAGTAATATTTAATCTATCTAGCAATAAATCCTGACACTTCTTCAATGACTTAGCTTTCATTTATTGATCCATGTCATTTTATTGATAAATCCTTCAAATAATATTTATTATCATTTGATAAGATTGTAATTTCCCTTATTCTCTTCGCCTTTATTATTGTCGACGTTACCTAACGAGACGCAGTTTTAGTGAAGAGACAGCATGCTACTTTCCGTTCAACTTTTAGCCATGAGTCCATCATCCCAGAAAACCCTAGCCGGGTTTATTAAAACTAAGGGTAAAAACCACCTTGTTTTAAGCGATGATTTAATGCCCGACGTTTTGATTATTGATATCGATAATACCCAGGGTAAGCAATACCTATCTCACTACCAAAATAGTGAAACAAAGTTAATTACGCTATCACTATCACAGCAAACTGATATTCCCTCATCCGTCATTCAGATACAAAAGCCTTTTACCGGTGTTGAAATCCTTCGCTCTGCGGAAAAAATAAAAGAGCTCAAAACAGCCAGTGACCTTGAGAACAATAAAGCATTAAAAAAATCAGCCATTAATGAAGAACGTGCGCCTGACAATAAACAAAAATCGATTACTTTATCTTACGATCCCAGTACGACATTTCAAGGCATGCTGCGAAAAGCGATACAGCTCAGTGATAAAAAAAATACGCCCGTATTAATCTCGATTCAACAATATCGAGTAGAAATATACGCTGATAAAAATATCGCTCGTTTGAACTTTGCCAAAAAACGTCTAAGAACCTTGTGCCAATTTCCGTTAACCGATCAGCTTTGTGATATTAAAAAAATCACCTTAGTTTCTGACAACCCAGATGATACAACGATCGCTTTGCCAGAGTTATCTTGGGAAGTTGCAATACTATGCTCACGCGGAAGGCTGCCAAAAAACATGGCGGACGATGCGCAATACCAGTTAAAAAAATGGCCTAATCTAACGCGTTGGAGCCAGCCTGAATCAGCGCTGAAAATAGCCGGACTATGGTCAAAATCACCGAACAACATCAACAACATAGCTCGACAGCTGTCTATTCCCATTGAACATGTTTGCAGCTTTATAACGGCGGCTATTGATAGCAACCTAGCGCAACAATCTAATGGTATTGCTGAAATAATACCGTTCAAAACTGAAAACACTAACAGTGCGCTATTTAGAAAATTACTTAACCGTTTGAAGCGAGCATAACCCTAATGCGCCAATATAAAATTATTTTTTCTGGCCCCGTCGGCGCTGGCAAAACAACGTCCATACAATCGCTGAGTGATATTGATGTGGTGGCGACAGAAGCGCGTGCAACGGACAAGGTTAAAGAAATAAAAGAAAATACAACCGTCGCCATGGACTATGGCCGTATTAATTTAGATGCTGAAACGACGGTTCACCTTTATGGCACACCGGGCCAACAACGTTTTGATTTTATGTGGGAAATATTAGCGCAAGGAGCACTAGGGCTGGTCCTGTTAATCGATTGCAGCGTATCATCCGTCATAGACGATATCGATACGTACTTAAGCGCTTTTTCAAAATTCGCGAAGACCAACTCGGTGGTCATTGGCTTAACCCGCAGTGACCTTCTTACTGCTAGCGACCACTTAATTCCCTGGGATGCTATTTATAAAAAGCTCGAGGACGATGACTTATCCATTGCAATATTTGAAGTCGACGCACGCAATAAAGACGACATGAATACGCTACTAGAAGCCTTGATTCTTTCAATTGACCCCATGGTTTAATAGGATTATTAATGAATTATCCAACATTCAACCAGTATATTCATCTGACCAATCTCGGTGCTCACTTTTCCACGGCCTCATCACAAGTGAATGCTGAAAGAGCTGCGTTACAGTTATTATTAAACAATGCGATCACGCCTAAATTAAAAGATTATCTTGCTGCCTTAAAAACAGACTCTGATATTCCGGCCTTTCAACAAGTCATCGCGCTATTCAATCAGGGCTATATTACTGCCGCTGATTTTCCAACTGAATTAAAAGGCCAATCATTTGAATTGAATTTAGCAAAACGCTTAGCTCAACTGTCAGATACCCAACATTCCCTATTATGTGATCAAGAAGGCTTCCTCATCGCTTATGCCGGTTTTGATATTGACCAAGCGGAACAAGCGGCGGTATTAGCCATTGAGATATCTGGGCTACAAGCAAAGCGTCAGCATAATATCAACGAATTCAGTGGTACCCACGCTTCTTCTATCAGCATTGCCGATGAAGAAGGTAATACTCAGATGCGTTTTTTACCCATTCATTTTAAACAACAAATTTTCATTCTTGCGATCCAGGGCCAAGCCCAGATTCAGCAAGATAGCTTTACTCAATTGATCTGGCTACTCAGCCAGCGCTACTCATAACTTATTGTTAAATTTATACAGATATTAGGAACATTCATGCGCGAAGAAAGCATCACCTCTATTTTGGCTGACTTAAATAGCAGCTCATCTGACATTGAAGCATCCGCCATTATTTCTACCGACGGCCTTGTGATTGCCTCTCTATTACCGAAATCCGTTGACGAAGATCGCGTCGGTGCCATGAGCGCCGCCATGCTATCCCTCGGTGACCGCACGGCATTAGAACTTGATCGTGGCGAACTCGAACAAGTGCTAATCAAAGGCGCTAACGGCTACATTTTAATGACCCACGTAGGTCATGACGCCGTATTAACCGTGATGACTAAATCTAGCGCTAAACTCGGCTTAATTTTCTTAGATGTAAAACGTGCTGTTGCCGACGTCGCCAGCGTACTTTAAGTCTTATTCTAAAAGGAACTATCATGGGCAACATGTCACCCGAACACATTATTGGCGACTATAAAGAGTATCTTTTACAACACTTTAATAATCCGCCACGCACCGTCTATGTCACCGCAATAGAAACGCCCTTTCCGGCAGGAAAATTAATTGTTTCTCGCACCGATTTAGCAGGCAACATCACTCACATGAACCAAGCCTTTGTCGATATGTCTGGCTATCCTGAGAGCGAACTCGTCGGCCAACCGCATGCTATTTTACGTCATCCTGATATGCCCAAAGCGGTCTTCAAAGAAATTTGGGAGACCGCCAGTCGCGGTAAAAAATGGCAGGGTTATGTTAAGAACTTGCGTAAAGACGGCGGCTATTATTGGGTTAATGCGACCGTCATCGCTAATATTCGTAATGGCGAAATGGTGGGATTATCTTCAGTTCGTCGCCAACCTTCTGCTAAAAAGATAGCACTGGCAGAAGAACAATACCGCCAGCTACTGGAGCAAGAGCAAGCATGAAATATACATTAAGCATTTGCCCAACCACGCCCGCTGCTGCGATGTCAGGCTGGTATATTCTCAATACTTATTTGCAGAAGAAACTCGATATTGCGATGCATATTGAAATGTATAACGACTTCGATAGCCAACGCTTAGCCTTTGAAAAAGATGAAATCGATTTCATTTATGCCAACCCTTATGACGCTACATTATTGATTCGTGACTTAGGCTTTAGTGCGCTGAATAAACCAGACGATAGCGCCAATGAAATCGTCATTATTTGCAAAGACGATTTCAAGGCACAAGCACTAACGGACTTAGAATCCGGAGTGAAAATTGCGACAGCAAATGATCCTGCAACCAACTTGGTCGCAATGATATTACTGGAGTCTGCCGATATCGATGCGGGTAATAGTATTAATATCGACTGCAGCAGTTTTATCATTGCCGCTAAGCAGGTATTAAAAGGGGAAGCGGATATCGCCTTTTTACCGAAAGCGATCTACGACAAACTATCGAAGATTATTAAAGATCAACTACGCCCGTTGATTAGCAGTGAGATTAGTGTCATCCACCCTATCTTTGCCGCGTCGGAAAAAAGCCAAAGTATTCATCGTGAATTATCACAAGCACTGTGTGAATTAACCTTGAGCGATGCCGGTAATAATATTTTATCGAGCATCGGCATCCCTTCTTTTTCTACCATGGAACAAGAAGACGCTGAATTTATGATTGATTTGATGGATACACTTAAGTAAATCTTGCCCACTGCGATCACAAAAGGATTTGTGATCGTATTAACAAACTTCTATATTGTTCATCATCCCCATTGTATTGCTTAAGGTTAACCCTATGAAGTGTTCCGTATTTATCGCCACCAGTGCCGATGGTTTTATCGCTAGAGAAGATGGCAATGTTGAATGGCTACATACCTCAGGCAAGCCAGCAGCGAATATGGGGGATAATGCCGATATGGGCTTTAATCAATTCATAGCGTCTGTTGACTGCATGATCATGGGCCGAAAATGCATGGAAGTTATTGCTGGGATGAATCTGTCAGATGAACAATGGCCTTATGGTGACATTCACATCATCGTATTAAGTAATACACTGAAAGAAGCGCCTGCGGGGATTAAAGGCCGAGTTGAAATGTATTCTGGGGACATTCGTAAGTTGGTCAATAAACTTGAACAGGATGGTTTTAAACACGCTTATATTGATGGTGGGAAAACGATTCAAACGTTCATCAATTTAAAATTAATCAATGAGCTGACCCTGACTCAGGTACCTATTTTAATAGGCAAAGGGATTCCTCTATTTTCTGAACTGGCAAATGATGTCTCACTTGAAAATGCTCAAGCCCAAGCATTCCCAAATGATTATATTCAGCTTAAGTATCAAGTGAATTACGCCTAATTACTTTAAGCTGGTATTTTAACCCACTCATTCAGAGCTGTATCCTTCATTCCTTGAGCGCTTAAATTCTCATGGTTAAACCATCGATTGGGGGATACGACTATTTTTTCTTGATGTTCATTTAACCAAGCGGCCCACCAAGAAAAAGAACTGTTTGAAATAATATTATGCTGACAAAGACTCATCAACTGCAAGTCAATAACGGGATTATCATCAGCACCTTCAATATCGACGAAGGTCGCATCCTCATGACTAAAGTTCTCGATGCACCACGATATATCATCTGAAAAAAAGAAAAACTGAGGATGATTTATCTTAGATTTAATATATTCGATCGATCTCTTAAAATAATCAATACCACAAACATGATGTAATTCTGACTCTAAATAATCACCACGGCGTATATGCACACTAACCGATTCTGTGGTTTGTATTTTTTCCCTATAAATATTCCCTAGCTCTGCACCTAGCGGTTTGTTGAAACTCAACTCCTGGCGGATCGTAGGTTCAATGTCCTTAAAATATTTTTCACTCTGAAAAAAACCTTCTAAAAATACTTCATCCCTTACCTCTAGAGCTTCTGAATCGAATGCCCACTGCTTTTCTTTAAATAATTTAGTCTCAAAGTCAGACCAATAGAGGCTCGGTCTCTTTTGAGATTCATCATGAAAGCGGGCACTAAACTTAACCCCAGTAAGATTAAACTCTGCTAGCAACCGCATCATAACCTGGCTGCTTTTCTTTCTAGGTATTAAAAACACAACCTCGGTATCGTGTTTCATGGCTAAATGCTTGGCAACTGCAAACTGAAATAAGTGATTCCCTAATCGTCCTTGGGCTATTATCTTAATCATCTGACTAATTTATTTTCCTTCATAATTTTTCAAGTTTAACGTGCTAAAGACTACCCTTTCTCTTCTGCCCTTAGCGTTAAAACTTCATAACCCGTTTCCGTCACCAAAATAGTATGCTCCCACTGCGCCGATAATTTTTTATCTTTAGTCACCACCGTCCAGCCGTCTTTGAGTGTTTTTGTTTTTCTAATGCCCTGATTAATCATCGGCTCAATCGTAAACGTCATGCCCGCTTCTAATACTAAGCCAGAACCTGCTTTACCATAATGCATAACTTGCGGTTCTTCATGCATCTCTCGGCCTATTCCGTGACCGCAGTATTCACGCACGACACTATAGCCCGCGGCTTCGGCATGACGTTGCACAGCGTTACCGATATCACCTAACGTTGCCCCCGGCTTCACCACGTTGATACCTTTCCATAATGCTTCATAGGTCGTTTTCACTAAACGCTTAGCCTGTGGGCTCGCATCTTCTAAAACATACATCTTGCTAGAGTCGGCAATAAAACCATTCTTCTCTAACGTGATGTCGACATTAACAATATCCGAAGGTTTCAATACTTTGTGGTTATTGGGCACACCGTGGCATACCACTTCATTGACCGAGCTATTTAGCGTGTATTGGTAGCCGTATTGGCCTTTGCTGGCAGGGCGGGCTTGCAAGGTATTAACGATGAAGTCTTCCACCTTGGTATCGATATCAAGCGTGGTAATGCCACTGACGACAAAATCATCCAGCATGGCAAAGACTTGCGCTAACAATCGCCCTGATTCACGCATCAAATCGGCTTCTTCAACGCTCTTAATATTGACGGTAGATGAACGACCCATGCTATTTTTTACCACCGGTGACAACCTGCAAGTCGCAAACACTGACATCAAACTCTTGCTGTTTTAGCTGCTGCTGAATGATCTCGGCATACGTTAGGCTAGGATTCATCTCGGCCAGCATGCCCATTCTCATCCAGAACTCGGCTTGTGAGTTGATAGAGCGCGTCATCACGCTACTCGACTTGCGTATTTCTTCATGCAGTTGTTCTGATATTTTTACGATGCCCATTAATCTATATCCGCAATGTTCAAGAATGACAAAGCAGCATTATATACACACCACATACACATCGTATATGCTTTATATACTAGGATTTGATAGATTCATCGATATTTCCACAACTTGGTACATTTGTTTGCAATAACAAACTCAATCGTTACAGGACAAAATACGCCACTCAAGTACACTCTGAACATTCTTCAATATAGCGATGTCGCTCTACGGGTAATCTATCTTAGCTTCTGATTCTCACTTTAAAACCGATGTACTGAAAGGAATTGCTGCATATTCTTATGTCCCTCGTACTTTTGCTTATCTAGCCGGGCTGATTGTTGTCATGGCCGTTTTCCAAGCAAATAATAGTGTCTATCAAGAAAACCCCTGGATCATATCGCCTCTATTTATCGTTTGCTTAACCTGGCCTCACATCGCTTACCTGTGGGCAAAGCACAGTAAGCAGATACAAAACACAGTCATAAACAGCCTATTATTCGACTCATTCTTTGGTGGCCTTTGGGTACCACTGATGTCTTTCGAATTGATTCCTTGTGCCGTTTTCATCACCGTTCTTATGATAAATAACATCAGTGCCGGAGGTTTCAAACTGTTTATCCGTGGCTTGATCACTATGCTGATCGCCCTCGTTTTCTCCAGCCTGCTCACCAAACCAAGCGTTCAATATGAATCCACGGTAAGCGTTATCTTGGCTTGCATCCCGATGATTACCCTTTACCCCATGGTACTGGCAGGCATTAACTATAAGCTCACGCGCTTACTGATATTACAAAGAGGGAAACTATTACACCTGAGCCGTAATGACAGTCTCACCGGTGTATTCAGTCGCCGGTATTGGGAGCAACGATTATTAGAAGAGTTTGAGCGCTGCCAACGCTCCGGCGAAAAAGCCTGCGTAATGATGCTGGATATTGATCACTTCAAAAACATCAACGATAGCTACGGCCACCTTGTGGGGGATAATGTTTTAAAACAGTTTGGAGCATTATTACAACAACTGCGGGCCAGTGATATTGCTGGCCGTTATGGCGGCGAAGAGTTTGCCATTTTACTGCCCAATAGCAATCTAGAAAATTCGTTATTAGTGGCTGAACGGTTACGCCAAGACATAGAAAATACGCTATTTGATAGCATTGGGAAATGCACAGTGAGTATTGGAATTGCGTCTCTCGACCGACAATATGAGGATGCGTACAAATGGCTCGACAGCGCTGATCAGGCGCTATATCAAGCTAAAAAAGAAGGTCGCAATAGAGTAAATATCTGGCTTACGAGTGAAAATCGCAGCAGCTCAAGAGCGGCTGTCTGACATAATGATATCGAGTTTAGCTTGGGCCTTTTTTAAATCTTTTAAATCAATCGGCTCAATCATTTCGCATTCATCTAAAATCATTTCTTGCACGTTCGATGGATAATATTTGCAATCATCAGGGCGATCAAAATAGATATCACAGCTGTACTTAACCTGAGACTTACTACCGCTTTCGAGTCGTAAAAAGGGACACAATTCAAGCAGTTTACCGGTGGCAGGATCAGCCCAAATTTCGCCTTTATTCACATATTCAGCAATCGCTGGGGTAAAAACTTCCCACAGTTCGATCTCTTGCTTAGAAGCCGACAAAGCACCATTGCTGTATTTTATGCAGCACTTGCCACACGAGTTACATTCTTTCACGATTCAATTATTTCCATCTTCTATTTTTTTCTTCTATTATTTATCTTCTATTATTTATCTTCTATTTTTTTATCTGCTAACTTTCTAACTTCCACTCTCTCCAATTCAGAAGTTCTAATTTCCCGGCCAGTTTCGGTAATGAACAGCCTTCCTTTCATATTCTTTTTAAGCGCGATAAAGGTTTCAGTCGAGCCGCTTTGAGGGTTTGTAATTGTCACCTCATATTGAGTATGACCTTCCTGCCAAGATAGATAATAAATCCAAATGCCCACAATAATGACTAAGCCAGCTATAGCATAAGCGAAAGGCTTTACCCAACTATTTGAGGGGAGTTGTTTAGCAGGGGAACGACTCGCGAGGATGCTAGCGCTTAGACTAGCCGGAAGAAGGCGTTGACCGTTTTTTCTACGGTACCAGATATAAACGGCAATAATAACAGCGAGGGTAAGCAACAATTTTAGAATCATGAGATAGGCTATCTAATGCAATAAGCGTGTATTTAAGCATAATTACATTAGAAGTTTTATCTATCTATTTTTGCTTCTTCGTAGGCCTGAGTGAAATAGACGAAAACATGTCATTTTATAGAGCTCATAATCATTAGACTCAATAGCACCCCATGATTCCTTAGGGTAATTCTTGTAGTTGAATATCATCAAAATAGACATGCCCTTCATAGTAGTTAATATGTGGATCCCCAATCATAAAGAAGTCGTCAAAGCCGCTACTTTGTGGCCAGAAAGGAAATTGATCGCCGAGTTCAGCAAAAAAGTCATTATTAACACAGTTAGCGTTTAAGTCTTCGCTATTTTGATTGTAATGCCAAATGCAATTTTCTGCTGCATCGATGCTGCCATGATAAGCATTAATACCTGAGTACTTGAAATTACCTTCAATGTTGAAGGTATAAACATTGTCTTCACGAGTGAATGTGACCTGATACCATTCATTGGGTAAATAAGCATCTATTGCTCTAATGTCTCCTGAATCCTGCCATTTATCGGCGGCATAACTTATAAAGGGACTACCATTGCGAATATTAGGTGTTCTTGCTCCATCCGGAGCAATGACCATGATGGGGTTTTTACCGCTGCTTTCAAAGTCATCACCATTATATATTTCCATCCATGGTGGGTTGTGATTATCAGAATCAATGACAAATTTTCTGTGATGATGAATCCAAGTATTATTGTGAGGCTTAGGCTGGCTATCTAATATTGAAAGCCAATAAAACCCATTTTCTGCCTTGGCAAAATGTCCGTTCCAAGGCTCTGCTAGCTCGTCACCGCTATCGTAACCATTAAGCCCGGGTTCGCCATCCCCATATTGTGGGAAGCCCACTTTAAGAGAAATACGGTAATTTTTGGGTAAGGCTTGGCTGGAACGTATAATTGCGCCATCGGTATGCTTGAGCGTTGATAATTTAAGCACTGTATTATCACTGCCACTGGGATCATCAACAAAACTGATGAAGTCCGTGATAGCTCTGTCGTTATCTCGTGAATATAGCTCTGCGGTGAGCCAATTATTCTTCCCAAAAGCGAGGCTACTTCTATTTCCTGGCGGTGGCGTTACTTCTATTTGAGTAAAATATTTTCCCGTTTCAGTAAAAGGGCCTTCATTCGCTAGTGCGTCGGTTTGCCATACGCAAGGGCCATTAATTAATAAGTTTTCAAAATTTTCAAATCGATGTACTTGATCACCCTCTCTTTCATCTGTCGAATTAATGCACTGAGTTAATGGATCAGCAGGTTTCGGATCTGTAGGTTTAGGGTCAGCAGGTTCTGGATCAACAGGTTCTGGATCAACAGATTCTGGATCAACAGGTTTCGGATCGGCCGGTTTCGGGTCTGTAGATTCCTGAACGTCCGATGTTTCTTTGCAGCCAATCATTGAGAGACAAGCACACACCATGCCCATACAAAATAAAAGGCTTCTAAGATTCTTTCTCACGTTTATAAATTCCATTTTGAATAAACGTTGAATATGAAGCAATATGAAGCCAGTTACTTGCTTCTAAAATAATAATCACGAAAAATAATAAAAAGGTTGGGGATTTATTCATATCGCTATTCGGGTAATGCGCCAACGTAGTTGGCTAGCTTGTCAAAGAAAGGTCTTGGGTCACTATAGCTTGAATTGAATTGACCTAAATAATCAAAATGATCCCAACCCTGCAGTATGCCCATGTCGTTCCAAGCCCCACGCACAGGTACACCGTTATATTCCACAATACGATCTTGGGAATTATTTTTAGGGCCGTTCATAGAAATCGTATTGACGATGCCGTCGTTAGGAAACCAAGTTTTATCAATTAATACCCGGTTAGGGCTGTCTTGAGTATATTCCCCCATCCATTTAGCAAAAGGGCGAAAGATAGCAAACATACCTATATCAGGTTCATGATCATTGCTAAACCAAGACTCACTGGTTTGCTGGCTAGCATAAGAAAAATAGAACACATTAGGCTGAGCCTTCACCCAACCATTCATTTCACGGGCGCCTTCAGGGCTTAAATACCAAGAGGCGTTATCACGGCTTGCGCGCCAAAAACGACTGTCTTCAACCCGTAATTGAAATGCGTCATACTCTTCTTCCTCTCCTCGCTCCAATCCCCATTGAGCCAGCTTCCAATCATAGGCCGGTAAACCCAGCGCGCTCCACATAGAGCTGACATACGTTGTAACTTGCTGATGATTAGGAAGAATACGAAAAACATTACTGGCCAACGTCGTACCATCGTGGGGGGTCGATAAAGTCGTCACACTGTGAACCCAATCATGGTTACCCTGAAAGAGCAGGCCAAGATTTTCTAGATTATTCGTCATCTCGCGCTGTTCTTCTAAATACCCTTTATTCAACAACTGAACCAAGATCCGAGAATCTAATCCGCCTTGACTATGAGCTATCAGATGAACTTTATTCAGCTTCTTCGTTTCACTATTAACCGTTCCCCACTCAGGATAAAAACCCTCAAAGGATTTACCAAAACGAGCATGGCCATGATTGTCACTATGCGCCTTACCATAATCTACAATTCCCCCTTTAATTTGAGCAAAAATCTCACAAGCCCGATCCCAAGAACTTGAAAAAGGCCCCGAGGCGGTGGTGAAAACTTGGTAGTCGTGCTGTTTTAAATGTTCTTGCACATCCACTATGCCGCCCCAATAATTAAAGCCTAATGCTTCATCTCTCCCCCAGCCGCTGAAACCATGCAATAGAATAATCGGAGCGTTATTTTGTTGTGGACCAATTGCCGAATGAGGCTGATCAATATCTTTTGCACTGACGCTGACACTAGAAAATAGAAAGATAATACTGAACGATATAGCCAAAATAATATGCTTAGCGGTCGTCATTTTTTTGAAGAAGTTACTCATTACTCTTCTCCCGAGAACATTAAATTTTTACTCGCTACTAAACCCCAACCTAGGGTATAGAAAGGTGAAACGATTACATCAAATGGCACGGTTACTAGAAAACCTAAATAAGCGATTTGATGACCAAAGATCTTGTCATGCTCAACATGGTTAGCAATTTTCTCATCGTCGATGATTTGCCAAGTATAAGAAGAATGATCACCTTTTATTTTGCAGTAGCCATATTCTAATGTGGTGGGACGCTCGTCATTAATATCGAGATTTAATAACAAAATATTCGGACAGCCTGATACACCCCGCGCAGCTTGAGATAAAGCCAGCGGTTGAGCTTGCAAATGATATTGCAAATGATGCTGCTGATAAAATAACGCTGGCTGGCTCTTGATCGCAGCAAGATTAAAAGGATAGTTTGGATTCACCACTAATAAAGCAGGCTCTCCTGTCGAACGCTCGACATCACTATTACTCAGCTCGGCTAAATTATGGCCCAATTGATGATCCAATACGGCACTGATCATAGGATGTTCTTTACGGGAGAGATCACGCGGAATTTTAATATCTAGGTATTTGTCATCACCGTCGTGTAATACTCCCGAGAATTGAAATTTGTATTCCTGCGCATTGCTTTCCATAGATCCAGAATAGACATAAGGGATATCAATAAATTGTTGCTTACTACTGCGCTGAGGTTCTAACAACTCATAATATTCAAGGGTAGCGCAGCCGTGCAGAATGACGCTAGCAAGCCATAGAATACAAAGTTTCATTATTTTTTGCATGAGAATCTTAAGGTATTGTTATTATAATATGTCTCAGTATTTTATCGTATGTATCGTATTAGGCCAAGGTGGTTATGTGCCAAATTTAGCGTATAAAACCCATTAAAAACAAGCACAAACGTACCATTAAAAATTCAGCATACGATCAGAGCGATCAATTATTATTGCGGCACTCCGGTATAGATTATTTGTTTTTCTGACGATACTCCGAGGGAGTTATTTGATACCAGCGCTGAAAGGCTCGATTAAAATTACTTGCATCTTTAAAGCCCAAATTTAAAGCAATATTGGTCATACTTTCATCGGTTTCTAATAAATAATAACAGGCAAGGTCTTGCTTCTTCTGCTGTAATATTTCACTAAAGCTAAACCCTTCTGCTCTGAGATTTCTGGCAAGGGTACGCTCAGATACATTCAGTTTTTCTGCTATTTTAGTAAGACTAGGGCTCTCTTCATTTAAGCCGATCACTAAATATTTTTTACACTTATCAAGCCAGGTATTAGCGTTCATATCTTGCAGATAATCTTGCACAGCATTCTCGTTCATTTGCTGAACTTTCTGATCAAAATGCAAAGAAGATTTTTCTAAGAACGAACGGTATAACCACAAGCAATTATCATCACGGTTAAAATGAACCTCGGCATCAAAAAAAGTTAACCAAGGCTTCACCGACTTAGGCTCTGATCGAATAAGATCAAGCTGTGCGACAAATTTATCATTGCCCATCATATTGCGACAGAACTTAACGATAACCGAGAAAAAAGCATCAAATGCCGCAGGGCTAATATCCACCCCTTCTATGGCGCGAATACTAAAACCCACTTTATCAGGTGTATGCTGCAGATTAAGCTGAACGGAATCGCTAACCAACGCGTGATAAGCAATGATTTTTTCAAGAGCTTGCGCCAGATTTTCACAACTCACGATTAACATGCCAAGGGCTTTAAGATGCACAGCGTGCGCGTGGTCAGAAACGCTTAAGCCAAAAGCGGGGTTCGCGGTGGCTTTTATCGCGGTTTCCCATAGCTTGGTCATATCACCAATGGGGATACGGCTAGAAGGCTTCTGCTCAAATTCGTTCAGATTTAATCCTGCATTAGAAAAAATCTCATCCGCATTAAATCCTTGGGCTTTCAAGGTCCAACTAACGGCGATAGCCCATGCGGCTAAGGTTGAATAAGAATCTGAAGTTGGGCGTTTATTGGACACTGAATACGACTTCGTGGCTGTTTAGGAATAAATTATTAAGCCACGAAAAGCACTTGGAAGACAAGGTATGTAAGATAAAGGTATCCAATACGGGTTGACCCCTATCACGAGTATTTGCGAAGGCCAGCGCCTCGCTCAAATCAGTGAACTGCTGTTGACGCTGTCGATTTCCTTGAACTGCCTTTCACTCCAAATTAACCAAGCATATACATGCTATTTCGGCATCGATACAGCCTCTCGATACAGCCTTCAATTAAATTTTTTAAATCAGCACTTGGCAACCTATACGATACAATCTATCATATAAATACAATATTAAAGCAATTATACGAAACGGTGTCGCTTATGGCCAGATTATCCAAAGAGAAACAGCAAGAGATTCGCGAGAAGATCATCATGACGGCACTGGACCTTTTTACCGAAAAAGGCTTTGCCAATACCACCATGAAGCAAATAGCCAAGCAGGCTGGAATTGGTGATGCCACCATTTATAAGTATTTCGCCAATAAAGATAAGCTGATCTATGCCTATTACGGCTTGATAGCAGAAAAGACAGTGCAGCAGTTCTTCGAAGAAGAAGAGCTCGATGGCTATACACTGCAGGAGAAACTGCAGTTATTGATCGATATCTATCTGAATAACTTTCTACCCAATCGAGAGTTTGTCAGCGATAGCCTTAAAATGATCATGCAATCTCCCAGTATCTTATTTAAAGATGTCAGCCCGGTTAGAGAGGAATTTATTGGACTCATCCATGACCTGTTAATGGAAGCTGAACAAAACGGTGAAATATCACACTCACCTTTTACTGGGGCAACCGCTAAGCTCATCAACGAATATATGTTGGCAGTACTACTTTATTGGGTTAACGATGATTCGGATGAATTTAGCAATACCACGCAGATGGTCGATATGTCCCTTGCCCTTGTCATTGAAGTATTACAAAGCGGCATCGTATCTAAAGCCACCGATCTTATTGGCTTCTTCCTCAAAGCCCACCTATTCCGTTTTATGGGCAGTGGCTTCTTAAATAAAATTATTACATCTAAGTCGTTTGGAATGTAATTATTTAACGACTTTCTAATAGCGCTCTTTCAAATAATAAGTGAGGAAAATCATGAAAAATTGGCGAGGTTATTGGCTTATGTCCGTGGCGTTTATTCACACGGTATTTGCTCTGGTTATGTTTTCCGACGATTATAGATCACTCTATGACAACGGCATCATTAACAGCATTACTTCCGTACAAGGACATGCCGCTGTTTGGTTCTTTTTATTCGGACAAGTGCTATTTATTGTCGGCTTGCTCGTCAGACATTATGAGCTAGCAGCAGATAAAAATATTCCCCTATCAATATCATTAAACCTTTTTTTGTTAACCATAATCGGGGTGGTCTTAATGCCCGAGTCAGGATTCTGGCTGGTCTTTCCTGTCGTAATTAGCATGTTATTAAGCAAGCCATTGCCACTGACTCAAGCCGTGGAGAAATAACAAATGAGCGTATCAAAAGATAAAATCCGTTCAAAAAACATTCCTACGTCGAAAATAATCCGCAGTGCTATTGCCAGTCTGGCGGTAACAAAAATAGGTCTGAAGCATATGGGTTACAAGGCTCGCCAGGCCATCTCTACGGCTGCAGCCAGTGATCAACCTCAGCAAGATCATGAAGAGCAAATTGGCGAGCTGATTTTCACCGTATTAGGTCAGCTTAGAGGCACGGCGGTAAAGTTATCCCAGCTACTTAGCATGGAAGCCGATATTTTACCCAAAACCATCAGAGATAAACTGCACTCGGCTTGCCATCAAGTACCACCGATTAACAAGGCCTTAGTCAGAAAACAAATAGTGCAGGAATTGGGTGATACCCCTAAGCAGCTATTTAAAGAGTTTAATCCACAGGCCTTTTCGGCGGCGAGCATAGGGCAAGTGCATCAAGCTATTGCCCATGATAATACCTTGCTGGCGGTGAAGGTTCAGTACCCGGGTATTGGTGCCACCATTGAAAGTGATTTAAAAATGGTGGAAAAACTCTTTTGGTTACTCTCAAAAACAACCGATAAATTTCCCAAAAAACAAGTGGTCGTCTTATTAATGGATGAAATGCAAGCCAGGCTGCAAGAAGAAACAAATTATGAAATTGAAGCTAACAATCTGAACTGGTTTCGTCAAACAGTAACATTGCCGGGTATTGTTATTCCCTCTGTATATGAAGCGCTTTCTTCCAGACGTGTTCTATCAATGGATAGGCTAACAGGCCAGCATTTAGAAGACTGGCTAAAGACCAATCCAAGCCAAACCCAGAGAAATGAAGTAGGCCAAAAGCTGTTCGACTTCTTCTGGTATTGCGTCTTGCAACTTAAAAAAATCAATGCAGACCCACATCCGGGTAACTTCTTAATTTTGGCCGATGGCCAGCTTGGTATTTTAGACTTTGGCTGCGTGCGTAGCTTGAGTGATGATTTTATCCGCGACTTCAGCGACATGATTCCAAACATAGTGGATGGCTATTTTTTCAATAAAAATACTCAGTCACTGCTTGAAAGTTACCAGAAGCTAAAATTTATTGAACAAGGTGTCTCTCTTGAAGTTTTCGAATCGGAAATAATGCCCGACCTAAAGCTATATGGTCAGTGGTTGGGTGAGGCTTATATTGAAAAAAACTTTGATTTTAATAATAAGAAACCCTGCCCGGGTAAGCCCGAGGATTTGAGTGGTAGCGCCATAAAGTTCTTGAGTGGCATGTACAACGAACAACCCTGTTTTGACCGAGCACATTTAGGCTTAATGAACCTGTTGAGCCAAATAGGCGCCTGTATTAATACCGATTATTTAAAGTTTAAAATCCAATAGGGAATGCTATGAATATAATGTTAATGATTGCCGGAATACTCAGCGCAATGGCGGCGCTTCTTCATATCGCCTGCATCTATTTTGGTGCACCTTGGTATCGCTTACTTGGTGCTGGCGAACACTTGGCGAAGCAGGCCGAACAAGGAAGTTTAATACCGGCAGTTATCACATCAGGCATTATTTTCGTACTATTTATTTGCTCACTTTATGCTTTTTCCGCGGCAGGGCTAATTGGTAAACTCCCGTTAACGCAGTTAGCGCTTATTGTGATTACCTCAATTTATTTAATTCGTGGGATCGCTGGTTTCTTCTTGATTACGAATCCCATAGGGCGTAGTCCTGAGTTCTGGCTATGGAGTTCCTCGATTTCTTTGTCACTGGGTCTTATCCATTTGATAGGACTCACACAACAATGGAACAAGATATAAACCCTCAATTACAAGGTCAAATTTAGCATGCAATCAATCGTTAAATATATGTTGTATACCATAGCCGCCGTGGCTCTGCTCACTGGGCTGAATGTTGTTATAGGTGGAGCGACTGCCATTCCTGGGGCAACAACAGCCGTAGAAGCCAGCGTAGATAACGAGCTAAGATTCTTTGCTGTATTTTGGTTAGCCTATGGTGGCTTTTGCCTTTGGGTAGCGAATAGCCTTAGCGAACGACAGCAGTTTGTCGCCTTTATTGCCTTAGTTTTCTTCCTTGCCGGTATGGCAAGACTAGGTTCAACCTTATTGGTTGGCAATCCGGGTAATGTTTTACTCGGGGCTATGGTCGTTGAATTTATACTGCCCATAGCCATTTATTTCATTTATCTAAGCAAAAATAAATTAAAGCCATTATAAAATTAAAGTGATTAATTTAGTGCAATACAGCCCTGCCTTTTTCGCTATTCATTTCACTATCCATCTCACTGCCCGCGTGTTGCTGAACCAAGGGCAATGAACGCGCTTCTGTCGCAAAAGCAAAAAGGTCCTGAATTTCGTAATAATCGTCTTCAGAAAGTTTTATTGCGACGTGGTTGAGCCAAAGAAGATACTCATCGCCAAAACACTCAACTGGTAATTTCCCCGCCAGTGCTTGATTCATCAATGCTTCCAATTCATCTGCGGGAAGACATACCTGAGTAGTACGCCAAAAAACATGAGCAGAGCCATGACTGCAAATCCCAATCCATTGAAATCTACTTTGAGTCGAAATCTTAGTGATTTTATTACACATATTAAGCCGCCTCTGCCAATTCGAACTCGGCTAGAATTTGTTGAACCCAGGCACTTATTCGAGCATCCGTCTGCTCAAACTGCTGATCGTCATCAATCGCTAAACCATAGAAGTAAGTTCTACATGGGCTCAGTGCACGACTGTCAGTGAAGTCATAGCCGGTAATTGGCCAATAGCCTTTTATCTCGGCTTTCATCGGCTGAATGATTTCATGCAACCAACCCACAGCATCGACAAAGTAATCGCCATAGCCAAATTGATCGCCCAGCCCATATAAGGCAATTTTTTTACCCCCTAACTCAGCAGCTTCCAGCTCCCCCTTAAAATCCTCCCAATCCCCTTGAATACCGCCAAAGTCCCAGGTTGGAATACCGAAAATACAGAATTCAGCGTCACTAATACGATCTGCAGAACAATCGGCCACATCGATCAGTTCAACGATATGGCCAGATGCAGAGAATTGCTGCTGTATTTTCTCTGCAACTTCCTCTGTATTGCCAGTATCTGTTCCGAATACCAATAAAATATCTGTCATTGCCTATATCCATTAAAATCGAATGATTAAAACAAACAATATACTAATGATAAGCATTCGTATCTAGTGGCATATACAATATTTTACTTTTACCCTCACAATATTGATTTATTACCTAGTGATCGTGATCATGTCCTTCGCCAGCGATACCTACCCAAGTCACATGCTTCGGTGTGAAAGGCAAACTAATAGGCTCTTCTAATTCTTGATGCTCAAGATTAACCACCACTAGCTGATTGTTAACAGCATCCGTGATGTAAACATCTTCACTAGACTTACTTGAAACGATGCTAACGCGTCCATGACTTCCATCCTCGAATACAGGCAAAGCACTCAATGCCTTGATCTCGATTAAGTGTTTAAAATTATCGGTAGCATCCAGCAAATGCAGGCCACCTGTTTTATTCAAAACCATTAAAATTTCACCTTCATCATCCATCTTTGCCGTGCTGTATTCTGCTGCAGTTCCGCCAGTCCAATCGACCAGTGCAATGGAACTATCATCAAGGTTCACCGCATATAATGCCCCACGAGCCCAGCCCGCTAATAAGTTGCTATCGGCAAAACCAGAGAAGCCACCAATACGAACACCTTCTGCCATGCCTACTGGGTTAGCAATTTTCTCAGCGGTGAATTGCTCTCCATTTTGACGAATAACTAGCACACCATCAGAACAAGCAAACACACTCGCATCTTCTGTTGAGAAAGCACCGTGTAGTGATGGGCAACGCTCAGTAAAACGTTCTACCGCATCATAGTCACCACTATTGCTATTGAATTTAAACAGCTCTACTTGGTCAGGTAATACACTGGCGGCATCGGCTTCGCGATAGCTCGCTAATAGAAAATCACCACGAGGTTCTGCAACACCATGCATCGCTGTCGCTAACTCTAAAGATCGAACCGTATTATTCAAGATTTCATCATCATCAAAATCAACAATACTTGATAGCAAGGCGTTTTCACCATCACCATCAAAGAAGAATGCTGAGCGAGTTTCGTTTTCACGATAATGCGTTGGGCGTACACCCTCTAATGATTGAGTCATCATTTCTGGATCTTTCTGATAAGGATGCAAGTGATCGCCATGATCTTCTTGATATAGACCACCATCCAATACCTGCACTTGGTTTTGATCTCGCTGCGCCACTAAAGCAAAACGTGATTGCGGAGAAGCGTATAAGCCACTCGCCGGATTATCTAAACTAAAGCGTTCAATGAGTTTGCCATCTGTAGAATTAAATGCCGCAAGTTCAGGGTTTTCTAAACCCGCAGAAGTCACAATTAAGCGCCCCGTTTCGCTTACTTCAAATTCATCAGTTTGATGTGCATCGCTGTTATTATTACTGCCATCTTTACAGGCACTTAATAGCGCGACAGTAACCAGTAACGGAATGGTTCTTGTGGCGACTCTTTTGCTAATAGTCATCATGTAATTTCCCCTTTGAGTTTTAGTTTTAGTTTTAGTTTTCTTGTTAAAAATATAATTGCGTTTGTAATTGAATATTGCGGCCAGGATTCGGGGCATATTCTTTTAGATAAGAGGCGTGATTCGAACCAGGGCTATTAAATACGTTATTAATGGCCAAGCTCGTGGTGACTTCTTGTTTGAAAATTCGAGCACTGTAATCAGCTTTCAAGTCCAACTTCTGAAAACCTGACGTTGAAGTTTCATTACGAGCAGTACGATCTTGCTGAGCGACCCAGTGATTTTCCACTGCCAATAGCCAGTTATCTTGTTGCCAATTAATATGCAACGAGGCCGTCGCAGGAGGTAAGCGAGGAATATATTTATCATCACCTTCTAATAATTCTGCTCGCACCGAATCTAAATTTAATACTGTTGATAACGTATTATTTACCTGCTGCTCCCAGCTAAATTCAAAGCCAGAAAAACGCGCATCCTTTTGCTCATATCGATACACCGCATTACCATGGTAAGGATCCGCGGTATCTTTCAAGTCGTTATAAATGAAATCATTGAACAGATAGTGATAAACCGCCGTTCTAATGAAATAATTCTCCCCTGTTAGATTCCATACCACATCAGCGGTATAAGCGGTTTCTTCGTGCAAATCGATATTGTCTAGCTGATAAGAAAAAGTCGCATGATGATCGCCATTCCAATACATCTCTTCCGCATCGGGTGCTCGTTGCGCACGAGATAGGCTCAACGACAAACGCTGATCATTACTAACATTCCAAATACTGGCGGCTGAAAACGTCGTCGGTAAAAAATGTTTATCATCGTAATAAGCTTGCGAACGTCTAGAAGAAGGCTGTATCGAAACGGGATCGGCAGTAATGGTTTTCGTATCAATACGAGCACCTAATTCAAATAGCCCATCACCCAAGCCATTAATTTTCCAAGGCTTATTTTCAACTAAAAAATAACCAACATTCGTGCTTTTAGTAATAGGCATTGGCGTATCGTGAACAAACTGCAGGCCGTCTTGCTGAGTAAATAAATTGCCCTGCTCACCATTCCAGCTCTGATCGCTATAATCAGGAATTTGAGAACAACCACTATGGTTATGGCACAATTTTATTTCTTGCTGAGAGAAGTGAACCCCTATCGTTCCCTGCCAACCTGCAAAACTTACATGCTGTAATTTAGAATTCGCCTCAAAAGATTCTTTATCAAATAATCCTTCGGTCACTGGCAGCGTCAACTCGTCATGCTCATAATCGATGTACGATAAATGCGTCTCCCAACGATCAATACCCGCAATCGGATTTAGCCAAGCAGCCGACAGCTGTGAACGTACTTGCTTAGGACGTACGCGCGTTTCTGAATCCTTAGGGTTAGGCACGCCATAGTCTTGCTCAAGAACATGAAGACTCATACCAATAAAGCCATGTTCATCCGACGTACGACTAATACCAATACCGCCGCCTTGGCTTTGGGTATCACTATTTTTTACTCGGCCTTTACTGCTGTGATAATCATTCGAAGACTTATCAAAACCATTCAAGTGCATGGCCCAACGACCATTACCCGCATTCAGCTCAGCCGCCAATACCTGAGCGTTATCATTACTGCTAATGCCAGCTTTCATACTGCCTTGTACTTCTTCAACCGGTGATTGATGAATGCTGCGATCCAAGACATTCACAATGCCGCCAATAGCACCACTGCCATACAACACCGTCGCTGGCCCCAAAATCACCTCGACCTGCTGCGAATTAGTAATTTCTACCATCGGCGCATGGTCAGAACTCATCGCCGATAAATCCGAACTGTCTTGGCCATTAACCAATGTTTTTACCCGACTGCCAGACAACCCCCTTAATACCGGTCGCCCCACCCCAGGGCCAAAAGAAGCGTTGCTAATACCAGGCTGCTGCTCTAATAACTCACCTAAGGATTTGGCTTGGCTTTTTTTCAGCGCCTCTTCACCGACAACCAAAACGGGTTGCACGATGTTGCGCATCGATGACTGATGCGTCGACTTAACCACCACCATATCCAACTCGACTGCATGGGCGAGTGGAATCAATAATGAGACACATATAATACGAGCTAAATTAAAACGATATAACATAACATTAACGACTTAAATTAAGAGAAGAAAGAATTAAAAAGAGAGCAAATGAATAGGTTCAAATACACGTTATTGCCAAGCCGGAAAAGGGTCATCCAACAGTAGCCAAGCGTCTTTTCCTTGCAGAACTTCTTCTTCGCTCAATAAACATTCGTCTAAGGATTTACGCACTGCATCTGCATCAAGGCTCTGGCCGATAAAAACCAGCTCTTGGCGCATATCACCAAAAGGTTCTTGCCATAAAGACTCGATATAAGACAACGACTCCTCATCTTCTGGCCACTCATTTTCTGGCACCGCTTTCCAAAACATGCCCGCTGGCCCGTGGTGAGCAATGCCTCCCGCTTGATGCCAATTGCCAGCCATCTGTGGGCGGCTAGCCAACCAAAAATACCCTTTAGAACGTATTAATTTACCTTGAGGCCAATCTTGATAAAGAAAATCAAAAAACTTCTGCGGATGAAAAGGACGTCGCGCTTGATAACTAAAACTGCTAATACCGTATTCTTCTGTTTCTGGCACATGCTCACCGCGCATTTCTTTCAGCCAGCCAGGATCTTGCTTAGCGCGATCGAAACTAAATGCTCGTGTATTCAACAGTTTGTCTAAAGGCACCTGCCCATTATCAGCAATAATCTGTTCAGCTACAGGATTCAGGCTGGTTAAAATTCCTTGCAGTTCAACTAATTGATCGGCGCTAATTAAATCGGATTTACTAATAATTAACTTATCGCAGAATTCAATTTGATCAACCAACAGGAAGCGCATGGCGCTCGTCTTTATTAAAGGCAATCCAGAGCCTAGTACCGAAGAGCTTGATGCCTACGGCGATCAAT
>JBALXI010000017.1:0-85926 GCA_036960605.1 Oleispira sp. | reverse complement strand
CTGTAGCCGGCCCTTATGTGGGGGTGAGTGCGAATGCTGGATTTTTGATTTATTTGGCCGATAGCGCGGGTTATACCGGCAGTGTTGGTTTGTTATTGGTAAAGCATTTTTATGCTCCTGATATTAGTTGGCTGAACTTTTTTATTGAGGCTATTTACGCTACGGCTTTTGTCGGTGGGAGTTTGGTTGTTTCTTCTTGGCTGTACTTTCAATGGAAGTGGCACATAGAATGGAAGCCTCAAAAGCACGTTGAAAATAATGAAGCAGGGCTAGTATTCAGTGCACCTTTAAGTGCACCCTTAAATGCGCCCTTAAACGAAAGATGAGAAGGTAAGTTAAATGCTGTCGGCAAATATTGAGATTCGTGATTACTTGGCGAATTTGATCGCGGAGTATAATGCCGGAAACAGTGAGCACTTTTCGGCGGGGCGCCTACCTTCTGAGCGTGAGTTGGTTGAGCAGTTTTCGAGTACGCGCATTACCGTACGCGATGCGTTGACTAAGTTAGAGGCTGAAGGTCTGATTTATCGCTCTAATCGACGCGGTTGGTTTGTAGCACCTTCGCGCTTGGTATATGACCCTTCTTCGCGGGTTAACTTCTATTTATTGGCGGCGCAGCAGAATAAAACCCCGGCGACTCAGTTGATTAGTCAGCGTTGTATTAAGGGCCCTGTTGAGGCTCGTGAAGCATTAGGTTTGGTCGCGAAAGAGAAGGTGATTGAGCTGGTGCGCTTGCGTTCGTTAAATGGTCGGCCGGTTTTATTTGAAACGATTTATTTACCCGAGCAGCGTTTTCCTAAGTTGAATAAAGCTCGCCTTGAAGGGTCGTTAACGACCTTGATGGAAGAGGAGTATTCGGTAGCGATCTGCCATGAGGATAACCGTATTCGGGTATCGGCTGTGTATGATCAGGTGGCTGAAAGTTTATCGCTTATTAATGGTGCGCCTTGCCTTGAGGTCACTCGTACTCGTTATGAAGGTGATCGCCAAGCGTTTGAGTTCGATAAGGAATATTGGGTTCATAGTGCGATTGAATTGAGCATTCCTAGTAAATAGTTTATTACTTTTGTGCCTGCATTCGCGGGCGCTTGTACTTTAATTTCCTTGAACCTTCTTGTCACAAAACCTTCATTTTAAATTCGTTGCCTCTGCTTAATCGTCTCTTTATAGTTTGCGTATCTGGTCTAGACCAAGTTGTTTTGACTGCTGTATTTTATGCGCATTATTGAAGGGACGTTGCTGTGAAAAATCCGTATTTGTTATTAACCCCCGGTCCTTTGTCGACCAGTGCCAGCGTGAAGCAAACCATGCTGCGTGATTGGTGTACTTGGGATGACGATTACAACTTGGGCGTCGTGCAGCCCATTCGCCAGCAGTTGGTTGATATGGCGCTTTCAACTTCTAGCGATGCTGATGCGGCTTACAGCACGGTATTGATGCAAGGCAGTGGCACGTTTGCGGTTGAGAGTGCGATTGGCAGTGCGATTCCTGCTGATGGCAAGCTCTTGGTTTTGATCAACGGTGCTTACGGTAAACGCATTGCTGAGATCGCTGAGTATTTGAATATTGCTGTAGTAATACTAGAAGTTGCGGAGCATGAGTGGATCGGTGCACAAGCGCTTAGCGATATGTTGGTAAGTGAGGCTGATATTACTCATGTGGCGATGGTGCATTGTGAAACGACCTCGGGCATTTTGAACCCGATTGAAACCTACGCGCCGATTGTTAAAGCGGCGGGCAAAGTATTGCTGGTAGATGCGATGAGCTCTTTTGGTGGTATTGATATTAAGGTCGCGGATTTAGGCATCGACTTTTTAATCAGTAGCGCCAATAAATGCATTCAAGGTGTGCCGGGTATGGGCTTTGTGATTGCTAAGCGCAGTGAACTTTTATTGTGTGAAGGTCGGGCACGTTCATTGAGCTTGGATTTGTTTTCGCAGTGGAAAACCATGGAAGACAATAATGGCAAGTGGCGTTTTACGTCGCCGACGCATGTGGTTCGCGCTTTTCAGCAAGCGTTAACAGAGCTGACGGTTGAAGGCGGGATTGAGGCGCGAGCGAAACGTTATGCGGCTAATCATCAGACCCTGATTCGCGGTATGACCGCGCAAGGTTTTAAGTGCGTTGTCGATGCGGATAAACAATCACCTTTTATCTCGACCTTTGTTTATCCCGAGTCTGCGCTGTTTAATTTCAGAAAATTGTATGACTGTTTAAAAGAAGAAGGCTTTGTTATTTACCCCGGCAAGGTAACCGCGACGCCGTGTTTCCGCATTGGTCACATTGGTGAGGTATATCCAGAGGATATGCAGCGCTTATTGGTGGCTTTGGCTAAGCATCGATTTTGGGAGCAAGAATATGCGCTTGAGAACGTTAGCGCGTAAGTCGGTGGATGCGGTATTGGCGCCTTTTCATCAGTGGGGACATTTGTCGTTAGGAGAAGAGGTGAGCCAGCTTGAGCATGCGTTGCAGTGCGCTTGGTTTGCGCAACAAGATAATGCGCCGCGGCATATTGTGGTGGCGGCCTTGCTGCATGATATTGGCCACTTGCTGACGTATGACGAGATTGAGACGCATCCGGAAGATGAGGAAAGAAACGGTTATCACGAAAAAGTCGGCGCGCATTTTTTAGCGCAGCATTTTTCTGATGAGATTGTGAAGCCGGTGCGTTTACACGTCGCGGCAAAGCGCTATCAAGTATCGACTCAAAAAAGCTATCGAGAGAGTTTGTCGGAAGCGTCGCATCATAGCTTTTTATTACAAGGAGGATTGATGGATGCGAGTACGTGCCATGCCTTTGAGTCGAGCCCTTGGTTTGCCGATGCCTTGTTGCTGCGCAAATACGATGAACTGGGCAAGCAGGTTGAAATGCAAGACGCGGCTTGCAAGCGCCTGGTCTTAGACGATTTTTACGAATTATTAATTGAACATACACGTATTGTGAAAGAGAGAGCGACTTATGCTTAGAGCTAATGTTTTTTGTGCAGGCCCGGTTGAGGCTTTGATTTTGGATTGGGCTGGTACCACTATCGATTTTGGTTCTTTGGCGCCGGTATTTGCCTTTATGGAATTATTCAAACAAGAAGGTATTGCAGTGAGCCAAGCGGAAGCGCGTGAGCCGATGGGGACGGAGAAGAGTGAACACATTCGTCGTATGCTGGCGAATCCTCGTATCGCTGATGCTTGGTTGGCGGTAAAAGGGCAGGCTTCTAACGACGATGATATTAAGCGCTTATACAATTTATTTGAACCGATTCAAACTCGGATTGTGGCGGAACGTGGTCAGTTAATTCCGGGATGGAAGGCAATGTTCGATGAATTAACCGTTGCGGGAATTAAGATCGGCAGCAATACCGGTTATGGCCCAGGCATGATGGCGCCCGCGTTAATTGCTGCAAAAGATCAGGGCTATAGTCCGACGTCGACTGTTTTTGCCACGGATGTGGTTCGTGGTCGACCTTTTCCGGATATGGCATTAAAAGTCGCGATGGAGCTTCAGGTAGGTCATGTGAATGCGTGTATTAAAGTTGATGATACGTTGCCGGGCATTGAGGAAGGTTTACGTGCTGGCATGTGGACAGTGGGGGTGAGTTGCTCGGGTAACGAAGTCGGTTTGGATCGTAATGCTTGGGAAGCGCTTTCGAGTGATGAACAGCAAACGTATCGTCAGAAAGCTGAGCAGCGTTTGTTTAATGTGGGCGCGCATTATGTGATTGATTCGGTCGCTGATTTAGCGGCGGTGATTGTTGATGTTAATCGTCGTTTAGCGAAGGGCGAGAAACCTTAGCGTATTGCAGTTTTATTGATTGCGATAAATCGCAGGCAAAAAAAAGGCCGAGTGATCTGATCTTAATAGAACAGGTCATTCGGCCTTTTTAGCAAATGCTTTGTTTAAAAGCGTTTGCGATTACTTGTTGTCAGAGAACAAGTTGCCAGCAACTGGAGCTGTTGGCTTAGCGGCAGCAGCTACAGGAGCAACTGGCTTAGCTTCGGCAGCAGAGTGGATCGCGCCAGCAAGAGACTGAGCTTGTACAGCAGGCTTAGCCGCTACTTTAGCTACAGGAGCTTTCTTAGCAACAACTTTCTTTGCTTCTTTCTTAGCAGGCTTTGCAGCTTTCTTAGCGGCTACTTTTTTAGCAGGCTTAGCAGTAACTTTCTTTTCAGCTACTTTTTTAGCAGGCTTAGCGGCAACTTTCTTAGCAGCTACTTTTTTAGCAGGCTTAGCGGCAGCTTTCTTAGCAGCTACTTTTTTAGCAGGCTTAGCAGCAACTTTCTTAGCAGCTACTTTTTTAGCAGGCTTAGCGGCAACTTTCTTAGCAGCTGGCTTCTTAGCGGCTTTTTTAGCTTTAGCAGCTTCTTTCTTAGCAGCAGCGGCTTCTTTTTTCTTAGCAGACACAGCGGCTTTCTTAGCTTTAGCAGCGGCTTTCTTAGCAGCGATAGCGGCTTTTTGCTTAGCAGCAGTAGCGGCTTTCTTAGCTTTAGCAGCAGCTTTCTTAGCTTTAGCAGCGTCTTTCGTTTTAGCAATAGCAGCAGACTTCTTGTCAGCAACGGCTTGCTTCTTAGCAGCAGTAGCGGCAGCTTTCTGTTGATCTTTTTCTACAGCAGCAGTTGCTTTAGCAATTGTTGAAGCAGCATCAGCATCAGCTTTAGCAGTTGTTGCAGCTAGCTTAGCAGCAGCGAAAACTTCTTTAGCAGCTGTAGCAGCTTGCTTAGTCGTTTCAACTTTAGCTTTAGCAGCATCAAGTGCTTTAACAGTAGCAGCAGATTTTTTAGCTTTAACTTTATCAGCAGCTTTCTTCTTAGCTGTATTTGCTTTAGTTAGAGCAGCAACGGCTTTAGTCTGTGCAGACTTTGCTTTAGCCAATGCTTTATCAGCATCAGTACTCATTTTCTGGCGCGCTTTTTCCAGATTAACTTCTAATGCAGCAATTTCTTTCTGCAACAATTGAACTGGGTTTAATACAACTTTAAGAGTTGGAGCTTTTTTAGCAGCAACCTTTTTAGCTGGAGCTTTTTTAGCTACGGTTTTCTTTGCAGCGATTTTTTTTACTACAGGCTTTTTAGTTGCGTTTTTGCTAGCGGCCATGGGTATTCCTCGAGGACTGACATAATAGACTTCGCAATTATACTTAGAAGCAAATTACTATCCATTATTTTAGGCTAGAAATAGAATTTAAATTACTTTTTAGGGCAAATAGTTTTATTTTTTCTGTTTTAAACGGATTTGTTGCTCAATCCATTCCAACATTGGCTGCCATTCGAGTTTGTCTTTATTGTCGCGCTGATCAAAATCGGCCAATCCTAAGCCATGTTCTGATGCTCGAACGTAATGTTGTGTATCCCTAAATGAAGTTATGAATGGAATATTTAAACTATTTAGGAAGCGTTCAAGTTTCTGATAGATGAGTGTATTTTTCTTTACACGATTGGCAACAACCGCAATTGCTTTTTTATTGCTGCGATAAGCACGGCTTAATAATACATCGCGTATAAAACCGGTCGCCGCTCGAATATCGATGGCGGAAGGTATAACTGGGATAACAATGAAGTCGGAAGCTTGAATCATGTCAGATAAAATGTGTCCGGATAATCCGGCAGGAGTATCGAGTACAATGCGAGAAGTCGTTGGAGGAACTCGTAAACTATAAGTGCGAGTTGAACTCGGTGCTTGATGCTTGAAAGCGGCGACACCTATAATTTTTGCAAGGTGAGGGTCGCGCGCAGACAGCCAATCAATACTGGAACCTTGAGGGTCGTAATCAACGATGGCAGTTTGTTCGCCTTGAGTTGCAAAGTAACTGGCGAGATTGGTTGCCATGGTCGTTTTTCCACAGCCACCTTTAGCATTGGCGACTAAAACACGAATCGGTTGTGTTTGGCTTATCACACGCACGTTAGGTTTTTCAAAGGTGGTCTGTCTGTCTATCACTGTGCTTTCGTCCATAACAATAGTAGTGAATTCCTTTATCTTATTTGTATTAAGCATAGGCTATAATGACCCGAGTTAATATCTTCAAAAAGGAATCACGGATGAAACGTCCTATTTTTATTATGTGTGTATTGGTCGCGATTGCTTTCGCGGGGCCTATGTTGATGAAAAAATCAGATGGTACACCGTTTATGGAATCCCCTCTGGATTTGTTCTCGACAAGCTCGACGGGTTCGCAAAAAAATGAATCGAGCAGTCATACCACGCAATCGTTTTATAAGTGGCAGGATGAAGACGGTAGTTGGCATTACTCTGATCAGCCACAAGCTGGGAAAAAAATTGAGACGGTAACGGTGAATACCAATGCCAATCTCATTCAAGGACTGCGCATAGAGAAAAAGAAAGAACTGGTTGTTGAAGAGAAAAAAACAGAGCCTAAGGCGGAATCATCGGCGCTATCGTTACCGATGACGGTGCCGATGGAGAAAGTATCTAAGATGCTGGAAGATGCGGCTAATATGCAGCAGGTGATGGATAACCGCACGAAGCAAATTGAACAAGCGACACACGGTCGCTAATTCAATTTAATTGATTGTAGATTTATTTCAGGTCACTTTAGCTAGATCACTTTAGATAGAAGATGCGGCCATTCGAGCCGCTAGCCACATACCCTTGTTTGGCAAACGCGACATCTTCGATGAGTACGTTATTACTCACCCACTTGTTTCTAGGGACGGCTTGCCAGGTATTTTTTAGCTGGGCAGTATTTGTTTCCCATAGTTGAATCTTACCAGCACTCGAACCGGTTAATAGTTGCGAGTTGTCTTTACTAAAGCGGGCGCTGTTAAAAAACCCGCTGGTGATTGGAAACTCGCTGATCACCTTGCCTGTTTGGGTATCCCATAGTCTACCAGGATCACCGAGAGCTGAGGTGAAAACCAAGCGGCCATCCGCTGAAATTTCTGCGCTGCGAACTTGATTGTCATGTTTTAGTAAATGCAGTTGTTTGCCGCTATTAAGATCCCAAATACGTGCACTGGAATCGTCACTGGCACTCGCGGCCAACTTTCCTTGCTTATCCATGCTGACATCGGAAACAATGCCATCGTGGCGTAATGTGCGTTTGATACCGCCATTTTTAATATCGAATAAAGTGGCGGTATAGTCCGCCATGGCTAATAACGCATACTGCCCATTGCTGCTGAGGCTGATATCTTTAATATCGCCGGGGGCATTCCATAGCCAGATTGCTTCACCTGTTTTGCTATTCCATAAGGCGATACTGCGATTATCGGTAGTAGCAACAAAGTCACCTTCGGGTGAAAAATCACAACTCACAATGCTGCTACTTTTACCTGCTTGATGATTCCAATTATAAAGACGATCAAAGGGCTGGATACGCCATAAGCTGCCGCCGTGATGAAGCGATCCGGCAAAGGCAAAGCTGGCGTTGTGGTTAAGGCAAAGAGAGTGCGCACCTTGTTGGGTGAGTTCATCGAAACGCTCGGGCTGTTTTCCGGAGCCACAGGCAGTGAGTAATAAACTGGAAAGTAATACTGTCGATAGCAATGATGTCGATAGTATTGATGTAGAGAGTAACTTGGGTGATGCAGCTGACTTCATAGCCATCCCTGAATATAGGTCGAATATGAAGTCAGTTTAGTTCAAATTTAGCTGGCAACCAGTTCGCGGTGAACGGTGTGCAGTTTTTCAATCAGTTGGTCTTCAAGTTCAAAACGCTCGCTGAGCATTTCACCGAGTTCTGAAAGATCTTTGGTTAAGTCAGATATTTTTTCTAAGCAATGTTCTGCCGTATCGTATTTGTCATTGAAGTCGACACATTGCTGGGTCATTTCTTCTAGAACGGGATACGCGCGATTGGCAAGTTCAGTACCGCCGTCGTCGTATTGTTTCGCTTCATCTAACAGCTGCTGATAAATTTCGAAATGACCTGCTGAGCAATAATCCATGAGCATCTGGCAGAAAGCCTGAATTTTAATCGATACCGGCGTCTCTTTAGGCGAGAAAGGTTTTAGCGTATTTATTCCGCAGTAAAGTACGATAACGTCTTGGCGTTCATTCAACCAACCGTCGATCAACTTGTTTACACCACCCCAACGTTCTTGTGCTGTCTTGCAACCTTCTAACATACCCCAATTCCTTTTCTTCTTAGTTCTGAATTACCCCCAATATAGTCAGGCAAGACACTTGGTTGCAAGCAAGTTTTTTCACTTTTTTTGCTTGCAAACTGATGTATCTATGCATTGTGGGTTTGTAGACGTGTTAGCAAGATGATTTGGTTATTTACGCGCCTTCCAAGCTGTGAAAACTCCATAAGCGGAAGCGATGGCAAAGCCGATAAAGAAAACCATTAACCAGGCAGGCATAGAGAATCCCATAAAGCTCCATGAGACTTCTGCGCAATTGCCATTGCCTCTGAGTAATACGGTGATCACTTCCATAATAGGGAACGCATCCATCATGTATTCCAAGCTTGGGCCACACGACGGTACTTGGTCTGCTGGCAGATTTTGCAGCCAGTTATGATGATTAGCGAGGTATATACCGAAGAAAGACGATAAGAGTGTCCAGCCAGATGCTATAAGCAATCCAATAGGGCGCTCTACTAGAAAGAAGCCGGCTAAGCATCCTAAGGCGACCATTAAGGTAGCCGCTCGTTGCATTATGCATAGCGGGCAAGGTTCAAGCTCTAGGGCAAATTGAAAATAATAAGCGCTGGCTAATAAAGCAATGCAGGTAATAAAACCGCTAATGCAGAGGAGTTTAAGATTGATACGCATTCTTTTCCCTTTCTTCTTTCTGATTGTTGATACTGATCTATTCTATAGATATCTATTTTGAATCTATTCAGACTCGGGAGTATTGGTAATGTTCAAATTTCTTCTGCCCATGGCAGGATTAATCCTATTTTCTTTTACAAGCCTTAGCCAAGCAGAGGCCGGTGCTAGCAAAACTAAGTATATCCACTTAACCCCCGCTTTTGTGGTTAATTATGGCAATACCGGACGTATGAAATATTTACGCACGGAAGTTGCTTTGAGAGTATCGGGGATTGAGGCTGCTTCTGCCGTGACGCAACATCGTCCCTACATTCGTAATAACTTAGTCTTTCTACTTACGGCGCAGGACAGTGATATCGTGAATTCCAGTTCAGGGCGAGAAACTTTACGTAAAGTTGCATTGGATGAGGTGCGGGCGTTAATGACTGAGCTTGAAGGTATGCCGTATGTCGATGATTTGTTCTTTGAGAATTTCGTAGTGCAGAATTAGTAAATGTAAGGTATCGCGGTTATTAAAATAAAAAAGGGTTATCAATTGATAACCCTTTTTTTGTTGCAACGGACTGCTTAATTAACGAGTCAGGTATTGCTTTAAGAAGCTAGGGAAGTCGATTTGATCTCCGGCTTCTATTTCAGCTTGTTGCATTAAGCTCTGCTGAGCTTGCAGTTGCATCTCTTTGTTCAGCTCTTCATCTAACGGTTGTTTAAATTCAGCGGCTCTTTGTTCGGCTAATTTAAGAGTTAGCTGTGAGAATTCCAAATCTTTAGTTTTCATTTCTGCTAGGTATTGCGCAGAAGGTGTTAAGGAATCATCGTCTAATTTAGCTTGTTGCTGAGCGAGCGCATCACTGTACTGAGAGTTACCTGTGGCTTCATCCATTGATTGAGCTAATGATGTGAGCTCTGTCAGTAATTCATTGCCCCAACGGCGTAATCCGATTGATTCGCCATTTTTGCTTAAGTTTAATTTAGCATCGCGACCCTGCATCACAGAGTCATGCTGATTCGCTTTGATCTCAGCATATTCACCATTTGAAATATCTGGGCTATCAGAGAATAGGCAATGGGTTAAGAAGACATCTAAGAAATGAATGTGAGTTTCATCCATTCCGAGTGTTAGAAAGGGGTTGATGTCGGTGCAGCGTACTTCGATGTATTCAACACCGTGATTGGCTAATGCTTGCAGTGGTTTTTCATCGCCATTACCAATGCGTTTCGGGCGAATATCACTGTAGTACTCGTTTTCGATTTGCAGCAGGCTGGTATTCAGTTGTTTATACTGGCCACCTTCTTCTTGTAGACCAATTTCTTCGTAAGCGGCAACCGGTTGAGTGACGGCTTTAGAGAGAGTGTCGACGTAGTTTTCAATGCTGTTATAACAAACGATTAATTCTGCTTGCGCATTATTCTGATAACCCAAGTCGCTCATGCGCAATGATGTTGCATAAGGCAGGTAGAGGGTATGTTCTTTGAAGGTATCTAACCCGTGTTCTTGTCCATCTAAAAATGATGAGCAGACGGCAGGCGATGCACCAAATAAATAACTTAAGATCCAAGAGTTACGGCGGAAATTACGAATAAGTCCGAAGTACTTTGTCGAGATGAAATCTTTTAGCTGCTCGGCACTGGCGATTGCTTGCTTCTCTTCTTGGTACATAAGAGGCCATAAGGCGTCTGGCATCGAGAAGTTATAATGAATACCGGCAATGGCTTGCATGGTGCGGCCATAGCGATGCCATAAACCATGACGATAAGCATGTTTGAGCTGGCCTAGATTGGAATAGCCATACTGTGCAATTGGAATACTTTCTTCGCCATTAATAAGGCAAGGCATCGACGCTGGCCAAATAAGTTCATCACCGATATTTTGATAGCTGTATTGATGCAGGTTGTGCATGAACTTAAGCGTATCTTTGGCGTTATCAAAAACAGGAGTAATGAACTCTAATAAAGATTCAGAATAATCTGTGGTAATGCTTGGATGCGTTAGAGCAGAGCCGAGTGTTTGCGGATGTGGCGCTTGGCTTAAGTGGCCATTCGGCTCACAGCGTAATCCTTCTTTTTCAATACCGCGCTGGATGTGCCCCAGTAATGAGAGCTGATTTTGCTCACGTAAGGACGTTAGCAAGGGGGTATAAGTTGGATTAGCCAATGGATAGCCTCAATATTCGAACTGAAAGAAAAGGCATTATAGGCGAATGATTCAAGAGAGGTAAGTACAGTGTGTGGTAATCACTGTGCCATGGGTAAGATAATCCATGGCACAGTGACGATTAGTACTCAGTTTGTTACTTTTTCTTATTAAAAGCCGCCGCTAGAGCATTTGCCATAGCGCCTTGAGCTTGGCCGCCAGATTGGTTATTGCCTTTGTTAGCATTGCCATTAGAAGCGCCAGGGCCAAAGCTGGTTTTTGTGGTTTGAGAGCCACCATTGCCGCGACGATTATTACGTTCGCCTGGCGTTTTCTGCTCGGCCAGTTCGTTAGCATCATCAGACATGCGCATAGAAAGTGCGATGCGTTTACGTTGTGCGTCAACTTCCATCACTTTTACTTTGACGATGTCGCCGGCTTTGACGACTTCACGTGGGTCTTTAATAAAGGTATCCGACATCGCAGAGATATGAAGTAGACCATCTTGATGAACGCCAACATCAACGAACGCACCGAAGTTGGTGACGTTGGTAATCACGCCTTCTAATACCATGTTCAAACGTAGATCTTTAATTTCTTCTACGCCGTCTAAGAAAGTTGCGAAGCTGAATTCTGGGCGTGGGTCACGGCCAGGTTTTACTAATTCGCTCAGAATATCTTTAACCGTTATTTCACCGACGGATTCCGTGGCGTATTGAGCGGCGTTAACGGCTTTCAAGAAAGAGCCATCGCCAATCAAGCTCTTAATGTCACGACCTGATTGCTTAGCGATTTCTTTAACTACGCCATAGGCTTCTGGGTGAACAGAGCTGGAGTCTAGTGGATTTTCGGCATTATGAATGCGTAAAAAAGCTGCTGCTTGCTCGAACGTTTTTTCACCTAAGCGCGGGACTTTTTTCAATTCTTTACGCGATGCAAAAGCACCGTGCTCATCGCGGTAATTAACGATGTTATTAGCAATAGTGGTATTCAAACCGGAAACACGGGTTAGTAGTGGAACAGAGGCCATGTTGAGATCGACACCAACTGAGTTTACACAATCTTCTACAGTCGCATCCAATGCTCGGGCTAGCTGAGTTTGGTTTACGTCGTGCTGGTATTGACCTACACCAATAGATTTTGGATCAATCTTAACCAGCTCGGCTAATGGATCTTGCAGGCGACGAGCAATAGATACAGCACCACGAATGGTTACATCAAGATTAGGGAATTCTTTCGCGGCTAATTCGGATGCTGAGTAAATAGAAGCGCCCGCTTCGTTCACCATGATCTTCTGAACTTTCTTCAACGCAGGATTTGCTTTGATCATGTCGCCAACGAACTTATCTGTTTCGCGGCTACCGGTACCATTACCAATCGAAATCAATTCTACGTTGTGTTTTAAAATTAACGCGGTGATGATTTTAGCTGAATCGGCTAATCTTTTTTGTGGTGGCGTCGGGTAGATCGTATCGTGGTCGATCACTTTACCGGTGGCATCAACCACGGCAACTTTTACCCCAGTACGTAAACCAGGATCTAAACCGATGGTGGCTTTGGCGCCAGCAGGTGCGGCTAAAATAAGGTCTTTTAGGTTTTGTCCAAATACTTTAATCGCTTCTTCTTCAGCGGCTTCGCGTACGTTGGTCATTAGCTCAGTTTCAAGGTGAGTTAATAACTTGATGCGCCAGGTCCAACGCACGACTTCGTGCAACCAGCGATCGGCAGGGCGACTTTCGTTTTTGACATTGAAGTGATCGGCAATCATCGCTTCACAAGGCGAAGGTGTTAGCTTATCGGTTGGATCGCCGGTGACGATACTGAAACTCAAGACGCCTTCGTTACGGCCGCGTAAAATAGCCAGTGCACGGTGGCTCGGAACGCTTTTAAGCGCTTCGTCGTGTTCAAAGTAGTCGCTGAACTTTGCGCCTTCTTGCTCTTTTCCCGGAACAAGGCGAACTGATAGCGTGCCTTCTTGTTTTAAGAAGGTACGCACTTTATTGATCAGATTCGCGTCTTCAGCGAAGCGCTCCATCAGAATATATTTGGCGCCATCAAGGGCGGCTTTGGTATCAGCAATACCTTTGTCTATATCGATGAAGCTGGTGGCCAGAGTTTCAGGTGTTTGGCTTGGATCTTCTCGCAGCGTATTGGCCAAAGGTTCAAGGCCGGCTTCGATGGCGATAGCACCTTTAGTGCGGCGCTTCTGTTTATACGGTAAATACAGATCTTCTAAGCGTGTTTTAGTATCAGCATTAAGAATGTCGCGTTTAAGTTCGTTGCTTAACTTACCTTGCTCGTCGATGCTTTTTATAATGGTGCTGCGGCGAGCTTCCATTTCACGCAGGTAACGCAGGCGCTCTTCTAAGTTACGCAGCTGGGTATCATCGAGTGCGCCAGTCACTTCTTTACGGTAACGCGAAATGAACGGTACGGTTGAGCCTTCATCTAGTAAGGCAACTGAGGCTTGTACTTGCTGAGGGCGAATGCTCAGCTCTTCGGCGATACGGGTGAAAATAGAATCCATAATGTCTCTCGTCTATTGATCTTGAAAACAGGTATAAATTATTGAAAATTTAGTAAATATCGAGCCTGAGTATACTGACCCTAAGGGGGTTATTCGAGGATAAAAAGTGAATTTATTAGTGCTTATTAATCTAGAGATAAATGCTTTTGTATTTGACTGTTTAAACTGTGACCTAGTGCTCAGCCAAATAGCTGATATTGGCGCTAATTGTCTCTTAATCCGCTAGACGCTCTTCAATGCTGTACTAGTGTTAAATGAAACTAAGTTAACTATTCTGCTTGCTGGGTAAGCGGTCATTTAAATAGGCATTGCTATGAGCTTAACATTCTCTTCAGAAGATATTCCGGCTGGTTTAAAGCGGAAGCGTATCTTGATGGTGACCAATACTCCGTCATTACGTTCTTTGCATGCGGGATTTTTGCGCAGTAAGGGATTTGATTATGTATTTGAAGCGGCAGACGGCATACAAGCCATTGATATGCTGCGTATACAACCGATCGATCTGATCATCGCTGATTGGCAATTAGAGGAGTTGTCAGGCTCAGATTTGCTGCATACCGTAAGGGGCAGTGTCGCGTTAGCCGAGATGCCTTTTTTAATGCTGACGACTAAAAAAGATATGCCTGATGTTGAGGATAGTTTGAAGCTTGGAGATACTGATTATTTGATTAAACCGTTTAAAACAGCGCAGCTCGGCATGAAGCTGGTGATGGCGTTAGCGACTTCAAATTTCCATGCGCCGAAAATAATTCGCGAAGAATTAAGAATTCGGACAATGCCGCAGATTCCTATATTGACTGAGCAGGTCAATTACTTGAAGCAGGCTTAGCCAATATGGCTGAATAGCAGACATAAAAAAGCCGCTAACCACCCCGTTTAAATGACGAGGTGGTTAGCGGCTTTTTTGTAGCTAATACTTAGCTCAACTTAACGATTACTTAGCAGTAGGACCCGCGGCTAAGATAGCGTCAGACACATCAAACTTCACGAAGTTAGTTGTGAACTGCTTAGCCAATACTTCAGCAGCGGCAGTCCAATCAGCTTCGTTAGCCCAAGCTTTCGTTGGGTTAAGTAGCTTAGAATCAACACCGTTTAGGCTCTTAGGAACTTCTAAGCCAAACAACGGTAGAGTTTCAGTTTCAGCATCACGCAAAGCGCCTGTCTGAATTGCACTGATTACTGCACGAGTAGTCGGGATAGAGAAACGCTCGCCGCCTTTACCGTTAGCGCCACCAGTCCAACCTGTGTTCACAAGGTAAACTTGAGAATCAAATTCAGTAACACGCTTCATCAATAACTCAGCGTATTCGCCCGCTGGACGTGGGAAGAATGGAGCACCGAAGCAAGTCGAGAAAGTAGACTTAAGACCTGGAGTACCGCCCATTTCAGTAGAACCTACTAGCGCTGTATAACCACTTAGGAAGTGGTAAGCCGCTTGTTCTTTAGTAAGAACAGAAACTGGAGGAAGAACGCCTGTCATATCGCAAGTCAGGAAGATAACGGCTTTTGGCTCGCCACCTTTGTTTTCTAGTACGCGCTTTTCAACGTGCTCTAGAGGATATGCACAACGGCCATTTTCAGTCAGGCTAGTATCAGCGTAATCAGCGACACGATGTTCATCGTCCATCATTACGTTTTCAACGATAGCGCCGAAACGGATCGCATCCCAAATGATTGGCTCATTCTTTTGCGAAAGATCGATAGTTTTTGCGTAGCAACCACCTTCGATATTAAATACTGTTCCTTTTCCCCAGCCATGTTCGTCATCACCAATAAGGTAACGCTCAGGATCTGCAGATAAGGTTGTTTTACCAGTACCCGACAAGCCGAAGAACAAGCAAGTATCGCCTTCTTCGCCAACGTTTGCAGAGCAATGCATTGGTAATACGTCTTTTTCTGGAAGTAGGAAGTTCTGTACAGAGAACATCGCTTTCTTCATTTCGCCTGCGTAACGCATGCCGGCAAGCAATACTTTACGTTGTGCGAAGTTGATGATTACACAACCATCAGAGTTAGTACCGTCACGCTCTGGCACACATTCAAAGTTAGCGCAGTTCAGAATAGTCCATTCTTCTTTGTCAGCTTGGTTGAATGTTTCAGGGCGGATAAATAGGTTACGACCGAACAGGTTTTGCCACGCTGTTTCAGTTTGGCATTTAACTGGCAAGTAATGAGCTGCATCAGAACCTACGTGTAGGTTAGAGATGAAGCCGCCAGTTTTGCCGAAATATTCTTCAACACGATCCCAAAGGGCATCGAATTTTGTGGCGTCGAATGGACGGTTAACACCGCCCCAGTCGATGGCTTCTTTCGTGCTAGGTTCTTCAACAATGAAACGATCCATTGGAGAACGGCCAGTACGAACACCGGTAGTGACAACAAATGCGCCGTTGTCTTGTAAGCGGCCTTCGCCACGCTCAAGTGCTTTTTCAACTAATAATGGTGCAGATAGATCAGTATAAAATGTGGTCATAATAGTGCCCGAGGGGTCTCGTTATGTCTGTATCGCTTTTGGCCATACACAAATGAATCGTATTTACCGTCCAGATGATAATTGGACGAACCCATAATTTGAGGTTGCGAATTATGCCAGATTTTTTGGCTTAACAAAACCGAGGTGCTGCATATGGCGGGTATAAGCTAGAGTGATAGTCGGCGTTAGATGACTGTTTTTGGCGTGATCTTGTAGTTTTTTTTCAATACGGGCGAATCTATCCGTTTATTCACCGGTATTGATATCAGATAACTCATAATTCAGTGCTAAAGTACTGTTTTATGAAGTTCTCTGGTTAATTAATGTAGTTTTTTTTCAGGAAATAAATCGCCAACTTGTTCCTTGTTGAACGAGTAATGCTGCAGGCAAAACTGGCAATCGACTGAGACTTTCCCTTGCTCTTCGATGACATCTAGCAGCTCTTCAAGGCCCATTTGTGTAATAGCATTGCCGATACGTTCTTTTGAACAGGTACAAGCAAAGCGTAGATCTTCGGCATCATATAGACGCACTTCTTCGTCATGGTAAAGGCGATGGAGGATGGTTTCATTGTCGAGTGTTAACAGCTCTTCGTCTTTTAAAGTGCTCGCAAGGTGGCTGAGTCTATCCCAGGCATCTTCATCAGAACCTTCTGCAGCGGGCAATTGCTGGAGCATAAAGCCGCTAGCAATGGTGCCATCACACTCTAACCAAAAGCGTGAACCGAGTTGTTCTGATTGTTTGAAGTAGTATTCAAAGGCTTCGTTTAGCTGATTACTTTCTAACGGCACGATGCCTTGGTACGGCTTGCCAACAGCGGGTTCTAGGGTAATTACCAGCTGGCCACCGATCAGTTCTACCGCTTCGATTTCTTTAGTTTCGTCATAACGAGCAATGGCCCGAAGTTCACCAGTATTGGTGGTTTCGGCTTGAATCAGGCTGACATCACCCGGCAGGCGAACTTGCAGGCAGAGGCGGCCTTCGTATTTTAGCGTTGCGCTCATTAATGCACTGGCGGCCATGAGTTTACCCAGTTCTATTTTTAAAACTTCTGGGTAGTCGTGCTTGGTTAGCACGGCACTGAGGCTTTTGTGCAAGCCAACTAGCTCGCCTCGAACATCGGTTTTATCGAAGGTAAAACGTTGCATGCTATCTAGGTTACTCATATTTTACTCATACTTCACTTTGGTGCTTAAATTGGTGGATCTGACGACGTTGTTTTTTGTTCGGACGTTGGTCAGGAGCGACGCCTGCATCTTTCATCACTCGACGAAGTTCGGTTGCATCCATTCGCGCCTTAATACTATCGGCTGTTTCTTCGTACAACGCTTGCGCTTCAGGTGCACCGCGGCGTTGATCGGATAGTTCTTTAATAATGATGATTTTTTCATCATCACCCTGACGAAGGGTGAGCTTGGCATTGAGATCAACTGTTTTGCTGACCTTGCAACGCTGACCTTCATAATGGACTTTTCCACCTTCGACTGCGGCTTTGGCAATCGCGCGGGTTTTATAGAAGCGCGCAGCCCAGAGCCATTTATCAAGGCGTATTTTCTTGTTGTCACTGGTTTGCTGCTTGCTCATTATTTTCCGATATCCTACTTAAGCGGGTCTGTCTTATTCGGTTGTTCTTGATGCAAGAGCTCATCAAAATGATGGATGCCTGGGTGTTCACTGTCGGTATTCGGTGCTTGTTGGCTGTCTGGATGAAAAATAGTCAATAGGTGTTTGAAGCCCCATTTCTCGGCCGACTTTAATACCGCTTGGCTATCATCTATGAGCAAGGTGGTATCGATATTAAACGGCTCGTCTTGCTGTAAGTGTTGCCAGAATGCTTGGCTTTCTTTCGGTTCTTGATAATCATGCGAGCTGATGATGCGATCGACTAACTTATCTAAACCCGTTTTGGCCATCTTCAAGTTCACACTGTCACGATGCGCGTTGGTGACGATTACAGCTCTTTTTCCTTGTTGCTTAAGCATTTCAAGAAAGTCTTTAACATATGGGCGGTATTGAACTTTTTCAACGATGTCGTGCTTCAATTCTGCAACGGGCATGCATAAGCGTTCACTCCAGTAGTCGAGGCAATACCAGTTTAAGGTGCCTTGAGTTTCTGCTGACGCTTGCTTCATTATCTGGTGCGCCTCTTCATGATCGACACCGAAGAGTTCGGCATATTTCATCGGCATAAACTGCAACCAGAAATACGTATCGAAATGTAGGTCGAGTAAGGTGCCGTCCATATCGAGTAAAACGGTTTCTATGTTGGACCATTCTTCCGCACTGTAAGCTTGAAGAGGTCGTTGTTTTTCTACTGCAGTAGGAGCTTGGCTGTCTGTCATGTTTGACTCAGGTATACTGATAAAATGAGTTTGCATTAATGAAATGAGAATCTGTTTATTATGTCTGAAAAACCAAAAATCTTACACCAGTCAATTGTATCTAGAAGCCGTTTATTTACAGTGGAGGCGGTGGACTTTCAGTTTAGCAATGGTGTTGAGCGTACTTATGAGCGTCTGGTGCCGGGTGGTTCGGGCGCAGTGATGATGGTGGCGATGCTGGATGATGAGCACGTCGCTTTAATTCGTGAGTTTGGCGGTGGGGTAGAAGAATATACGGTAACGCTGCCCAAAGGCGCAGTCGATTTGGGTGAGACATTGGTGCAAGCGGCCAATCGTGAGTTGCAGGAAGAGATTGGTTTTGCGGCGCGTAAAATAACTTTTTTGAAGCATATGAGCTTGTCACCTAGCTATATGAAAAGCGGCATTGATATATTTTTAGCAGAAGATCTTTATCCTTCACAGTTGGAAGGTGATGAGCCTGAACCATTGGAGTTGATAAAGTGGCCGTTGGCGAATTTACACGAGCTTGTGATGCGTGATGATTGTACTGAGGGGCGGGCCATTGCTGCTTTGTATTTAGCGCGCGAGTATCTGGCTAATAGGAAGGCGTAAAATTGAGCTCTTGATACATTAATTCAAGAGCTTGGCGCATTGAACTAATGTATCAAGAGAGCCATTAATCAATACTGCTGAGAATTCCATCCAGTTCTTCGATTAAACGTCCAAGCTTAATTGGCTTACTAATAAAACCGTTCATGCCGGCGTTAATGCAGCGCTCTTTGTCTTCCATCATGGCGTTAGCGGTTAACGCTAAAATAGGTACCTGATTTTTCGGGAAGCTGAGTTCGCGAATTTTCTCTGCCGCGGTAATACCGTCCATGGTCGGCATATTAATATCCATTAAGACCAGATCAAATGTCTTGTTCATGGTTTCTTGCAAGGCCAACTCACCATTTTCAACGATGACAGATTCGATGCCGAGCTTCTCTAATATCTTACTGGCAATTTTTGCATTCACTGGGTTGTCTTCAGCGAGTAAGACTTTGGCTTGGTAATTTCGAGTTAAGCCGCTGCGTTTAACTCGAGTTTCCATGACGCCAGGCTTTAATGGGATATTGAGGCTAAAAGTACTGCCAATGCCGAGTTCACTTTCGACATCAATTTGACCTTGCATGGCATTGGCTAAGTATTGGCTAATCGTTAGCCCTAAACCTGTGCCGCCATATTTACGACTGGTACTGGTATCGGCTTGCTGGAACGCTGAAAAAATCTGTACTACTTTCTTTTCAGCAATACCGATGCCGCTGTCTTTAATCTGCAACTTTAAATTATATTGATGGTTTGCTAAGCGCTCGCCCTGAACTCGAATATCAATGCGGCCTTGGTGAGTAAATTTAAGTGCATTGCTGAATAAATTATTGAGAATTTGTCGAATTCTATTAGGATCACCGATCCAGAACTGGGGAAGGTCGGCACCATAAAAATATAAAATCTGGATGCCTTTTTGCTTAGCTGAGCTAGAAAATAATTGATAAACCTCGTTGCAAAGCTGGTGCAAGTCAAAATTTATTTGTTCCAGTTCAAAGCTGCCGGATTCAATTTTTGATAGATCAAGTATATCGTTAATAATATTCAGTAGCGCATGCGAAGATGAATGGATGATATCAATGTATTGTTTTTGTTCTTCATTTACCGCTTGATCAAGCATGAGTTCCGTTGCCCCTAAAATACCATTCATGGGGGTGCGAATTTCATGGCTCATATTTGCGAGAAAAACACTTTTACTTTGGTTAGCATTTTCCGCGCTGCGTAAGGCTTCTCGGATTTGAATGTTAGCCGATTTCAATGCTTGGTTATTGGCGACCGATTCGGTGATGTCCAAGCCCGTTAATAAAATTTCTTCACTGTTGTTATTACTCGGTACGGATGTGATGCGCCAGTCAATGGAGTATTCTTTACCGGTATTAGCCACTAGCGGAAATTCTGCGGAAACAGTGCTGCTCGCTTCTGGCGTTAAATTGCGCAAATAGTTATTGATTTGGTGGTGAGATCTTTTAGGGCAGAAGTGGCTAATGGATTTGTTGAATATTTTATTTTCTGTACTGCCAACTAGATTTATAAACTGGTGATTGGCTTCAATTATTTTTCCATGTCTATCGGTGATGACTAATAGCGTATGCATAGTGTTTAAATAAGTATGCATACGATTGCGCTCGTGGCGCAATTCTACTTCCATAAAATGACGTTTACTAATGTCATCTGCCGATAGAATAATACAAGCTTGCTTGCCTTCCTCACTGGGTTTTGCACGAATAGCCCAGCGACTTTCATCATCCTGTTGGTTAAATTTTTGTCCATTTTTATGCTGACGCACTAAAGTACATTCAAAATCAATGAGGGTTTTACTGGCTAATGCTTGGCTAAGGTATTGCTCGACCCTCTCACGTTCACTGTTTTTTATTAGCTGGTGAAAGTTAAGTTTTTGACTGTTTGGGAAGGCTGTTAGGAAATCATCGTTACATTCAATTATTTGAAAACTAGTATCGAGTTTTAAATAAATTCCAATAGAGCGTTGCTGTTTTTCTGAAGATTTTTTTTTCTTATCATTACGTATCTGCTGTTTGAACTGCCACAAATATAGCCCTAAAATAATTGAGAATCCTAGCGCAAGTAATGCAAAAATTTTGCTTTGGGTGGCAGCAATATATTGCTGTCGTGTCGCGGAGAGAGACGTGGACGCGAGCAGGACAATGCTTTGATTGACTTGGTGTTTGTAGAATATGGTATTAGCTGGATTGAGCGATGCAGGAATAAAGCCGTCTGCTTGCTTCAAAGACTGCAAAATAAGGTTTTGGTTTAAGTTATTTTCTCTTGGTGTGATGCTGATCAGTTCATCTTGATCGCGTAATATTCGATATAATTTAAAGCCCTGCTGGAGAGCCAGTTTACTTTGCTGAGCTTGGCTGATGTTGTGTTCAGTGCTGTGTAGTAATTGGATGAAGTTTTGCAGCGATGTTTGTTTCTGTTGATAGCTTTGTTCAAGGCCAATATACCAGATGGCGCCGCCTGTCAGTATGATGGTGCATAGGGCTAAAATACTGACTGCGTGGGAGTACTTGCCCATGATCTAATTCCTTGAATGGGGGGTGGAGGAGTCGAGTTTCAACTTGGGTATATTTTGTTAATGGTTAAATTACAATAGCCAAAAGTATAGTGTGAATAGGCTATAGCGTCATTAAATTATCGTTATTGTGTGACGAAAACAATCTTATATCGCTAAAATAACCAAGGTAAAACAATTGCGTGCAATGCTGCGGTGAGAGTCATGGCCATGGCGGAATACGCGGCGTATTCTTGACCTAGCTCTAAAGCGCGACTGGTTCCTACTGCGTGAGCGCAAATGCCTAAGCTCATCCCCGTTATTTTTGGGCTGTCTAATTTTAGCCACTTTAATAATAGAGGAATAATCGCCGCACCGATAATGCCGGTGACCATTACAAAAGCTGCGGCCAGTGCAGGCAGTCCATTGGTCTGTTCAGCGATAGCAACGGCAACTGGGGTAGTGACTGACTTGCTTGCCATCGTAACAGTGATGGCATCAATGCCAATCCAATAATGAGTGAGCGCCACCGCTACAAATACGGTAGTAAGACTGCCGAGAACGATGGCCAGTAGTAAGCGTATAAATTGTTTGCGCATGCTGTGAAAGTGATGGAATAGCGGTATGGCTAAACCGACAACGACGGGGCCGAGGAAGAAGCTGAGTAGTTGGCCACCTTGCTGGTAGGTTGCGTAAGGTGTATCGGTTAGCCAGAGTGCCAGTGTAACGATTATGAATCCTGATAATACTGGAGGTAGCCAAGGGGCGTTGTTCAGTTGTTGATAGAGCTTTAAGCCGAATAGGTAAGCGCCAAGGGTGACCATGAGCCAGGTGCTAGGGAGTTGTAATAGTTCGGCAGGTATTAGGTCATTTAGCACTATTATCTCCCCACTTGAGCACCAGTGCGGTGACGAGTACGCCGGGAATAAGGCTGAGGGTCAGAATAATAAGAAATTTGAGACCATGCTGTTGCACAATATCGGCTTGGGTAATTAAACCAGCGCTGACAGGAATGATAAATAAAGGTAATAGTGGGGCTAGCTTATTAGCCGCTAATTCAATCGATGTTGGGATTTTGTTTCTGAGGGTAATTATAATCAGCAGGAGAACCATGCCGATGATCGAACTTGGGACGGGGACGGCAATCCAAGATTGGATTGCCTCTCCGAGAATGAGAAAAACTAAAAGAGCAAATAGTCCTACTAGCATGTTCTCATTCTTTATTTTGGTACGGAAGGAGAGACTTGAACTCTCACACCTTACGGCACTAGAACCTAAATCTAGCGTGTCTACCAATTCCACCACTTCCGCTTAGGCTGCGCATAGTATATAGACTCGCTGGGCGTGTCCAGTACTTTAGTAAAAATAATTCACATTTTCTTCATTTATATTTTTTTTAGTCATAAATCTACTAAATTCTAGGGTGTTTAATGCCGGTGATAAACTATAACCTTGATAGCTATCAATGCCAGCCATAGCAAGGGTTTCAAGCTGTTTTTTATCGTCAATACCTTCGGCAATCATGTCTACATTTAGGCTGTGTGCAAGAAAAGAGAAGGCCTGTAAAGAATTCGAATCTTTATTCTTTGTAAGCGAAGCCAATAAGGGCTTTTCTAATTTGATGGCACTGAGGGTATATTTGGATAATGAGTGCAAAGAGGTGCTTCCTAGACCAAAGTCATCAATGATGATGTCGACACCCATCTGATTGAGGCGTGAGAATGTTTCGCTTAGGCGTTTAGGATTGGTATTCAACAATTCTTCACTGACTTCGAGCGCTAAGGTCTTAGCGGGAATGTTTAATTGGGTAATAAGGTTGCCGATGCACTGTAATAATTGTTGTGAGCTGAATTGGCAGGTCGAGATATTGAGGGTTAATAATGCGTCGTTTTCTAATAGCCCTTGTTGCTTCCATTGCGACCACTGATGACACGCTTGTTCAATAATCCATTCGCCAACAGGAATGATGAGACCTGTCTGTTCTAATAATGGAATGAAGTCTTTTGGTGGCACCATGCCGACTTTGGGATGTATCCAGCGTAATAAAACTTCGGCACCTTGGATCTTACCGGTCGAGATAGACGCTATAGGTTGGTAATAAAGCTGAAGTTGTTTGTCACTCAGCGCTTGCTGTAGGCCTTCTTGAAGAACCAGCTTGTAGCGGGCTTGTGCGGTCAGTTCCGTGGTGCAGAATTCAAATCGTTGGCGACCCATGTGTTTGGCTCGATAGAGCGCGAGATCGGCTTTTTCAATGAGTTGATTAGCGTCGTCGCAATCATCTTCTGAAATAGAAATGCCGATGCTGCAGCCAATATAAAATTCGTGTTTTTGCCAATGAAAGGCTTCTCCTAAAGCGGTTAATAGATGTTTGGCGATGATGCCAGCATCCCGCAGGTCTTTGAGGTCTTCAATGACAATGACAAACTCATCGCCACCAAGGCGGGCAACGGTATCGATTTCGCGCACCGTCTCTTTCATACGTTTACTGGCTTCTCGCAGGATGGCATCGCCTGCGGCATGACCCCAAGTATCATTAATCGGCTTAAAATGGTCTAGGTCGATGTACATGATCGCCAGTTGGCGTTTGAAGCGTTTGCTACGAGCGAGTGCCATGCGCAGGCGATCCATTAACAGCTGGCGATTAGCCAATCCGGTTAACGTATCGAAGCGGGCTTTTTGGCGCATGGCATTATGGCTGCTGGTGCGTTGAGTGACATCGCGGCAATTTAATAGAAACCGTGCTCCCACTAATTTGCTTGCACACACTTCCAAATAACGCGTGCGGCCATTACTATTTTTCGCCGCTAATAATTGTCCGCTACAGGGCTGGCCTTTTTCGCATAACTTATTTAATTGGCGTTTGATCGAGTGGTGGGATTTATCAATCAGTTCAGGAAATATATGGAGTAGTTCTTTGCCGGGCCAATTTTCCATGATGCTGGAGAGGCATTTTGCCATGGTCTCGTTAATACTAAGTATATGGCCTTGATCATCAACAATGATTTGTCCTTCTGTCGCGGATGACCCCCAGGCTAACGGCAGGCCTTGGTTGCCCAACCCTAGATGATTTAACAGCCAGCGTTCAGCGTGAGTTCGAGGCAGTTGTAATACGGTTTGTTCACACGGCTCGTCAGTGAAGAGTAAAATGCGTTTGCCACAGTCGGCAATATCGGGCTGGCGACCAATGCCATCCACAAGATATAACGTATCTTCTGTCGTCGGATAACTCTTGCTGCTATGGTTGCGGCTGTGGCGACCACAGTTGACGTTGGCTTGAGATAACGAGGCTTCTAACTGCTGTGCCCACTGGTCATCTTCACTGATGATAATACAGTCCATGTATGTGCTTCTTAGTTAAGACAGGCTGATAAAAGAATAGAATTCATTGATGGCTTTGCGAGTAAGTACTAGCAAGGCTTGAGTTAAATAGTAATAAAGTAGTAATGAGTTGGCTGCAGCAAGCCAGTTGGACGAAATAACTTAAGGAATCAAGTTGGCTATGAATAAGCCTTTAGTAAATCATAATGTCATGATCAATATAGCGGCGTTTATTATCATCGTAGCCGGTTTAAAAGCCGCGACTCAGTTGCTTGTGCCGTTTTTATTGGCCGTCTTTATTGCTGTTTTATGCGCGCCGCTGATGATTTGGTTGAAAGCGAAGAGGGTGCCTTCAACCTTATCTGTATTGCTGGTGGTTGTGCTCTTTTTTCTTATCGCAGCGACCTTAGGCACTGTTATCGGCAGTAGTTTGTCGGCTTTTTATCAGGATTTACCGGAGTACGAGCAGAAATTACAGCTATTAGGGCAGGGGATTATTAGCAGCTTGCAAGGTTTTGGAATTGACGTGGATGAGGCCGTATTCGCTAATTATATTGACCCTGGCGCTGCCATGAAAATGGTTGCGACCGTTTTTAGTGGCTTAGGCGGCGTACTGACGAATACCTTTTTGATTTTGTTCTCTGTGATATTTATTTTATTCGAAGCATCCGATTTTCCTGACAAAGTAAGACGAGCACTGGGCAGTAAAACGTTGGCGCTGGATCATTTCCAAAGCTTTAGCGATTCAGTGCAGCGCTATTTATTAATTAAAACCTTGGTCAGTATCGGCACTGGCTTGGTGGTGGGAAGTGTTCTGGCGTTGATGGGCGTCGACTATGCAATCTTGTGGGCGCTGATCGCATTCTTATTAAATTTCATTCCCAATATTGGCTCGATTATCGCAGCGGTGCCGCCTATGTTGATCGCGTTAATTCAGCTAGGGCCGATGAGTTCACTGATGGTAGCGGTGTTATACATGGTCACCAATACGGTGTTTGGTAACGTGATCGAACCGCGCTATATGGGGCGCTCTTTGGGCTTATCGACCTTGGTTGTTTTTGTTTCGTTGGTATTTTGGGGCTGGATATTTGGCCCAGTTGGCATGCTGTTGTCTATTCCGTTGACCATGGTGGTGAAGATTGCGTTAGAAAATAGCGAGAAAAATCGCTGGGTGGCGGTGCTGCTAGGTCATTGATTGCCGTAGATGATAATTTGATGACTTTTCTATTTAGCGTAAGGAAGGGTAAAACCCTTCCTCTTATTTATCGACTCGCATTACACTCTTAGTTAGAAACTGTGTATTTAGAAGTCGTGCCTTATTGATGGCACGTGTTTAAAGGTGATTTTAATGTATCAAATTTTATTAATTGATGATGATTATGAGTTGGGCGAGCTGTTGCAAGAGTATTTGGCAATGGAAGGCTATCAGCTGTCGGTTTGCCATGACGGTGAATCAGGTTTAGCCGCCGCGTTGACGGGCAAGTACGATTTGGTCTTGTTGGATGTCATGCTGCCAAAAATGAATGGCTTCGATGTATTAAAACAGCTGCGCACAGAATCTATGTTGCCCGTTATCATGCTGACGGCTCGAGGAGAAAGCGTTGATCGCGTTTTAGGTTTGGAGCATGGCGCGGATGACTATATCCCTAAGCCTTATCATCATCATGAGCTGGTGGCTCGTATTAAGGCACTGTTTCGTCGTATCGAAGCGGGTCAGCCTAAAGTCGCTAATACTTGGATACAGGTCGATGAGCTGAAGCTGCATAAAGCTACTCGCAGTGTAAAACTGAATAACGAAGAGGTTGAGTTGACGGGGGCTGAATTTGGCGTGTTGCTGACGCTATTAGAAAGTGCCGGTGAAGTGGTCGATAAAGAAGTGTTATCACAAAGTGCACTAGGTCGTCGCTTGAGTGCTTTTGACCGCAGTATCGATATGCATGTGAGTAATTTGCGCAAGAAACTCGGTGAGCGTAATGATGGCAAAGCTTATATTAAGACGGTTCGTGGCCAAGGCTACATTCTCGTTCAAGACTAATCGGCTGACCGATTTTAGACACTCTGATTAGGCACTGCTATGCGCTGGCGTAACTCGTTATTTATTAAGATTTTTCTTTGGTTTTGGATCGTAGTTGTTGTCTGCATGACAGTCGCAACGCTATCTTTTCAATGGCTACAGGATGATTACCATCGCCCGCTTCAGATGCAGGAACAGATGTTATTACAGCGGATTATTGAAAATAGGCAGCCGTTAAAAATAAAGAAGCGGGGTTTGTGGGCCAGCTTAGAACCCGGTTGGAATATTGTTAAGTTTGAGGAGTCTCAGTTAAATGATATCCCTCGTGATATTGCTGAATTTTATGAGCATGCGGTGGCTGAGCAGCATTCTTTATGGGGCCAAGAAGATGGTTTCGTGATGATGGGGCCTTTGGTTCATAGGGATAAAATTTACATTGCAGTGAGTCGTTATCATTGGCGCCATTCTTTGGATGAAGGTGAGCGCTGGCTCATTCCCTTTCTTGTCGTCGTGATGGTTTCACTCTTGTGTGGCCTGCTTGCATGGCACCTTACTAGCCCTATTCGTCGCTTGCAGCAAGCGGCTAAAAAATTGACGGCCGGAGATTTTGATATCTCTGAATTGCGCTCCAACCTTAATCGTGGCGATGAACTGGGCGACTTATCGGTAGAGTTCGTTGAAATGGCAGATTCTCTGCAGCGCCTTTTACAAAGTCATCGTCAGTTATTACGCGATGTATCACATGAATTACGATCCCCTTTGACACGCTTGCAGATTGCGTTAGGCATCGCTCGTAAGAAAGATGCAGGTAATGCTTTGCAGGCTGAGCACGATAGGATTGAGCGGGCTTCTGGTCAGGTCGCAAATCTCGTGACTCAAATTCTGGATTTGGCGAAATTACAGCAAGAAGGTGAGTTGATCACCGAGAAGCTGGACCTAGTTAAGTTGTTTAAGACCTGGTTACAAGATGCTGAATTGGAATTGGGCGCTAAGCATTTGACCGTTGAATGGCAACTGCAAGACGATGAAGTATTTTACGCTGTTGATGCGGTATTGATGCAGAGGGCTTTTGATAACGTTTTACGTAATGCGATCCGGTTTAGCCCGGAGGGTGGCATATTAACTTTAAGTTTGAATCGAGCGGATCAGCAACTTACCTTTAAAATGTGTGATCAGGGACCTGGTGTGAGTGAAGATCAACTGCAAGATATCTTTGCCCCATTCACACAGGCTGATCAGTCACGAAATCATGCGGTTAGTGGTTATGGTGGTGGTTACGGAATAGGTTTAGCGATGGTGAAGCGCATTCTAGATATGCATCATGGTGATGTGAAGGCAAACAATATTGCTGATTCGGGCTTGTGCGTAGAATGGACTTTACCTGATCGCACGAAGCCATAATATCCCCCTAATTAGTTGCAAAAATAGGGTTGAGTGGAGCGAAAGCTTGATTTAACCCCTATTTGTTTGGTACTTTCGTACAACTATAAAAATTATCGATTGAACCTTCTGTGAGAAGTCTATGAGACGCAAACTTATTCTTGCGGCATTGCTAAGCTTTGCCAGCCTATCTAGCTGGGCGATTGACCCCTTTACGGTTGAACTTTATCAAACCAGTTGCAATATTTGTCATGGCGCTGGCGTGGGCGACGCGCCAAAAGCTTTTGATGCAGAAGCTTGGGCTGAGCGTTTAGCCAAAGGTAAGGAGACATTGCTGGCGAATGCCATTAGTGGCTTTAAAGGTATGCCTCCGCTGGGCATGTGCAGTGATTGTACGAAAGAAGATTTAGTTGATTTGATTGATTACATGTCTGCAGATAAGGCTCAATAATGGATATTAAAAGTTTAAAATTTAGCCGCCGCCATGCCCTGAAAGCGACAGGTGTAGGTATTATCGCGGGTATGGCAGGATCTTCCGGTTGTAGCAGTGCACCAGAGAAAGCCGCAGGCCCACAATCAATTGATGGCATTATGCCTTGGTCGAATTGGTCGGGTAATCAAGTGAGCTATCCAGCAGAGCGGGCACGTCCCCGTAATATTGATGCGCTGACCAAGCTATTGAAAGAAAGCGACGGCAAGATTCGAGCGGTAGGGGCTGGCCATAGTTTCAGTGGGTTGGTACCCACGAATGAAACTTTGTTATCAATGGCACGCTTTCGCGGTATTAGTAATATTAATACTGAAACGAAGGAAGTGACTGCCGGTGCTGGCACGCGTTTAGCTGCCTTAGGGGATGAGCTTTGGGAAAATAATCTCGGCATGATCAATATGCCTGATATTAATACTCAGGCACTTGCAGGTGCGATTGCGACTTCAACTCACGGTACTGGGCAGAATTTTGGTTCGCTATCAAGCTATGTGACGGGCCTGACTCTGGTAACGGCAAGTGGCGAAGTCTTGAAGTGCAGCGCGACTGAAAACAAAGATGTATTTGATGCGGCTCGCTGTAATATCGGTTCTTTAGGTATTATTACTGACATCACTATGCAGATGCGAGATTCATATTATCTGAAAGAACGCTCTGAAATGCTGCCGATTGAGGAAGCATTTCAGAAAATGGAAACGTTACGTTTAGAGAAGCGTCATTTCGAAGCTTATGGCCTTCCTCATGCCAATCACATGCTATTGATCGAATTTGAAGAAGTGAGTAAAGAGGAGTCGGATGCTAAACAAGGTGAGGCGGTGAGTGGCGATGCTTATGAAACGTTCCGCACCTTAGCCGATGTGATCGATATGATGCCTTTCTTGCGAGGCGCAGTGATGAGTATTGCACCGCGTACGGTTGGCGTTGAAGAGCGTTATGGTCAATGGAATCATATTTTTGGCAACGTGCGTGATATGCGTTTTAACGAAATGGAATATACGGTGCCTGCGGAAGATGGTTTGGCGTGTTTCCGTGAAGTGTTGAATACTATCAAAGAAAAAGATATCGATATTATTTTCCCGATTGAATATCGATATGTTGGCGAGGACGATATCTGGCTGAGTCAGTTTTATCAGCGTGCAGGCGCCTCGATCTCGGTGCACAATTTTCATGATAAACCGTATGTGCCTTATTTCGCCGAAATGGAAGCGATCTTTGATCGCTATCAAGGCCGCCCACATTGGGGCAAGGTGCATACCAAGACTGAGCAAGAATTTGCCGCGCTTTATCCACAATGGGAAGCCTTCAAAGAGGTGCGTGAGCGACTTGATCCAAAGCGTCGATTTATTAACGAGCATTTGGAGACAATTTTCTCTGCGAACAGCTAATTCCTGATCGGTAGCAAAAATCGACTCGAAATTAGTCGATTTTGTTCGCTTTGCTGGATTTTTCGGCCGAATTTTGGTATTTAATGTCCTACTTTTTATGTGAGTCAAATTTGGGTTTGGCTTACGCTATCCTCTCCACCTAATTATTACGCAATTGGAAGAGCAAAATGTCTGAAGATATGAAGCAAGCTGCCCTCGATTATCATGAGTTTCCTAAGCCAGGTAAAATCAGTGTTGAACTGACTACTCCTGCTCAAACAGCTCGTGATTTAGCCCTAGCCTACAGCCCAGGTGTTGCTGAGCCGGTTAAAGCAATTGCAGCCAACCCAGAAGATGCATACCGTTATACAGCTAAGGGCAACCTTGTTGCTGTTATTACTGATGGTTCTGCAATTTTAGGTCTTGGTAACCTTGGACCATTGGCATCTAAGCCAGTGATGGAAGGTAAGTCTCTATTATTCAAGCGTTTTGCGGGTGTTGATTCTATCGATATCGAAGTTGAATCTGAAAGCCCACAAGCTTTCATTGATACTGTTCGCCGCATCGCTAATACCTTTGGTGGTATTAACCTTGAAGATATCAAAGCACCTGAGTGTTTTGAAATCGAACGTACTTTGATCGAGCAGTGTTCAATCCCTGTTTTCCATGATGACCAACACGGTACTGCTATCGTAACGGTTGCGGGTATGATCAATGCCTTGGAAATTCAAGGTAAGACGCTTGCTGATGCGACCATGACTGTACTTGGTGCCGGTGCTGCTGCGATCTCTTGTTCTAAGTTGTTGATTCTTGCAGGTATGAATCCTCAGAACATCTTTATGTGTGACCGTAAAGGCGTGATCCATTCAGGCCGTGACGATCTTAACCAATATAAAGCAATGTTCGCTGTTGATACTGACAAGCGTACTTTGGCTGATGCAATGGAAGGTGCTGACATCTTCCTAGGTCTTTCAGGTCCTAACTTGCTGGCTCCTGAATTGTTGAAAAAGATGGCGCCAAACCCAATCGTTTTCGCTTGTTCTAACCCTGATCCAGAAATCGCTCCTGCGCTTGCGCACGAAGTTCGTGATGACTTGATTATGTCGACTGGCCGTTCTGATTTCCCTAACCAGGTGAACAACGTTCTTGGTTTCCCATTCATCTTCCGTGGTGCTTTAGACGTTCGCGCTACTGTTATTAACGAAGAGATGAAGTTGGCGGCTGCTTACGCAATTGCTAGCTTGGCAAAAGAGCCTGTTCCACAGGATGTATTGGATGCCTACGAACTGACTTCTTTAGAGTTGGGTCGTGAGTACATTATTCCTAAGCCAACAGACGCTCGTCTATTGGGTGTGGTTGCAGCTGCTGTTGCTAAAGCTGCTGTTGATACTGGTGTTGCTCAGCTTCCTTACCCAGCGAACTACCCATTGAACTCTGTTGACGACATCTAATAAATAGATCGTTAATGAGTTTTTGGTAGACATAAAAAAAACCGGCTTAGGCCGGTTTTTTTATGTCTGTTACTTTATACATTTTAAGTTTGTAGGCTTTAGCGGTGGCTATGAGATGTGTCCTACTCTTTTGTATTAGAAGAGCAGTTGCGGCGAATTCTCTTCTTCGTCATCATCAAGGTCTAGTGTGTCAGAGCTTGGCTTTGAACTGTCGCGTGCGGGAATTTGTTCTTGTTTGAACAGTTCGAAGATGGCATTACTTTGCCCTGGTTGTGCTAGTAGGCCCGTCTCAGGATCGATGCGAACGCTTACGACGCCATCGGGCTGTGGGAAAGGTCGATGCTCTTTGCCTTTTAGCATTGCCCCCATATAGTTTACCCAAACTGGCAATGCGGTATTGCCGCCAAATGCCCAGCGACCTAAAGTACGTGGCTGATCAAAGCCGATCCAGACACTCGTCACGAGATCACGGTTATAGCCAGAAAACCAAGCATCTTTTTGATCATTGGTAGTGCCTGTTTTACCCGCTAAATCATTCCGCTTAAGGGCCAGTGCTCGCTTACCGGTACCGCGTTTAATAACATCCTGTAGCATGTTGTTCATGATGAAGTGCGTGCGGGCATCCATAACTCTTGGGGCCAGTTTAATGGCCGGTACAGGCTCTGGAATTAAAGCTTTTAATAAGGGTGTCGTAATTGAGGCGAGTAAGGCTTGTTCTTCCTGTTGTCGTGACTGCGTCGTGTCGTTGTCGCTCGTAGCTTCATCCTCAATGACGCACTCTAAACAAGCTTGCATTGGATTAGCGTCAAAGCGTGGCACTTCTTCACTGCCGACTTCAATCCTCTCAATGAAATAGGGTTTTATCTGAAAACCTCCGTTGGCTAGGACGGTATACCCTGTCGCTAGCTCGAGAGGGGTAACAGCAGATGCGCCCAAAGCAAGGGATAAATCTTTATTAAGTTTCTCTCGTGGAAAGCCAAAAGGTGATATGTAGTTAACCGCTCTGCGGGGGCCGACTTGCTTTAAAATTCGAATCGAAACCAAGTTCTGAGATTTATAAAGCGCTTCACGTAAACGTGTTGGGCCATAAAACTTGCCACTGGAATTTTCTGGACGCCAAGATTTCTCAAGGCCAGCATCTTTAAATACCACGGGAGCATCATTAATAATGCTAGCAGGGGTGAAACCATTGGCGAGCGCGGCGCTGTAAATAAAGGGTTTGAAAGCAGAGCCTGGCTGACGGTCTGCCTGAATGGCGCGGTTGTATTTGTTGAGACTATAAGAAAAACCTCCTACTAAAGCACGAATTGCACCTTGCTTAGGATCGATCGAGATTAATGCCCCTTCGACTTCAGGTATCTGCGCAAGTTGCAGGCCCGACTTTTTGCTGTCTGTTACCCAGATTACTTGCCCCTGAGATAAAACATCGCTGGCTTTAGTGGGTTCCTTGCCCACTCGATTTACGTCGATATAAGGTTTGGCCCATTTTAGGCCCTCGAAGGGGAGCCATGACCATTGTTTTTGTCCGCTGACAATCCAAGCACCTGTGTCTAGTACTTGTGCAACAATCGCTGCGTGAATTAATCCGTATTGGCCTTTGCTATTTAATTTTTCTTGCCAAGCATTAAGCGTTATTGGCCAGTCGATGTCTTGTTGCTGATCAAGCTCTGTTGGCCAAGTGAGCGTAGTTTCATTGTCAAAAATTTGCAACTTCGTTACTTTTAAAAATTCTTGATCCGGTTTTGTGCGTAAGCCGTGATCTCGATCGTATTTTAATAGTCCCGCTTGCAGGGTATTATTGGCTTGAGTCTGGGCCTTGCCATTCAATGTCGTCGTAATGCGAAAGCCAAGTCTATAAATGTCATCGCCGTATTGCTGATAAAGTTTATGGCGTACCATTTCTGCAATATAAGATCCTTCGACCTCTGATTTTAATCCATGATAGCGAGCAATAATTGTTGAACTGGCAGCCTCGTCAAATTGCTGTTGATCGATGAAATCCAGGGTGTGCATGCGAGCGAGTACATAGTTACGTCGTTCTTTTGCGCGCCGAGGGTTATTGATCGGATTGGCGGCAGAGGGAGCTTGCGGAAGACCTGCGAGCATCGCCAGTTGAGCTAATTCTAATTCAGAAACGGAGCGGCCATAATAAACTTGTGCCGCGGCTTCGATTCCATAGGCGCGCTTGCCCAAATATATTTTATTTAAATAAAGTTCAAGGATTTCTTCTTTTGACAGTTCTTGTTCAATTTTTAAGGCTAATAAAATTTCTGTAAATTTACGGCTGAAGGTTTTCTCGCTGGATAGATAATAGTTTTTTGCCACCTGCATAGTGATGGTGGATCCACCCGATTTTTTCTTGCCGGTACGCACTAGTTGTATGGCTGCGCGCGTTAGTCCTTTTAAATCGACACCGTTATGCTGGAAAAAACGGTCATCTTCTGCTGCAATTAGAGCATGTACAAATTGTGAAGGGATTTCTTCATAAGCGAGAGGTCTTCTTCTTTGTTCGCCGAACTCACTTATGAGTTGTCCATCTTTAGTGTAAATTCTGAGCGGGATTTGAAGTTCAATATTTTTAAGTGATTGAATATCAGGCAGTTGCGGAGTTAAATACAGATAGACAGCTGAAATTAGCAAACTAGTTCCGGAAAAAACGGACAGTATGAGCCAAAATAGAAACTTGGAGATAGAACTGCTATTCATCATAACGATTACATGTATGCTGCTGATAGTTAAGTCGCTAGAAGTAGCGTGATGATTCATTATAAGGCTTTTTTGTTCTTTTAATAGGATTGTGCTTATAATGACTTGAATATTCACATGATGAACTAGCTTTACTCCGCAAGTCTGTGAATTTGATGGGGAAACACCGTGCTGGCAGGCCTTTTAAAGAAAAAAAATAAAACGTTGCTCGGAGTTGATATCAGCTCTACATCCGTTAAGCTTTTGGAATTGAGCCATAATAATGGCCGTTACCAAGTAGAAAGCTACGCGTCTGAACCGTTACCGGCAAATGCTGTTGTTGAGCAAAGTATCGGTGATGAAGAAGCAGTCGGTTTAGTGATTAAAAAAGCGTTAGGGAAAGCGCGCAGTAACTGTAAAAAAGCAGCTATTGCAGTGGCAGGCTCAGCGGTAATTACTAAAAATATTGAGATGAATGAGGGATTATCTGCAGATGAGATGGATTACCAAATTCGAATCGAAGCCGATCAATATATTCCATACCCGCTAGAAGAAGTTGCACTTGATTGGGAAGTTCAAGGGCCTTCTGAAGTAGCAGGTAATGTGGATGTGTTGTTAGCCGCTTGTCGTTTGGAAAATGTTGAGTTGCGCAAAGACTCTCTTGAGATTGGCGGCCTTGAAACAGGCATCGTTGATATTGAAGCTTTTTGTACCGAGCGTGCGTATGACTTGATCCAACCGCAATTGGAGAATAATGAAGATATTGAAACCGTTGCGGTTGTCGATATCGGAGCAACGATGACCACCTTGAGTGTTCTGCATCAGGGTAAGACTATATATACCCGCGAACAATTATTTGGTGGTAAGCAATTAACTGAAGAAATTATGCGTCGTTATGGTCTGTCTGACGAAGAAGCGACTAGAGCGAAAATGGACGGTGGCTTGCCGGATGATTATGAATCAGAAGTATTGGATCCGTTTAGAGATTCAGTTGTTCAGCAGATAAGCCGATCCTTGCAGTTCTTTTATTCATCGAGTCAATATAATGATGTCGATTATATTATTTTAGCCGGTGGTACCTCATCGATTATTGGTCTTGATCAGCTAACTCAGGAAAAACTGGGTATATCTGCGGTCGTTGCCAATCCTTTTGTTAATATGACGTTATCACAAAAAGTAAATGCTTCTATGCTTAATAATGATGCCCCGTCTTTAATGATTGCATGTGGTTTGGCTATGAGGAGCTTTGATTAATGGCAAAGATTAATTTACTCCCTTGGCGTGAAGAGTTGCGCAAGGAACGTCAGCAAGAATTTATCGGTATTATCGTTGCTGTTGCATTAGCCGCTGCCGCTTTGGTTTGGTTTGTGACGGGCAGTGTAGATAGCCAATATAAAATTCAACAAAGTCGTAATGCTTTTGTACAAAAAGAAATGTCGGTTTTAAGTGAACAAATAAGTGAAATTCAGGAGTTGCGAGATAAGCGTGAGCAGCTGCTTGAACGCATGAAGTTGATTCAAGATCTGCAGGGTAATCGTCCGATTATCGTTCGTTTATTTGATGAGGTAGCACGTTCAATACCGGATGACTTGTATTTCACTAGCTTGGATATCAAAGGCACGAAAGTGACGGTGAAAGGTAGGGCCAAATCAAATAATCGGGTAGCGGCTTTAATGCGTAACTTTGATGATTCGGATTGGTTCGACGCTCCTAACTTGATTAGCGTGAAAGCAGAGAAGGGTGGTTACAATACCTTCGAAGTCACCATGGTTCAGGTTGATCCCAAAAATGCTAAGCAGGAGGATGAATAATGGCGAAAGATAAAAAATTCGACCTGCAACCTTATCTCGATAAAATTAACGAATTTGATGTTAATGATATTGATTGGGAAAATATGGGCTCATGGCCTATTACCGGTAAGTCAATTTTATGTGCAATCATCGCTGTCGCTATTTTGGTGGGTGGTTATTTCATGATGCTTGAACCCATGCAGCAGAAATTGACTCGAGAAATTAAGAAGGAAGTGCAACTAAAGAAAGACTTTGAAAATAAAGCCTTTCAGGTGGCTAATCTCGATGAGTATAAAGCTCAGATGATCGAAATGGAACAGAGCTTTGAGTCCATTTTAAAGCAGTTACCACGAGATACTGAAGTACCTGGTTTGATTGATGATATTTCTTTAGCCGCTATCAATAACGGTTTGGATTTGAAAGTGATTTCACCGAAAAAACAAATCAGTTCAGAATTTTATAATGAGTTGCCAATTGAAATTAAGGTGGAAGGGGAATATCACGAATTAGGTGCTTATGTATCCTCCGTCGCATCACTTCCTCGTATTGTTACCTTGCATGACTTTTCGATTAGAATTAAAGGCAAGAATAGTAGAGAGCTATCATTAAAAATTCTAGCCAAAACTTACCGCTACAATGAAGGGGAGTAACGTGAGAAAAATAACCTTATTATTGCTTACTTCGTTAATGACCGCTTGTGGCGTAACTTCAGGCACAACTGACCTTAAACAATTTGTGGATGGTGTTATGAGTCAGCCGCGAGGAGTGATTGAGCCTTTGCCAGTTTTTGAGCCTTATGAGGCTTTTAGTTATAGTGCTGCAGGTTTACGTTCGCCGTTTGATTTACCCGTGAATTTAGATGAGGTGATCAAACAAGTAGCTCCAGGTGAAAATATTCAGCCTGATCTAAATCGTTCGAAAGAGCAGTTGGAGCAGCATTCATTCGGATCTTTCTCTATGGTCGGTACTATTAAGCGAAAGGAAGATCAGTTATGGGCGTTGGTTTCCGTTCCAGATAGTGGTATTCATAAAGTTAAAGAAGGCTATTACATGGGGCAAAACCATGGAAAGGTGGTTCGTGTGTCACAACAACGTATTGATATTATTGAAATTGTACCTAACGGTGTAGGTGGTTGGCTTGAACGTCCACGCTCACTTGTTTTAGCCGGTGTGGAAGAGGAATAAAAAAGATGAGTCTCCGTATTCGTAAGGCAGCACAGGTATTTGTTGCAGTTATGCTAGCAACAGTGGCCAGTGCGCAGAGCTTTGCTTCAAATCTAGTCGATATTAAATTCTCAGCATTGCCTGGGGATGTTACCCAAATGGAGTTGATCTTTGATGGTCAGCCACCTGTGCCGGGAGGGTATACGATAGAGAAGCCGGCGCGTATCTCATTGGATCTCCCTGGTGTTAATAGTCAGCTTGATACCAAGTATCATAAGATTGGTTTTGGTAATGCCAGAACAGCGACTGTGGTTAATGCAAAAGACCGAGCACGCGTCATTGTGAGTTTGGCTCAATTGGTTCCTTATGCCGTTGAGACACTCGATGATCGCTTGCTGATATTAATGGGTAAAACAGTTGATACCGCTGTTCAGAATGTGCAACCTAATCAAGTGGTTGCGGATACTTCAAATTCTGACATGACTAATACGGCTCCTTCATCTGTGATGAATGTCGATTTTCGTCGTGGCGAGCAAAATGATGGTCTAGTGCAGATATTATTAAGTAACCCTAAGGCTAATGTTGATGTTCAGCAGCAAGGTAAACAGATTATTGTTACTTTGACAGATACCGTACTGCCAGAAAATATGCGTCGCCGATTGGATGTGGTTGATTTTGCAACCCCGGTTAAATACATCGATGCCAATATGGAAGGCACTAATACGGTTATTTATATTGAGCCAGAGGGACAGTATGATTATTTAGCCTATCAAGCCGATGGTATTTTAGCGATTAGTGTCAAGCCAGTTTCTAAGGCTGAAAAAGAGAAGTTGGCTAAAACAGACTTCCCTTATAACGGTGAGAAATTATCGCTTAACTTTCAAAATATTGAAGTACGTGCAGTACTGCAGTTAATTGCTGATTTTACGGGCCAGAACTTGGTAGCATCAGATACTGTCGATGGCGGAATTACTCTTCGTTTACAAAATGTTCCTTGGGATCAAGCGTTAGATTTAGTATTAAAAACTAAAGGGCTGGCGAAACGTCAAATGGGCAACGTATTATTGGTAGCGCCCGCAGAAGAAATTGCGGCTCGTGAAAAAATTGAACTAGAAGCGGTCAAGCAGGTAGAGGAGCTAGCCCCTTTATTGTCTGAATATGTACAGCTACGGTATGCCAAAGCTACCGATATTGCATCTTTGCTGACATCGGAAAGTGGCTTGATGTCAAAGCGAGGTACGGCAGTGGTTGATGAGCGTACCAATACCTTACTGATGAAAGATACCGGCGATAACCTTGAAAAAATTCGTGAAGCCATTGCTTTACTGGATATACCGGTTCGCCAAGTATTGATTGAAGCGCGCATTGTCATTGCCAATACTAGTGTCGGTGAAAAACTGGGTATTCGCTGGGGTGGCGGTGGTATGAAAGCCAATAGTGATAGCTTTATGACGGTTGGCGCAAGTCAAACGACGTTGAATGAAGCCAATCAAATATTAATCGATCGTGGAAATGGTGAGACTGGCGGTCAAGTTAGTTTCCCTGATGCTTACGTGGTTGATTTGGGTGTGAGCGATGTGGGTGCTTCTTCATTAGCTGTTGGCATATCAACCTTCGATTACTTACTGGATCTTGAGCTATCGGCAGTAGAGACTGATGGTAATGCAGAAATTGTTTCTCAGCCTCGAGTGATTACGGCAGATGGTCAAACAGCCAGTATTCAGTCGGGTACAGAAATACCGTATCAAGAAGCAAGTTCAAGTGGTGCAACGTCGATATCGTTTAAATCTGCAGTATTGAAATTAGAGGTTACGCCTCAGATCACTCCCGATGATCGTATTATTATGGATCTTAAGATTAATCAAGATTCTATCGGTGAAGTAACCGCGGCAGGTCCTACGATTGATACCAATGCTCTGGAAACCCAGGTGTTGGTTGAAAATGGCGAAACGATTGTTCTGGGTGGTATTTTCCGCTCTGAAGAAACTTTTGCGACAACAAAGACACCATTCTTTGGCGATATACCTCTACTTGGCGTATTATTCCGCCGTACAGAGCATGTTGAGAGTAAAGCTGAGCTTTTAATCTTTATTACTCCTCGTTTGGTTAAAGATACTTTGAGTACGCGTTAATACTAAATGTCACATTCGTTAAATCTATACTTAGTCGGACCGATGGGTGCTGGAAAAAGCACCATCGGTCGTCTTTTATCTAGCGAACTAGAATTAAATTTTATTGATTCTGATCGTGAGATAGAAGAACGTTGCGGTACCAATATCCCCTGGATTTTTGATAAAGAAGGGGAGGCAGGTTTCCGAGCACGAGAAGAAAGCGCCATCGATGACTTGACTCAAATGTCGGGTATACTTTTGGCAACTGGTGGTGGTGTGGTCATGCGTCAACTCAACCGTACTCACTTAGCTGCGCGGGGAACGGTTGTCTATCTTCGTACTTCAGTTGAGCAGCAACTTGCGCGCACGGGCCGGGACAAAAACCGGCCGTTATTACAAACGGAAGATCCTATGCAAGTACTTAGCGACTTATTTGCTAAGCGCGATCCTCTGTATCAAGAAATCGCAGATATTGTTATTCAAACAGATCAGCGTAATCCTAAAAATGTTGTGAATGAAATCATGCGACGTTTAGCAGAAGATAATATTATTGATGGCAATAATGAAGACACTTACAGTTGATCTAGCAGATCGTAGCTATCCGATATTCATCGGTGAATCGTTAATTTCCAAACCTGAGCTTTTTACGCCTTATATCAAAGGTAAACAGGTGATGATTGTTACTAATACAACCGTCGCTCCGCTTTATCTTGAAAAAGTTAAGTCGGCACTGAGTCAATTCGATGTTGATGAAGTGATTCTACCCGACGGCGAAGAATATAAGAATTTGGAGACATTGAATTTAATTTTTGATGCCTTATTAACTAAACGTCACAACCGAACAACCACATTAATTGCTCTTGGTGGCGGTGTTGTGGGTGATATGACAGGTTTTGCGGCCTCTTGTTATCAGCGCGGTGTGGACTTTATTCAGGTGCCTACTACGCTATTGTCCCAGGTCGATTCATCCGTCGGTGGAAAAACCGCCGTGAATCACCCTATGGGTAAAAATATGATAGGCGCTTTCTATCAGCCAAAGGCGGTTATCGCAGATATCTCAGTATTAAATACTTTACCCCAGCGTGAGTTGTCTGCAGGGATTGCTGAAGTACTGAAATACGGTTTGATCTGTAATAACCAATTCTATCAGTGGTTAAATGAGAATATGGAAGCTTTGGCATCTTACGATGCGAAAACTTTATCGATGGCTGTTGAGTTGAGTTGTTTAGATAAAGCGGCGGTGGTTGCTCAAGATGAAAGAGAAGGTGGTATCCGCGCTATTCTTAATTTTGGCCATACTTTTGGCCATGCTATTGAAACCAACCAAGGTTATGGTGTGTGGTTGCATGGCGAGGCTGTCGCGGCAGGAATGGTCATGGCAGCAGATCTGTCTTGGCGTTTAGGTAATATTAGCCAGCAAGACGTTCATGGCTTACAAAGCTTGTTGAAAAGAGCCCAGTTACCTTGTGTGCCACCGATAGAAATGAGTAATCAAGACTTCATTGACCTAATGCAAGTTGATAAAAAAGTACTAGATGGAAAACTCCGTTTGGTTTTATTATCTTCCATTGGTGAAGCAGTAGTGACGTCAGATTTTTCAGCTGATACATTACATCAAACTTTGGCTGCAGGTGAGCAGTTAGGTTACTAAAAAAATAATAGGAGAGGGCGCATATGGATACTGAGTTTTTTGCAGCGCTTGATGACGATGTGGATGCTTCTATGGATGAGCGTTTGATTACAACACAGCCTTTTTCCCCTCCTAGCTTATCTAGCTCGCAGTTAAAACAGCTTGAACTGCTACAGCATTTATCATCGTATAGTGAGCTATTGATTCTTGTTTGTGCAGATAAAGGCATGGGTAAAACTTTTATTGCAAAAGCTTTATTAGCCAGTCGCGAAGTTCCTGATCAAAGTTTAATGCTGGAAGCGTATTTCTCTCTTTCTTATCTCGATGCTCTGCATAAATTAGCACAGTTTTTAGATTTGGCGGAGTTAGCCGATGATGTTGATAGCATTGAGCAGCAAATATTAGTTCAGTGTTTGCAGATTTCCGCAGAAGAGCAAGGTTCAGTCTTACTTATTATCGATCAAGCCGATCAGTTATCTGATGATGTTTTAGAAGATATAAACCAGCTGGCTTTATTAGCTCCCAGTGCCCTGCATATTATGCTGTTGGCTCCTACTATTTTTGAAAATAAGCTTTTAACACTAACAGAACCGCAAGCGCCATTTCATGTGATGGCAGTCGAGTCATTCATTGATGACGAAGCTGAAATTCTTTTGCTAGAACAATTTCCAGATAAGGATTGGTCTGCTGAGCAAGTCGATTATATTGTACAGCAGTCGGTGGGTAATCCAGGAAAAATACTCTACCTTGCACAGCAAATTGTTGCCGGAGTAAAACCCCAACAGAAAAATGTGGAAGCTACTAAATTTCCAATAACGCATATCGCAGCCATGCTGATGGTCGCTTCAGTACTTGTCGTAGCCTATTTTTATCAGAATAACTCTACCGTACTTGAGTCAGATAATATCATCGTTGAAGCCAGTACGCCTTTTGCTGCAGAGTCGATACCGGTGGAATCTTCCTTAGCTATAGCGGAAGGTGTTCCTTTTGTTGCTACGGTAGAAGAAGCGTCGTTAATAGACACTGCGGCAACGAAAGAGGTTGATTTTAATTTTACAGCGCCTGTAGCTGCGGATCTTCTGCAAGAGCAAAGTAGGGTGTTAAGTGAACCGCGATCAAATGAGCTTGTACAAAGCGGCCCCGTATTGAAGGAGACCGTGATAAACGAAGCTGTCACAAAAGAGCACGAAATCGTTTATTCCAAGAATGAGCAGGTATTGATAGCAGCGGCCAGCAGTGAATTCGTTATTCAGTTATTTGGTTCTCATAGTTCTGACAATGCGCTAGCCTTTATCGGGGATAATGCAACGAAAGCCATTCAACTTCGCAGCTACCAAACTGAGCATAAAGGCAAACCATGGCATGTCGTTATAGCAGGACCTTTTAAGTCACGAGCGCTGGCGAATGAGCAATCCAAAGCGTTAACGACAACGTTGCGTAAGCAAAACCCTTGGGTGCGCTCTATTAGCCCCATTCAGGCACAGCTAAAAGCCCGAATTTAGGGTGGAATCTATATCCATTTCTGGCTCAGTCTGTATAAAAATAATACAGCTTGAGCGCCAGAATTTGTGACAGACGCCTCATTCATGTAGAATAAGCTCCCTTTTGACTGTACGCAGCTCATTTATTGAGCATTGGGCGCTCCTAAGCCCTTGAATTTACTGATTTTTTTGTTGATGAGAGCTGTTCTATGAGAACTGGTCTATACACTCCAGGTGACTTTAAAGATAACTGTGGTTTTGGTTTGATTGCCCATTTAAAGGGACAAACCAGCCATAAGTTGTTAGAGACGGCGATTGACTCCCTAACCTGCATGACCCACCGAGGTGGTATCGCTGCAGATGGTAAGACCGGTGACGGTTGTGGGATGTTAATCCAAAAGCCAGACTCTTTCTTGCGTGCAGTCGCGCAAGAGCAGGGCATTAGTTTGCCCGAGCAATATGCCATCGGCATGTTGTTTATGGATCTTGACGATGCAATCTATGCGCAGCAGAAAGCTGCGTTAGAAAAAGCAATGTCAGAACAAGGCTTGAACGTATTAGGCTGGCGCACAGTGCCAACTAATAACGACTGTCTTGGTCCTATGGCGATTGATTGTTTACCCCGCTTCGAGCAAGTATTTATTACTGCTGACGAAGCCAAGAATAGTGAAGCTCTAAGCAGTGAAACTTTCGGCGTAAAATTGTTTTATGGCCGTCGTTTTGCTGAGAAAGCGTTGACCCAATTTCCAGATTTCTATATTGCGAGTCTGTCGGAAAATGTATTGTCATATAAAGGCTTAACCATGCCTGTTGACCTACCTGCATTTTTCTTAGACCTGGCCGACGAACGTTTGGAAACCGCTATTTGTGTTTTCCACCAACGCTTCTCGACCAATACGCAGCCGCGCTGGCCTTTGGCTCAGCCGTTCCGTATGTTGGCGCACAACGGTGAAATTAATACCATTAGTGGTAACCGTAATTGGTCTAACGCTCGTAGTAGCAAGTTCCGTAGTGAGCTGTTGCCTGACTTAGAGCAGTTATCGCCGATTGTAAATACCACGGGTTCTGACTCATCCTCAATGGATAACATGTTAGAGCTATTGGTTACTGGCGGCATGGGTATGTTCCGTGCTGTTCGTATGATGATTCCGCCTGCATGGCAAAATGTTGAAACAATGGATGCTGATCTACGCGCATTCTATGAATACAACTCTATGCACATGGAGCCTTGGGATGGTCCGGCTGGCCTAGTAATGACCGATGGTCGTTATGCGGTTTGTGGTCTTGACCGTAACGGTTTACGTCCTTCGCGCTGGGTAATCACTAAAGACGACTTTATTACGGTTGCCTCTGAAGTAGGTGTTCACGGCTATAAGCCTGAAGATGTTGTCTCTAAAGGACGTGTTGGTCCAGGCGAAATTCTAGCCATTGATACACAAGAAGGCACCATTCTGGATGCCGCTGCGATTGATAATCTGTTAAAGCAGCGTAAGCCTTATAAGAAATGGCTGAAACAAAACAGCGTTCGCATTGAATCGCGCTTACAGTTGCAGTCTTTGAAGAAAGATCAGCCGCTAACGGCTGATGAATTAAAGGCCCATCAGAAGCTTCAACTAGTCAGCTTTGAAGAACGTGACCAGGTTTTACGCCCGATGGCGGAAGCAGGTCAAGAAGCAACCGGTTCTATGGGTGATGATACACCGATGGCCGTATTGTCTTTGCGCGTTCGTCACGTTGCCGATTATTTCCGTCAGAAGTTTGCTCAGGTGACTAATCCACCGATCGATCCATTGCGTGAAGCGATCGTGATGTCGTTAGAAACGTGTATCGGTGTGGAAAAGAACGTTTTCGAAGAGAAGGCCGACCACGCGGAACGTATTATTCTAACGTCGCCTGTTATTTCACCGTTGAAATTCCACGGTTTGAAAAATACGGGCAATGCAGCCTTTAAAGACGTGACCATTAAGCTTGCTTATCAAGCAGGAACGGATCTAAAAGCGGCCATCGAAGCCATTAATGCAGAAGCAGAAAAGCAAGTACGCGATGGCGCGGTAGTTTTGATCTTAAGTGACCGTCAGGTTGCTCAAGGTGAGTTAGTCGTTCCAGCCGTTATGGCGACGGGTGCTGTTCATCACCACCTAGTAGCGAAAGGCTTACGTTGTGATTCGAACATCGTTGTCGAAACCGGTTCCGCACGTGATGCACATCATTTTGCCGTATTGCTAGGTTTTGGTGCGACAGCCGTTTATCCATGGTTGGCGTACGATATTCTTGAAGATATGCATCGCAGCAGTGAACTGCTCGGTGATCCATTAAAGTCGCAGCAGAATTTCCGTAAAGGTATTCGCAAAGGCTTGATGAAGATCTTGTCTAAAATGGGTATTTCTACCATTGCCTCTTACCGTGGGTCGCAGTTATTTGAAGCGATTGGTTTGAGTACAGAAATCGTTGATCTCTGTTTTGTCGGTGTAAGTAGCCGTATCGAAGGCGCGACATTTGCCGATTTCCAAGAAGATTTGGAATGGGTTGAACAGAATGCTTGGATTGCGCGTAAGCCACTAGAGCAAGGTGGTTTATTGAAGTATGTACACGGTGGTGAATACCACGCGTACAATCCAGAAGTGATCATGAACATTCAGCAAGCTGTACAGCAGAATGATCAAAAAGCTTACGACCGTTTCGCAGACCTGGTTAATAACCGCCCAGTAGCGACGATTCGTGACTTATTAGCGATCAGTAAAGACGTTAAAGCGATCGATATTTCTGAAGTTGAGCCTGTAAGCCAAATCTTCAAGCGATTTGATACCGCAGCGATGTCTCTGGGTGCTCTTTCTCCAGAGGCACACGAAGCGCTAGCAGAAGCGATGAATGAATTGGGCGGACGTTCAAATTCAGGTGAAGGTGGTGAAGATCCTAAGCGTTATGGCACCAATAAAAACTCCAAGATCAAGCAGATTGCATCTGGACGTTTTGGTGTAACGCCACACTACTTATCCAGCGCTGATGTATTGCAGATCAAAGTAGCCCAAGGCGCTAAGCCTGGCGAAGGTGGTCAGCTACCGGGCGGTAAGGTTAATGACTTAATCGCTACGCTGCGTTATTCGGTTCCGGGTGTGACATTGATTTCACCGCCTCCGCATCACGATATTTATTCTATTGAAGATTTAGCTCAGCTGATTTTCGATTTGAAGCAAGTTAATCCAACCGCATTAGTTTCTGTGAAGCTAGTATCGGAGCCGGGTGTCGGTACGATTGCAGCGGGTGTAGCGAAAGCTTACGCTGACTTGATTACCATCTCTGGTTACGACGGTGGTACGGCTGCTTCACCATTAACTTCTATTAAGTATGCCGGTTCTCCATGGGAGCTTGGTTTAGCAGAAGCGCATCAATCACTTCGTGGCAACGACTTGCGTGGCAAGGTTCGCGTACAGACAGATGGTGGCTTAAAGTCAGGTCTAGATGTGGTTAAAGGCGCTATGTTAGGTGCTGAATCCTTTGGTTTTGGTACTTTGCCAATGGTTGCTGTGGGTTGCAAATACTTACGTATTTGTCACCTGAACAACTGCGCGACCGGTGTGGCGACGCAGAACGAAAACTTGCGTGATAAACATTACATCGGCACGGCAGAAATGGTTAAAAACTATTTCCATTTTGTTGCTGAAGAGATTCGTGGCTTGATGGCCCAGATGGGAATCCGCTCGATGGAAGAGCTGGTTGGTCGTACTGATCTATTAGAAATGATCGAAGGCAATACGTCTAAGCAGCGTAATTTAGATCTAACGCCTTTATTGGCCAATGATCATATTCCTGCAGACAAGCCGCATACGGTTCAGGTTGAACGCAATATTCCCTTTGATCAGGGATTATTAGCGGAGCGTATGGTTGAAGAAACTTTAGCTACTATCGAAGCCAAGAAAGGCGGTGAGTTCAGCTTTAACGTGACCAACTGTGACCGTTCTATTGGTGCACGCCTATCGGGTGAAATCGCTAAGCGTCACGGTAACCAAGGTATGGCAATAGCGCCAATCAAGCTAAGCTTGACGGGTACAGTTGGCCAGTCTTGGGGTGTTTGGAACGCGGGCGGCTTAGAAATGCGTCTTGAAGGCGATGCCAACGATTACGTGGGTAAGGGTATGACAGGCGGTAAGCTGGTTGTATTCCCACCAAAAGGTTCTGTGTTTAAGTCTCAAGATACCTCCATTATTGGTAATACCTGCTTATACGGTGCAACGGGCGGTAAATTGCTTGCGGCGGGTCGTGCAGGCGAACGTTTTGCGGTTCGTAACTCCGGCACCCATGCGGTTGTTGAAGGTACAGGCGATCACTGTTGTGAATATATGACAGGCGGAATGGTTTGTGTTCTAGGAAAGACGGGCTACAACTTCGGTGCCGGTATGACGGGCGGTTTCGCTTATGTATTGGACCTAGATAATAGCTTTGTTGATCTTTATAACCACGAGCTTGTGGATATAAATCGTATTAACAATGAATTTACGGAAGGCTACCGCAATCATCTTCGTGGTGTTATCACGGAGTTCGTTGCCGAAACTGGCAGCGCTTGGGGTGAAGAAATCTTAGAAGATTTTGATGGTTTCATCGGTAAGTTCTGGTTAGTTAAGCCAAAAGCTGCAGATTTACAGCAGTTATTAGATAACATGCGCACTCGTCCAGAGTAAGCGCTTTGAAAAATGCTGAGCCCACTTACTGTAATAAGTAATAGGGCTCACGGACGAGTGAGAGAGGTTCGAAATGACTGAGCGTCTGAATAATAATTTTCAGTTCGTACAGGTAGGCCGCAAGGACCCTGTAAAGAAAGCGATGAATGCTCGTACTAAGCAGTTCGTCGAAATTTATAAGCCGTTCCAACAGGCAGAGGTTGCTGATCAATCGCACCGCTGTTTGGAGTGTGGTAACCCATACTGCGAATGGAAATGCCCTGTACATAACTTCATTCCTAACTGGTTGAAGCTAGCAACAGAAGGCAACATTCTAGAAGCGGTTGAGTTGAGTCATCAGACCAACTCTTTACCTGAAGTTTGTGGCCGTGTTTGCCCGCAAGACCGTTTGTGTGAAGGTGCTTGTACATTGAACGATGGCTTTGGCGCTGTGACCATTGGTAATGTTGAAAAATACATCACTGATACCGCATTCGCCATGGGCTGGAAGCCTGATATGTCTAACGTTAAGTGGACAGATAAGAAGGTTGCCATTATTGGTGCAGGCCCTGCGGGAATCGGCTGTGCTGACGTATTGGTTCGCAATGGTATTAAACCCGTTGTTTTTGATAAATATCCTGAAATTGGCGGCCTATTAACCTTCGGTATTCCAGAATTTAAACTGGAAAAAGAAGTGATGATTAACCGCCGCAAAGTATTCGAAGAAATGGGCGTAGAGTTCCGTTTGAATACTGAAATCGGTAAAGACATCCAATTTGAAACGCTGCTAGAAGAGTACGATGCCGTTTTCCTAGGTATGGGTACTTACAGCTATATGAAGGGCGGCTTCCCAGGTGAAGATCTTCCGGGTGTTCATGATGCATTGGATTTCTTAATCTCCAACGTTAATCGCAATATGGGCTTTGAAAAAGACGAAGCTGATTTCATCTCCATGAAAGGCAAAAAAGTTGTCGTTCTGGGCGGTGGTGATACCGCGATGGATTGTAACCGTACCTCTATTCGCCAAGCAGCTGAATCAGTCTCTTGTGCTTATCGTCGTGATGAAGCCAATATGCCAGGTTCTGTTCGCGAAGTTCAGAACGCTAAAGAAGAAGGTGTTAACTTCTTATTTAACCGTCAGCCTGTTGCCATTGTTGGTGAAGATAAGGTTGAAGGCATTAAGGTTGTTTCTACTAAGTTGGGTGAGCCAGACGAGAACGGTCGTCGCCGTCCACAGGTGATTGAAGGTTCTGAAGAGATCATTGCTGCTGATGCCGTATTGGTTGCTTTCGGTTTCCAGCCTAGCCCTGCTCCTTGGTTCGCTGACTTCGGTATCGAAATCAATAGCTGGAAAGGTGTTGTTGCACCGGAACAGCAGAAGTTCAAATTCCAAACCACTAACGAAAAAGTATTCGCCGGTGGCGATATGGTTCGTGGCTCTGACTTGGTTGTTACCGCAATCTGGGAAGGTCGTGAAGCGGCCGATGGGATTATGGATTATTTGAAAGTTTAATAATTTTGTCTTGTTAGTAGACCTAATAAGACGATATTAGATAGACGGTAGAAAACGCGGCTTAGGCCGCGTTTTTTGTTTCTAGCCTGTTAACTACTTCCAGTGTTATGCTCTATCTTTATGTTACAGTACATGGATATACCGCGTGACGGAGCAGGAATCATGAATCCAATAAAAATAGCATCACTATCTCTTTTAACTCTCGCTGTTGTAGCTTGTGGCGGTGGCGGAAGCCCGACAAATAGCTCAACTACAGGAGAGACTGGAACGACAACTACGACGGATGATGGGACTGTCGTATCTACTGGTACAGTAGTTGGCACTCCAGATATTGGAAGTGGGACTGGAAGCAGCTATTCCGATGGAGTTATTACTATTGCAAACGGTGGGTTAGTCAGTGGTAAACTGGCGGCTGGAGGCCAAGTTAACATCACTGTTGATGTTGTGGATAGAGACGCATCCGATGCACGAGTTTCAGGTGTTGAGTATGGTGTCGTGTTTGGGTCAACTTGTGCAGGGACAGATCCTGCTAGAGCAAGTTTTGATAATCCTGAAGTAGTAACTACTTCGGGTACTGTTACTACGACTTATCGGGCAGAGGGCTGCTCTGGGGAGGATCTTGTAACAGCAAGTCTTTATAACTCAGCAGCGGGAACTATTGATAAAACCACTAAGTTGGGTGTAGCGACTGTAACAATCGAGGTAGTGGCTCCAACGGTTAACGATATTTCTTATGTTGGAGCTTCAGAAACAAGTTTAGGTGTCGCTTCAGTAGGCAATCCCGATTTAAAACAAGTTTCAATTTTAACCTTTGCTGTGACTGATGTTAATGGGGACCCTATCCCGAACCAAGGTGTTAATTTTTCTTTCTCGTCAGCATCTGCATCAGCTACTTTAGCCACAACGTCAGAAATTACCGATTCCTCAGGTGAAGTTACCGTCGTTATGAACGCTGGACCTATCCACACCTCGGTTCGTGTTATTGCATCGACCGATTTTACTAATGGAGCAGGAGAAGCTGATACGGTTTTCGTTTCTTCAGCTCCAATTTCTGTATCAACTGGGTATCCCGTTCAAAGTAAAATGACTTTAGCATTGGACTCATTCAACCCTCACGCTTGGGGATTCGTAGGTAACACAGTATCGGTATCAGTATTTCTCGCGGACCGCTGGGGTAATCCACCACCAGATGCCACGGTAGTTAATTTTACGACTGAAGGTGGGAAAATTGAGAGTTTATGTGAAACTTCAGGAGGTACATGTTCAGTTGTTTGGTTGGGGCAAGATAGGTTGCCAGGTGATGCGTCAAATACTTCTAACGGTCTGTATGTGAATGATAGAGCAGGATTCTCTACTATTACAGCCTATACTCAGGGTGAATCAGATTATGTTGATGTTAATAATAATGGCGTATTCGATTCAACCGAAAGCTTTATTACGTATGGTGAAGTATTCGAAGATTTTGATTTCAATGGAGTTAAAGATGCATCAGAAGAGCTCTTAGCGGATACCGATAATAATGGTGTACATACAGCCCAAGTGGATGTTACTAAGTATCAAGGCTCATTGTGTAGTGCTGCTGCTGTTGCTCTAGGGCATTGTGCTACAAATATGCATATTAGCAAAAGTACAAGGCTGGTTATGGCGAGTGAAGTAGCATCTGTAACATTGTACGAATTCTCTGGAGGAACATATTCAGTTGCAGCAGGCTTAACAGTAGGCTCCAGCTACGTCGTAGTTATTCAAGATGTGAATGGTAATATTCCTAATGATGGGACTGCATTGAGCTTCGCCGCCGATGGTTTTGAAGTTACTGGTAAAGGCGGAGACGTAGGGAAATCTGGTATCGGTACTTTGTCAGGGACGGGTTTGCCTCCTTATGGTAAGGCCTTTAATGTGCGCGTTGAAGATAAAGACCCTGCGGATAACCCTGGTGCACCGCAGGCAGGTCTAAATGAGCTAAAAGTGACTATTTCGCCAAAGATAATATCACCATATGACGTCTCATTTGGGATAACGTTATAAATGAAGAGTGAGTTGATTTACATCAGAATTTTTTCATCAAACCCAGCCTAGCGCTGGGTTTTTTGTTATTATATTTCCCATCTTAAAATCTGAAGTCGAATATATCCATGTCAGAACTTAAAAACGATCGCTTTTTACGTGCTTTATTGCGCGAACCTGTAGACCAAACTCCGGTTTGGATGATGCGCCAAGCAGGGCGTTACCTTCCAGAATATCGTGCTAGCCGTTCTACAGCTGGCGATTTCATGAGTTTGTGCAAGAACCCTGAGTTCGCTTGTGAAGTAACGATGCAGCCGCTTGAACGTTATCCGCTAGATGCTGCGATTTTGTTCTCTGATATTCTAACGATTCCTGATGCAATGGGTCTTGGTTTGTACTTTGAAACAGGCGAAGGTCCTCGTTTCAAAAAAGTAGTTCGTACTGAAAAAGACGTTGCTGCATTAAAGGTAACTAATACAGCAAAAGATCTTCCTTATGTGACAGATGCGGTCAGCACTATTCGTCGTGAGCTGAATGGCCGAGTCCCTCTTATTGGTTTCTCTGGCAGCCCGTGGACATTAGCGACTTATATGGTTGAAGGCGGTTCTTCGAAGGACTTCCGTCATGTAAAAGCCATGATGTACGATACGCCAGAAGTGATGCACCAGTTGTTGGACGTATTAGCCGATTCTGTGACTGAGTATTTGAATGCTCAAATCGCCGCCGGTGCTCAAGCCGTGCAGATCTTTGATACTTGGGGTGGCAACTTAAGCGATGTGTGTTATCGCGAGTTCTCCTTGAAGTATATGAATAAAATTGTTGCCGGTTTAACCCGTGAAAATGAAGGCCGTAAAGTGCCGGTTATCTTATTCACTAAAGGTGGCGGTCAGTGGTTAGAGCTTATGGCTGATACCGGTTGTGATGCTTTAGGCATTGATTGGACGACTGACATGGGTAATGCCCGTGGTCGTGTTGGTGATCGTGTTGCGCTTCAGGGCAATATGGATCCTTCTGTTTTATATTCTTCTCCTGCAACTATTCGTAAAGAAGTTCAGCGTATTTTGAATAGCTACGGTCCAGGTACAGGTCATGTATTTAACCTGGGTCATGGAATTCACCAGTTTGTCGACCCAGAACGTGCCGGTGCATTCATCGAAGCGGTGGTTGAATTGAGTCGTGATCAGCACAAGTGATTTTTGCTGGTGCTCTGCAAAGGCCCGCCTCGTGCGGGCTTTTGCATTTCTGAGATTTGATTTATTTGATTGCTCCAAGGTCAATGACCAAACTTGACGAATGAATTACCCAAGTTATCCTATAGGTAGTATTAGTGAATTGGTGTAATATGTGCCGCGAAAAATGGGTGAATGTTAAGCAATAGCGATAGGCGAATTGGTAATGACAGTTAAGACAGTAGATGCCTTGTTAGTAGGTGCTGGAGCGATGAGTACAACTCTCGCGATGATGTTAAATAAGCTAGATCCGTCTCTGAAGATCTGTGTGGTTGAACGGCTTGATCAGGTAGCTCACGAGAGTACTGATGGCTGGAATAACGCCGGTACGGGTCACGCTGCCTATTGTGAATTGAACTACACCCCCGAAGAAAAGGGTGGGGTTAACATCTCTAAAGCGTTAGAGATTAATTCTTCATTTGAAGTGACTCTTCAATTTTGGACACACCTAGTAAAAACAGGTGCTTTGCCAAGTCCTAAAGAATTTATTAATCGTACCCCACATAAAAGCTTTGTTTGGGGTAAAAAGAACGTTGAGTTTTTACGTCAGCGTCATGAGTTAATGAGTGCTCATCATTTATTTGAGGGCATGGAGTTCAGCGAAGATCCTGCTAAGTTGGCTGAGTGGATGCCATTAGTGATGGCTGCGCGTAAGGGTAAAGACCCTGTTGCGGCAACGAATGTGCAGCACGGCTCTGATGTCGACTTTGGCTCGCTCGCACGTAATATGGTTTCTCACCTTGAGCAGCAAGATAACTTTGAGCTGCTATTAGGGACTTCCGTAGAAGACATGAAGCGCAGCAGTACAGGTGGCTGGTCAGTTTTATTAGAAGATAATAAATCAGGCGAAGTAACTCGAGTGCGTTCTAAGTTTGTTTTCTTAGGTGCTGGCGGCGGGGCATTACCGTTATTGCAGAAGTCAGACATTCCAGAATGTGAAGGTTATGGTGGCTTCCCAGTCAGTGGCCAGTGGTTGGTATGTACTAAGCCAGAAGTAGCCAATCAGCATTTTGCAAAAGTGTATGGTAAAGCGGCTATTGGCGCGCCACCGATGTCGGTTCCGCACTTAGATACTCGAGTTATTAATGGCGAGCGCGCTTTGTTGTTCGGTCCATTTGCAGGCTTCACGACTAAGTTTTTGAAGCAGGGCTCTAATATGGACCTTCCTGCTTCCATTAAAGCCAATAACTTGAAGCCTATGATCTCGGTAGGCATGAATAACATGGCGTTGACTAAGTATTTGATTAGTGAAGTTTTTCAATCAGATAAGTCTCGTATGGATTCATTACGTGAATACTTCCCTGCGGCGAAGGATGAAGATTGGACATTAGCCAATGCCGGTCAGCGTGTTCAGATCATTAAGAAAGATGAGAAGGGCAAAGGTAAGTTAGAATTTGGTACCGAGATTGTTGCGGCGGCGGATGGTACGTTGGCGGCGTTACTGGGTGCTTCTCCTGGCGCATCTACGGCGACACAGACCATGATTGATGTCATAGAGCGCTGCTTCAGTGACAAACTTGAGAGTGATGGCTGGAAAGAACGTTTGAAGGCGATGATCCCTTCTTATGGTGAGTCATTGATCGAAAATGGCGAACTACTGCAGAGTATTCGCCAAGATACTTTGACGACTCTTGAATTGAAGTAATCTCTCTTTAGATTTTTTCAAGCATCTAAAAAAGCGCTATTGATTAGCGCTTTTTTTATGTCTGCTATTTAAGCTTATTACTAATAGGCGCTGCACTCGTTATGAAGTCTTTTCTATTTGTAGACTCGTTTCACTCGGGGGGTAAGTTGGCAAAACAGCTCGTAGCTGATGGTATTGCACAGTTTGGCAACTTCATTCGCATTGATATTTTCGCCCCAAAGCTCTACTTCACTACCGACATCGATATCGGTTTGTCCACTAATGTCGATACACAGCATGTCCATAGAAACTCGGCCTAAGGTTTGTAAGCGCTTACCTTGGCACCAAACAGGAGTTCCTGACGATGCACTGCGAGGATAGCCATCACCGTAGCCGATGGCAACGATGGCGACTCGCGTTGTTTTATCCGCAATCCAGCTATCACCATAACCAATGCTTTCACCCGCAGAGAGTGTGTGGCTGGCAATGATTTTTGCAGTTAGCGTCATTACAGGTTTTAGCTTATCGCCCTGCTTACTTGTCTTAATCAGAGGTGAGCTACCGTAGAGCATAATGCCAGGGCGACTGATGTTATCGGTTACTTCAGGCCAGCCCATAATCGCGGCACTATTACTGGTTGATAAAATTAACTCGGGCCAAAATTCTTTTTGCTGTAGATGGATGTCTGCAATTATCTGATATTGGCTTAATGTTTTCTCACTGGCTAAATCATCGGCACAGGCAAAATGGCTCATTAATACCTTTATGCTTAAGCCCGCGTGGTTGCATTGCTCAAAGATCTCATGGCACTCGTTTAGGCGAAAGCCTAAGCGATTCATACCGGAATCCACTTTTAGCCACAGTTTGAGTTTTTTGAAATGAGATTCGGCGATTAAAATGGCGAGCTGGCTCTGGTGATGTAAGACCATTTCAATGTCATGCTCAAGCGCGGCTAACCATTCTGCTTCGTCATAGCCACCTTCTAGTACTAAGATAGGGTTGCGAATACCATGGTGGCGTAACTGTAGGGCTTCATCCATACAGGCGACTGCCAAGCCATCTGCTTCAGCTAATGCTTGCGCTGTTGGAATGAGTCCATGCCCATAGGCATCTGCTTTAATTACTGCGTAGGCATGTTGGCTGTATTTTTTTGCCAATTGGTAATTATCTTTTAAATGCTGCAGCTTAATGACTGCTTGAGTCGAGCGGGCCATATATTTCGCTTAAATCAGGGGACTAAATTTGGGGTAGGGTTTATTATGTCAGGCTGCGCAGTCGTAAACTAGCGCCAAGCTTAAAAGATCGCTTCAAATTGATAGAGTTATAAATTTCATGCACCCATTGATTGCTGATAAAACTTTGGTTTTCTCCCCAGCACTTGCCGCAACCATTGGCTTGGAAGAGGCGATAGCCCTTACCTGGCTGAATGATATTGCTCAAGCCTTGGGCGGCATCCAATGGCACATCAATAATGATCAAGTGCGTCAGGTCTTTCCATTTTGGGATGATCAGAAGATACGTCTAGTATTGCGGCACCTACATGAAAAGGGCTTAGTGCAGCTTATCTCGCCACTATTTCCTGATGCACCGCAGTTGATCTTTTGCTTTCCTAATCAGGTACTTGCGCAGCAATCAACGCAAGCGGTATCACAAACACTGCAGCCGCCAGTACAACAAGCGATGCAGTCTAGTACTGAGCAAGTACGATCAGCGCCGCCGCCAGCGATGAAACAAATGACGCAGGCTCCCGTTGCTAATCAGGCGATGCCTAGCCAAATGATGCAACAATCTGCCGCCTCGAAACAACCGATGCAGCAGCAATGGCAACCAACGCGTGATGGCTTGAACCGATTACAGCAGCACGGTATTCCAGACAGCTATAGCCTGTCTAAGTTGGATGAATTTATTCTACAAGCGCGGGAAAATGGTAATAACCGTAATGACTGGAATACACAGTTCTTCCGCTATATCAAAAAGCATTGGGTCTATACGCAAACCGATGCACATAAAAAACAGCAGCGTATTGCTGAAAAAGCATCTTTTAGTACCAGCCATACTCAAGCACCTGACCGCCAAGAACGTTTTCAGGCACGCCGTGAAGAAGCTGGGCCGATTGCACAACAGTGGCAGCCGAGTTTAGATGCGCAGCAAATTTTGCAGCGTGCAGGTATTGATCCACAGTTTATTCAAGATTCGATTCCTGAATTTGTTTTGTATTGGCAAGAGCGTGGCGATGCGCATAAAACTTGGAATACAAAATTTATTCAGCATGCTCGTCAGCAGTGGGCACGTTATTCTTCATCGTTAGAGCATTCTTCAGTACCGACGCGCATTGGCGATGATTGGCAGCCAGATAATGACTGTTATGATATTCTGGCTATGGCGCATATTGATCTGCACTATGCTCAAGGTCTAATTGGTGAATTTGTATTATATTGGCGTGATTCCAATCAGTTGCAAACCAGTTGGAATAGTAAATTCTTACAGTATGTTAAGCAGCAATGGGCTAGGCAGTTAAACCAAGGCTCTCAAATAGGTGGAAAGGCAAATGCGGGATCGCAAAGCGGTACTCAATCCAATTCTGAACCAGGTTACGCAACAGCTGCAGCAAGCAGGCAGCGTCTCACCGACACAGACTGGTAATGAGAAAGCGCATCGTGCTCAACGGCCGTTAGATATAGATCAAAAATCTGCCATTAATCAGATTTTCGAACTGTTCCGCTTTAATTACCATAATCAATTTTTAAAAGCCTTTCCTGATCACGATACCGTGATTATGGCCAAGCAGCTGTGGGCTCGGTTACTGGTAGATTACCCTGCAGAAACGATAATGTTTGCCGCTGAGCAAGTCGTGAAGCAACAGAAGTTCTTACCGAATGTTCATGATGTGGTTGAAGCCTGTAACTCTTCGGCGCATAAATTATTGGGCATGCCAGATGCGCATTCTGCTTATATAGAAGCGTGTCGTGCGCCTTCCCCGAAGAAAGAATATAAATGGACTCATCCTGCGGTTTATTATGCTGGGCGGTCGAGCGATTGGTTTTTTCTAGCCAATAGCGTTGAAGCTAAAGCTTTTCCTGTTTTTGCACGTAACTATGCGATGTTGATTGAAAGAGTGGCTGCGGGTGAAAGTATTGAGATTGTTTTACCTAAAGCGCTACCTGACCACATTGAAAAACCCATAGAGCGCAAAGATTTACAGAAAAAAATGAAGCAGCTATTAAAAGATCTTTAGCAAGATAGGCATCACAGCAATAAATAAAAATTAGAAATTTATGTTAATCGTTTGTTACCGTTTATAAGCGACATCACCGGCGCCAAACATTTCTATGGCACCGCCCATCTTGAAGGTTCCGGTTAATGTTGCATTCATTAGAAAGTGATTATTAATCGGCGAATCAAAAGAATAATTTAAGCTGGTATTATTTGTTCCTGCTTGCCCTGCCTGAGTAACAATATTTCCATCTTCATCGACGATAACAATGTGTGCAAAATCTTCTTCGCTATCACAAAAAAGAAAAGTTGTGCAATCATCTTCAGAAGTTAGCGAAATACTGATGTCAGTTGCTTCTACTATTGTTAATTGAGTATTTCTATTCCCTGCAAGTGTTGCTGAACCAACATAGTCGCCAGTGAATGTTGTCGAGCCATTATCTAAGCTTGCGCCTGATATATTTAGGGTAAAACCATCATAAGCATTACCTAAAGTATCAGCGTAAATCGTATAGGTTTGAATATCGTTGGGGTTATTAATATCTATCGTGGCAGTTTTGGAGTTATAGAGGCCAAAGCTAAACTCATCGATATGAAGAGTTTCTGGTAAACCAAGTCGTAATGCTCCTCGTGCGGTAACATCGATCGTTGCACCCACATAGGAATAACGAGCAGTAATATCATTAAGCATGAAGTATGAATCTGTCGGTCGTTGCTGGTAGGAAATATTACCGATTGTTAGATCAACGGTACTGTCTAAACTGATACCTGCTTGGCCTGATATGTTGGCGAGATTATTTTCGTCAACAGGTACTAATTCAGCAACCGTATGGATACTCAGCAATAGGCAGAACGGTACTATTATTATTTTAATTAAGGTCATGGGTCTGTACCTTTAGGTGTTGTAGCTGAATACCCTCAATATAAGATGCACCTGCATTCCAATCATTTAGCGATATATTTTCAGCCCTAATTGAGCCCGTTGGCGCAGCATAAAACTCAGCAGCGGTATTGCTGTTAACTGCAGCAATTTCAAAAACGACCTGTTGCTCATCACTAATCGTTAAAGTAGCGGGCTGATACAGTGAATGTCCAATGGGTAGGTAAAGGTCAAACCCTGATATTTGCCATGCTGAATTAGGGTTGTTGCTGGGGGCACCAGCTATCGTTGCAGTTTGAAAAATGAGTTCATCTGCATGGAAGTTAATTTCGCCTGACATGGCAAGGCCACCGCCATCGGGTGCCCAGGATTTTAAATACGTGCCGTCTAAGTGCATACCATTAAACAACAGCCAGGTTTCGTCGGTATTGCCGCTGGCATGTTCCAGAGTCATGAGGGCACCTAAATCCATTTTCCCGGCGTCTAGATTACTGCCCTTGTATGAGCCTTCAGGAAAGGCGGTGACCAGCGTTGTACCCGTTATGGTCTCACCATCGGTTAGCGTGATGCTCTCTTCTTGAATGTTCAGAAAGAAAGGATCGTCATACGAGCCCACATTACCTCCATAAACATCATCACCTTTACGAGCTGAGTCGTGTCCTACCCAGTAGAAATCTGTGAAAACCAAGGGGATGCCAGAATCAAAATCTAACGTGAGTTTTATATCTTCGCCAGTGGCATAAACATTATCCCAAACAAAACCAATAGCCGCGCCATTCTGGCCGTTCACATTAGACAAGTTCGTATCATTAATAGGGGTTAATTCTGCGAAGGCAGAGGTGGATATAATAATTATTAAGGATAAAAAATAATGCATAAATACCTCAGAAATAACCCGTAAAGCGGTTAATAGGGTGTTCATTACTAACTGATATAGGAATGATAGAGTCCAGGCCTAAGCCTGGAGATGTGACGCCATCCTGTAGGTTCAACCAAAACCCTGATTGTGCAGTTCCTTGAGCACCTGCCCCAAGCTTTGGGTAATTGATAGCCGTGCTTTGAAGACCAATGTACAGGTTGTTAGTGCCCGTAAAAGTCATGTTTTGGAAGTTACCTAGATCAATATCAATGCCTAGCAGATCATCGGTAATATCATCTTCACGAACATTGTGAGCGGAAGAATCTAAGTTGATGGTAAGTGGGCCTAAGCTCAACTGCCCCACAGCTTGTACGTCACCAGAGAGCGTTTTTATTTCAACACCCATGGTGCCGTTGACTTCACCGAAGCCCAAGCGGAAACCAATTAAGTCACCGCTATTATTACGTGCGAACTCTATATAAGGATCGACAATTTTAAAATCGTGTACGACTCCGTTAGAGTCGATGGTACCTAAAGATATGTTGGCAAAATCGATATCAGCGGTTGCGCGATCTGCATTATCGCTGTTATCCAGCCCATCTTGGCGAATACCTTCACCTAAAACGAGACGGTTTATATTGGCGTTTATATCGATATCAGCACCAATCGTTATACGAGTGAACGAAACATCTATTCCGCCAGGTTGAGTCACTTGTCCCGCTAGGGTTTCAGATACTTCAATAACGCCTTTGCCTGATTGCTTAGCCATAGCGACATCCGTCATAGGGTGCAGTTCAGCAAGTATTACTGGGCTGACCAAGGCGGAAGCGATAAGGCATGTCATGACGGCTAGGCGCATAAATAAACTCTGTGTTTAAATTAAACAGTAGAATTTAGTTTAGGGGAAACACTTGTAAAGTGTATGTCAGGGATATCAAGGATTTGTTCTTTTTGTGCAGCAGCAGCGTAAGTTATAGTTTCTTTGAGTTATTCAATTAAAAAATCAGATGACTATAATGTGTATTGCTCACCTCATACATCGATGTATTCAGCCCAACGGGCGAACTAAAGTTCGTGATAATCGGCAGTCCTGCCGATTATTCATCATCATCCCAGTTGCCTTCGTAGCCAGCAGCTAGATTCTCGAAGCGAGTATATTTACCAACGAACGCTAAGCGGTCGGTACCGATGGGGCCGTTACGGTGTTTGCCGGTAATGATCTCGGCGATGCCTTTATCAGGGGTATCTTCGTTATACACTTCATCGCGATAAATAAAGGCGATGATATCGGCATCCTGCTCGATCGCGCCTGATTCTCGTAGATCTGACATTACCGGGCGTTTATTCGGGCGTTGCTCCAAGGAACGGTTTAACTGCGATAACGCGATGATAGGGCAGCTAAATTCTTTTGCGATAGCCTTCATGCTACGAGAGATCTCCGAGATCTCTTGCGAACGACCCTCAGAAGCCCCTGTGACCTGCATTAGCTGCATATAGTCGACCATCACAAGACCAATGTCATTATCGTTCTCACGATAGACCTTACGACAGCGTGCACGCATATCTTGTGGGGTTAATGCGGGCGTATCATCAATGTATAAGGGTAAATCTTTTAAAATGTTGACCGCAGACGAAAGCTTAGGCCAATCATCTTCGATCAACTTACCGCTACGAATTCGAGTTTGGTCGATCTTACCAATGGAAGAAAGCATACGCATAACGATCGATTCAGACGGCATTTCCATACTGAATACGATGCAAGGGCGCTTGGTGGCGATTAAGGCATTTTCTACCAAGTTCATTGCGTAGGTCGTTTTACCCATAGAAGGACGACCCGCAACAACAACCATGTCGGCTTTTTGGAAGCCTGAAGTGCGGTTATCAATTTCGGTGAAGCCCGAGGTGATGCCACTCAAACCTTCTGGTTTATTAAATAATTCGTCTAACTGATCTAGTGTACTTTTTAACAGCGGGCCAACAATAACGGGGCCGCCTTCTTTACGATTACCTTCGGCGATTTGAGCAATTTTTTGCTCCGCATCGGAAAGGATGTCGAGAGAGTTTTTACCTTCTGGCTCATAAGCCTGAAGCGTAATTTCACTGGCGGCTTCGATTAAGCGACGTTGCTGAGAGCGCTCTTTAACAATGACGCCATAAGCGCCACTGTTGGCAGTCGAAGGCGTCATGTCAGCAAGCTCGCCTAAGTATGCGATGCCGCCAATTTCGTTGAGTGTGCCTAATTCTTCTAGCTCTTCAGAAACGGTAACCACATCAACCGGTTGTTCTTGATCGACTAAAGACTTAATCGCACGGTAAATATTACGGTGCTTATGACTGTAAAAATCGGTGTCTTCTAATACCTCTGAAACGGATTCCCAAGCACGATTGTCCAATAACAAGCCACCGAGCACTGATTGCTCAGCATCGATTGAATGAGGTGGGGTGCGTAACGATAAAACTTGTGGATCAGGAGCTTGGTCAGTCATTATCAGTGGGTCGTTATCAGTGGTCAGAATCTAGGGATTTTAAACAAAAAAAATGCACTACTAGCATAAGCTAATAGTGCATCTTTATAAAACTAAAGTTTATGCGAGAAGAGATTAGTCTTCAGCAACAACCAATAGCTTCAATGTAGCAGTAACTTCAGCGTGTAGCTGGATAGTGATGTCGAACTCACCAACGTTACGGATCGGACCAGTCGGCAAGCGAACTTCAGCTTTAACCAACTCAACACCAGCTTCAGTAGCAAGCTCAGCGATATCACGGTTGCCCAATGAACCGAACAACTTACCTTCGTCGCCAGATTTAACAGCAACAGTAAGTTCGATTTCTTCGATCTTAGCTTTACGAGTCTGAGCAGCAGTAAGTTTCGCAACAGCCGCTTTTTCAAGATCAGCGCGACGAGTTTCAAACTGTTCTACGTTTAGTTTAGTTGCAGGAACTGCCTTGCCTTGTGGCAAAAGGAAGTTACGTGCGAAACCAGGCTTAACGTTTACGCTGTCACCAAGACCGCCCAATTTTGCAACTTTTTCTAATAAAATAACTTTCATAATAATATCCTTAGCACTACAGAGTTGAAGCCTTTTGGTCTCAATCAACTGTGTCTTTTAGTCTGCCCCGAATGTCGATAATACTATCGATCAGCGCGAGAAAAATTAGTAATGTAAATAGGTAGGGACCGAATAAAAATACGCTTATATAAAACGCAAACAGCCATTGTCCACCTAAGTTTTTCAGTCCGATAATGCCGTGTACAAATGCAACACCTGCGATGATCAGAGGAATGATTAGTATGGGTAGAGTACCGCTAATGAACGGAGGAAGACTAGAGCCAAAAACCAATAATAAAACCACGCTTACGGTATAACCGACAGGCAATTTTAAAGGATGGAATTCTTCACTATAACCACCGAGGTTATAGAAAGCAGCTTGCCACCAACGGGCTAATAACAGACATAAAACCATGACCATAGTTTGCACTGCGGCCAGTGCCCCAACCATTAAGGGGCCAACTTTAGGTTGAATACTGTGCCAAAGCTCAAGGTTATCCTTTAACGCTTCAGACAATAATACTTCACTTTGCTTTTGTACTTCGGCTAATACCTCAGGCATTAACAAAGGTAGGGCAAGGTAAATCAACACACCGATACCACTTGCGCTCATCAAGGTTAATCTAAGATCAACACTGGAACGTAAGATAATCGCTAAAGTCGAAGCGCCAAGGGCTGTGATAAGGGGAGTTGAATCCCCCATAGCTAACCAAGCAAACGCCGGTAAGCTACCCCACAAAACCACATTGGCGGCTTCTTTCGCTCCGTGACGCAATATAGAAAGCGCCATCAGAGCGGCACCTAGCCAAAATAATAGGGGAATAAAAAGCGTCGCAACAATCGCAATGATTGCGTTCAGCGGTTTATCCATGGTCCATTTAGCTAGGGCTTTAAACATTATTACTATAACCGTCGCTTACTTATGAGCGTCAGTGTATGGCAATAAAGCAATATAACGAGCGCGTTTAATTGCAGTAGACAATTGACGCTGATATCTTGCTTGAGTACCAGTAATACGGCTTGGTACAATTTTGCCAGTTTCAGTAACATAGCCTTTCAACGTTTCAAGATCTTTATAATCAATCTCTACAACGTTTTCAGCAGTGAAACGGCAGAACTTACGACGACGGAAAAAACGTGCCATGGTAAAACTCCTATTCTTCTTCAGCAGCAGGTGCGTCAGCAACTACTTCTTCAGTTTCAGTGGCATCAGCAACTGGAGCAACAGGTGCTTCAGGGCGACGGTCATCACGACGACGGTCATCACGGCTTTCAGCCGCTTTAACTGCAGATACTTCAGTAACAGCTTCGTCACGACGAATAATCATGTTACGAAGAACAGCATCGTTATAACGGAAAGAAGTTGAAAGCTCGTCAAGAACGGCTTGAGAACATTCGATGTTCATCAATACGTAATGTGCTTTATGGATGTTGTTGATTGGGTATGCCAAGTGACGACGGCCCCAGTCTTCCAAACGGTGTACTGTGCCTTCAGACTCTTCGATAGACGCAGTATAACGTTCTACCATAGCTGAAACTTGTTCGCTTTGATCAGGGTGTACCAAAAACACTACTTCATAATGACGCATGTTTAGGCTCCTTATGGTTTGTTTAGCCTTCCAACGAATCAATTAAGAGTTGGTAAGGCAAGGAGTCTTCCGCTGTATGACTGATAAATACTGACTTACGCCAGATTTAACTGTCTCAGACAGAAAAATGAGGCCGGATTTTATCAGGCTACTGGATAAAATTCAATCAAATACGCGATTTGTGTGATCATTCGGTAAATATGCCGTTGTTAGGTTTGCCATTAACGGCAGCTGGATTAGACTGGCGCTAAAGAATAATGATAAGAATAGAGAATTCAAAATGTTGAAGATAATACGCACATCGCGCTATGGCGCCTTAAGTCTCGCGATTGCTTTAGTCGGTTGTAGTGCTAATGACTCCAGCACAACGATTGGCGCCGCTCCCGTGATTGACCCTATTGAAGTTAATAAGACCATCGCAGCGCTGGACTGGGATCAAAATAATGAAGTCGAGATGGCTTCTCATGCTTATCGTGCGGTTGCTCGTCATAGTATGTTAGCTACCTTGTATTCTGGCCAGTCGGCAATTTTCACAAGTTTCATTAATCTTGTGCAAGGTTCAAGAGACCGCAGTTGTAATGCCAGTGGCTCAATTGATGCGGTATTGGTGGAGCCTGTATGCAAAAACGCTGCTAGTGCAGTCGTGCCATGCACCATTACAGATGAAGCAGAAAATAAGATCGTTGCTAACCCTGATGTTGCGATTACTACAACTGAGCAAAGCGCTATTTTTTATCGCTGCCAAGACGGTATTACCTCGGGGTCGTACTTTGATGGACCCTTAAGAGTCGTTCTTGAAGACGATTTTTCAGTTGATGGCATCTATAAAAATACCACAACCGTGTCAGCGGTCTCACAAGTTAGCCAGCAAAGTGAGAATGGTAAATTCGTTTTAAATTCCGATGATGAAGTAGTTAAAGTAGATGCTACTGATTTCTTGATGCAGAACGAATTCAATACCTTCTTCATGTCTTATGAATATAATCTAACGACAAGCTACGATACTTCAATTGATCGTTTTGATTCACCGGATATTTCAGAATGTACAACTGCAGATGTCGTTGTTGAAGGCGTGGTAACAAAACTAGGTACTTCTATCGTCACAAGAGAAGTATTAGAGACGAATTTGGTGGCAGGGTTACAAGAACCTAGTCCTCAATTTTCTTATACTGAATTCACTGACCTAGATCTTATTGCAACTAAAACGAACTTTCGTTGTGAAGATATTGATGAAGACGCGGTCAATGGGAATGAATCGTTGCGCTTTAATACAAGCTACAGTTTAGCGACTAAAATTGAGTCCAAGGCATTGGGTACAGATACTCAATTTAGCTGGACAGATTTAGTCATTCCAACGGATCAAAAGAATATTGAAGGCACTATTGTTTTAACGCATACCAATCAAGATACATCAAGCCATGTTGTTACCGTGGTTTTTGATAAGCTTGGAAATTTGACTGTTAATGCGGGGTTAGCAATGACTGTTCAAGAGTTCTTAAATCTTAGTAAAGCAGAAGTAGTTGTTGCTGAGTAAAGATCGATCTAGATTGAAATGATAGAATAAAAAAAGCAGTCATTCATCAATGTGAATGACTGCTTTTTTATAGGTATCGAATATTACTTTAAGGCTTCAGGCACAGAATCAATATGCAGCGTTTGTGTAGGGAACGCACAATCGGCTTCATGTTTATGAATGATATCTAAAATCTTTAGCATCACATCTTGTTTAATATGATGAAACTCAACCCAATTTGTCGTCTTGGTAAAGGTATAAATAAAGAAGTCCAAACTCGATGCGGCAAAGCTATTTAAGTTAACGATCAATGTTTGAGTGGCATCAATATCGTCATGCTGTTCTAGCATAGTACGAACATCATCTAATATAAGAGGCAACTTTTTCGCATCTTTATAACGCACACCAATGGTTTCATTGATACGTCGATTCTTCATGCGGGATGGGTTTTCAACTGAGATATTAGTGAAAGCCGAATTAGGAACATAAAGTGGGCGTTTATCAAACGTTCGGATAACGGTTAAACGAAAGCCAATTTTTTCGACAGTCCCTTCAATATTACGATCAGGGGAGCGAATCCAGTCACCGACTTTAAATGGGCGATCAAGATAAATCATGATTGAACCAAAGAAGTTCGCTAATAAATCCTTCGCCGCCATACCAACGATCAAACCACCCATACCACCAAACGCCAGCATGCCAGAGATTGAAATACCAAGAATCTGAAAAATAGGTAAAACGATTAAAATGGTTAGCGTTAGCTTAGTAACCTTGCCAACCAGTTGAACGGTCGTTGGGTCATTGCCTTTATCTAGCTGCTTAGCTTCGATGCCAGAGATCAAGCGCCAAACACCCCAAGCAATGACGACTAGTGCTGCAAGTTGGCGTGCAATAGGGATACTATCAATGATTTCAACGGTGTAATGACGTGCCGTGATGTCTGCAAACCAAGAGCCGCCGACAATAACAATCAACCAGTTTATGGGAATGCCAAAGGCATTGAGCGCAATGTCGTCCCAGCGGTTTTTACTTTTAGTAATCACCTTTGCTAAGCGCTTACGTAGAGATCGCCAAACGAGTGTGGCGATCAATGTTATGAGAAGCGCGAATCCTGCTTCCCATAGCCAATCGTAATTCTGCTGAGCTAAATCTTGCCACCAATCCATTGCATTTCCTTATTCTTAATTGAGTTCAGCGTTTTTTTGGAATTTTTAGCTTACACGCTGACGTATAATTTCAAATAAACAGACACCGGTGGCAACCGATACGTTTAAAGAACTCACTTCACCGGCCATTGGGATGTTGATTAAATAATCACAATTTTCACGAGTTAAACGACGCATGCCTTTACCTTCTGCGCCCATCACTAATGCTGTTGGGCCTGTCAGGTTAGCTTGATAAACCGATTGCGTTGCTTCACCTGCCGTACCGGTCACCCAGATACCGCGTTGCTGTAAATCTTTCAGTGTGCGCGAAAGATTCGTTACCTGAATATAAGGAACGGCTTCGGCAGCACCACAAGCAATTTTGCTAGCGACGGAGTTTAACGGAGCAGAGTTATCTTTAGGTGCAATCACCATGTGCACACCAGCGGCATCGGCTGTACGTAAGCAAGCACCTAGGTTATGCGGATCGGTAACGCCGTCTAAAACAAGAATTAAAGGAATACCTTCAATTTTATCCAGCTCTTCTTCTAAATTCTTTTCGCTATAGCCACGCTGAGGGTAGCGCATGGCGATAACACCTTGATGGTTACCATCGGCTTTTTGACTTAATAGGCCTTTATTGGTTTCCATAATCGGAATTTCTTGTGCTTCGGCCAGTTCGATAATGTCCTGCATACGCTTATCGTCGCGGCTTTTAAGTACCCACAGCTCAGTCACTTGGTCTGGGCTGCGTTGTAATAGTGTCATTACGGCATGAATACCGTAAACGATCTCAAGTTTCATTCTATTTCCTATAAGCAAAGGGCATGCTGAATTGCAGCCCTAAGCGATATGCGCTTTGGCATTTGATTTTTTAGCTTTCTTCTTCGCTGAACCCGCTTTCTTCGGCTTGCGAGTCTTGGCGTCAGCACTTTGGCTCTTTGATTTTGCTTCAGCACCGTTCATCTTCTGGCGTTTAGACATTGGGCGCTTTTTCTTTTTCGCCGGTTTGTCAGTCTTGCTAGAAGTCGAGTTGCTGCCGCCTACTGTCGTGGCTTCAGATTTGTTAGCGCTACCAGTATTCGTCGATTTCTTCCGTCCATTACGACGAGGTCCGCGACGCTTCCTCTGCTCGCCCGTCTTTTCTCCGCCTTCGGTCTTTGCATCAGAACCTGGTGCATTAGAGTCGGCCGCATTATCAGAAGCTTTTTCAAAGTTAAGAGGGCGACGTGATACCGGACGTTTATGTTCTTTTTTACCAAAAGAAGGCTTTTTATTTTGGCGCTGACCCGTATTGTCGCCAGTGGGTAGTTCACCCGCCAGTGCAAAATCAATCTTGCGGTCATCAAGGGAAACGCTCATCACTTGAATCGTCACTTTGTCACCTAAGCGGAAGGTACGACGAGTACGCTCACCGACCAAGCGATGTTTTACTGAATCGAACTGGTAGAAGTCATTAGCCAGGTTAGATATATGAACCAAACCTTCAACAAACACATCATCGAGCGAGACGAACATACCAAAACCCGTCACTGTAGCAATAGTGCCGTCAAATACTTCGCCTACATGCTGCTCCATGTATTCGCACTTCAAAAAGTCGACCACATCGCGGGTAGCATCATCGGCGCGGCGTTCTGCCATTGAGCAGTTTTCGCCCAAGGTAACCATGGCAGGAACATCGTAAGGGAAGATGACTTTTTTCGCTAAGCGGCCAGCCCCTTCAACACGGCGTACATGCTTGCATTCACGAGTACTGCGAATCACAGAGCGAATAGCGCGATGCACTAGTAGATCAGGATAACGACGAATCGGAGATGTGAAGTGTGCGTAGGCATCAAACGCTAGACCAAAGTGGCCTTCGTTCTCAGGCTGATAAACCGCTTGGCTTAACGAACGCAGCATAACCGTCTGAATTAATTTAGCATCAGGACGATCAGCAATTTGTTTTAACAGTGCTTGGTAATGGCTTGGCGATGGATCACCACCAGCCATGCTCAATCCCATTTCCCCTAAGAATTCTCTTAGGTTATCGAGTTTCTGATCGCTGGGGCCATTATGCACACGGAATAAAGCAGGCACGTTGTAGCGGCTCAAGAAGTCAGCCGCACAAACGTTGGCCATCAACATGCATTCTTCGATGATCATGTGAGCATCGTTACGCGAGGTTGGAACAATCTGGCTAATCTTACGATTGCTATCGAATTCAATTTTCGTTTCTACGGTTTCGAAATCGATGGCGCCACGCTTAGTACGGCCTTTACGCAAGATTTTGTACAGGCCATACATGGTTTCTAAATGCGGCACGATAGGGCGGTAATGCTTGCGCCACTTTTTACCATCGTCGGTCATTGGTTTTTGCAGCATGTCCCACACTAGGTTGTAGGTTAGGCGTGCATGGCTGTGAATAACGGCTTCGAAAAACTTGTAGCCCGACATCTTGCCTTTTTCACTAATAGTCACTTCGCAAACCATTACTAAACGGTCGACTTCAGGATTTAGTGAACACAAACCATTGGAGATGATTTCTGGCAACATCGGTACCACGTTTTCTGGGAAGTAAACCGAGGTCGCGCGCTTTGTCGCTTCCTTATCCAGTTCGCTACCCACAGGGACGTAATGAGATACGTCGGCAATGGCAACGAATAAACGCCAGCCATTGGTGCGCTTATTCTTTTCGACATAAACGGCATCATCAAAGTCACGAGCGTCTTCACCATCAATGGTAACAAACGGAAGGTCACGTAAATCGACACGCTTCTTCTTATCTTTCTCGATCACTTCTTCTGGAATGGATTTTAGCTCTTCCAGTAATTCTTTCGTCCAGGTATTTGGAATATCGTGGCTACGAATAGCGACTTCGATTTCCATACCCGGTGCTAGGTTATTACCTAACACTTCAGCAACACGACCCGTGATCATTTCACCTGGACGTGGCTGGTTGATAATTTCAACATTCACGAACTGATCGTGCTGAGCGCCGTTGCGATCTTTGGCAGCGATAACCACTTCATGGCTAATACGCTTGCTGTCAGGGCGAACAATACCGCCACCGGCTTGTTCAAAATAGCGGCCAACAAGGTGCGTTGTATTGTATTCAAGAACCTTAGCGATCTGACCTTCTAAGCGGCCACGACGATCAGTGCCAGTAATACGAACCATGGCTTTGTCGCCATGGAAGGCTTTACGCATTTGATTGTTCGAGATGTAAACATCATCGCCTTCTTCGCACAGCAAAAATCCGTAACCATCTTTATGGCCTTGCAAGATGCCAACGGCAATCTTTTTAGGATCAAGCGGGAAGTAAGTTTGGCGACCGCGGTTGCTGTCAATTTGGGCATCGCGAGCCATAGCAATTAACCGACGACGTACACCTTCGGTACGGTCTTCGTCATCAACATGCAGCGCAGCACAGACTTCTTCGTAGGTCGAAGGTGTGGCTAATTCAACGAGCGTTTCAAGAATGAACTCACGGCTTGGTACCGGATTTTCATAATTCTTAGCTTCGCGCGCGGCGTGTGGATCTTGAGGTTTCTTGTTTCTGGGTTTGCTCACTAGGCGTAATGCTCCTGGCATTTTTTAATATATATAGGAGCAGTATACCTCTATTGACTTAAATAGGGACATCCAGAAGGGGCCAGAAGGCTATTAAAAGGGCGATTATTGCGCAATATTAGCGTCGGATTCATCAGATTTAATAGAATTGTCATCTTGGCCGAGACTTTCGATCAGCCAATCTGCAGGTGGCTGGTAGCTGTCTTCCATAATATCGGGATGATCTTGCTGCAAGGTGATCGCCATTTCTTCGATGCCGCGGATTTTTTCCTCAGCAAAGGCTATCTCTTCAGCACTAACACCTTCGGCTTTGCCTCTTTCTATCATGCTGCGTAATTGAGCCGTTTTGATTTTGCTGGCTTCTACGTAGGCACGATAGACACGTTTTTGCTGACGCTTTTCATATTCTACATATTGATCATGATCACCGAGTTCTTCTGCGCTTGGTTTTTCTCGTTCATGATTTGGTGCCAAGTTGGGTGTTCTTGGATCGCCTTCAAGTCGAGCTTGGCGTAGAGAGGCAACGGTCTTAGGATTGGGAATGAAATCCTCAATGATGTCGTCGCGCTTATCAGCGAGCAGAGCGCCAGATTGCTCTGTTAAGGGATTTTGAGCGGAGGTGTTATAGGAGTTGAGAGCGCCATTTTTAGCCTCAACTTGTGAAAATTCTGAAGGTGACAAACCATCTTGCCAAAAAGCCAGTTGTGAGTCGGGTTGCCAAAAGAAAACCAAGGTAAAAACACATAGTATTGATAGGGCGAAAAAGAAGCGCATATTACAACTCTAAAAATGTAGATGTCGCAGGGTATTTAGCCCTGCGAGTGAGGCGACTTTACTTTAAAGCCGCTTTATTTAAATGAATATTGGCATCTTTTCGAAGTTTTGACTGCAGTGCTATAAACTCTTCTTTTAATTCCTTCAAGGCGATATCACGGCTCGCTTCATAGCGTACGGTAGGATCAGAATACGGCAAGATACCCTCAATTCTTTCGTCAGCCAAAATGATTTCATAAACGATGTCCCCTTGATTTATAGGGCTACGAAATGCGGCCGAGACTTTGCCTTCTTGCTGTATGAAAGCAACAGCATGCAACCAACCTCGTTTCTTATCACTGCGCTTTAGCCAGCCGAGACTACCCGGAATAGGATCATTTTTATCGCCCGCGATAGAATATTTTTTAATCGCGTCGTTGAAATTTAATCCCGCTTTAACTTCAGCGACTACTGTATCGGCGAGTGCTTGATTATCAACTCGAATATGACGGGCTCTCACACGTTCAATAACAGAGAACTCATCTTGGTTATCGTTATAAAACTGTTTGATTTTGTCATCGCTAATTCTTTTTGCGCGTTTGCGTAAAGCGGGATTGTCATCATGAACATCGGCATAGAGTCCCATGCTTTCAAGTAAGCGTGCTTTATGCTGTTCATTTAAAATGATTTGCTGAATCGCCTGAGCATCTTCAGGAGGTAATTGGCTTTTCGCCCAATTGAGTACGAATAATGATTCGATTCTTTGTTTGATTTGCACTTTTAGATGTTCAATATTTGCTTTGTGAATGGCTAATCGGCCCTGAACATTTTGGCGATGATAAATATCCCATAATGTCAGTTCCTGAGGTGGGGTATCAAAGCCCGCCTTGCTAAAATCAATAGTGGCGACGATCGTCTCTTTTGCCACTTTCTTTTGCTTATCATTCGCTTCAATCATTAATGAAGATTTTAACGTCATGATCTGCGCTAATTTTTTAGCGGTAAGGTCAGCGTTGTATTGATAGAAACCAGCCAGCCTGTCTGGGTAATCTTCAACTTTTTTGGTGAGTATATCTTTATAAGCTTTACGGATTAATGCAGTCGTTCTGTCTTCTAGCTTCACATCATTGGCAAAACCTACTTTATTCGCGTTGGCTAGTTCTTCTGCTGTTAGTGATTCGCGGGCATATTGCGCTAACAGTGCGTCATCAATAATACGCTGCATCGCCTGTGGTGGAGAAATAGGGCGATTAGGGTGGTTATAGGACTGCCAGAACATTTCGACAATATCTGCGCTCAGTACGAGATTATCCATTTTTGCAGCAATACGAGGGTCTTTTATATCGTATTGAATCGCGGCTTGAGAAATATTAGCCATCAGTAAAAATGCTAAAGCTATTAAGTTTTTCATAAATGTCGTCGCAGAAGTAAAGATAGAGTCTATCTGGAATGGAGATAAAGGAGAGAATGAATCGGTGAACTACGGGCTATTAATATAGCTCACCGATTAAGTGCCGCTGATTAAAGGCGATCAGCCGCGTGGTTTAGTACGTGAACAACCATCGCGATTGCGTGAGGAATTACGGTCGCCGCAACTTCAGAGCGATCTGCATCACTGGTGCTGCTTAATACGATGCCGCCTTGGCCATAAGAAATTGCGCCACCTTCAGTTAATAAAGGGCGAATATCATTCTGGTTGGCTGGTACTGGCGTGAAGCTCTTCATTGCTTCAGTAACCGCTGCATCATTATTCATGTCTTTTGCTGTGTAGTTATCTTCAACCCAAGACTCCCAGCCACCGTGGTTGTTAGCTGACGTCGTCCAGGTATGGTGTGGCTGAAGCAAATCTGTTGTATGTAAAGCGAAACCTAATGTTTGTACGGTAGGCGTTTTAATGAACTCGTTGTACCAGTACTGACCTAGGTTATCGATTGGCTGGAAGGCAGCGTCTTCGAAATCGTCGTAATGTGACTTACTGTTGTAGCTGCCAACACTGTAATTTTTAGCCGTTTTTTCGTAAGAGTTGTATTCAGAATCTTCGCTACACCAGCGCCAGAAACACCAACCCGTCATACCACCTTTACCATCGTCAAGGTGATCACCCACTAACCAAGTACCTAATAATGTATCTTCGGTACCTTTCACAGGAATTTGGCTGTAGTTATATCCCGCTAGGTCGTTTCCGTGTGCATCGCCACCACGTGAATGGTTCTGGAAGTGCCACCAAGCAGTATAAGTTGCAACAAAGCTACCAATACCAAATACGGGAGCGTCTACACAATCACCGGTTACTGCGCCACACAAAAAAGTATCTTGGAAATCATCAACGTCACGAGCGCCTTGGCCCAATGCGTCGGCAAATTGCTCGATGGTATAACCCGCAGCATTAGCCGTTGCGGATAGTTGAGCGAAATTAGTTGATTCAGGGTGCGCTGCCATATAGGCAACAGCATCTTCGACGATGCGTTTGTGAGTGGGTTGTGTAAAAGCTTGAGATTCAAGGCTGCCCAGCATTAAGCCAGCGGCCGTTACCATTGTGAGTGTTTTTTTCATCATGTGACTGCTCTTTGAGGTGATTTTATTGTTATATTTTTACTTTAGCTCCCACCAAAAAAAAATATTGGTATGGCTAGGTTTATTTCATTAGATTAATGATTCAAGAGTGCTTTGCAATCATTAAAATTAACTTGGCTCAAATAGCTACAGCAATGTCATGAAATGGTTAATACATATCGCTAATTAGGCCATTTTATGGGGACAAACTATTGTTACATGGCTGTATTATTCGCTATTGTCGCGCTGTTTTTTTAATTCTCGACTCTGGACTTGAAACAAGTGCTGCATTAATAGGTCCTGGTTGCTTTCCCCTAGATCTTGAAAATCAACCCGAACAATATTCTTCCCATTGGTGGAACCAACCCCGATTACCTTACCTGTTGTGACGATGGCAACATTTGAGGGCTTTAGCTTTAGCTGTAATAAGATGTTTTCATTTTTAGGAATATTCTGATCGGTGTGAAACGCAATACCACAAGCACTCAAATTAATCGGTTTTAATTCACCATCATCAATAAAACCATGCGTTTTTGAATTAGAGCTCATCATATAATTCATTTTCTGATTTAACAGTTCACAAATTTTGGCTAATTGAGGTTGTTGGCTTTTTAGATTAGCTAACGTCATACTCAGCTCAGTTTCTAGCTTGGCCAGTTTTTCTCCCTCCTCATCTTTTTGGCCATTACCCCAAGCCTCATACTCTTCATCGCTGATCGTTTTGAAACTGATTTCTGCTTCATCATCAATGCGAAAAAATCGGCGACGTTCATCTGTCATTACTATTCCTTTTTATTTTAATTTTTCTGAAAGACTTAAAAAATCTCATTAGCATCGAGCTCGAAGTCTTCTGGTCTTGCGTTGAGTGCATCATCTATTTTTTTATCTGGGTTCTCAATTAAGGGTTTGTCATCATCGTCATTTTCAGTGGTTTGTAAAATAATAATCTCGACCCGGCGATTTTTAGCACGAGATTCGGCATTGGTATTTTCAACTAAGGGTCGAACATCACCATGACCCACAACTTGAAATCTTTCTTGCTTCATCTCTGGGGCAATAAATAATTCCTGAGCAAACGCTGCTGCACGAGCGGAAGATAATGCCCAGTTGGAGCGAAAGCGTCCACCTTGACTCGGTATATCATCGGTATGGCCTTCGACTGAAATAAGCCCTGGAATAGTCACTAATACTTCACGAATTTTATCGATAACCGGTAAAAATTTATCGTGGATATAATCTGACCCTGAACGGAAAGCCCCATTTTCACGGATACGAATAATGATTTTTTTACCTTGAGTTTCAACTTCGATTTTTCCGCTAGAGACTTCTGCCTCTAATTCAGCGGCAATTTCAACGGCAGTTTCTTCTGCTTTTTTCTCATCTGCTGAATCTTTTGGGACTGCAATTTCTCGAGTTTTTTGACCTTCATCGCCTTGGCGCTCTTGTTGTTGAGTCAGTTCATCTTGGCACAGTACTTCTAAGCTGCTTTTGGTTAGGTCACTGGTTTTTTGGCGTATTTCATTAATGGGAGTTGGCTCGGGAATTGAGGGGCTAAAATGTTTGGCAATAACACTGGTGCCTTTAGGTGGATCGTCAGCATTAATTTCAGTTTGTACACCAAACGCTTGGCGTAATTCACCGGCAAGACGTTTAAATTTTAATGCGTCCATTTCGGCAAATGATAATAATAAAACGAAGAAACACATGAGTAGCGACATTAAGTCTGCGAATGTCATTACCCACGCTGGAATACCCGCAGGGCATTCACAGACTTCTTCTTCCTCATCACTCATCCTTGATTACTCCGCTACCGCACGTTGTTTCTCTTTGACGTAATTCTGTAGCATCGCTTCAATTACACGAGGATTTTGACCGCCTTGAATAGCGATTAAGGCATCAATGATCATCGATTGAATCAAGCTTTCTTGTTCCGCACGTAATATCAATTTATCAGCCATAGGAAGCATGACCATCGTTGCCATCATAGCGCCATACAGCGTCGTTAATAGAGCAACCGCCATGGCCGGACCGATCGATTTGGGATCATCCATATTGGCAAGCATGGCAACCAAACCAATTAAGGTACCAATCATGCCCATAGCAGGGCCAACATCACCCATATGGGTGAAAAAAGTAGCGCCGTATTTGTGGCGTTCTTGGGCCATTTTCATATCTTTTCCAAGCAGGGCTTTGACGACTTCAGGGTCATGGCCATCAACTAAGAGCTGAATGCCTTTGGCTAAAAAATCGTTGCTGACTTCTTTGCCTTCAAGCGATAGTAGTCCGCCTTTACGGGCAAGGCCTGCAAGCTCTACTGTTTCTTCGATGATTTCTTCTGGCTTGCTGGTTTTAAACATGAAGGCTTTCGCCATAATGCCAAAAGAGCCAAAAAATGTGGCAAGTTCAAATTTCATGAGAACCACACACAAGCTACCGGCCACTACAATAAGCAATGAGGGGATGTTGACGAACATCATAATGTCGCCACCCATTACCATCGCCATAACCACTAGGCCAAAGGCGCCTAATATTCCAATCAGTGATGCGAGATCCACCGCTACTCCTTTAGCTCTTTAAAAATGAAGGTATATAAAGCTGTATATCAAAAGTGTAGACAAAGATTTTTATTCTGCTGTAAAAGTCGCTACATGATTTAACACTTGAATCCTCACTTGATTAGAAAGGATTGCTCGGTTAGTGTGGCGCGACTAAGTGATGGCTTTAAGCAGAAAATATAGGTGCACTATGGCTAAAACAACCTTCCATTTTGAACAATCCCTAGCGGAATTAGAAAGTCTTGTTGAGCGTATGGAGTCTGGCGAAATGAGCCTTGAAGATTCTTTGAAGGCGTTTGAACAAGGCATTAAATATACTCGAGACTGCCAGAATGCTCTGACGAAAGCCGAGCAAAAAGTTCAGTTGTTATTACAGAAAAATGGCCAGATGGAAGCTCAGCCTTTTAATAGCCCATCCATCGAAGACGAAGAATAATTTTTATGACGTTACCTGCTACCTTTAAGCAAGAGTTGCTCACGAGCCAGCAGCGCTGTGAAAAAGCCTTAGCGCTTGCCTTAAAACATCTGAATATCAGTGATGATTATCTTGCTGATGCTATGGCGTATAGCTTGTTTAATGGCGGTAAACGGGTACGTCCTTTCCTTGTTCAGGCTACGGCTCAGGCAATGGGAGTTGATGATGCTCGGGTTGATATCGCGATGGCGGCGATTGAAATGGTGCACAGCTATTCGCTGGTACATGATGATCTTCCGGCCATGGATGATGATGATTTACGCCGTGGGCAGCCAACGTGTCATATCCAATTCAATGAAGCGACGGCGATTTTAGCCGGTGATGCGTTATTGACGGGGGCGTTTGAAATTTTGGCGGATATGCCTGCTGATTTTTCTAATACTCAACGTTTAAAATTAGTTAGCCTATTAAGTCAGGGTGCAGGCGCCGCCGGTATGGTGGCAGGGCAGGCGATTGATTTAGCATCCGTGGGCAAGGCCGTTGATCTTGCCCATCTCGAACGTATGCACGGTCATAAAACCGGTGCGTTAATCCGCATTAGTGTCTTAATGGGCGCGCATTGCGGACAGCCAGATGAGGCCACATTAAAGCAGCTCACTATCTATGCTAATGCCATTGGTCTTGCGTTTCAGGTACAAGATGACATTCTGGATATTGAAAGCGATACCGAAACCCTCGGCAAGCAGCAGGGTGCGGATGTGGCATTAAATAAACCGACGTATCCTGCATTATTGGGTTTAGCGGGCGCGAAAGAGAAAGCGGCTCAATTACATCAGTTGGCATTACAGGCTCTGGATCAGCTGTCGGGCGATACCTCAGCCTTGTCACAACTGGCCGACTACATTATTACCCGTGATCATTAATCAGCGTTTCTTTCTTAAATCACGTGTAACTATTCAGGTAGTTCAAATTTAGACAGAATAAGATTCATTATTGGGTGTTTGTGGAACAAATATGCGAGGCAGGAAGCCGAACTAAGGCTACAGGGAGCGTATTCACGCCGTTTTGTGGAATAAATACCCGATCATGGATCGATTTATAAAACCTACTGAATAGTTACAATAACGTTAATAAAGGCGCATGGCCTTTGCTAAATATAGGTTCTACTTGCGGAGATAGGCGGGTAGAATAGCGTCTTTTCTATAATGAATAAGTGCTTGAGGGGAAGGCGGAATGGCTTTCACCCTACTTGCCAGCCTAAATCGTGAAGTGCATGTTTACTGAAATACCCAATGAAAGACCTTCAACACCGTTATTGGACTCTGTGACCAATGCGGCAGACTTGCGCTTATTAGCTCTCGATCAACTTGAGCAATTTAATCACGAGTTACGCGCATACCTTATCTATAGCGTTGGCCAATCTGGCGGACACTTTGGTGCTGGGCTAGGCGTGGTTGAATTAACCACCGCGCTTCATTACGTCTTTGATACCCCAAACGACAAACTTGTGTGGGATGTCGGTCACCAAGCTTATCCGCATAAAATCATTACCGGTCGTCGTGAGCAAATGCCGACGATTCGCAGTAAAGAAGGCCCGGCTGCTTTTCCATTACGCAGTGAAAGTGAATACGATACTTTTGGTGTTGGCCACTCGAGTACTTCGATTAGCGCGGCGATGGGCATGAGCCTGGGTATGCGTGCGATGGGTAAAGATAATCAAGCGGTTGCCATTATTGGCGATGGCGCGATGACGGCGGGTATGGCGTTCGAAGCGTTAAACCATGCAGGTCATGAGAAAGCGGATGTATTGGTTATCCTCAACGATAACGATATGGCCATTTCTGATAACGTCGGTGCTTTGAATAAGTATTTTACTCGCCTATGGTCTAGCCCAACGTATACCTCTTTCCGCGAAGGCAGTAAGAAAATATTACAAAAAAGTAGCACGGCTTGGAAGTTCATGCGCAAGACCGAAGAGCACATGAAAGCGATGGTCGCGCCGGGAATCTTATTTGAAGAGCTGGGCTTTAATTATTACGGCCCGATCGATGGCCACGATACCGAAGAGCTCGTACATACCTTAGCCAACCTTAAAAAATTACCTGGGCCTAAGTTTCTTCACATTGTGACGAAAAAAGGCAAAGGTTTTGCGCCAGCAGAAGCTGAGCAAATTAAGTATCACGCTTTAAAGAAACAAAATATCGTCTCGACGGCCGTCGCTAAACCAACCTACTCGAATGTGTTTGGTAACTGGCTGTGTGATATGGCCGAAGTCGATGAACGCTTGATGGGCATTACCCCAGCCATGCGCGAAGGCTCGGATATGATTCGCTTCTCGGAGCTATATCCTAAACGTTATTTTGATGTCGCCATTGCTGAACAGCATGCGGTCACATTGGCTGCAGGTATGGCATGTGAAGGTGCCAAGCCTGTCGTCGCGATTTATTCAACCTTCTTACAACGTGGCTACGATCAGTTAATACATGATGTCGCCTTGCAGAATCTTGATGTGATGTTTGCCATCGATCGAGCCGGGCTGGTGGGTGAAGATGGTCCGACTCACCATGGCGCTTACGATTATAGCTTCCTACGTCCGATCCCAAATATGGTAATCATGGCACCGTCGAATGAAGACGAATGCCGCCAAATGTTATACACCGGCTATCAATACCAAGGGCCAACGGCGGTACGTTATCCGCGGGGTTCGGGTACGGGTATCGAAGCACAAACTAAGATGCAGCTATTACCGATTGGTAAAGGCATTATGCGTCGTCAGCGCAGTGAAGAAAGCAATATAGGCAAGTCGATTGCAGTACTCGCGTTTGGCTCTTGTGTGAATGTTTCTTTGGCCGCGGCTGAAATATTAGCTAAGCAAGGCATTGATATTAGTATTGCGGATATGCGTTTTGTTAAGCCACTAGATGAAGCGCTCGTATCAGAATTAGCTCAATCCCATGATCAGCTTATCTGTATTGAAGAAAATGCGACGATCGGCGGTGCAGGATCAGCGGTGCTGGAATACTTGGCCAAGCAACGCTTGCAGATACCGTGTCAGCTGGTGGGCATCCCTGATCGCTATATAGAGCATGCGTCGCCTGCGCAGCAATATACTGATGTTGGTATTGATAGTGATAGCTTAATCGGTTTAATCTCTAGCTTGAGTTAAGTCCATATTCTGTAACGCATCTTAAGTACAACTGCCTTGATGCAATCATTGTGATAACTCATGGTCTAACCTTTTAATATCGTTCGGCTATGAGATTTTATAATGCCCTTTTCAGCTCGCTACAAACTCCATTTCATTCCTCTCATTGCCGTTTTGTTTCTCACGATTTATGGTCAGGCGGTCTGCCCCTTTATTGCAACGCTGGCGCTCGGACAACTTGTGTCTGGCTTGCTATTCATTGCGGTCATTCAAATTATTTTACGTGAGTTATTGCTAAGTTATTTTTCACGCCCGTCGCAAAGGGAGCAAGCGCCGGTATGGGACATGCAGAAAGCCTCGCTGTATTCTTGGCTGGTCGCCGGTATCTTAGCGTCTGTTTATCATTTCTTGGTCTATCCTGACTTCCCCATTGAAAGTCATTTGAAACTTCTGACCGGCTATTGGGCGTTGGGCGCAGGTATCTTGTCTCAGATTGATCATATTGCCGTTGAACGGTTTTATCGTAAACAGGGCATCAGAGGCTTGGGTGAACGGGTTGAACGCATCTCTCAGCGCTTAATACGTTTGATCGCTGTATTTACGTTAGTGCCTGGTTTAGTGATGACGGTAATGGCCTTTCGCTTTGTTTATGAGGGTTATGCTCATCCAGGCGTTGCTTATGAAGTCGCTTTCTTAGCATTGGTATTTTTCTTAGTGGCGATTCTAGTGGCTCAGCAATATGGCCGAACCTTAAAACAAGATACCCAAGACATATCAAAAGCCCTGCAGACTATCGCGGGGGGTAAGTTTGATGTGATGCTGGATACCTCACGCCATGATGAGCTCGGACAAGTCGCAGAAGGCATTAACGACATGGCTCAAGGATTGGCGTTACGTGAGCGAATTCGAGATTTATTTGGCCGTTTTGTGAACCCTGAAGTGGCCGAAAATGTGATTCGTGAATTTTCTGGGCAAGATAATAAAAAGCTGTGTCAGCAAGGGCAAAGAAAAAACGTAGCAGTGCTCATGTGTGATATTCGTGGTTTTACCCCCTTTGCAGAAAATATGGATCCTGAAGCATTAGTGACTCTGCTCAATGGTTATTTTAGCGAGATGGTGAAGGCCATTCAGAATAATGGTGGCATGGTGGATAAGTTTATTGGTGATGCCGTAATGGCCGTTTTTGGCTTAGGCGAAGAATCAGATGAAGAGACTATCTGTCAGCAGGCCGTTGCGGCAGCGCAAGAAATGCAAACTCGGTTAGCACAGTATAATGAAACGACGAGCAGCAGTGATATTGCCGCCATCAATAATGGTATTGGTATTCATGTTGGTGAAGTGATTGCAGGTTATATCGGGAGTGAAGAGCGTCTGGAATTTACGGTGATGGGTAATACTGTGAACATGGCGGCGCGAGTAGAGGGTCAGTGTAAGGCACCTAATCCAGCGATATTATTTACCGAAAAAGTTGCTCAGTATATTGAAAATGCTGATTTTATCACTGCGGCTGACTTAAAGGGATTAAGCCAGCCAGTGAAATTATTTAGTGGCAGTAATATTAAGTAAAACGTTAAGCGTCATCATCTTGATGGCTAATATCGGCTTTTGCACTCGCTTTCAAATAATGGCCCAACTTGGCGGCCTTGGTATTCAGATAACCATCATTGTGTGGGTTACGACCGACTTCAATGGCAATACGTTCTAAAACATCAACCCCAGCTTCAGATAACGCTTTCACTTTACGTGGATTATTGGTCATCAAACGAATGGTTTGAATGCCCAAATGCGCAAGCATTGGCTGGCACATATCGTATTGACGCATATCCGCGCCAAAACCTAATTGTTCATTAGCTTCTACGGTATCGGCGCCTTGATCTTGTAAATTATAGGCTTTGATTTTATTTAACAGACCAATACCACGCCCTTCTTGGCGTAGGTACAGCACCACTCCACGGCCTTCTTTGGCGACGGAACTCAATGCTTCTTCTAGCTGATAGCCACAATCACAGCGCATGCTGAAAAGGGCATCGCCGGTAAGGCACTCAGAGTGAGCACGTGTTAGAACAGGTTCGCCAGAACCAATATCACCCATTGATAATGCAACATGCTCTTTCCCTGTGCTTTCGTCTTCGAAGCCATGCATGGTGAATTCACCAAAAGGGGTTGGCAGTTTAGAGGAGGCGATGTATTTAATGCTCAAAGGGAAAACCTCGGGTGCTTGAAATCAATAACCGTGATTTAGCGGCTAACAAGCAGGCAATTAACAGTGACTTTATAAATTTGGCGCATATTTTAACAAGATAAACGCCTGCTGACTAATTTGGGGGCGCAGTAATGTTAATTCAACCTTGATATGATGATAAGCAGGTTATTATTTTGACCCAATGATTGGTCGTTAGTATAGGTAGTTCAGCATGATGTGGATTTTAGTCTTCCTCTTATTATTAGCATTACTCCTCCTTCCGCAGTGGTGGGTGGGTCGAGTATTGAAACGGCACTCTGAACCGCGAGAGGACTTTCCCGGTACGGGAGGCGAGTTAGCAGTGCATTTGATTAATGCCCAAGGCCTAGAAGGCGTGCAAGTTGAGGCGACAGAAGCGGGGGATCATTATGATCCGATGGACAAGGTTGTCAGGCTTACCCCTGATAAATTAGAGGGGCGTTCATTAACGGCGATTGTTGTGGCAGCGCATGAAGTCGGCCATGCCATTCAAGATCATAATAAAGAAGCGACGTTTAATGCGCGTATTAAAGCGGCAAAATTTGCCAATGTGGCGCAACGTATTACCCCGATCGCTTTTTGGTTAAGTCCATTACTCGCAGTGATGAGCCCTGGGGCGAGTCGAGTGACGTTAGGCATCGCGGTGCTGTCGATATTGGCCAGTACCTTGGTTCACTTGATCACCTTACCGGTTGAATGGGATGCAAGTTTTGGTAAAGCGTTGCCGATCTTAGAGAAAGGCGAGTATCTTAACGAGCAAGATATGAAGAATGCCCGCCAAATATTATTAGCAGCTGCGCTGACGTACGTCGCCGGGTCATTGGCGAGCCTATTGAATGTATGGCGCTGGTTGCGATATCTAAAACGCTAATTTTGCAGCCAGTTTACGAATGATGAAATTAACGAATTGCTAATATCATATTGAGAATATTAATGAAAAAAACGATACCAAAACGTTTCATGCAGAATGTCTTCATAATACTCGCCGTAAGCACAGCGGTAACTTTAACGGGCTGTGCAGCCACTCATGGTAATCATGCAGGTGATAATGGCGGTCGTACTTTCTCGATGGAGGCCGCACCAATGCAATCTGCGAGTATGATGCGCGCATCACCTCAGCTGTCGAAAATGAGCAGCGATGTCAGTGAGCAAGAGCGCAAGTTAATTAGACGCAGCTGGTTAACAGTGGGCGTAAAAGATTTAGCCCAAGCTAAGCAGCAAGCAAAGGCGATTGTAGAACAGAAAACAGGCTATATTCAAAATACCAATGACGAGCAAGGTAAGTCGTTTAATTTATCTATTCGAGTTCCTCAAGATCAATATGTGCCTGCTTTGCTTGAGCTTAGAAAAGTCGGTGTCGTTATTTCAGAAAATGAAAACGTGCAAGATGTGACGACTGAATTTATCGATAACAAAGCACGTTTAGAAAACTTGCATAAGTTACGCAATCGTATCCAGTTGTTATTAAATCGTGCAGATCGTATTGAAGATCTGTTGAAAATTGAGCGAGAATTAAACCGTACGCAAAGTGAAATTGACCGCTTAGAAGGCCGTATGAAGTACCTTAAAGGTCAGGTTGATTATGCATCGATAGAGTTCAGCGCTGAAAAGCAAAAGACTTATGGGCCACTAGGTTATTTCTTTATGGGCATATGGTGGGGAGTTGAAAAGTTGTTTGTTTGGGATTCATAAATAATATTAAAAGAAGAGACTTATTGTCTCTTCTTTTATATAAAGTCTAGAAAAAATAAGCCAAACCTTGCACACAAATCAGTGCAAATATCCCCGCCAAAACATCATCAATCATAATGCCAAATCCACCATGAACTTTTTCATCTAGCCATTTAATTGGCCAAGGCTTAAGAATGTCGAAGAAGCGGAACAGCGCGAAACCGATGATGATCCATTCAATACCGGCTGGCAGTGCGATGTAAGTTATCCACAAGCCAATCCATTCATCCCAAACAATGCCACCATGATCATGGACGCCTAAATCCTTAGAGGTTTGCTCACATAGGTATACGCCAAACGCGAAACCTGAGATTAAAACGCATAAGTAAGGAATGAAGGGTACATCTTGTAAAAACAACCACCAAAAAGGGATCGCCGCCAGTGTGCCAAAGGTCCCGGGGGCTTTAGGAGCGCAGCCAGAGCCAAGGCCAAAGGCTAATAAGTGAATAGGGTTGCGTAAATTGGGTTTTGCGGGAGTATGGGTATCAGTCGTCATCTTGGGCTATGCCTTAGGAAACTTTCAATATAATAAAAACCTATGATAAATCATAATCTCGCTAGCATCTTACAAATTTTCAGCTATCTTAGGTGGCATTATAAATAAGCACATTGTCATCGAGTATCAGTACATGTCAGAAAGTATGAGTCGAATACCTAAAATCGTTTGGTTATTAACCCCTTTATTGGCGGCCGCGTTCGTCGGGTTTTTATTTTTTTTAAAGACAGTGCCTTCGGGTGATGAGCTTGATGCGGTTAAAGGCGATGCGAAGAAAGTCCTGCAAACCGGTGTTCAGCGGGCTAAAGAAGAAGCTCTTAAGGAAGTCGAAAAGCAAGTATCTAAGCCAGCTTATGACTTCTATAAACTACTAGAAAATAGTGATGTGCCGGTGCCTACCGCGGAGAAATCACATTATAAATCGACCCCTAAAACTGAAGAATCTAAGTATGAATATTCTTTGCAAGCGGCCTCTTTTCGCACAAACGATCAAGCCGATCGTTTGAAGGTGACATTGATTATGGAAAACCTTTCAAGCTCTATCGAACAGGTTAATGTGAAAGGTGCAGACTATTATCGCGTGATGGTCGGGCCTTTTACGGACCGTTCAAAGATGAATAAAGCACAAGATATTCTCGCCAATCATAAGATCAATGCCTTAGTGATGAAGAAGGCTATTACCAAGCCGGTTAACTAATTTTTAGTGAAAGGCCCGCTCAATATGGGTGGGTTAGGTGATCATGGCGAAAATTTCATAGCTGTTTATCATTTATCCTTACTGAAATTAGGCTTATGCTGCGTCTTCCTTGTCGTAATGCGAGCTGGTTGTGCAATCTAATAATTCTGTTAACTCTCAAAATGCTATTAAATCTGAAGATTCTGCTAAATCTCAAATTAGCCCTCTAACGACGCAAACACAGTTTAGTCGAGCGGAACTGGAATCCTGCAGTTATGGTGGACTATTCCAAGGCAGTGATGCCAAATTACCGGCTGATAAACTGTTGATGATGGATCGTATTCTAGACATCAAGCCGCATGCGGGGCTGTTCAATAAAGGCGAAATTAGAGCCGAGCTTGATATAAACCCTGACCTTTGGTTTTTTAAACATCACTTTATCGGTGACCCCTTGATGCCGGGAAGCCTTATGCTTGAAGGCCTGTGGCAGACACTCGGCTTTTATCTGGGCTGGAGTGGTTATCCAGGTAAAGTACGTGCATTAGGTGTTGGTGATTTAAGACTAAAGAATGAGATCACCCCAGATGCCGGCTGCATCGAATATAAAATCAATATTCGTCGTATTGTTGCCCGTCAAACCGTATTGGCTATCGCTCAAGGCAGTATTTATCAAGGCGGGCGTGAAATCGCCACGGCCAAAGATCTACGTGCGGGTATGTTTCAAGGTTGAAAATTGTCGTCACTGCCCCCAACTAGTTTGAATCACTAAGCTTCAATCGCATTAGTTTCAACATTAGATTTAACATTAGATTTAACATTGATTGCTACCACAGTGGTACCTAAGGCAGTCAATAATATATTGGGAGTAGGACATGACAACAATTGTATCTGTACGCCGTGGTGACGAAGTCGTAATTGGCGGCGACGGTCAAGTATCTCTAGGCAATACCGTAATGAAGGGTAATGCCAAAAAAGTGCGTCGTTTATTCAATGGCCAAGTCATCGCAGGATTTGCCGGTGGCACGGCTGACGCATTCACCTTATTTGAAAAACTCGAAGCTCAGCTGCAAAAAAATCAAGGTCAATTAACCCGTGCTGCGGTCGAGCTCGCCAAAGAGTGGCGCTCAGATCGCGCACTGCGTAAGTTAGAAGCTATTCTTGCGGTAGCAGACCATACAGCTACTTTAATTATTACCGGTAACGGCGATGTGTTACAGCCAGAAGACGACCTAATCGGAGTGGGCTCTGGTGGCAATTTCGCACTTGCCTCCGCTCGCGCGCTTCTTGAAAATACCGAATTATCAGCTCGTGATATCGTTGAAAAAAGTTTAACGATTGCAGGTAATATTTGCGTATTCACCAATCAAAATTTTACTATCGAAACAATGACTGCACCTATCGATGACAAGGCTGCTACTGCTACTACGAAAGGGGAAGAAAAATGAGTCAAATGACCCCAAGAGAAATTGCTCACGAGCTAGACCGCCACATAATTGGTCAAAGTGAAGCTAAGCGCGCCGTTGCTATTGCTTTGCGTAATCGCTGGCGTCGTATGCAGCTTAATGAAGAGCTGCGTGAAGAAGTAACGCCCAAAAATATTTTAATGATTGGCCCAACCGGGGTTGGTAAAACCGAAATTGCTCGCCGTTTAGCTAAGCTTGCGAACGCTCCTTTTATTAAAATCGAAGCAACTAAGTTTACGGAAGTAGGCTATGTGGGTAAGGATGTAGAATCTATTATTCGCGACCTAGTTGAAACGGGCTTTAAGATGCTGCGTGAGCAGGAAATGGAAAAAGTTGATCAGCGTGCTTTCGAAGCGGCTGAAGAACGTATTCTTGATGTCTTATTACCGCCAGCACGCACTGCGGAAAAAACTGAGTGGGATACCACTGAAGAACCTAAGAAAGAAGATTCTTCTACTCGCCAAATTTTCCGTAAGAAGTTACGCGAAGGTCAGTTAGACGATAAAGAAATCGAAATCGATCTTGCCCAACAGGGGCAGATGGGTGTTGAGATTATGGCGCCTCCTGGCATGGAAGAAATGACCGGGCAGCTGCAAAACATGTTTTCTAACATGGCGGGTGAAAAAAAATCCAAGCGTAAATTAAAAATTAAAGATGCTTTCAAACAGATCAAAGATGAAGAAGCAGCGAAGATGCTGAACATTGATGATTTGAAAGCGCGCTCGCTAGAAGTAGTAGAACAAAACGGTATCGTCTTTATTGATGAGATTGATAAAGTGTGTAAACGCCAAGAAAGTGGATCCGGCGGTGATGTTTCGCGTGAAGGTGTTCAACGTGATTTATTACCGTTAATCGAAGGCTGCACAGTTACGACTAAATACGGCATGATCAAAACAGATCATATATTATTTATC
>JBALXI010000016.1:0-94072 GCA_036960605.1 Oleispira sp. | reverse complement strand
TGGCACCTTTTAACGAAGAAGAGAGTACCGGAAAATACAACTCACCGGTAAATCAAAAGATTCTTTATACCGCAAATATCGGTGGTTCAGGTGTTGCTTTAAATAATATTATTGAGGAAATACGCCTGCCAGCAGGTGTTGTCATGAAGCCAGGGAGCTTAACTTTAGATGGAACTCCCTACCCTTACGACTATCGCCAAAACACTGTTTTTGTACAGATAGGTGATAAACCAAAGGAATGGTCTCATCAAATAAAATTCAGTGCCCTTGTTAGCCATACCGCTGAGAAAGGTACCTTATCAGCACGTGCCATTTTACATTATGAAATTGGTCCGCTATTAAAAGACAGCACACCACTAGCAGAAACACGGGTTAATTTATTCATCCCTCCTGCAGATGGTAATGCCGATCCATTAAAGAATCCTAAGTTTGAATCATTATCGAACGTATTAACCGTACAAGATAAAAACAATCTTTCTGATGTGGTTTTTGCGCTAGATGGCCTCAGAGATTTAGAGATTTCTGTTACCGGCCATACCGATAATGTTCGCATCGCTAAACGTAATCAGCATACCTATGCAGATAACCAAGCTTTATCAGTAGCACGCGCAGCCGCGGTAGCCGAATATATATCGCAACAAATTAACTTGCCGCTCGATAAAATAAAAATTGTCGGCTTAGGTAAGACTGCTCCAGTCGCATCTAACAGATCACGAGATGGCCGTGCTAAGAACCGTCGTGTGGAAGTACGTGTATTAAACGCCACACCTGACATTGCTTTAGCCACATTGGATGTTGATGTACAAATAGCGAAAACTGAAACTTTGATTCCTGGTTTAGATTTATATCAAGCAACGGCGGCAGGCACTAATAATAACCCCGAAGATCAGATCATAATCAAACAGCAGCCAACGATTGATGACAATTGGTTTGCTAATAAACGCATTGAGAAAAACTGGGTCTGGCCTCCTACAGGTTATAGCCCTGATATTTCGGCGACCAACATCCTTGTTCAGCATCCTAAGAACAACCGTATACGCTTAACCTTGAATGGCGTTCCGGTTCATAGTATTTATTTTGAAGGCATTAAGCGTGCAAATGGAAAAGCTGTGTCTGTCAGTGAATGGCGTGGTATTAATATTGAAGAAGGTGAGAACCAATTTGTTGCTGAAATATTAGATCGTGATGAAAACGTGATCGATTATCTCGACCACAGTGTGTATTTCTCTGGCGCACCGGCCAAGGCTGAAATCGTTCCTGAAATGAGCACCTTAGTTGCTGACGGTATTCAAGTGCCGATTATTGCCGTGCGATTAAAAGATAAAAATGGTTACGCTGTACGTAAGAATACACAAGGTGAAATACAAATTTCAGAGCCTTTCCAGCTGTTACAGCGCAGCGAATATGACATTAACCCTTTAACCGATACCAATAAACTGAGCTATCGCGTTGAAGGCGATGGTATTGCCTTCATCCGGTTACAGCCGACCACGCAAACCGGTGAGTTAACACTCACGTTCAATCACGGTAATAATTTAACCGATGAAATACGCTCTTGGATGAAACCTGCACCTCGCGATTGGATTTTGGTGGGCTTAGGTGATTTATCGATCGGTGCGAACAATGCGACTAAAGATGCTAATCATAATTCAAACGGTATTGTTGACGAAAACATATTCCACCAAGGCCGTTTAGCTTTTTATACTAAAGGTCAAATCCCGGGTGATTTCTTATTAACTGCGGCTTATGATTCAGATAAAGAAAAGACCACACCTTTTGCTACGCTTGTTCAGCCTGGCGAATACTACACACTTTATGCCGACGCTAGCCAACAGGGCCAAGACGCCAGCAGTGGTAATAAACTGTACGTTAAAATAGAAAAAGAACGTTTTTACGCCCTGTATGGTGATATCAATACCGGTTTAGATAAAACCAAACTGTCACGTTATGTGCGTAACCTTACCGGTGCCCAAGTTGTTTACCAAAACGACTTAATTGAATTATCAGGTTTTGCGAGTGAAGCCGATTCAAGTTTTGTTCGTGATGAAATTCAAGGCAATGGTACTTCTGGTCTTTATCAATTAAATAATGAATTCATTATTCAGAACTCTGAAAGCATTCGCATTGAAACTCGCGATCGCTTAAACAATCAGACGATTTTAGAAACCAAAACTCTCACCCGTTATTTAGACTACAGCCTTGATTACAATGACGGCAGTTTATATTTCAAGACACCCATTGCTGCTACCGACAATGCCTTCAACCCTATCTATATCGTGGCGGATTATGAAACCGAAAATGCTAATGGCGGTCACTTAATCGGTGGTCGAGCTGGCATTAAATTATTAGGCGATACATTGAAGGCGGGTATTACTTTAATCGATGAAAATAAAGATCGACAGAGTAATCAATTAAACGCTTTGGATGCAACACTAGAGCTGGGCAACCTAACGCTGACTGCGGAAATTGCCCAAACTCGCCCTACTAATCAATCCGGTGCTGATACAGACAAAGCAAATGCCAGCGCTAAAAAGATTGAAGCAAAACTACGGACGTCGGTCGCTGAAATTACCGCTTATACGCAGCGCATTGATGAAGATTTCGGCTTGGATCAACAGAATCAATCCGACCTCGACCAGCAAAGCACAGGTGTCAAAGCGACGATATACATTAGTGACCAAGATCAGCTTGAAATAGATAGCCTGTATCAAACACAAATTTCTACAGGGTTTGATAAGCAATTGGCTTCGGCTAAATTAACTCACAAGGTGACAGATAGCAGTTCTATCAATGCCGGCTTGAGTTCGAGCATGCAAGAATCATCTGAGGGCATCAACTTTGTTGATGAGCTTAGCATCGGCGCAAGTGCTCCTGTCTTCAGCCAAGACTTACGTCTAAACATAACCGCAACAACCGATATAACCGAACGCAGCCAAGAGAATGATCGTCTTAAATTAGGCGCCGAGTATCGCTGGGCAGATTCGTTAACCACCTTTGCTGATTATGAGCGTTCGTTTAATGCTAATAATCTTGAGCGAACTTCTATTGGCCTCAGAACTCAACCTTGGCAAGGCGGCCAAGTTGAACAATCTCTTGTGCAAGAAACACAAAATGATGGCTATCGTCTGTATTCAGAATCGGGCTTAAGCCATGATTGGAAAGTGGATGAACATTGGTTAGTAAGCTTTGGCTTTAATCAGAGTAAAAACCTTGAGCAGATACAGCCGGCAGAACAAAGCGCGAGTGAAGATTTTCACGCGATCAGTACCGGCTGGGGTTATCGCTCTGAAGAGTGGCAGTGGACTAACCGTCTAGAACGTCGCATCGCCAGTAGCAGCAATACTCACAGCGCCCGTACGAGCTTGTACCACCCGTTAAGCAGTTCGATGGCTATTGGTGGTAGCCTGGATTTTTATAAGCAGTCCACCTTCCCAGGCTTTGAACAAAACGTCGATGCGACGCTTGATTTTGCGATTCGCCCTTACAAGCAACCTTTTGCATTGCTTTTACAAACACGTTGGTTACAAGATTCGATTTCGGCATCTAGCTCAAGCCCAACCGACCAAAGCCGTCGTATCATTAATAATGCGCACTTGAACTGGAAATTTAATCCGTACAACCAATTGTCGACTCAATATGGTTTGAAGCGTATTTTAGATCAATACGATAACGATAATTATGCCTCTACCGTTCATTATATTGCCGGTGAATGGCGTCATCAAATAAGCGACACCTGGGACATCGGTGCTCATGGTCGTGAACTCATTAATGCGGGTGAAGAACGTCAGAACAGCTATGGCTTATCTGTCGGTATACGTCCGGTTAAAAACCTATGGACCAGCATTGGCTTTAATTTTGAAGGTTTTGTTGATAATGATTTCTCCGCTGCAAACTATACCGCCCAAGGTGTTTACTTGAAATTACGTTTCAAAGCAGACCAAGATACCCTTTCCTCTCTTCGCCAAGCGTTCAACTGGTAATTCTATTCTTTTAATTGTGACTTATTAGGCCACAATCATTAGTAAATAGAGCCATGGTCAATCTCATTAATATCTGCCAATATAGTTAGTAATTATAAAAAGATTATTGCCAGCAGGAGCCTTTCATGGCTAAAGAAGTACTGATTAATAAAGACGGCCAAGCAAGTTTTGGAATATTCCCCGGCGGCGTTAATGATATTAACTACATGGACTTCGATCTACGAAATGCCATGGATAAGCGTAGAGGCACCCTTGCTAAGCGCCTTAAGTTCAATCAGTTTCAATTTATTGGCTTTACCTGCCAGCAATTAATTGTCGGAATTGCCATCGTTGATTTAAAAATCGCCAGCAATTGCTTCGTCTATCTCTATGATCCAGAAACCAACGAATACGACGAATTCAGTTTTATAAATCCATTTGCCTTTAATACTCACATTGATACCCGCCCAAACTCCGGCCAAGCCTTCTTCCAGAAAGGTGGTAATAAAGTCTCGATCAAAGCGACGGCAACACCCCGCTTACGTTCTGTGAGTGTCGAATTAAAATCGGGATTAAAAATTAATGCAGTTATTGATGAGTCTGGTAATTTTGATCCATTAGCGCTATGTGTCCGCGCCGGTTATGAAGGGTTTCACTTCACGCAGAAATCAACGGCTTTAGTGTGCAATGGTACGGTTGAATGGCGTGATAAAAAAATTGACCTTGCTGAAATTGGCGCTCTCGCTTCTGTCGATTGGAGCGCTGGTTACATGCGTCGCGAGACGTTTTGGAACTGGGGCAGTCTTTCTTGCAAGTTGCCTGATGGCCGCCGCCTAGGCTTTAATTTAGCCGCGGGTGTCGTGGAAACAGGTTTTACTGAAAATGCGTTATGGATTGACGGTAAAATGCACAAAGTGGATATGGTCGATTTTCAATTTGATCGCTATCACCATAATCACGCTTGGACCTTGCGCTCTAACGACGGCATCATCAACCTGCACTTTGAACCTGCAGGACAGCGTAAAGAGAAAACCAACGCGATTATTGCTGCTACCAATTTTACTCAGCACTTTGGTCGTTATTTTGGCGAAATTACGGTTAACGGAGAGACTATTCACCTAGACGGTGAGTGGGGGTTTACCGAAGATCATTACGCTAAATGGTAATTTGAAAGTAACTATTCAGCAGGTTTTAAAAACGATCCCTGATTGGGTATTTATTCCACAAACACCCAATAATGGATCTTATTCTGTCTAAATTTGAACTACCTGAATAGTTACAATAAAAGAAGCCTTGAGAATATTCTAAGGGCTTCTAATGAACAACGAGCGCTAATTGCTTTCACTGCTCGACCTGAACGTGCTTACTGCACAATCTGATCAATCACTAACTCAACCGTATCATCTGATTTAACCTTAACAGGTTTCACAGTGCCCTGTAGATCTCCAGGATTCGCCATTGGTTGGCCACCTTTCGCAACACGCGCAATGATCTGAACTTCTTCGAACTTACTCAATGCTAACCCTGGCACCATGCCTTGGCTATCATTCAGAACAACATCGATAGGAAGATCTTTTGCCATAATTCGCATCGCAGCTAATGGCATTACCGGTCCGGTTAGCGCTTTTGCCAAAACAAAAACAGCATCATCATCTTTAAGCTGAGATCTTAATTCATCACTAATCGATACCCGTACTTTAACTTCAGCACGCTTCATCCAGCTTAAATCAACGGTTTGACCCTTCGCTTCTAAAGCGGCGACAATACGCTGGATGCCTTGCTCTAACGCACCGGCTTCAGGGCTGCTCGACATATTGAACCAAAGGGCTTTCCAATGTCCAAACGCCTCTTCAAGACGCTCAAGTTCAAAAGCCATAATACCGGCAAGACCTAATGCTTGAGAGTTATTAGGCTCAATCGCTAGCGCTCGCAGAATAATGCCATAGACTTCCATGCTCGCCCTTTGGTCGGCAATATAGAATTTCCCTTGCCCAATCTGCACTAAGGTCGCGGCACGATCAGCCATTGCTTCTTCTGGCAAGCTGGTAAGGATTTTTTCGAACGTTGCTACGCCTTCCCTATATTGGCCGTCAGCAAATAGCATGCGAGCGTATAAGTATAACCATTCACCATTTTCAGGTTGGCTAACCGATGCTTTGCGCAAACTTTCTTTAAGAGTTTGCTGCTCTTCGTCACTTAATTTAGCATTCGACATTTTAGTCAGCAATTGAGTGGCTAATAATTGGTCCTGGGCACCGGTATCCTGATAGATAAACAAGACACTTGAAACCATCAGAATAAAAATGGCAAAAGCCGTTAGAATTTTTGTCTTTGGTGTTACATCTCGGCCACTAACGGTATCTGAATCGGAGGAGACCAATTCGTGATCCAATTCCAATAGCATCTGCTCACGTTCTTCAGCAGCATAATCCGCTTCAGCAATCTCTTGCTTACGCTGCTCATATAAACGTACGTTTTCTGCTTCACGGCTTATTTTCAGGTTGCGGTGAGAAAACGCCGGCCACACCACAAAGCCTAAAGTAAGCAATAATAAAACTAGAGTAATAATCATGAATCTCGCTTCTCACTTCTGGCTGTTTTTAATTCAGCTAATTTAACTTTTTCTTCATCACTCAAAGGCTCTGACTTTTTACCACCTCGAGTAATACTAATAATAATAATTAACGCGATGAAGACCATTATTCCTGGGGCGAACCACAAGAAAAACGTATTTTTTTGCACCGGTGGATTATAACGAACGAAGTCGCCATAACGATCAACCAGATAACCGACGATCTCGTCGTCAGTTTGGCCTTCAATCATCAACTCATAGACTTTATCGCGTAAATCTTTCGCAATCGGCGCGCTGGAGTCGGCTAAATTTTGATTCTGACATTTAGGGCAACGCAGTTCTTCCGCCAGTACTTCGAAACGTTTCTTGTCGACGTCGTTATCAAACGGATATTTGTGTCCGTCTACAACGGCTTGAGAAGTTAAGGCAAATAAAGATAAACACAGTACTAAGATTAATTTCATTATTGGCTATCTCCATCTACAAGCTTTTTAGGCTCGACTGTATTTATAGGCTCAACGTGCGTTTTCAATTGTTCGAATATAGCTTTGTACTTTTGCCAAACTCGCTGATTCAAATCACCCACGTGCTTGGCGCGAATAATACCGTCACCATCAACAAAGAATGTTTCTGGCGCGCCGTAAACACCGAGTTCTAAACCAAGCTTGCCTTGCGGGTCACTAATATTAAATTCATACGGGTTACCGAAATCACGCAGCCATACTTTTGCTTCTTCATCGTCATCTTTATAGTTAATGCCGATAATACGCACACCTTCTGCCGCCAGAGTATTTAAAAACTCATGCTCGGCTTTACACGTTGGGCACCAAGTAGCCCAAACGTTAACCAGCATCGGCTTACCCTGCAGGTCCGATTGCGTTAGCTGCTTCTCAGCTTCAACCTGCTGCAAGATAAACTTAGGAAAAGGTTTATTGATTAGCGGTGAAGGTAAAACTTCTTTATCTTCACGCCCAATACCTCCCCCCAAAAAAGCGGCCATTACCATAAAGATAATGAGAGGTATAAACAAAAGTATGCGATTCATATTAACAACCCATTTCCATAAACTATTAAGCTAAGCTTTTTTAACGCGGACACGATAGCGTTTATCTAAGATCGCTAACAAACCACCGATCGACATAAAGATCGCACCTAACCAGACCCAACGCATAAAGGCTTTAACTTGCAAACGCATTGCCCACGCGCCATCGGCTAACGGTTCACCCATGGAAACATAAAGATCGCGGAACAAACCGGCATCAATTGCGGCTTCCGTCATCATCGAACCTTTCACGGTATAACGACGTTTTTCAGCATGTAAGGTAGCGACTAAGTCACCTTGCTGATAAACCTCAAAGATCCCAACGTGCGCAGTGAAGTTTGGCCCTTGCATCGTCCCGATTTGGGCAAACTTGAAGTCATAACCCGATAACGTCGTCGTTTCACCAGGGCTCATTTTAAGTGCGGTTTCGTCACTAAAATTACTCACCACGGTCACTCCGATGACAGTAATAGCAACACCTAAGTGAGCAAACACCATGCCCCAATAACTCAGCGTCAGTTTAAATACTCGGCTAATTTGGCCTTTCGTTTTCACCCACACATCGCGCAGTGTTGTTGATATCAATAAGGTCGCAACAAATAAGCCAATGGCCACTTTAAAGTTCATTTCACCGGCATAAACCAGTGGGAATACCGCGGCAACAAAAATAGCCAACATAACTGAGCCCGCAATTTGAGCAATCAACAATTTACCCGACATCGTTTTCCAGCGTGACATTGCACCAATGCCGGCCAGAGAGGTTAACGCCGCGGCTAAAGGAACAAACATGGTATTAAACCAAGCGGAACCTACTGATAGTTTTTCTCCGCTAATAAAATCAACAATCAACGGGTACAAGGTACCGAGTAGGATTGTTAATGTTGCAACAATAAGTAAGGCATTATTGGCCAGTAAAAAACTCTCGCGCGATAACAACTTAAATTTACCCGCGGACGAAACCGTCGGAGCTTTCAAAGCATAGAGCGTTAACGAACCACCGACACACAAGCCTAATAGCGCAAGAATAAATACACCTCGAGTCGGGTCAGCCGCAAACGAATGCACTGACGTCAGAACGCCGGAACGAACCAAGAACGTTCCTAACAAACTTAACGAGAAAGCAAAAATTGCTAATAACACGGTCCAGCTTTTAAATACGCCACGCTTTTCGGTAACCGCTAAAGAGTGAATCAAAGCGGTACCGACTAACCAAGGCATGAAAGATGCGTTTTCAACAGGATCCCAAAACCACCAGCCGCCCCAGCCAAGCTCGTAATAAGCCCACCAACTACCCAAAGCGATACCCAAGGTTAGGAATACCCAAGCAGCAGTAGTCCAAGGACGAGACCAACGAGCCCAAGCAGCGTCTAAACGCCCGCCTAACAAAGCTGCAATAGCGAACGCAAAGGCAACAGAGAAGCCCACATAACCCATATACAAGGTCGGCGGATGAATGACTAAACCAAAATCTTGTAATAGCGGATTCAAATCCGCGCCATCCGTAGGAATGGAAGGCAAGCTGCGATCAAATGGGTTAGATGTGAAAACGGTGAATAAAATAAATCCAACACCCACCATTCCCATCACGGCGAGTACGCGTGCGACCATATCCAATGGCAGACTGCGGCTAAACAAGGCAACAGCAGCGCCCCATAACCCCAACATCAAGACCCACAATAAAAGCGAACCTTCGTGCGCGCCCCATACCGCACTGACTTTAAACATCGTCGGCAATAGGCTATTACTGTTGTGAGCAACATAGGCTACTGAGAAATCGTCAACCACAAAGCAATACGTTAAAGCGACGAAGCTAATCAATAAGAAGGTCGCTTGGCCCAAAGCCATCGGTCGAGCGTATTGCATCAACCAAGTACGATTGGTTTGTGCTCCTATTAAAGGAACAATCGATTGCACACACGCAAAAGCGAGGGCAATAAGAAGTGCATAGAGTCCGTATTCAGCTGCCATTATTAATACTGCTTTTCAGTTGTGGATTGAGGTAGAGAGTCTGCTGAAGTCTCTGATTGCTTTTCTAACTGAGCATTTCTTTCTTTCTCTGCTGCATTTTTTTTCAAATTTTCAATACCGTCTTTATGCGCAGACTCTAACGCATACGTCACTTCAGGTGGCATGTATTCTTCATCGTGCTTAGCTAGCACCTCAGACGCAATCATCACCTTACGTGAATCAACCTTCCCCATTGCTACTATGCCTTGGCCTTCGCGAAATAAGTCTGGCAGGATGCCTTCGTATTCAACGGTTACGTTCACCGCTCCATCGGTAATACCAAAGCTAACCTTTAGACCGTCATCACTGCGCATTACGCTGCCTTCAACCACAAGGCCACCGGCACGAATCGTTTGTCCTGGACGCACTTCACCATTAGCAATTTGCGTAGGGGTCATAAATAAATCAATATTTTGGCTCAGAGAGTACATCAGCAAACCAACGGCTGATCCAAGCCCTATTACCATAAATAAAATCAATATCAGTCGATTCTTACGTTTCGGATGCATTTTTTCTCTCCCGACGCTGAAGGCGCGTCTGTTGTTCAATCAATTTTTTACGCTGGCGAATCGGCGCAAGTATATTTGCGATAATCACCAAGGCGGTAATGCCATAACAAAGCCACACATAAAAACCGTGTTTACCCATGGCTAAAAATTCTGCAAAGCTGTCAAAAAACATAGTATCTCTCTTTATTTCTCAGCCTGTACCTGAACGAGCTTTTTCACCCAGTTCTTTTTGCGTTCGTGCCATAACACACTGTTACGGGTACGCATAAAAATGAGGGTAACGAATAATAGATAAAAACCGACGATCATTATGAGTAAGGGGATGAGCATCTCCATCGCCATGGTCGATTCTTCTGTTAATTTCAAAGTCGCTGGCTGATGCAGCGTATTCCACCATTCAACTGAATATTTAATAATGGGTATATTCACGAGTCCGACTAAAGACAAGATCGCACCGGCTTTAGCGGAGGTATCTTCAGTGTCCATGGCTCTTTGTAAGGCCATGACGCCAAAGTATAAAAACAGTAATAACAACATTGAGGTTAAGCGTGCATCCCATACCCACCAAGTTCCCCAAGTAGGCTTGCCCCAAATAGCGCCAGTAATCAGCGCAATAAAACAAAAGCTGGCACCAATAGGCGCAATCGCCGCCGCAACCCAAGCCGCCATTTTCATCCGCCAAATTAAGAAGATACCACCAGCAATCGCCATCATGGCATAGGCACTCTGAGCCAAGATAGCCGCAGGAACGTGAATATAAATAATACGGAAGCTGTTACCTTGCTGGTAATCTGCAGGTGCAAACGCAAGCCCCCAAACAGCTCCAACCACAAGACAAAGCGCTGCTGGAATGGCGAACCAAGGCAACCAAACTGCTGATATTTCGTAAAACCATTTTGGCGACCCCATACGGTGATACAGTCGCTTTATCGCTTCCCACATAATCTAATATCCAAGTTCTATTTTAATATTAACGAGAAAGATTCAATTTCAATGCACCCGCCACTGCAAACGGCGTCAGTGTCATTGATATACATAAAAACGACGCTAAAAAGCCTAATTGCCCTGCGTAGTCCATTCCAATGCCCGCATGATATACCGCGCTGGCCCCAAATATGAGTATAGGAATGTAAAGAGGCAAAATTACTAAGCTTAATAACAATCCGCCACTGCGAACACCAGCGGTTAAGGCCGCACCTACCGCGCCTAACAGGCTCAAAATGGGCGTACCCAATAATAGGCTAAAAAATAATGCGCCATAGGCATCATCGGGTAAATTCATCATCAGCGCGAGTAGCGGTGCTACCAAGGTGAGCGGCAAGCCACTGATACACCAATGCACAAATACCTTACCGAGCGCCATCGCATACAGTGATTCTCCCGACGCTAACCACTGTTCTAACGTGCCGTCTTCAACATCGGCTTTGAACAGCGCATCGAGGGATAATAAGGTCGCTAACAAAGCGGCAACCCATACCACTCCCGCTGCGATTTTAGACAAAAATTTAGGATCAGGATCAACGGCTAGTGGAAATAACGCCAACACCATTAAAAAGAACATCAAGGGGTTGAGCCATTCACCCGGATTACGCGCCGCAATGATGAGGTCGCGCTTGATCGTAGCCGTTACCAGACTCATTTGTGCATCCCCAACTCAATTTGACGCAAGGCAGGAATATCACTTAATGCGTGATGACTGGTAATCAAGACCGAACCACCACGTTCAACATGTCGTGCTAACTGAGCTTCGAGCCATTCAACGCCTGCTTTATCGAGCGCTGTGAAAGGTTCATCAAGAATCCATAACGGTGTTGGCGTTACTAATAAACGCGCTAAGGCAACTCGACGCTGCTGCCCTGCTGATAATTGTTGGCAAGGTACATCTTCGTAGCCCGCTAAGGTGACTTCTTCTAATGCCTGCCAAAGATCATCTTCTTTCACTTCTGGCCAACTACTGACAAACCAGCGCAGGTTTTCTAATGGCGTAAGAACTTTTTTAATCGCAGAAAGGTGACCTATGTATAAGCGCTGACGCGCATAATCTTGAAAGCAGCTTTGTATATTTTCGCCCTGCCAATGTACTTCACCATCAAAATCTTGATTCAGACCCGCCATTAACCGCAACAAGGTCGTTTTACCCGCACCATTAGGACCGACCAATTGAATAAGGTCGCCTTTTTTTACCGATAAACTTAAATCTTCGAATAAGATACGATCATCTCGTTCGCAGCTCACGTCATGGGCTGATAGATCGCAGTGAAGGGTAAACCTGTTCAATTGATCGACAGGAGCTGGACGGGTCATACATTTCCTATATTCTAGTGCTGAGTTATGAGCTTATTTATGCCAGTATTATAAACAGATTCAATGCTTGCAGGTACTAAATGTAAGCCTCAAGATTGATCTATGTCGGTCGTTAATATGAAATACGGGTTAAAAAGATACGATAACACCACTTTCATGGTTACTTAACCCTCTATAATCAATATGTTATCACGGTTTGAAGCACTAAATTTATGGATAGAATTCCTCTTATTAATCCCAAATTGGTCCAAGTGGTTACTGCTAAAGCAGAAAGAACACCTGCGCCCATATTGAGAGCTGAGGTAGTTTCTTCAGAACCGATTAAAGCGGAGCCGAAACAAAGCAGCAATACTAGCGATAATAAAAGCACTGATAATCAAAATACGGCCAAAAGCGACAACGTTTCAAAAAGCGACAACGTTTCAAAAAGCGACAGTGCAGCAAAAGAAGCCCAGCAATATAGAGTTGTACTTAAAATCGGTAATCAGCAACTTGAAACGGTGAGTAGTGAGAGTTTCAAGAAAGGAAACCAGTTAGACGTTAAGGTAAGCCCTGGACCAGAACTTAAAATCATCAGCAGCACAGCTGATAAAACCCTAAGTAATGCCTCAAACAGGCAACTGCCCGCACAGGCAGCCATGCAGCAGTTATTAGCCGACCGAATTCCTAAGATTCAAGCACAAGGTCTAAGCCAGCTGATCGACCAACTGAGCCAACTGGTGTCTGGAAGCAAAACCCTTGCAGCCAATACCGCCTTGATGGACTCGAGTATTACATCAAAACTAAACCCAAATAACGTTTCAGGAACGGTTGATACAACTAAACCAGAGACGCTTAAGCCTGGCTCCGTTATCCCAAGTGAACAGACTCCAACAGCAAAACAAGCGTTAGCAAATCTAGCCTACCAATCTCTCGCTAAACACTTAGAGCCCAGCATCAAAACAGCCAGCGCTAGTGACGTACAGCCCTCTAAATCGTCATTGCCATTACAACAAGTTAAAGATTGGCTGCAGCAATTGCCTAGCAGCAGCGACATTAGCAATAGCACCGGTTTGCGCAACGCACTGAATAATACGGGGGTGCGTGCTGAAACCCAGCTAAGTCAGCTCGCTCAACAATTCACTGCGCTAAGTAAAGGGGCATTGAACAACGGCGCGCCAAGCAATCAAAGCTCAGCAGAAGAGAAAAGTGCCAATACTATTTTCCAGCAATTGCAGAAAATACAGCAAAAGATTTTCTCGAAAAACCCTGAGCCATTATCCCAAACAGACCTAGGCAGCATTGTAAAAAATACAGCCAAAAGTTTAGAGAGCAGCAGCCAAAATATATTATCAAGTTTAAAGAGCGGTACTCTCAATAATAAAATAAGCACCACAACGGCTAACCCTACATTGAATGCCGCAACAACATTGTCAGCGGCGACCAGCTCAACGACTATCGGTTCAACGACTATCGGTTCAACAACGACTAGCCCAACTACAAGCTCATGGCAAAACCCCTTACTCAATAGCCAAGCTTATTCAACATTACAAGAGTTGCTGAAAGATCCGTTGCTGCAAAACCCCAGCTCAAATACTAAGTTTGCTCTGGGTCAAATGCTGAATAACTTAGCCAATCAGGCTGATTCTCAGGTGAGGATTCCGTTGAACTGGCCTGAGCGCAATGGCAATGACGCGATCATATTACGGACACTACAAAACCTACTCGGTCATATTGAACGTGAGCAAGGGTTACAACTACAGCAATCCGATAGCAATGTCGCCAACAACCCCAGCCTGACAACTTCTCAAAACCAACAATGGTTACCGCTGTTAATACACCACCAGCAACAATTACAGCTAATTGAATTTTTTATCGATAAAGAAGAAAAAAAGAATGCCCAAGGAGAGAAAAAGAATCACTGGTTTATCAATCTCCATTTCGACTTACCAAAGCTGGGTGAACTCGGCATCGAAATATCGATGTTCGAAAATGAATGTAATACCACATTCTGGTCTGAATCGTCATCAACCCTCAGTCAGCTTTCCTATCACGTACAACCCTTACGCCAGCGTTTAACTGAGCAAGGTATTATTGTTAGTGATGTGCAGTCACGTCATGGCACACTGGCCAAGCGGAAACATAATATTGAACAGCGCCTAGTCGACATTGAAACTTAATACTTAGTTAGCTTTAGAAGGCGGGTATTACAACGCCGGGGTTTAAAGAGGAGGTTTAAAAGTGATGAAAAAAGAACATTCGAATGAAATACCTGAAAGCCTATTAAACGCTAAGCAAGCCATTGCATTAAGCTACGACGGCAAGCAAGCGCCAACAATTGCGGCAAAAGGCGATAATGAACTGGCACAAGCCATTATTGAACTGGCCTTGCAAGCACAGGTCCCCATCTATGAAAATGCGGAACTTAGCCAATGGCTAAGTAAGCTGGAACTAGGAGACGAAATCCCTCAATCGCTGTATATCACTATTGCAGAGATCCTCTCCTTCGTTTATAGACTCGAAGGTAAAGAACCTACTGAGACTTAAACGACCTGCTCAGCTTGCTGAGTCACGGCATTCAACAACCACTGGATATGACAATCAACAACATCTTCAGGAATCAAATCTACCGCATCCATCAAGATGGACAGTGCGCGATAATGATACGTGTCGACCAAACCATGAATTGACGCAGTGAAGAATAATGCTAATTGCTTTTGACGATTATCATTCTGATCTGACATCGAAGGAATGGCATCAATAATTAAAGTCATTAAGTGACGCTGCCACTCTTCTACCAAGCGAGCCAACTGCATCTCCAGCTCTTGGTCGACTTGCACAGTCTCTTTCAAATTTAATCGCGGTGGCTGAAACATCAGTTGGTAATAACCTGGGTCTTGCTGGGCAAAGCCAATGAGTAAACGTGCAAATTGCTGCAAAGCTTGTTCAGCATTGATAGCACTGCCCATCTGATCATTCATTTCCGCAAAGAACATTTCAAAGCCACGTAAACGCGTTTGTAGAAACAAAACTTCTTTATTAGGAAAATAATTATAAATGTTACTTGCAGTCATCCCCAGCTGACTCGCCAACTTGCGCATAGACAAATGATGAAAACCGACATCGGCCATTACTTGCGATGCACTGTCCATTATTCTTTGGCGCTGAGCAGCGACTTCCTCTGGCGTAAATGGCTTCTTTGGCATAGTTCGCCCCTTGAGTTCATTGTTTTTTTTGTTTTAGTCGATAAGCGTTCTCTATAAAACGACCGTATCTTTACAAAATCAAGACCCTTTGCAGTCTTTTTTACAAAAAATGCAAATTAGTTGAAAACATTCGACTATTTAGGTCTTTTTCGGCCGGAATAGGAAAAACATTAGTACTTTATTCCGATCCAAGTAAATGATGATAAGAACTATAGATAAAAATACTGATAAAACCTTTTTATCTATAAAAGCTACAACCTTGATTCAGGACAAGAGACTCTTCAAGCCACAAACTAGAATAGATCAATATAAATACATTTTAAAATTTAACCGTCATTGATATAAGTAGTCCACATGAGCGAACAAGTGCATTGGGATCCAGAGCTGATCCAACGTTATAATCGATCGGGCCCCCGCTATACCTCCTACCCAACGGCGGTTGAATTTAAAATCGTTGACTGCGATCAGGTAGAGAAAGATTTATTAAGCCAACGTGATCCCGACGTTCCGCTTTCTTTGTATTTGCACATCCCGTTTTGCGCGCACATTTGCTATTACTGTGGCTGTAATAAGATCGTCACTAAAGACCGATCTAAAGCTGAACCTTATTTAGAATTATTAAAAGCTGAAATTGATCGGAAGGCCGAGTTATTACAAGGCCACCCGATAGTAGAACAAATGCATTGGGGCGGCGGCACACCGACGTTCCTATCCGATGAACAAATGGTCGATTTGATGGATCATTTACGCAAGCGATTTAATTTTAGTCGCGCCAAAAGCGCTGATTACTCCATCGAAATAGATCCGCGCGAATTGCGCCCCAATACCCTTAAATTATTGCGTGAAATTGGGTTTAATCGCACCAGCTTTGGTGTACAAGATTTGAATGAGAAAGTTCAGCAAGCGGTTAACCGTATCCAGCCTGAAAGTATGATTCGCCAAGTAATGATTGAAGCCCGTGAATTAGGCTTTCGCTCGATTAATATCGATTTAATCTATGGCCTGCCGCATCAGTCTCAGCAGACCTTTGCTGAGACCCTTGAGGTGATTATTGATATGTCGCCTGATCGTCTATCCGTTTTTAATTACGCACACTTACCAGAGCGCTTTAAGCCTCAGCGTCGCATTAAAGAAGAAGATTTACCTAGCCCAGAAGAGAAACTCGCGATTTTAGGTAATTGCATTACCACTTTGACCGACGTGGGCTATCACTACGTCGGAATGGATCACTTTGCCAAGCCAGAGGATGAGCTATCACGCGCCCAAGGAAACAAAGAACTGCACCGTAATTTCCAAGGTTATACCACTCATGGCGATTGTGATTTAATTGGCTTCGGCGTTTCTTCCATCAGCCAGATTAGCGATTGTTACTTGCAAAATAGCCCTGATATAAACGTCTACGAGGACGCTATTGAAAATAATCGCTTTCCCGTGGTGAAGCTGATTGAAACCAATAAAGATGATCTGATTCGCCGTCAAGTTATTATGGAATTGCTGTGTCACGATCAAATGATTTTTTCAGAAATCGACCAAGCATTCGCCATTGAGAGCAAAGTCTATTTCGCCGACGAGCTCTCTAAGCTGAGCCCTATGGTTGAAGATGCCTTATTAGAAATCAGTAATGAAGGTATTCACATCACTGAAAAAGGTCGTTTATTAGTGCGCAATGCGTGCATGGTATTTGATACTTACTTAAACGCGTCGATTATTCAAAACAACATTCAAACTTACTCTGCTAGTGCCGATGCCAGTGTATCGACAAACCGCCCTCGATTCTCCAAGGCGATTTAAAGCATTTTAAAGCATTTTAAAGGGGGTACTATAAGCCCCCTGGTTTACCCTGCCAAAATGCCCAGCCCTGATCATCGTATTGTAAATACACTCGTTTTTCGAATGGCTTACTTTTCGACTCTAAGCTACGCCTTAACGTCCGGGCTTTATCAAAAGCGGGGGCGTCGATCCAATCTTGAACATCAGCCACATACCACTGCACATAAGCTTCGGCATAATAAGAATCACCGATTTTATAAGGTTTTGATAATTGCAGTAATTTCTTCAATCGACCATAGCCATAATAAAATCCCCCTTGAGAACCAATACGCTGGCTAGTTTCGTGGTCGGCAAAAGAGTAGCGATAATTCAATGAGATACGCTTACGTTGACTGCCCTTTATTTTAACGACTTGAGTTTCTTTTTCTCGGACCACCAATTTATGATTAAACAAGACCTCTAACATAGCCGCGTCTTTATGCTTGCTGCTGCGTTCAATACTGTAAGGAATGGCAAATCCTTGCCAAAAAAGAGATTGTTGTTTTAAGGCATCATCAATAATGCGAGTTGCCTGATTATTTGTCAGACTTGGCTGACCATTCGCAGAAGAAATACCCGCATAGAATAAGGCTAAAAATGGCAGTAAGGTCAGCAACCTCAGCGTGGTACTTTTTACCTGTTTTTTAGTTAATGGCACCTGGTACATAACGTTAGACACAACCTCGTAAATAAAATCTGGTAGATAAAACAGTCACCTCGCCTAAGCATAGTCCGATTCTAATGTTCTAACAGGCTATACACTCTCTTAATTAATCGTCTTAATTAATCGCCTTAATTCACTCTCTCAGACCACTGTCACGAACTTGTCATTAAGCCCTGCCAAAGTAACTACCAGATATTAATCAAGCAACTACTTACATAGCACTCAAACATAACTAGGTGAAGACTATGCAATCTTTCAATACCTTACAGGGCACCCAAGCAGTATTACGCATGCCATTAGAGCAAGCTCAGTCGCTGAATAAACCGATTGAATCTAAACTGATAGCCTGCTTTAGCCAAGACCCAAAAGAAATCCGCCGGGCGCAACAGCTTAGAGCCCGCGTTTTCAACTTAGTCGATAATGACATCGCGTTAGACAAAGATAAGTTTGATGATATTTGCCTCCACTTGTTAGTGAAAGATAGCCTGTCGAATAATATCGTTGGCTATAGCCGCATATTAACCACGGATTTAGTATCTGAACCTAGTGAGTATTATTCTGCCAGTGAGTTTGATCTCAGCCAGATTATTAAACCCAATCAACGCTACATGGAGATTGGCAGAACCTGTGTTGATCCTAATTTTCGCAGCGGCGCCGTCATTGGCATGCTGTGGTCAAAAATAGGACAATTTATGCATGAGCAAAATATAGATCAATTGATGGGCTGCGCGAGCATTTCAATGCTCGACGGTGGTGCTAGAGCCTTAGCCGTAGTGAATCACCTGCGAGACAAACACTTCTCTGCAGACAACTTACGCGTGGTACCTAAGCTTCCATTGCCTCAATTTGATGTGGCTATTGAAGGTAAAGAACATGTGCCTGCGCTATTAAAGACCTACTTACGCATGGGCGCTAAAGTATGCGGGGAAGCTTACCTAGATCGTGATTTCAATGTTGCTGATGTGCTTGTTTTATTAGCGAAGCAAGACATTGCGCCACGCTACTTACGTCATTTTTCATAACCAGTGCCTATTTAGGAAGAATCCTTTGCAGTCGATTCAAAAAAAGTTACGCACCAGTTGGCGCTTATTCCGATTAATACAAAACCTAATACTCGTAATCCTTCTCGTGCCGATTATTTTCAGCCCTCTGGGTCGAATAATCCCCAAACGCAGAGAGATTGCGGGCTCGCTTTACCGAAATTGCTACAAAGCGCTTAACATCAAACTCGTCATTACCGGCAGTCCAACATCTCAACCAGCGCTATGGGTTTGCAATCATATTTCCTGGCTCGATATTTTATTGCTCGCTGGTAATAATTGTGTGGATTTTGTGGCTAAAAGTGAAGTTGCTGACTGGCCAATTATTGGCGGTATCATCCGCAGAACAGGCACATTATTCATCGATCGTGATAATAAATTCAAAGCTTATAGAGCCCTTCCTAAATTACAACAACGTCTGGAATCAGGGATTTCTGTGCTTATTTTTCCAGAAGGAACCACCAGCACGGGTGAATCCTGCTTACCTTTTAAGCCGATGTTTTATCAAGCAGCTATTCGCAGCAACATGCTCATTCAGCCGGTATCCTTATGTTATGAAAATCTAGATGGCAGTCCTTGCACCGACGTTGCTTTCATTGGTGACGATGAATTTAGCGTCAGTTTTAAGCATATTTTAAGCAAGCCTCAAATCATTGCACATATTAGCTACCTGCCCGTGATGGCGGCCGAGCAATGGCACCGGAAAGAAATAGCCAGTACTAACCAGCAACACATCAACTCTAGAATTGGTAAACGATTGTGCATTTAACATATGCACATTATTTACTCCTTCAGCTACCCTGTTAAAATGCACTAATTTTCCATAGGGTTATCAGTCATGTACAAGAAATTTCTAGAATGGATTGCGTCAGCGAAAGGCATTCGCCAACTTATTAATATCTATGGCCCCTACTTTGGTGCTGGTGTAAAAGTCACCTACATCAACAAAGATTTTCGCCGAGCCAAAGTGAGCTTGCCTTTGCGTTGGTATAACAGGAACTATGTTGGGGTTCATTTCGGCGGCAGCCTGTATTCCATGATTGACCCCTTTTACATGTTGTTATTGATGAACAACCTGGGTAAGGACTACATTGTTTGGGATAAAAGTGCTGACATTGAATTCATTAAACCTGGGACTGGAACGGTTTCGGCAGACTTCATCGTCACTGATGAGATGCTCGCTGAGATAAAAGAAAAGACAGCCAATGGCGACAAATTCTTACCGACCTACCCGGTTATTATTACCGATGAAAATGGTGATATTGTCGCCAAAGCGAATAAAACGCTCTACATCCGTCGCAAAAAATAGAAGTCTGCTAATCTTAGGTTATGTTTCATAACCTAAGAGATTCATTGTGAAAAACATCAGTATTGCAGACGCCATTGAAATGATATGTGAACTGAGCAAGGTTTTAGATGATGCTTATTGGGAAGCGAACAGCTGTGACGAAAAAGACCAAATTTATAACCTTGCTAGTATTTTAAATACTGAATTTATCGAGATAAGTAAGATGAGTGTGCAAGATCATCATTTTGAATACGAAGTAATTTCAGTCAGTAAAGAGGCGCTAAAGCAAGCGCTCATCCTGTTTCAACAACTCGTTCCTGAATACATTCGCCGCCAAACTACACGTATCCGCTTGAATGACCTATTGCATCAATTAATTGTCGCTTTAACTGATTAAACGCAGATCTGCGGCTCAACAGAAAGCAGTTTGATAATTTGAGTCGCTAGCCCGCCTGAAAAACGGGATGATTTTCAACAATAACTACTTCACTGAAACCATTCCTGCCCTTTTCTTTAGCGCTGTATAGCGCTTCATCCGCTGCGGCTATCAGTTGCTCGGGACGAAAATCATTGTCTGGTTCACACCAGGCTAATCCCATGCTTAAAGATACGTATTGTCCTGCGCTCGAATATGCATGAGGAATCATTAAGTTTGCCAAGACTTGTTGTAAGCGTTCGGCAACAACCCTAACCCCTTCTGGCTGAATTGACGGTAATAAGACGATGAATTCTTCGCCACCAAAACGCGCAACAAAATCTCGTGGACGTTGAACAGCGGCCTTCAGTTGTTGCGACACAGCGGTTAAACACTCATCCCCTTGCAGGTGACCGTAGTGATCATTAAAAGCTTTGAAGTGATCAATATCCATCATAATCAAGCCTAAAGAACCTTGCTCTCGACAGGCGCGGCGCCATTCAGCACTGTAAAATTCATTAAAGTATCGACGATTAGCAATCTGGGTCAGGCCATCGGTCATAGAGAGTGAAGATAAACGTCTATGCTCTTTGACTTGCGCGAGGTGTAACTTGATTCTGGCTAACGTAAGAATGGGCTTGAAAGGCTTTACTAAAAAATCGACGGCGCCACAGGTTAAAGCAAACAGTTCAATATCATCATCAGCATTACCGGTAATTAAAATCGGCACTTGGCGCATTAAAGGGTGAGCAAGCCAGCGCTGACAAAAACTGCGTGTCTGTTGCTGGAAAAAATCGTAGTCCAAAATCAAGACACTGGGCAATGCCTCTGTTTCTTGTTGCAACCAGTAATCCAGCTGAGTATCACGTACAATTGAGGTCACCTGCGCTTCAGAAGCTAACAAATCTCCTAACAGCGCTTGATTATTAAGGCCCATATCCGCAATCAATACTAATGGCTCAGTGTCCATACCTACCCTTTGTTACTTATGCTAACAATTATTTTGAATAAACTTACACTCTTATACCGTTCAGTAACGCTTCGAACAAGTATTAACTCTATAATTAATAACATCGACCAGTTGTAATAAGACTTTAATTATTTTAATAAGCCACCTAGAATCACTTCACTTACTTTTCTGTCCATTAATAAGAGAGATTACCACTTGAAATTATTACTACCTTTAAAATCAGTTTTGCTTATTTCGTCTTTGGGGCTGTTAAGCGCTTGCGATCAATCTAGCGATGTCGCTCAACAAAAAACTGAATCTAATGCGACGCCAAATATTAGCGTCAGTGAAAAGAAGTCTAATTTTTTTGCTTTCTTACAGCCTCTTATCATCAAAGCGAATGCTGATGTATTAATACAGCGTGAACAACTACTCGATATACAAGCCAACATATCCGCACTCGATAGCGACCAAGTTGAAAATTTAGCGGCCTTATTAAAAACCTATCGCGTTGGTGCCAAGCTTTCCTTAGAGCAACAAGTGCAAGCGCTGATTATTAAAGTGAATACCATCCCTGCCGCACTTGTGTTAGCACAGGCAGCCAATGAGTCTGCCTGGGGAACCAGCCGCTTCGCTCGCGAAGGCAACAATTTCTTTGGCCAATGGTGCTTCAGTAAAGGTTGCGGCATCGTACCTAATAGTCGCAATAGCGGTGCAGATCATGAAGTTGCGAGTTACGACAACCCATTTGATTCAGTAAAGAGTTACATTCGAAATCTCAACAGCCATCCTACTTATGCATTATTAAGAACGTTGCGCCAACAAGCGCTTGATAATGATGAAGCCGTCAGCGGTGAAGTTCTTGCTCAAGGGCTGATCGGTTATTCTGAGCGCGGTGAAGAGTACGTAAAGGAAATTCAAAGCATGATCCGCTACAATAAATTAAGTCGTTACGATTCTCCTACGTCTTCCACCGATACAGGGCAGGGTTAAGTTTGATCACAAAAGAACGTCGATTTAGTGACCGATACCAGGGCGCCAGCTTGAAATTCGAACTGCAGCCTAAGTACTGGTTCGGTCTTAAGAAAGAAAAACAGCAGGCACTCGTCACCAACTTTGCGGTGGGAGGTGCTGCTATCACGACGACCGAAAAACTAAAAATTGGCCAGCGCATTCATGTGACTATTTTGAGTGAGTTCCATAATGTTCGCCAATTACCTGCCGAAGTGGTGCGCTACGATGGCAAAGAGGTTGATTATCGTTATGGCGTTCGCTTTAGTCTGGGTAAACTGCCAGAAATTGCGAGTAATAATACCTTATTCATACTCAAACAAATTGAACTTGCGTTGCGTCAAACATTAAGCCAAAGCTAATAAAATTGCTGCCAACTTGATATACATCAGCTTGTTCGAAGGCAGCATCCTACCGGCCATCATTTTTGTTTAAGATGGCCGTCTTCAATATTACGATATTACATTAAGGCCCCTCATGAGCAGTGCTAACATTCTTGTCCTTAACTGCGGCAGCTCTTCTATTAAATTTGCAATTTTCGACATGTCTCAGCAAAGCGTTTTAATCAGCGGTTTAGCTGAACGTTTATATGAAGCCCAACCGACAATTAACTGGTCGGGCTTACACAAGGGTGAAAGCTCTATTACCGATCAAGGGCACCAAGCAGCACTTGATAAGCTGGCATTATTGCTGGCTGAATGGAAAATTCTCGACTCATTAACCGGCATTGGCCACAGAGTCGTACACGGCGGTGAGCAGTTCTCAGCTTCCACCTTATTAAACGATGAGAACATCGCCGCACTAAAAAACCTCAATCACCTTGCACCCCTGCATAACCCAGTGAACATGCTTGGCATTGAAGCGTGCCAGAAACTATTACCACAATTGCCACAGGTCGCTGTCTTCGATACCGCTTTCCACCAGACAATGCCTGAACATGCTTATCTCTATGCCGTTCCTCAGGCTTGGTATAAAGATTATGGGGTACGTAAATATGGCTTTCACGGCACTAGCTACCGCTACATTACCGAAGCCTGTGCCAAGCTTTTAAACAAGCCTGAAGAAGCGCTTAATATTCTGTGCGCTCACTTGGGCAATGGCTGCAGTGCCAGTGCCATCTCACAAGGAAAAAGCGTTGATACCAGCATGGGATTAACGCCTTTGGATGGTCTAATTATGGGAACACGCTGCGGTAGCGTTGATCCCGGACTCATCGAGTTCATGATGAAAGCAGAAGATGCTAGCATCGAAGAGATAATGGCGAGCCTGAATAAAAAGAGTGGTTTACTCGGATTATCTGGAGGCTGCAGTAATGATATGCGTACCTTATTAGCCCAAGAAGAAGCCGGCAATGAGCACGCAAGCCAAGCCATTAATGCCTTTTGTTATCGCATTGCGCGTGAACTGGGCGCCCTATCGGCCTCTTTAGCCAGCATCGATGCCGTCGTATTTACCGGCGGTATTGGCGAGCACGCGACCTCCATTCGACAACGTATTATCGATTTCTGGCCCAATGCTCAAATAACCCTTGATGCCGACCTTAACAAGCAAGCCGGTAACGAACAAGGCGTTATCAGCCAAGCCGATAGCCCTAAGGTAATGGTTATCGCTACCAACGAAGAACTAATGATCGCCCAAGACTGTTACGAGTTATGCAACCATGATTAATATTTTTATCGCACCAACAGGGCTACACAGTGGCCTCAACAGCATTAGCATCGCACTGCTTCACGCCTTAGATACCCAAGGTATTAAAGCTTCTTTCTTTAAACCGGTTGCCCCTTATAGAGAGGGAGAAGTTGAACGTTCAACTCAAATGGTTAAGCAAACGTACCCGCTAAATCCTCCTCAGCCAATGCCGCTTAAGCAGGCCCAGCAGCTGATCAGTACCGGCCAAACAGATCGATTATTAGAAGATTTAGTCGGTTTACACCACATTGCAACGTCCGGTACAGAAGTCACCATCGTTGAAGGCTTGGTTCCCGACCGTAGCGAGCCTTATACCGCTAAAATTAACGCGGAAATTGCCAAAGCATTGAATGCGGATATTATTTTAGTGAGCAGTGCAGAAGAGCGCACCTCAGCCGAGATTCAAGCGGATATTAATTTAAACGCGGCCATTTTTGGCGGCTTCAAAGATGGCGGTATTATTGGCGCTATTATTAACAAATATGGCACCCCTACTCAATCTCATTTCATTCTGTCGAACTCAGATGAAAGTGATGCTGAGCGCTTAAGCAAAGCCCCTAAAATAGAATTGGAGCACTGTCGTTTATTAGGCACCATTCCTTGGCAACGCGATCTTATTAGCCCAAGAACCCTCGATATTGCACGTCAATTACAGGCTAGCACGATCAATGCCGGCGAAATTGAAATTCGCCGAGTGAAAACCATCAGCCTATGTGCTCGTACTTTACCTAACATGCTGAATCGGCTAACCGCAGGGTCATTAATCGTTACTCCAGGGGATAGGGACGATATCATTCTGGCTTGCGCCTTAGCAGAGTCCAATGGCACACCTCTCGCAGGCTTAGTACTCACTGGAGGCCTATTGCCTAGCGATGATGTATTACGCTTATGCCAGAAAGCCATCACCAGCGGTTTGCCCATTCTTTCGACAGAAAGTGATACCTTTGTTTGTGCTAGCCAACTGCACGATATCAATACCGCAGTACCCGAGGATGATCTACAGCGTATCAACCTTATTCGTGCTCATATTGCTGAACATATTGATGTCCCAGCATTATTAACCGCTATTAAAGCCCCACGCGCAGAACGTCTTAGCCCTGCGGCATTCCGCTTTCAATTGGTTGAACGCTCACGTGCAAACTTACAGCGTATCGTTTTACCCGAAGGTGAAGAGCCACGTACAATTCAAGCCGCTACGATTTGCCAGCAGCGTGGCATAGCCCAATGTATTTTATTAGGTAGAGCCGAGGTTATTAAGCAAGTCGCTGAAGCCCAAGGGATTGAGTTGCCTGCCGATCTAGAAATTATGGCACCTGATGATATTCGCGAAGATTATGTTCCGGATATGGTGGAGCTGCGTAAACACAAGAATCTGACGGCCCCGATGGCCGTTGCCCAATTAGAAGATAACGTTGTTTTAGGCACGATGATGTTAGCCCTTGATCATGTCGATGGCCTGGTATCGGGCGCGATTCATACCACTGCCAATACCATTCGCCCTGCTATGCAGTTGATTAAAACCGCCCCCGGCGCAAAACTGGTGTCTTCGGTTTTTTATATGTGTCTGCCAGAGCAAGTATTAGTCTATGGTGATTGTGCAGTTAACCCGGATCCGACCGCAGAAGAATTAGCCGATATTGCCATTCAGAGTGCTGACTCCGCTTTGGCCATGGGCATCCAGCCTAAAGTCGCAATGATCAGTTATTCTACCGGCGCTTCAGGTACCGGCAGTGATGTCGAAAAGGTCAAGCAAGCCACCGCTATTGCCAAGCAATTGCGTCCTGATTTGATTATTGATGGGCCTTTACAATACGATGCTGCAACAACCGCTTCCGTGGCAAAAAGCAAAGCGCCTAACAGCCCTGTAGCCGGACAAGCAACTGTATTAATCTTCCCTGATCTAAATACCGGTAACACAACCTATAAAGCCGTGCAACGCAGTGCTCATGTCATTAGCGTTGGCCCGATGCTGCAAGGACTGCGTAAACCCGTAAATGATTTATCAAGGGGCGCATTGGTTGAAGACATTGTATACACTATTGCTCTGACATCGATACAAGCCCAACAACTAAAATCATAGGGAACGATATGAGCGGAAAAATAACGGCAATAATAGCCACAGGTCTACTTTTTATTAATGTTATTTTTTGGTGTTCGCTCCTATTTATACTCACCCCCATTAAGTTCATCCTCCCTGAAATAGCGGTCCGTAAGATTATGGACCCTATTTTCAATGCCATTGCCAGTGCTTGGATCTCATGCAATAGCGGCTGGATGAAACTGACTCAAAATACCGACTGGGACATCGAACTGCCCGATAACCTAGACCCTAAAGGTTGGTACTTTGTTTCCAGCAATCATCAAACTTGGGTCGACATTCTGGTCTTGCAGCATGTACTCAATGGAAAAATACCTTTTCTTAAATTCTTTTTAAAACAGGAATTGATTCGCGTACCTATTATGGGACAAGCGTGGTGGGCTCTTGATTTTCCTTTCATGAAGCGTTTTTCCAAAAGCTATCTTGAAAAACACCCAGAGATGAAGGGGAAAGACATTGAGACAACCCAAAAAGCTTGCGAAAAGTTCAAGTATATACCGACCAGCGTAATGAACTTTTTCGAAGGTACTCGGCTGACGCCAAGCAAGCATAAAAAACAACAATCCCCTTATAAGCACCTGCTCAATCCCAAGTCAGGTGGTTTTGCTTTTGCATTGAATGCCATGGGAGATAAATTCCAATCGCTATTAGATTGCACCATTGTTTACCCTGATGGCATCCCAAGCTTTTCGGATTTCATGCATGGCAAGGTGCCAAAGGTTATTGTACGTATTCGAGAAATCCCCATTCCGGCTGAATTTTGCCAAGGGGATTATGAAAATGATGCCGAATTCAAGCATCAATTTCAAAGCTGGATTTCTACTATTTGGCAAGATAAAGATAAGCAGATAGAGTCTTTACAGGAAGAACGTTTAACTCAAACTGACGCGACACAGGCCAATCCAGCTTAACGCTTACATAACAATTTAGCTCACCACGCAGTTTCGACCGCTTGCCTTTGCTTGATATAAGGCACGGTCGGCATCGCGCAATAAAATGTCTTCATCATCACTTTGGTTCGGTATCATTGCCGCCACACCAATACTAATAGTAACGCTGTCCTCATTTGAATTTGCGTGCGTAATATTGAGTTTCCTGACTTTTCGACACATATTCTCAGCAATATTCTGAGCACTCGCTAATGTCATTCTTGGTAGAAGCACTACAAACTCCTCACCCCCATAACGTACCACTAATTCTCCAGAGCGCTGAGCATAAGACTGCAAAGCCAAGCATACTTGGCGCAGACATTCATCGCCGGCCTGATGCCCATAGAGATCGTTATATTTTTTAAAATGATCGATATCAATCATAATCAGTGAAATCGAATCTTGTGTACGAACGGCTCTACGCCACTCTAGATCAAAACAATTTTCAAAATGACGTCGGTTAGCCAGCCCCGTTAAACTGTCTGTGGTAGATAATAAATGCAGTTCCTCACTTAACAAGGTTAAACGTTGTGCATCAAGGGATAACAATCGATTTTTAACATAATCCACCCTAGCCGATTTTTCTATTTGATAGCCTAAATAGATACCCATCGCAATCAACAAACCCCAAAAAGCGGTAAACATGGGTAACATTATATAAATTAGACGATCTATTTCAGGGTGATAAGGTGCAAAACTTTTACTATAAGCAACGACGACATAACAAACAAATACCGTCACCGAGCTGATCGTAATGGCCCGCAGATAAGACCTTAAAGTAATTAATATAAACACCTGCCAAGGTACAAGGCCGAAGTGATACGCATAACTATAAGGTTCATCTAGCATATAAATAAATAGAACAACACTTAAACCAATCACTATCATGCCTAATGAGGTTATTTCTATGACCCAATGAAGCATTTTATGATTAAAATATACGGCAATTCCGAGCAACATAATTGCCGAAATAAAAACCCTAATTAACCAAAGGGTATCCGCTTGCTCTTGACCTAATGCATAATCTGAAAAGCCAAATGACAAATACAATAGGATTCCAAAAGATAAAATAAGACGTGACGATTTAATGAACGCCATATTACTTCGTTCACTATAATCCTGCTCAATATCACTTGGAAATTTTAATTCCTTAAAGCCCTTTGATAATAATCCTTGATAGCGGTTGATCTGTTGCTCGATCTTTTCTAACTGCTCATTAAACAATTGAGTTGTTGAAACCACAGACACTCCTAGCGTTCATTACTGCAAAACATTATCCGATGCATCGCTCATACACGGACATGATCTAATTCATTATGGCCATTACTAAACTTCAGTGTAGACTCATATCATAGCGATGATATATAGCCCTTACACAAAAATTAGTTTCATAAACAAATAGCTCTAAGCTAATTACTAAAACTAACAAAGGAAGTAGCAAACAATGAAGGTTTTTGACGACATTGCACAATCGATAGGCAATACCCCACTCGTTCGTATCAATAAACTAAGCCAACACCCTAAGCTTTATGTCAAATTAGAGAACCGCAACCCTGCACACTCAGTCAAGTGTCGTATTGGCGCAAATATGATTTGGCAAGCTGAGAAAGATGGCAGCTTAAAGCCTGGTATGGAAATCATTGAACCGACCAGTGGTAATACCGGTATAGCATTAGCGATGGTCGGTGTGCCTCGCGGCTATAAAGTAACCCTCGCTATGCCAGAAACAATGAGCATAGAACGCCGCAAAGTGATGCAAGCGCTTGGAGCCAATATTGTTTTAACAGAAGGCCCTAAAGGTATGCAAGGAGCCGTTGATAAAGCCAACGAGTTGGTTGCTGCCGCGGGTGGTAATGCCATTTTACTCCAGCAGTTTGAAAATCCAGCTAACCCTGCTATTCATGAACAAACGACGGGCCCAGAAATTTGGCAAGATACCGACGGTAGCGTTGATATATTCGTTGCCGGCGTCGGCACTGGCGGCACAATATCCGGTGTCAGTCGTTATATTAAAAAGACTCAAGGAAAAGCCATTACCAGTGTCGCTGTTGAGCCTGTAGATTCTCCCCTCATAAGCCAGACAATGGCGGGCGAAAGTATTAAACCGGGGCCTCACAAAATCCAAGGCATTGGTGCTAACTTTATCCCTGGTAATTTAGACATTGATTTAATCGATGAGGTAGAAACTGTCGGTAATGATGAAGCAATGGCAATGGCGCATCGTTTAATGGCTGAAGAAGGTATTCTTGCCGGTATCTCAAGTGGTGCGGCACTGGTTGCGGCGTTACGACAAGCTGATCGAGCTGAAAATAAAGACAAGTGTATCGTCGTTATTTTACCTGACTCAGGGGAGCGCTATTTAACCTCGCCTCTTTTTGCAGGAATGTTTGAAGACAAATAGTCAATAGACCTTAAAACTAACCCTCTTTTATTTTCTAGATAATAAAAGAGGGTTTTTATCTAGCGCCAATTAACGCCTCAAAGCGAAACATAATGATGGGCGTAATATCATACTCATTATCACTTTGCATTTCTAACTCTGGATTTACTTCGGCAAATACCCAGTTCTGATAGATTTTTCGTCGATATCGCACACCAATGCCGTAATTTTTAAATGTCGCATTCCCAATCGTATCGCCCGCAGCGCGATAATAATAAGCCAATGCCTCCGCAGCATTTAATTCATGAAATAAAGTCACACCATAATTCAAATCAAAATAATCATCATTCAACAGGTATTGCGCTCCCCCCGAATATCTTATTGAACGATCAAGATTTAATGGCTGATTTAACTCAATATTTGAGCTTTCTCCGATACCATCACTCGCAGACCAGAACAATGTTTGTGTTGCTTTCACTCGAAAATCATCGAAATAGGCATAGCGGCGAAATCGAAGGCGACTAAAAGGATCAGGCGGAAAACCCCAACGAACCCCGGTATCGACATTCACTTTCCAGCGTTCTGTTTCTTGAAAAACATAACGTAATGCCGTTGAATACTCTGCTTTTTCCAAGGTACTTATAGGGTTATTTTCTCGCTCTCCATCATCTTCTTCCGACGATTGAAATAAAAGATTAAAACGTTCATTGGTATTGGGTAAAACCAGCTTAATGCTAATACCGTAATTATAATCAACCGGCTGACCTATTTCACGGCGAGTGAAGAATGATATTTTAGCCCGACTACCACTTACATCATCATCAATAATATCGTCACCAAAGAACGTATCGATAAAAAAACCATCGACGTTATAAGACAGGCTATCAATGTATTCTTTTAACCAATCATGTGAATAGTCTATTATTTTTATGTTTGTTTGCACTTCTTCGACAGTATGAACAATTTCAATTGCCTGATTACCACTGCCCTCTTGATGATCAAAGGTATGTAAATACTGCTCCTCAATGCCCCAGCACGCATTAAAAGACAACAGAGTCGCGAAGAGAAATAGATATCTCATCAGCTTCCTTTCACGCTCTCATTATATTGCTCAACCGGATCATGATGAATTAGCACATCAGCACGTGGATACTTTTTAATCAGTTGCTCAACCAACCACTCTCCTTGAGAGTGGGCATGAAATAAAGAATCATCAGCGGAAAAATCTAAATGAACCTGAATAAATTGAACGGTTCCAGATTGCCTCGTTTTAATATCATGACAGCCTAAAATTGAAGTATTATCCGCAACCAGTTCTTCAATCGTCTTGACGACATCAGGATCCAATGCATGATCCATCAACATATTGAGCGCTTCCTTAGCGATACCAAATGCACTTTTCAATAGAGCCAATACAATAAATAGGGCCACCGCAGGGTCGAGCCACACTATATTCCACTGAGCCCCTAACAAAGCGACCATTACAGCAACCGTGGCTAGAATATCGCCCACATAATGAGCAGAGTCTGCCTTAACCGCGAGAGAACCCGTTTTGCTGTAGACCCAGCGCTGATAAAGAACCAAAACAATCGTCAAAACAAATGAAAGAGCCATCACCCAAGCCGCTAGCTGCCAAGATTCAATAGGCTGAGGGTTAATTAAACGCTCACTCGCATGTAGAAGTAAAACAAATGCAGATCCAGAGATAAATGCCGATTGCATTAAAGCCGCAAGAGACTCAGCTTTACCATGGCCAAAAGGATGCTCTTTATCAGCAGGTGAAAATGCAAAACGAATGGCAAAAAAATTGATTAACGAAATGATAATATCCAAACTGGAATCAGCAAAAGACGCTAGAACACTGGAAGCATCCGTATCGACCCAAGCAATCCCTTTACCTATAATAAGAATCGCTGCAATAATAATAGAAAATATTGCGGCACTTTGCGTCAACCTAGCATCATTACCCATAAAATCCGGATCCTTTCATTTAATTACTCATCGACAACAGAAATATCACTACAGTGTAATGCCGCATGACCAAGGCAGCTAGCTTCCCTAGATATAAATTAACCGTATTCTTAATTTTGACAATAAATGAGCACTATTTCGTATTTATTACTGAGACAGACTATTGACGATTCTATGTAAGCAGGCCACTATTGCTGAATGTTAACTTCACTGCGACTTTCGCGTGATAAAGGATATGCACCCCCATGACAATTAGAAATGCTCTCATCGTAGACGACTCAAAATCTGCTCGTATTATGCTTCAACGCCTACTTGAGAAAATGGATGTTATTGCTCTAGGGGTTGAAAGTGCCGAAGAAGCTCTAAGTTATTTAGAAAATCAGCAACCTGATATCATTTTTATGGATCACATGATGCCAGGAATGGACGGACTTGAGTGCACTCAAACGATTAAGAGTAATCCCAAAACTCAAGGCATCCCCACCATCATGTATACCTCTAAAGAGGGTGATGGATATAATTCCTTGGCCAGATCTCACGGAGCAAATGGCGTTTTACCTAAGCCCGCGAACCAACAAGCCATTATGGCCGTTATTAATTCGTTAGAAAGTACCGCAGCCAATGACGTAGCGGACACTCATGCGAATGTTAGTGATACTCATCAAATTTCTATAGACGCTATTGAAAAGATGATTCAACTCCGTTTGAACACCTCGGTTCTTTCTGCCAAAGCTGAAATTGCTGCCGGTTTAGATGGTGTCAGTCATCAGCTATTACAAACTCAACAAGAACGACTGACTATTGCCGAGCGCAGCCTTAAGCAACATATCAAGCCGCTACAAACGCAATTATTTGAGTTGGCAGATGACAATTCGTTATTTAAACGCATTCAGCCTCAACTGCAAAAACAGATCATGGTGATTGCAGATAAAGTGAGCCGTAAAAAAGTTGATATTCTAGCTAAAGAAAATGCGAGTAAAATTCAACAATTAGAAGAGCAGCAAAACAACTTGCTTGTTGAAATTGCGAATCAATCTCAGACAGCCATGCTTAGAGGCCTAATAGGCGGTGCTTTATTAGGCGCGGCTATGGCTATCGCTGCTGGTTTTATTATTTAGAGTCTTATTGTAATTAATCGCTGTAATTACTGGGTATCAATACTCAGTAATTACACCTTCGTCTGCCTTCCGCTTTACCAGATCCTCTATTTTGTCGCACCCTGACTACTAGACATATTCACAGTATCATTAATAACCAAATTACTTGATCTATGTCTTCTAAAACACCCTCGCTATCGTTAGACTACAAACATTACAAAAAAAATTCTCACACGAATTACATTTTAGGGATGAATTGATGAAGTTTAGATTTTTAGGTCTCACACTACTCGTACTGCTCACAACCGGTTGTGCTATCGCCACGCCTTTTGTTGCAGCTGGCGCTGGCGGGCATGCTATTGGCCGTTATGAAGAGAATATTAAAGTACGAGGGGCCGCAGCATTACAAGAAGAGCCTGACCTTCTGACTTTTTCTGTCCAAGCGATTGCGAGAAACAATCTTGATGAAGCCGTTATTACCTATAAAAAAGGCTTAAATAGCAAAAGCTATAGCGATAATATTAAGTCTCTTACTCTTTATCAAATTGGTTTATTGTACATGAACCCATACGCTGAACAGCGTAATGATGATGAAGCACTAAAATACTTCAATCAACACCTACAGCAATATCCAGAATCACGTTTGCGTAAGAAAATTGAAGCTAAAATTGCTTTAATTATTCAACGACAATCTGATAACAGCCAACTTACCGCTAAAGAGTTATTAACTTTGGCGGATCGTAAAGCTCTGTTAGAACAATCAAATATTCCCTTTGATGCTGAACTAACACCCATGAGCGAGCGAGCTATTACCGGTGATCGAGTTAACGATGCAGAAAGTGTTTACCTTATTTTATATGAGAACAAAGCATCCTCTGCAAGCATGAGATCCAAAGCGCTATATCAAATTGGCTTAATTTACATGAGTGAATATAATAACCATGGTAATAATGCTAAAGCTTTAAATTACTTTCGTAAGATTACGCAAGAATTTCCTGGCAGCCCAATTGCTAAGAAAGCCAGCAAGCGTATGAGTCAGGTAATTAATCGCCAGTAAGGCTGTTAGTATTCCAAATAACAGACATAAAAAAAGCGGCTTAGCCGCTTTTTTTATGTCTGTTAGAAAGACTGAATCATTCATTCCAATAAACATCATCATGCTTAGCAACGCACTCTGTTTTAAACACATCCGATTGCTCATCACAGATTAAATCACTAATCACAATAACAGGTGTTTCGCCGCTACTTTCTACGAAGGCCTCTAAGATCAAAAGCTGCTCATTAGCGTCTGTTGCACGTTCAACAGCATCATCAATATCATTACATTGACTAAGCTGAGAGCAATTGAATGTCATTCCATCATAGCGAATCACATCATTAGCCGACACCTCTAAACCTGAAGCTCCAGTGCGCATCACCATTCTAAAAGACTCATTTATTTGATCTGTTGCTGCAGTTTCTTCTGATTTAAACGTAACAGATTTCAAATCTTTAGCTTCAATTTTAACTTCCACATTCAGCTGATACTGTTTTCCCCATTGTGCAGTGAAGCCCGTGATTTCAAATGGTAAAACATTCCAATCAGTACTGGCATCGGCTTCCTCTTTATATACTGAACATAACTTAGGCACCGATAATCCACAATCAGATCGATAATGAGCGACATCGAATATCGCATCATTAATACCTTCACACTCGGAAGTGAAGTTCGAATCTGACGATTGGCACTTCACCGCTAACAATGTCAGCTCGTCATTTTCTGCAGAAAAACTCAATTGAATTTTTTGATCATCGCGATAAGATTCCGCTAATAAAATACAATCAGCTGCAGAACAGGAAAATACTTTCTCTGCTGCAATGATCCAACTGCTATTCTGGTTATCCAACAGAATTTGGCTGGTCATATTAAACGTCAACAAAAAATTATTATTACTGGCATCAAAAATCTCAGTGCTATCTATGCTTTCGAAGCGATAATGAGTATCCTTACCATCGCCATCACGCTCTGCTTCTACCTGAACGGTATAGCGGCTGCCCCACTGCAAGTTATCAAAACCTGACATGCTTACTGTGTTAATTTCAAAATCGTCCTCGATATCAAAGCGCGTACGCAAGCACAGTGAGATGGAACTTTCATCACAGGCTTCTTGGTAATAATCGACATACATAGTTCGTGTTGTTGGGTCATAACTAGAACCCAAATCTAAATCACAAGCGGATAACGCTAAACTTGCAATGACTATAAAAAGTTTATTCATGATGGTTATGTTGTTTCCTAATAATCGGTTGTGCATACATAGAATAAAGCTGAGTTTTTACGGCATCACTCTCACCTTCACTGCGCTGCTGTAATTCTTGAGTGCCTGATTTAATATCGTCATCATCATACACTGCAAGAGGCTCACATACCCCCTGCTGTGCTAGTAGCTGATGTGCGGCATAGTTAATGGGAAAGCAGGCGTAACCATTGACGATTTGACGATCAATTTCTGCGGCCAGCATTTCTGCTGAATGAAAAAGCGCGGGTGAAATTTCTTCACCAAAACTAATTTGAACTCGCCCTTTTTTACCCATGAGCCCAGTAACGATACTGGTAATATCCTCGTTATCCGCTTTCAGATAAATATCACCTTGAAGAACGGCAGCCAATTCTCGCGCTTTTAAAATATCACACGGGTCAAATTCATAACTAATACTGACAGGAATCGGATTAAGCACCTGCAATGATTGTGAAAAAGTTTCTTTTGTTGTTCGCCCTGCCAGACTTAGCATTTTTAAAACAGCGGTATCCGTAGTATCAATGCCATCTTTTGCACGACCTTCTCGCTGCGCAATCCATACCGAGTGCCCATCTGAAATAGAATGGCGAATATAGCGAGATAATAGCTGCAAAGCTGAGAATTTTTCACGCTTTGCCTTAATCGAACGCTTAACGATGAAGCTCTTATTCAGCCGCATAAAATCCCCAACGACGGGATTGGTTAATAAGTTGTCGCCAATGGCAATTCGACCTGTCGATTTATTACTCAGGTGCAGTGCATAATTAACCAAGGTGGGGTCAAGCGCGATATCTCGATGATTGGAGAGCCATAAATAACTTTTACTCCCATCCAGTTGATCAATGCCGGTTATTTGTAGCGCCGTTGTGGTTTTGTTAATGATTTTTTCAACGTATCCCGCTAGCCAAAGTTGAAATTCAGCAATAGATTCAAGCCCCGTCAAATCTTTTTGTAAACGCCAACGCACTAGTGAACGTGCCAATAAACGTAAAGGTCCGCGCCAATTGGGACGCATGAAATAAGCTAGCCCCTTAACCAGATCAGGTTCGGCTAATAAACGTTCAATAATCTGTTGGAATTCACTATCGTTATAAGGCCGTATATCCGCAAACTCATCCATTAAATATTCCTACCAAAAACCATGTATATAACAAAGATAACTTGTTTCTGTTTTACGAAGCGATAGTATATCGCAGCAATATCCCTATCCCTATCTTTAAGAGGCTATTTATTATGGTTGATACATGGCAGCCGTCTGAACAAAAAACAAACATTTCCGCCGAGAAATTATTAGGTTTTGCTTCTTTGATCAGTAGCCAAGAGAATATACAAGAGGATGTTATGCGCCTTGAAAGCGCTGATGTCGAATTAATAAACAGTCTTCTAAACGCTCCTCAAAGCGCATGGTTAATGGCGATCAAGGATTTCACCGATACTCAGGTATTAAACTTGTGTATGTTATTTACCGTAGGGGAGATGAAATATCCTGGCTGGACTTTCGGCAGTAAAAACCCGACGATCTATTTTTTACGGCACTTAAAAGCAGAAAATCGAGCCGCAGAAAAAGACTTTGTCCGCTGGCTAAAGAAACAAACCGATAACCGCTATATTCCTTATGGCCCTGCATTAATTTGAAATACCATTAAATAGTCGTTATGGCTATTTAATGTATCTTAATAATTCTTTTCTAAGCTCATCCATTCGAATGGGCTTAGCCATAAAGCCGTCCATTCCCACTTCCAAGCATTCAGCTTTTCTATCCGCCATAACATCTGCGGTCAGCGCTAAAATAGGTGTATGCCCATCTTCTTCTTGCATGCGAATCATACGAGTAGCGTGTAATCCATCCATAACTGGCATATGACAATCCATTAAAATCACATCATATTTTTTACGTTTCCAAGCAGTTAGAGCTTCCTCACCGTTTTCTGCTATATCAACATTAAATCCCATTTTCCTTAGCATTTGTGAGGTTACTTTCTGATTAACGAGATTATCTTCCGCTAATAATATATCCCCCCGACAATTGGCCTGCACCGCTTCCGTTACAAGAATGCGCTTATATCGAGTAATTAAGGTACCTGGTTGCGCTTTCCAATCATGAGAAAATAACCGCTCTAATATAGACCTTAGTTCTTGCTGCCCTAACGGCCACTCCCAATATGCGTGTATACCCTGCTGAATCAAGGCTTCATAATCAAGATTAATGGCCTCGACGGTTGTCATAGCAACAAATATATTAGCATGGTCATCACAATCAACAATTCCGCGCAATAACCTTTCTACTTTAGCCGAGCCGAGCTCCCGAGAGAATACTAATAGCTTAGGTGCCGCTTGCTGCTCTAGAGCCAGCATGACCTTGCTAAGTTGATTAAATTCTTTGACCACCAGCCCGGTACGTTTTGCCACTTCCTTCATTAATAAACGATTAACCTTCACCTCATCCACAACCCAGGCAGATGAACCGGCTACCGCTTCAGATACAGCAATTTGAGATTGGATACTCGCAGCAGAAGCTTCATCACTCGCCAGTGCCACCTCTAGATCTAACCAGAAATTTGAACCCAAGTTTGGGCTACTCACCAAACCCACACTGCCACCCAGCATCTCTGCTAAACGTCGGCAAATGTTTAACCCCAGCCCAGTGCCTCCCATTTGTACCGACTGAGCTCCATGGGCATCGGTATATTCATCAAAAATAAACGCCGCTTTATCCGCGGCCATACCGATGCCACTATCCTCAACAGAAAAACGCAAGCGACTACTACTGCCTTTTGCTTGTAGTGTCACTATCCGAATAATAACGTGCCCACGCATCGTAAACTTAATCGAATTAGTGAGAAAATTCATTAATATTTGACGCAAGCGAACCGCATCACTGACGATGTACTGCGGGGTGTTTTCATCCATAAAAACTTGAATATTTAGGCCTTTTTCTTTGGCTTTGCTGCCCACCATTTCAACCAGAGAATTAATCAACTGTATAAGGTCAAAACTTTCATTATCTATTGTTAATTTATTCGCTTCGATCTTGGATAAGTCTAAGATGTCATTGATGATAGAAAGCAGGTGCTCAGCTGAATGCTGGATGGTAGAAACACATTCTTGTTGCTCATGATTGAGCTCGGTCTGCTCAAGTAACGAAGCCATTCCCAACATGCCGGTCATGGGCGTTCGTATCTCATGGCTCATACTGGCTAAAAATTGACTTTTAGCCGCATTCGCTTGCTCCGCACCGGCCTTTGAAGTTAATAAAATTTGGTTTGCTTTTTTTTGTTCAGTTATAACCGTTGCAATCACTAACAACGATATTATTTTTAGATTCTTTACGATAGGAATAATACGATTTTCCATCCAAATACTGCTGGATGTTTCACTCTTTAATTCTAATTCATAGCGCTGCGGCTCTTGTTCATTAATCGCATCCTCTAATGCCTTTGCAAAAATCACCTCACCCTCAGGAGATAAGAACTCAAAGCTAGAGTGACCAATAACATCAGCCTCAGTAAAGCCTTCTACCGTCCTATTAACCGTTAATATTATTCCGTCACTATCAATTTCTGTAATAATATCAGGCACATGACTCCACAATAACGCGAGCCTAGGGTCTGGAGAGTTTGAATTACGATACCGATAGATAAAGCCTATGAGCACTGCCAGCAGTACGGCAAAAAGCAGAAAAAATATTTCTACCCCTTGCCACTGTGGAGTGACCGTTAAGGCATAAGCCTTAAAAGGAAAAGACATCAACAATAAACGGAGTATGTTAATGACTCTCTGATCCATCTTGGGTCAAATAATCCAGCAGCAACTGCCGCTGCTCAGGCCATTGAAATGAATCCCAGCCATCATGCATTTCACGTTGATTGCTTTGCAGCAGACACATTTTAGGCGCTGCGCTGCGATCTTTGCTCGCATCTTTCATAATACGAGCCGCAATATCTGCATAATGGAGGTCCATCATTAATAACGCCGAAGGTTTATCTTTAGCGATCAAATAACCCAGCTGCACAGGATCATCAGCCAAAACAACATCCCAATTGTTCCTCCTCAGATCAGCTGCTAATTCGCGAGCCTGACTATCCTGTAATGAAAATAGCAGCAGACGACGATCATCCGCCACTAGTTCATCCGGTACCGGCATGTCATTTTGCCGTAGGAAATCGACAAAGGTATCAACCGGTATGCGGTTATCCCCCCTGCCTGGTAGTTTATATGCGTCCAAATGTCCTCGCTCAATCCAGCGAATGACTGTTCGGAAATTAACACCGCAATACTTTGCGGCTTCACCTGTGGTTAACGCTTGTTTATCTGCCACTGCAACTTCTCAGTTTCTTACTAAACTTACACTAAGTATAGGTACTGACTAACCATACTTGCCTAGGAAGTTGGTACTTTTTCTTAGAACTTATTCTCACCAGAACGGATGCTTTAATGAAGTCGAGTTATTATGACCCCTACTTTACTACTTGTTGACGATGAACCTGCTATTACAGACGCGATAGAAAGCTCACTTTTGGACGAGCATTATATTATCTATAAAGCAGGCTGTGCCGCGGAAGCATTAAGCATTTTAGAGCAGCATGCGATTACCGTTGTGATCACAGACCAAATAATGCCAGGAATGTCAGGTATCGATCTCTGCGCTACTGTCCATCAACGCTGGCCCACGACTTACCGCATACTACTGTCATCAGAAGACGAAGAAGGCCTATTACCTGCCTCACTCAAGGGCGATGTCCATCAACGCTTAGCTAAACCTTGGGATGCGATGTTATTACGTTATAACATTAACGAAGGTATTCGACAGCAACGTATTTTAAAACAGGCCATAAGTTTACGTGAGAGCTTTCAGCAGCAAGATCAAGCCTGCCTTATAACTGACGATAATTGGGTTATCCATCTCACCAACCCCAGTGCCGCTGAATGGCTAGGGAGTACCACGGGTGAATTACAAGGAAAGAACTTGTTTTCGAAATCAATCAGTAACAATTCCATTCAACAAGAAACCCAGTTAATTAATACCTTAGAGACTCTCCATCACTGGCAAGGTAGTTTTCATTTTAATACCGCCAGTATCCACGGAAGTGAAGCGTGGATGTGTATTGTGCCTTTTGCTGAGCATCACTTCCTATGCTTAGCCATCCCGATGATTGATGACATGTTGCATGAACTCAGCAGCGAGCCGCATCATTTGTCTGATAAATCTCGCCTCACCACCCAAGGCTTAACCACAGACTCAGCTCTAAACAGTAAAGTAACAGAACCTTCTTTTCGTTATTTAAAAATAGTGATAGATCATCCAGATAAGTTAAACCTAGATTTCATTACCGTTATTAATGAACGCTTACAATTAGTCAGTGATAATTTATATCACATCACTGCAACCCATGCTGGCGACCAAATTCTTCGCCTTCCATTGTCTGTTGACCCGAAGCATATTGAAAATTTACTGGCCAATATCCATCAAGAATTCATCCAACCACTCAGCTTTCACGGCCGCGAGTCCATCATAAAATGGCACTCAGAAATACTTGAACACAACCCAATGCTGTCGCAAGACTTAGTAAAAATCGCTAAAGAGATAGAATTGAATATAGATGAAGGTCAAGAAGGAAAGAATGCTCCTTATCAAGGGCACAGCTATTATCAGCCCCAGCATTACGCGCACACAGGATTTAACTGCCTGCCAATATTTGATCAACGCGGCCAAGGAATAGCACTACTGCCTCCCACTTGCCAAAACCAGGAAGATTTAGAGCAATGGCTCAACGATGCGATTCACTGCTCGCAAGAATGGGATCACTACTGTAAAACCCCAGTGCAGTGGGTTAATGATTTTAGTGATCTCAAACCTCACCAAGTAATGAAATCACTCGCAGCCATCGTCTCTTTACGCCGCCAGCCCAATCAAGAGCACAATCAATGGTGGTTAATATTGAGTCCAGAGCAACTGCTCGACATTAAACACGCCGGCGCACATATGCAGGATCAGCTTAACAGCCTAGAAATAAAGGTACTGGTGAAGAATCCCGATTTTCATCTTAATAGCATCAAAGAGTTCAGCCATGACTTACCCAAGATGTTTGCTGGGCTCTGCATTGATAGCCAATGGTTATTCGATGGCCGCCAACAGATCAAGCGTCATAGTATGCAACTACTCAACCATCTAAAAAATCAAGACTTGCTGCTTCTCGCCATAGACATTAGAACCCCCGAACAACTGGCACTATTGCATACAAGCCCCTGCCATTGGTTAGCAGGAGAGATATTATCGGTAAAACTATTACCTCAGCAGATATCCTGGCTACATCAATAAAGACTGAAATAAGGTATGATCCTGCGCAATTATTATTTATCGACCATTAGGATTTATCCGTGAAAAAAGAAAAACTTTATCACCAAATTGCGCATGCTTGTTTACAAGTTCTAAAAACACCTAAAGCTGATAGCAAAGAGCAAGTTAAAGCCGTTTACGAAGCTATTGACCAAGCATTTCATAACCAATTTGCACTTTTATCTTCTGAATTAGACGACTGTAAAAAACGTCTGGAGTTAATTGATGCTCTTGATAATGCTGAGCATACCTTACAAGATGCCCAAAATATTGCCCGCCAAGACAGTGCTAAACACTGATATCCAAGCACTAAGCAGTCAATAGCCTGAAATCGCCCCTAATTCTAAGAGAACCAGGGGTGAAATCATAAGTTCAAAATTGGGGTTCACATGCTTTTCTCTACTCGCTACAGCACCTTTTTGCTGTTGGTAATTTTGGCCGTTGCTACCGCGGCTTATCGGATCAATATGCAATCATCAGTCAATACCATCATTCAAAGCCCAAATGACCAACGAGAATATCGCTCTCTGGTACTCGATAATGGTTTAAAGGTGATTCTGGTAGCCGATAAAGAAGCCGACAAAGCCGCCGCCTCATTAGCGGTGAATGTTGGCAGTGGTGATGACCCTAAAGGCCGCCAAGGATTAGCCCACTTTTTAGAACATATGCTCTTTTTGGGGACTGAACCTTTTCCAGAAGCCGGTGAGTATCAAGAGTTCATCAATAAGCACGGTGGCAGCCATAATGCTTTTACCGCCCATGACGTAACCAACTACTTTTTCGAAATTGATAATGATGCGCTGGCAACGGCTCTCGATCGCTTTGCCCCCTTCTTTATATCTCCCACGTTTAATGCCGAATACGTTGAGCGTGAAAAAAATGCAGTCAATGCTGAATACACGTCGAAGTCGAAAGATGATGGTCGTCGTATTTTCTCCGCAGAAAAGCAAGCGATGAACCCAGAACATCCGTATGCAAAATTTGCCACCGGCAGCTTAATAACCTTAGAAGATCGCCCTGACAGCTTAATTCGTGACGAACTCATTACTTTTTATCATCAACATTATTCAGCCAACGAAATGTCACTCACCCTGATCGGTAATTATGACTTAGATATACTCGAACAATGGACCGAAGAAAAATTCAGTGCCATTCCTAAGCGTGATGTCGTAGCCAAGGCGCAGCGCCCTAGTCTCTATCAGCCAGACCAATTACCGCTAGATTTGCAAATTGAGCCGATCAAAGAACTGCGCCAATTAAAATTAAGCTTTCCTATGCCTGAAAGTTTGAGCTTGTATCAATACAAGCCTTTGCAAATCATCAACCATTTATTAGGTCACGAAGGCGAAGGCAGCTTATTAGCGCTATTTAAAAAACGTGGCTGGGCAGAAGGCTTAAGTGCTGGTCGAGGCGTTAGTACACCTTGGGAATCAACGTTAACCGTTAATATACAGCTCACGTTAGTCGGTCTTTTTCGCATTGATGAAATTACAGCGGCCGTTTTTGCGTATATAGAATTACTGCAACAAGGCTTACAAGACGAGGACTTTATTGAGCGTATTTATGGCGAGCAACATCAACTATCGGAACTCGCGTTTGCTAATCAAGAGAAATCTAAAGCAGGCCACTTTGCGGTACGCTTAACCAATAATTTGCGCCATAGAGAAGCCAGCCAAGTTATTTATGGCGACTACCAATGGCAAACACCTGCTATTGAAGTACTAAAACCCTTTTTAGATCAGCTAACCTGTAACAATTTAATTCGCACCTTAATTGCGCCAGAAGTCGAAACCAATACCACCGATACTTGGTACGATACTAAAATAATGCTTCGCCCTGCGGTGATTAAAGATTTTACGGCCAGCAAAGATCCTATTTTAAAACCTGAATACCGCGAGCAATTATTTTTACCGAAGGCCAACCCCTTCATCCCGAGCTCTTTTGCCTTAACCGATGCGCCAGCGCAAGACATCCCTACCACCTTAATTGATGAGACTGGACTGCGCTTATGGTACTACCCTGAACAAGAATTCCGTTTACCGAAAGCAAAAGTCTTCATTAATTTGCATAATCAAGACGTAGCCAACAATGCGAAAGATCGTATTATTGCCCAGCTTTTTAGCCACAGCGTGAACGAACTTATTAGCAGTTATACCTATCCCGCGTATGTCGCCGGTTTAAATTATCAGCTGCATGCCAGTGGCCGTGGACTAGAACTTTCCATGTCGGGCTATCACGATAAACTGCACGTTTTATTAGAAAAAATTGTCGATACTATGGCGTCTCTCACCGCAGAGAATGTCAGCGAAGAAGAATTTAAACGCTATCAAGCTCAGCTTAAGCGTCGCTTAGAGAACCAATTAAAAGCTAAGCCCTATGAGCGAACCATCAGTGAACTACGCCGCTGGTTACGCAACCCGAGCTTTAGCCAGCAAGAACTGATTGCTGCTTTAGATACTGTGACCTTAGAAGATGTATTAGCCTTTAATACACGTCTAAAACAATCGTTGTATGTTGATAGCTATGTGCATGGAACATTAGAGCCTGAAGCGGCTAAGGCGATCAGCGAAGTACTGAAGAAAGCGTATCAGCCTAGTGGCGAACGTATTGCCCCGGCAAAAATCAGCAAGATTCCTAATAGTACGATTGTTAATAACAAAACAGCCGATAGCCCTATCTCCAATCAATACCTGCAAGCTATTGAGCGACAGCATCCTGATAGCGCCATGAGCTTGTATATTCAAGGTCAGCAGTTTGACGTATTAACCTCAGACGATGCCAGAGCTCACTATGCACTGTTAGCTCAAATAATTAGCTCGCCTTATTACCAATGGCTACGTACCGAGAAAAAAATGGGCTATATCGTATCAGCCTCTCCTTTTCCTCAAAATGCAGTACCGGGTTTAATTTTCATTGTGCAATCTCCTAACGCCAGCAGTGCAGAAATTCTGGCCGAATCAGAAAGTTTCTTTATCGACTTTAAGCGACAGTTAGCAGAGCTGACCACAGAGGAATTTGAAGACCATAAGCAAGGGCTTATCAGCCGCCTAGTCAGTAAGAAGAAAAACATGGCAGAAAAAGTCGGTCACTTCTGGCATAACATTGAGGTCAACCGCTTAACATTCGATACTAATGAGTCGATTGCCAACGATGTTGAGCAAATTCAGCTAGCTCAAATTCAAGCGCTATTCGAAAGCAGTATTATTGAGAAAAAAGACCCGCGTTTATTATTTTCTCATAGCCAAGAAGTTCCAGAAAAAGATTGGACTGAGCTAGCGACGATCAATAAGGCTGGCCTAGATAAGTTATAAAAACTGACTCGCTAGCCTGATTTTTTTGATAATAATTATGCACACTTCCTAGAGCACTTTTATCACTAAGCATTACCAACTCAGCGGCCCTATGCGCTGCTGAGTTGCAGTAATCATGCGTTGGCCGGCTCTACGATCCGACAAAATACGAGGATCATTTCATTTAAAATAGCCGTTATAACAAGACTGAAGCGCTTATGTCACCATCAGCCACCATTGAGGCTACCAGTGAGTACTCTAAAAATTCAGCACTGGTGGTTAAGTGATTATGCAGCCATAGTTGGATCTGCTCTTGCTGATCTTCCTGGTCTATCAAATAGGCATCGTAACTTTCTAACTTCAACTGAACGACATGCTTAGACAAGACAGTTTTAGATGGGCCAGAAACACTAATTGTTAACGTTTGCATGGGAAAATTCCAGTCAAACAAGCAATACATAGACTCATCTTTGACATTGTCATCGAACAAAGAAAATGCATAATCTGCACACCCTAGAACCGAAATCTTAATCAATTCTTGAGTATTTCCGGCACTTATTGACTGATGTAAAACCTTGCCATCATTGCTTTCTTCTTGTGTCCACATACTTAAAACCCTTAATCAAATATAGCTGGCATTATCCATAGCCCGTGCAATTAAGCAAGATTAAAGCAAAGGCGCTATAATCTATTAATCTTTGCTTCACATCTAAATGACAAATATTAAGATACGCCTATGAATAACTGCTCTGACAACTCGCTACATCAACGCATTGCCGAACTTGAAGAGCAGGTTAAAGAACAGAAGATCGCCCTCAATAAACTGGGTTCAGCACAACTCCTGGATAAACGCTATCAAGAATTAGTAGAGCATGCTCCGGTATGTATCCATGAAATTGATAGTGACGGTAAACTGGTTAAAATAAACCCTGCCGGCATTGAAATGCTGGGCCTGACTCAAGAGTCTGAGGTCGTCAATACCCCGTATTTAGACTTTGTTGGTGATGCGAACTTAGGACGAATTCAAGGTTTGATGCAAGAAGCGCTGAAAGGGAATCAAGCGTCTCACTTTCAATTTACCGTGGATACTCCTAGGGGCGATAAAACCTTTGAATCAAACTTCATTCCTATATTAGACCCCCACGGGAACATAACAAAATTAATGGGTGTTACTCGCGACATCACCTTGAAGCACCAGTCTGAAAGCCATCTTCTTAAAGCCAAAGAACATGCCGAGAATGAGAATTTAGCCAAAAGTAAATTCATGGCCAATATAAGTCATGAATTACGAACTCCGATTAATGGTATTCTCGGAGCATCGCAAATTTTAGCCTTTGAAAGCCTAACCCCTGAACAAACAGAATTAGCCGATATCATTCATTCTTCCAGTGATATTTTGCTCGAATTAATTAACGATTTACTCGATATATCAAGCTTAGAAGTCGGTAAAAATCAATTAATATTAAAAGAGATAAACTTATCCGAGCTCATACACAATATATTTAATATGTTTCGTATCGAAGCGCGCAATAAATCGCTATCTTATGAAATAGAGGGACTCGATAGCTTGCCCAAAACGGCGTTCATTGATGGCCTTAGAATCACTCAAATCATGCAAAACATTATCTCTAACGCCATAAAATTTACTGATCATGGCAGCATAAACGTTAAGATTAATAGCAAACCTTTAGCAGACAATTCAATTTTATTTATCGCCAAAGTAACCGATACAGGTTTAGGTATCCCAACATCCCAACAGCAGGATATTTTTACCGCGTTCACACAATTAGATATGGATATGTCTAAACGCCAAAAAGGATCTGGCTTAGGTTTGGCAATTTGTCAGCAACTCTGCCAACTGATGTCCGGCAATATTCAAGTCAAAAGCGAGCCCGGTAAAGGGTCGTCATTTACCATTGAACTGCCGATGCTATTAGCAGGTAAAAGAATTTCACCGACGAACCGCAAATCTCCTTTAATTAATATACAACGGAAATATAATAAAAGAGTGTTATTGGTTGAAGATAATATTGTAAATCAAAAAGTGACTGCGATACTTCTGAAAAAATTAGGTTTACAGGTTCAGATTGCCAACAATGGTCAAGAAGCTTTAGACATTTGTCATAAAGAAATATTTGATATTATTCTCATGGATATTCAAATGCCCATTATGGACGGTATTCAAGCCACCGAATTTTTATCTATGCTACCTAATTTCACTCAAACTCCTATCATTGCCTTAACAGCCTCAGCCTCTCATCAAGAACAACTAAAGTATAACGCAGCAGGCATGTCTGGATTATTGGCAAAACCCATTCGTTTAGAGGCTTTAGTTGAAGAGTTTGATCTCTGGTTTTAGCGATGAATATTCGGCTGCTTTTATTTAAGCGCCTTATTCAAAACAGCAACCATGTCTTCGCTATCCTTAATCTGTCGAATCGCAGCAAAGAGCTCATTCGCTTCAGGATATGATTGTCGCATTTGACTCAACCACTGCTTTACTCGGCTCGAGTAGTGATGACCTTTCGAGCCGATTACCTGCACCTTGCGGTAATCCAAAATCATCAAAACTACTTCCTGCCAACTCATTTTATCACTAATGCCGGCCACTATAGCTGCCAAGTTAGGCGTAGCCAGTGCACCTCGGCCAATCATAAGATCATTACAACCTGAGACTTCTCGACACTTAACCGCATCTTCAGCATTCCAAATCTCACCATTGGCAATAATCGATAGGTTTTTGCCTTCTCTCGCCAAACGTTCTTTCACCTGCGCAATATAATGCCACTTAATCGCTTCCGCTTTATAACCATCTTCCTTGGTACGGGCATGAATCGTTAACTCATCAGCCCCTGCTGAAACAATTGCGTCAACTATTTCATGGACACAATTGGGATCATCCCAGCCTAAACGAATTTTTACAGACAGAATTTCATCTTGAGGCACTGCTTGGCGCATTGCGGAAACGGCATCGAAAATAAGCTCTGGCTCTTTTAGTAGCGTTGCTCCCCCTTTGCTTTTGTTAACCGTTTTGGCTGGGCAACCGAGGTTCAAATCGACGCCATGAGAACCAAGTTCAATCACTCGCTGGGCATTCATCGCCAAAGTATCAGGTTCTGAACCCAATAACTGCATACGTATAGGCACTCCACTCGGAGTAAAACCATTATTCTCTAGCTCAGGCGCCAGTTGATAGAAAGTACGCGGCGGCAATAACTGATGGTTGGATACCCTTAAGAATTCTGTGACACATAAATCATAACCCCCTAAACCGGTTAATAATTCACGAACGGTATGATCCATTACCCCTTCAAGTGGAGCTAAAACAATGCGCATAATGTACCGATGGTTGTGTTAAACAGTGAGCAGGAGAATAAAAAGCGTGATCATATCAATTCCGCTCCACTAGGTAAAAGAGAAAGCGGGTTGATGACAGCTTTGGCGGCATCTGACATTACTGTAATGGTTAAATCTTGTTAGTCTAAGGTCATTATTATAAAAACAAATCCAACACAGAAAAAGGTCACAGCATGAATTCACAATTTGATGTCATCGTATTTGGCGCTACCAGCTTTGTCGGCCAAATATTAGTACAGTATTTAACCAATCAGTTTAACCAGCCAGGCAAAGAAAGCCTTAAGTGGGCAATTGCGGGCCGATCTCACGCTAAACTAGATGAAGTTAAAGCAAAAATACAGCAACCCGATTTGGCCACTATTATTGCGGATGCACAGGATGAAGTCGCACTCAAAGCCATGTGCGACCAAGCAAAGGTCATTATCTCAACCGTTGGACCCTATGCCCTTTATGGTGAAGCGTTAGTCAAAGTCTGCGCGGAGTCAGGTACCGATTATTGTGATTTAACTGGTGAAGTTCAGTGGATTGATCGTATGCTGAAGAAATATGAAGTTGCCGCGAAAGCCAGTGGTGCTCGTATAGTTCATTGCAGTGGTTTCGATTCAATCCCTTCTGATATGGGTGTTTATTTCACTCAAAAAGAAGCGAAGAAGTCTTTCGGCGAATACTGTAATAATATTTCCATGCGAGTGAAGGCGGCAAAAGGTGGAGCCTCAGGCGGTACTATTGCGAGTGTGCTGAATATTACTGAAGAAGTAATGAAAGACCCGGCCTTGCGTAAAGACCTGGTGAATCCTTATTTAATCTGCCCAAAAGATCATGGCTATAAAGCTCGCCAATTTGATACCAAAAAACCTATTTTTGATAAAAACTTCAATGGTTGGACCGCGCCTTTTATTATGGCCGGCATCAATACTCGCATTGTCTTCCGTTCAAATGCACTCCTGGGAAGCCCTTACGGTACCGACTTTAAATATGACGAAGCCATGCTAGTCGGCAAAGGCTTTAAAGGTCGCTTAACGGCCACTGGAATCGTTGCTGGTTTAGGTGCTTTCTTTATTGGCGCTGCGCTGAAACCGACTCGCTGGGTATTATCAAACTATGTCCTACCAAAGCCCGGTGAAGGCCCTACACCAAAAGAACAAATCGAAGGCTACTACGATATACGCTTTATCGGTAAAACCCCTGCTGGCAAAGAAATCCGTACCAAGGTAATAGGCCAAGGGGATCCAGGTTACGGATCCACCAGCCAGATGCTGGGCCAAGTCGGTGCTTGCTTAGCACTCGACAAAGAATTATTAGCGGATAAAGAAGGTGGCTTCTGGACGACTTCTACTTTATTAGGCGATCGCTTAATTGAGCGCCTAGAAAAAGATGCGCAGCTTAAGTTTGAAGTGCTGAGCTAAAAGAGAAAAAATAAAAGCGTTTCACCACAGAGGGCACAGAGAACACAGAGGAAAAGTAAGAGGTCAAAGATATAGCTAAAAACTGAACTGATTTTCTGACACAAAACAGTTACTGACCTGAGATCTTTTACTTTTACTTTTATTTTTACGTCTCTCTCTTGCTCTTCTCTGTGAAGCGCAGCGCTCTGTGTCCTCTGTGGTAAATTTCTTTTGTCTTAACTAAAAGATAAAAACATTTCACCACGGAGAACACGAAGAAAAAACATGCCTTTATTTAAACAGTAAATCCCGTAAACCACTCGCCCGCTCTATCCGTGAGCGTACTCCAGCCGTTAGAACCTCATCATTTGAATACAAAGAAAAGCTCTTCTTACCACGAGTAATAGCCGTATAAATTAATTCACGACTAATCACGGGGGAGTAATTCTCAGGTAGTACCAGCGCCACATCCGCAAACTCAGAACCCTGGCTTTTATGCACAGTCATCGCAAAAGCGGTTTCATGCGCCGGCAAACGGGTCGGTAATAACTGGCGGACTTTAGAACCCGCAGTACCCGACTTAGAGGCACCAGACTTAGAGGCAGCAGATTTAGAAGCACTCGAATCACCTGCAACAAAGCAGACTCTTAATTCTTCGCGGCCATCATTACCAGCGACCATCATCGCAATACCGATATCGCCGTTGAATAAATTAAGTTCATAATCATTGCGACTGATCATCACTGGCCGACCGACATACCAACGATTTTGTTCCATGGAAACCGCACTGCTATCAATGCTTAACAGCCCTCGCCCTTGCAGTAAGTTCTGCACCCGTTCATTCAGTGCATTTAAACCTGAACTGCCTTGGCGTAACGCGCATAATAATTGAAATTGATTAAATAACTGCAATACCTCATACGGGCTAATACCCTGCTCGATCGCCGTGAGGTAATGACTGTAGCCGCTTATAACTTGCTGCTGCCAAGCCTGCTCGGCCGCAATACTTTCCGCCGAAATATTTTTGCTAAAAGGCGTAGCTAAACAGCCATAACGCTTAATATCGTCATACTGCTGAAAGCTTTTCTGAACTTGTTCAAAACGTCCTGCATTTACCGCAGCCGCAAGCTTGCCAATACCTGAGTCGTGGGTAAAACGATAACTCACTCTTAGCTGGGTTAAACTATTGGCCATTAACGGAGCATCAGCTTCGACATACTCATTTAGATTCCCCCTGGGAAGCCCACAAAGCTCTTCTAGCTGCCTTGCTCTTTCTATCTGCAATCCATGAGCATGATAGCCATTCACCATCACACCGCTATCACACAAATCTCCAAGCACACTGCCTGCTTCTACAGAGGCTAACTGATCTTTATCGCCCAATAAGATCAAACGCGTATGATCACCCAGTGCTTCCATTAATTGCGCCATCATCGGTAAATCAACCATGGAAGCTTCATCGATGATCACCAGGTCATACGGTAAGGTTTTTTTATGATTGTATGAAAAGCCATTCGGGCGCCAACCTAATAAACGATGTAAGGTAAAACTGGTGACGGGAATTTTCGCGGCCAAAGGAAACGTCTCAGCGAGCGTGGCTTTCGCCGCCAAAATAGATTCAACTAAACGCGCCGCTGCTTTTCCCGTTGGCGCTGCAAGTGCGATACGTAAGTTAGGTTGCTGACTGATGAGTGCGGCTAACAAACGCGTGACCGTGGTCGTTTTACCGGTACCTGGGCCGCCCGTGATCACACTAAAGCGATTAATACAGGCACTGGCCGCGGCTAACATTTGCCAGTTAGGCTGTGCAATTTGAGACTCTTCATTCTTCTTTATTTCATCGACTAGTTTAGGAAACAAAGCCTGAAGATTCTTACTCAGTTCACTATCGGCGCCGGTTTCAATCAGTGCAGCTTGCTGATCCGTTAAGCGAGCATTTATCGAATAAAAAACCTGCTGCTGGTAAAACCAATAACGAGAAAAATAGAGCCGCCCTTGCATTGCGACTAAAGGATAATTAACCACCAGCTCATAAGGATTCTGTTTGGCTAGCGAGCTTAAATCTGTTTCAGCATTTGAAATTTCAATCGTATGAATCGTAGTAAAATGCTGTAGATAGCCATTAATATCAGCAAGTGCAACACCTGTTTTTTGCTGAACATCATACAACTGCGCTAACTCAATACAGACTTCACCACGACTTAACGCCTGACTTAACTTAATAATCAAAAAAGCATAAAGCTTAAGACTGCTTTCATCATGATCTTTTACAATATTATTTTCTGTAAGCTTATTAGCCTGCTTTTTCGATAGCGTTATTTCATTCAGACACAAGCTATTGGCTAATTCTAGATCGATTGCTTTTAAATTAAAATCACTGCTTTGACCTTCTGTTTGCGGATTTTTCTCGAACACTGTTTTGAGCCAAGGTTTTAAATTTCTGCTCATATTTACATCAAACGTATTCAAATCAGTAACATTCGAATCTATAGGAGCCGCATTAATATTCGTCATTAGAACAACCCCATTTGATTATTTTCATCTGCATCCACATTATCATCAGAAACCTCAGTAGATTCAGATACGTTAGCCGTTTTAGAAGACTCAACCCCGAGTAACCAGCTGCGCCACTTGTCTAGCTGAGATTTTTCGGGACGGGTAAAAAATACACCCTCGCCATCGGACTTACCGTTCATTCCCCGCAAGAAGAAATAATAAACACCACCAAAATGCGTTTCATAATCATAATTGGGAATACGATGGCTCAAATATTGATCCACTGCGATGCTGTAGATCCAATACTGTAAATCGTATTGATGATGCTCCATCGCCTCGGTCAAAGCGCCGGGCTGATAGTCACTGATCTGATCACCGAGGTAATTCGATTTATAATCGGCCACATAATAGCGACCGTCCTGACGGAATATTAAATCGATAAAACCTTTTAACTGACCTCGCATGGGCTGAAAGGCTAAGCGACGTCCGTCTAATAACGGCATAATACCCGAGGCACGAATTTCGGTCATCGGCAGATAAAATTCCATTTCAACCAAGCGATTACTTTCACTCACATTGGCTAAACAACACTGAGCTTCTACAAGAGGCTGGCCCACTACCTGCTGCATCCAGTCAATCAACATAGGGGAATATTCGTCATCGATACCATAAAACTTTAATTGATTACCCACCTGCTCGGACAACTGATCACCATCAACAAAGTCCCAATTCTCTAGAATACCGTGCAAGCAAGTTCCGGGAGTTGCCCCCCTAGGGAAATCAAAGGGCGTTAACCCTTTAATAGAATCTGCTTCTTCAGTTGCTATGTCTTCAGCATCCATTTCACTATCATTCAGCGTCGACGATAGGGTCTCGGCGTCCGTATCAAACTGGCTGCCTGAACCGAGTACGATATCGCTATGATGATCGTTTTCTGCATGTCCTTGATTATGCTCGGTATCCAACTTGGCTAACTGGCTATAACTGGTTAAGCGCCAGTTATCCCAAACCTTACCGTGAAATTTAGCCAAGCTTAGTTCTGTTTGTTCTTCGACCTGATCCTTTTCGATGGATGGAATACTGTCCATCGTGGTTAACCAATCTGTGTAATAACTGACGGATAATTTCCCATCAGTAATCACTTCACTAAATCGCTCTTTCAAAGCATCGATACTGACAGCATCTTGCTCTAGCAAATAACCAATGGCCGAATTCATTAACAATCCTTTCGGGCCACCTTTCAGCTGCTTTACGATATTCTCAAGCTGCACAAAGCACGCTTGCTCAGCACGGGTTAGCGCCACATACAACAATCGCATGGCTTCGGCGCGCACTTCCGCCACATGTTTTTTCTTAGCCTCATTATCGGCCTTGGTATGAATGGTTAATACCGATTTATCATCACCGTCACCTTTCTTTTCCGTATGATAAACCGCATCAAACCTTACCGCGTTATTATCTTCATCCCAGCAGAAGGGTAAAAATACAACCGGGTACTGCAAGCCTTTACTCTTATGAATGGTAACAATCTGAACTAGATTGGCATCACTCTCTAAGCGTATCTGTTGCTCTTCCGATTGATTCAACAACGCATTTTGACAGCGATCAGAATACCAGCGCAGCAAGGTTAATAAGCCCTTACCATCGCTGTTATAAAATCCCGATTGAATACCCAGTTCGCGACTGGCATGCTGTAAAACTTCACCTAGGTGTAAGAAGTTGGTTAATTTACGTTCGCCATCAGCCTGTTTGCGCAAACGCACCGCCAAAGGTTCTGCCTCGCCATCCTGCGCTCCGTCATCAAGAGCCGCTGGCTTCATTTCTAGCCAAGCCATGAGAAAGGCCATTACACCACGCTGGTTAAAGCGTTCACGTAATTGATAGAGCTGAGCCAGTTCCGTTTCCCAGCGCGCCTCATCCTCTAATAACGACGCTAAATAATGAGCGCCATAATCCAAACTTTCACAGGCTAGCGCATTGCGTAATAGTCGCTCATTTTGAGGTTCTGCAATGGCATTGAGCCAGCGTAATAAATCTCGTGCTTCAATCGAATTTAAAACACTGTCGCGAGATAAAAATACGCTATTAATACCCAACAATTTTAAATTATTCTTCACTAGCTTGGCTTGTTTACGGTTATGCACTAATACAGCAATATCACCAGCACCGACGCTGCTCGGACTCTCTTCTGAGCTGTCTTTATCTGAGACCAAACAGCCTTTTAGCAATAAGTTCTGAATACTTTTGGCACACATTTCAGCGGCGTTATAGCGACCATGATCGCGATTAGTGCCTTCTGAGTTTAATAACAAATGCAGAGGAGCACATTTATCTTGGCCACGGTAATGAAAGAAGTTTTTATCCGATTTTCCCGCCGACAGCACCGACTGAAATTCGATTTTACCGGGTAAAACAAAAGGTTCACTATGACGCGAAAACAACTCATTAGTCGCGGATACCAGATCACTATGACTGCGCCAGTTCTTATTCAGAGTAAAACGTCTGTCTTCCTCTAATGACTTACCCGCTTGCAGGTAAGTAAAAATATCGGCCCCGCGGAAACTGTAAATCGCCTGTTTAGGATCGCCGATCATATACAGTCCAGAGCTTTCTTCGTTGCTATAGACTTGATTAAAAATTTCATACTGCAAGCTGTCGGTATCTTGAAATTCATCAATCATGGCAAAAGGATATTGTTGGCGAATATGCTCAGCCAGCGCTTCCCCATGAGAGCCGCGTAAAGCATTGGCTAACAAGCGTAATAAATCATCGGGATTCATTAAGTTCGCTTGTTCCATCGATGCCCAGAACTTAGCCTTCACCTGCGCCAACATATGATGCGGCAATACCGCTGCCATCTGCTCACAATCATTAACGAGTTCATCGATTAAACAAAATGCCTGATGCTGCGGAGCTTCACCTTTTTTAGTTTTGATGAATAAGTTTTCTTGCCCTAGCTCTAAAACATCTTTAGGGACTTTTCCGGTAAAATGCGCACTAGCAGAAAAGAAAGCTTTCGCGGCCGCAACTCGTTTAGGACGCGTACTTTTCGAGAAACTGCGCTTATCGACGCCAGAGTTTTCAATTAAGTCATTAAGGTCTTGTTCTGGTAATTCTTGCCAGACCGTTACTGCGGCTTCATAACTTGATTTAGCCTTTGTCCATGCACTTGAGAAGTCTAGATTCGACTTTGCCGCGGGTAATAACTCGATATCGTCTTGCTGTAACCAACCCCGGACTTTCCAGAATACATCTTCTGGGCTAGAGATCTGCCCGAGTAACGCGGTTAATTGTTCCTGATCCATTGGGTAAGCAAGCTCACGCCAATAATCTTGCGCTGCTCGCCTTAGGTATTCTTGCGCGTCTAAAATCATTTCTGATTCAAAACCGACACCACTGTCAAAGGCGAACTGCTTTAATATACGCTGGCAAAAACCATGAATTGTAAAAACCGACGACTCATCCATTTGCGATAAATTAGCTTGTAGCCAGTCGGTAAGCGCCATTTTCTTGGGCTGCTCTTCACTGTAGAAATTATCCTGAGTACGTAGGATTAACTCCTTTACCTCACTATCGACGGGATTTTCTGGATCCTGCTCAAGTCGCAATACATCTTCATAAAGTTCACGAATACGATCACGGATACGGCCACGTAATTCTTCGGTCGCAGCTCGAGTAAAGGTAACCACTAAAATACGGTCAACGGCTTTTAAACCCAGTGAGTGATCTCCGAGTAAAACGCGCAGATATAAGTTGGCAATGGTATAGGTTTTACCCGTACCGGCACTGGCTTCGATAAGGCTTTTTCCTAGCAGAGGAAAGCTTTCAGCTTGTAAAATTTTCATGATGCGTCCTCCTTTTCATCAGCATCATCACTGACTCTATGATCCAGTAGCGGCGCTAATAGCCCTTGCCACAAGCTTTTATGGTCAGATAGAAATTTCACATGATCGTCTGCAATCGTTTGAGCAAAGCAGCGCTGAACAAATTCATCATTAAGTTCGCTGAATTCACTGTCTAATGCCTTGTCTAAAACACCCTCTTGTTTTTCCGCAGCAGCGGTTAAATAACTAAACGCTAATTGCAAAAAGAACACTTGTGGCTGGCGATAGCATTGATTCATAAATTCAATCAGGATTAATAAATAGTGCTGGGCCATTTCAGGATTGACTGCCGTAAACTCACATTTATCGACCTCGCCTTCTTTATTAATGCCTAGCCCAATACTGTTACCCATATTCCTACCGGTAGCGCAGGCAAATAAATGTTCTAACCAGAGATTAATGATCTGCTTAGCTTTGAAACCGCCACTGCGAAAATGGAAAACCTGCTGAACGTTATTTGGATAGCTGCCGCTTTGATCTGTGTTGCCAGAAAGAAGATCATCGCGATTAATTAAATGCTCCAGCTGCCCACTCAACTGATACTCCTCAAGTATTAAGCTATCGCTTTGAGGCGGCATCTTTCCTATACGGCCTCCTGTTTCAGAGAACGTGCTGCTAATTTCTGTAATCAAGGGCGCTATTTTGTTTTCACTTTGAGTGAGTAGGTAATCTGCAAACCCTGCAGCGGGTAAATTGCCTAACGATTTCTGCTGCTGCTTAAAGACATCTTCTCGACCTTCTAAACGAGTCGCTAATAAAGCTTCGTTCAATAAGTATGTTTGTAAGTTATCCAGGGCGAACGGTTCATCTACTTCGGTTTCATCCCAATACTGAGTTAAATTCACCTTTAATCGGCGCTGCATGAAAAACTTGCACGGGTTAATCAAACACTGTTTGATATCATCAAGTTCAGGATAAAGTCGAATATTGTCGTCTCTATCATCGGTTAAAGGGGCGATAACAAAAGTGCTGTCATTAGCAGGTTGATCGTTCGTTAACGAAGAGTCACTGGCCAGTTCATTACTCGCAATAGCAACTTGCTGCCATAGTTTTTGATAGCTCTTTGAGTCATTTGCAATAGAAGAAAAATATTGCGCATTAAAAGGCTGCAATAACTGCTCTCTAATTAAATGTTTTCTTAAATGTTTTTCGCTGTCTTTATGGGGCAAGTCTTCATCCCCTTTCAGCACATAACCATTAGCCAGATAATCAATCAGCTCGCTCACCAAGACACAAGGCTGTAGCTCATTATTTTCACGGCTATCACGGCCACGGTAACTGATATAAAGTTTATTTTGTGCGGCAACCACGGCTTCTAAAAACAAATAGCGGTCGTCTTCTCGACGCGAGCGATCGCCTCGGCGATAAGCCCCTTGCGCCATTAAATCAAAACCTTGTGGTGGCACACGCCTTGGATAATCTACGTCGTTCATGCCGAGCATACAGACAATTTTAAAAGGAATACTGCGCATCGGCATCAAGGTGCAAAAATTTACTGGGCCTGCAAGAAAGCGCTGCCAACCCACTTGTTTAGTCAAACAGCCGGTTAAATATTGCAGAATCACACCATGGCTCAAGCCTTGATCAAGCTCACGATTGAAGCCGGCTAATTCCAGCTCTTCCTGCCAGCGTTGAACTTGGTCGCGTATTTTTTGCAATACCAACTGATCACTTAAACCATTTTCGTCTTGCGCTTGCTGCGGATAAAAATCACTGATCAAACGTAATAATAGATCCTGCCATTCTTCGTGGCTTAAATAGTGCTCGACTGATTTTTGTTGATGCAGTATCTGATACCAGTGGCTAAGCTGATCAACGAACGCCATCAACTTTCCTAATAGCTCTCCTTGGCTACCGGTAACACCTGGCACCGGCCAATATTGATCCAGTGCATGCGCATTATCAGGCATCACTAACCCCAGTAACAATTGCTGCAAGCCTTTAAACCAACTGTTGTCATCCCAACTCGGCAGGCCTAAATCACTGCGGTGAGACTCATCAAGACCCCAACGAATATTCGCTGAACTTAGCCAATGCTTTATTTGATCTAAATCTTTTAATTCAATGTCGAATTTTTGCGCAATGGCTGGGACGTCTAAAAACTCGATGATGTCAGTAATCGTTAAGCGACTACTCGGCAACTGCAATAAGCGCAAAAACGAATCAATAATTAAGTTTTCTTTGTTTAAGGCTTGGTCGGCAATCGCCCAAGGAATACGTAAGTCATCGGAGGCACTGCCAAAAACGGCTTCAATATAAGGCGCATAGATATCAATATCGGGCACCATGACGAGAATATCTCTGGGCTTTAGGGCCGAATGTTCATGTCCTGCTTGCTGATTTTTCTGCGCCAGCGCATCTTGGTCAAACCAACTTAACATTTGATCGAATAAGGTTTGGACTTCCCGTAACGGTGAATGAGCACTGACAAACTGAATGCTTTGATCATCTTTGTCGACTGCTAACTTGGCGTTGCTATGTTCGAGTGCTTCTGAACCAAAGGCTGCTTCACTGCGATTACGCAGTTCTAAAAAATCTAGTTGAATATTTTTTAATAGATTTTTGGCAGATCCTTTTTCGTCTTCAGCAACATCAACAAACGCTTCAATATCCTGAAAATAGCGCTCTCTTCCAGCTTCATTCGCGGCTTCGTGAGTCAGGGTGACAAAATCTCGGCCTAGCTTACCCCATGAGGCTAATAGCGGATTTCCGACATTGAAATAACTCGCTAAACTGGCGTCTTTTTGCAACAGCTTTGCGCGGGTTTTTTCATTAACAATATCCCCCCAAAAATTACGGCAAGGGTTTAATAAAAAGAAATGTACATCCACATGCTCACTAATAGCGTTCAATACTTGCCAATAGGTTCCCGGCAACGCGGCGATACCAAAAACAAAGATACGTGCAGGGTGCTCAGCCGAACTAGTAGGCAGTAGGGTTTTAAGCCCTTCTTTACCTTCACGCACAATATCGACGAGCTGATCGGTTAAACGCGCACGGTGAAATAAGCTGTGGCCCAATTCTTCACTGTCTTTAACCAAACGACGCCATAATTCAGGCTGCCAAGGTTGGTTGCTAATGTCCCCACCTTCAATTTCATCTTTACCGGCTTCCCAATCTAATAACCAATCAGGGCGATAGACTAAATATTGGTCAAAGGTATCCGCTATCTTTTCAGCGAGAGCAAAGACTTTCTGCTGGTTAATTTTCGAGCGATCAGTAGTAGCACTCTCATTCGAAGCAGCCTCTTTGCTTTTTTCATCGTCAGTCTTTTTAACTTCACTCTTATTATCATCGAGATAGTGAGCAATGGGAGCAAACAATTCTTCATTCTCTTTCTCATTAATTAAGGTCGGCAATAAACGCATCAACTTCCACGTCATCGACTCTTTTTCAAAATGAGAACGTTCAGGTAAATCAGGCTTCACCGAGTTGTATACTTTCCAAACAAAACTCGATGGTAAGGGGAATTCGATATTCGCAGCAATGCCTAACGATTCGGCAATTTGTAGCTTTAACCAATGGGCCATGCCTTGGCTTTGCACCAAGATTTGTTCCGGGATAAAAGGGTCACTATCTCCCTGCTTCATTTGGTGAACAAGAAGCTCTTTTAATACATCAAGATCATTGGAATGGTAAAGTCTGAACATCCGTGCGCCACGCTGAATAAAATACAAATAACAAAAGAGCTAATTTATCATTTATTCATAAAGTTCGCATAATTAACTGGCACAAAAAAGCCCTACCAGGCTTTAACCTAGTAGGGCTATCTATAAAAAGCTTAACTTACACGACCTGAACTAATTTACTCGCGTTAGTCGGTCCATTGGCTAAAACCTCAAACTTAGCTTTATTAGGTACTGGTGTTGCACCATCTGCTGCTAGCTGAACATAATTACTATCTGTAGTAATATTTTCGTTTGTTGCAATATCACTCACAAATACCCACTCTGCTGTCGCTTTTGCCTGAGTAAACTCAACTGTCATATATCCGCGTCGGTTAGCATCCATATAACGAATATCATCCACCAAAGCTGTGATAGCGCTTTCAAAACCTACTTTAGTCGCGGCATCCAATGACAAGTATTCATCAAAACCAGGAGAACTTACTGAAGAAGTAGCAAACTCAACACCAGCATGAATATTTGAAACAGTAGACCCGCCCAGTTCTAATAAGCGTAATTCACTGGCCCAAGCATTATGAGTATCACCTGCCAATACAACGAGATTCTTCTTTGCTTTAACCGCTTCAATCAATAACATTTCACGTTCATAAGCATATCCATCCCAAGAATCAAGATTATATGGCAAGACCGTATTAATTCGCGATTTCTCAGCATCGGTTAAAGTTGGATCAGATTGATTATCACGTAATTTAAGCGTGTATAATTCCGTAATTACAGTATTAACTGCCGCTTGGTCTTCTGTTGCATCAGCTCCAGATTCGATTTTTTTGGTTAATGTATCAATCGATGCCAATAACTCAGCAGGGACTAAAATACGTCCCATCAAAACTTGTTGGCCAAATACTTGCCACGTTGCACTATTGTTCTTCATATTTGAAACAACAGTTTCATATTGGGACGCCCCCAATAATGATCTGCTTGACGAGGCAATTGCTGAAGTAAATGCTGCCGCTGCTGCACTAACTTTCTCAGCATCTTCAGCTTCTTTCAAGAACAAATCAGGAAAATCGGTAAGACTAACAGGCTTATCACGAGCAATTTGTCGAGTATCCATCATTTGAAGATTTACCAGATCACCAATTTCAAATTGACGGTAAATATCACTTACATCAGAACCCGTTCGAATTGGTAACCATTCATGGTATGCCTGAAAAGCAGCATTTCGACGATCTTCAAAAGTTCCTTCATCACCTTCGGTATGGTTAGCAGCACCATCCTTATAAGAATCATTGGCTAACTCATGATCATCCCATACACAAATAAACGGCTTAGCTTTATGAGCCGCCTGTAACATAGAATCTTGACGGTACTGAGCATAACGCTGTCGATAATCAGCTAAAGTCCAAATTTCTTTAGTAGGGCTATGATTACGGCCCTGATCAATTGTATTCGCAGTCGTTCCATATTCACCGACAGCATATTCATAAATATAATCACCAAGATGCAATACTACGGCAGCATCAGAAGAAGCTATTTTGTCATAAACATTAAAGTAGCCAGCAGGATAATTAGCACAAGAACATACTGCTAGCTTAATTGCAGCAACATTGCCTTCTGGTAATGTTACTGTCTCACCAATAGAACTCGCATCAGTATTTACATTATTGAACTGGTAGTAATACGTTGTATTAGCCATTAATCCAGTTACATCTGCTTTTACAGTGAAATCTTTGGTCGAATTTGTTGTAACAGACCCTGTTTGAACAGGAGCTGACATATCTGCGGCTTCAGATACAGCCCAAGTCACTTCTACTGAATCGGAGGAATCTGGACGCTGAGGAGTAATACGAGTCCAAATAATTACTCGATCTGTAAGAGGATCACCACTGGCAACACCATGAGAAAAAGTTAAAGCACCTAGTGCTTTATCATTATCGTCATCAGCACCACAGCCTGTTAAAGCCATAGGAACGGCTACCGCACCAGCGCCAGCAGCTGCACTTTTCATAAAAGAGCGGCGTGTTAAATCTGTTTTAATTGTCATGTTTTAAGCCCAACGGATATTAATTGTTATTATGTCAAAATACTTCTAATTCATACTCGTTCAAGGGAACAAAGTATAAGTTCTATCGGTACCTACGTTTTTACCGACTTAGAAGGCATCTGACAACCCCTCAATGTAATGATTTGTTACTACTTGCACGTAAAAGCCTACTTATGCCTTTAATGACCTGACTGCAAACAAAAAAAACCTATTTATTTTCATAAATAGGCTCAAAATCAATTTATTGTTTTTTATAAAAAAAATGAATACTGCAGCCTTATTTTTATTTAATATGCGCTATTCAGTGCCCGCTAGAAATGCGATTCGCTTCTCTTCACCGGCAATGTACTTCAGCCACTGACCTGCCATTTTTTCAGCCTCTACCGTTTCAGCAGCCATCTGAAATTCAGCTTTTGCTAATAATAGATCTTTCATATTAAACAAAACCAAGCCTTTTAAAATTCGCGCTTCATGTACTTTAATTACTTGTTTTGAATCAGGGTCATTTTTATCAATGGCTTTATCAATATTTGTTAAAGCAGCGTTCCATTCTTGTCGCTCTGTATGTATTTGAGCCAACTTATAATAATCTTTGGCCGAATTAGATAACCTTGCCGCTTTGGCCATTACAATAATTGCTTGCTCATATTCTTTCGCAAGCATTAAAGCATCCCCTAACAACGAAAGATTTTTTGCAGTTTCTTCGATGTGTTTATTTTTCATTCCCGTCAACATTATCTGCGCTGACTTATAAGGAATTTCTTTGCCTAACATCGCTTGCGCTAGACTCACTAGCTGAGCCTCTTTTATTAATAAACCCTGCTCATAAGCCGTTTCAAGCGTCGATAGCTCTGCTTCTGGCTTACCCAATTCATTATAAATGGCTGATAACTGTACCCAATACTGAGAGATCGAGCCCGACTTAGGATAATAAGCAATAAGGTCTTTTAAGCAACGCTCCATCGAAATATAATCTTTACTCTGAAAATACACCGCTCGTTCCATTAACAACCAATTTTCACGAGGTTTATTACCTTGCGCTAAAGTAATTGCAATGGCTTGCTTCACATCAGGCAAAGCTTGCTTATAGTTTTCCAATTGATAATAAACCTGCGCACGTAGAATATAAGATTGTGCATTGGGTTTTTCAACAACATCAAACCAGTTATTCAAAGATATTAAAGCTGACTTATATTGCTCTTGAATAAGATACAACTTAGCAAGACTATAGAGCGTTGTTTGCATCAAACTTTCTGGCACTCTCTTGCCCGCAATTATTTTCTCATAGGCCTGGGCCGCAGCAGCATAGTTTTCTTGATTGAAATTCATGTAAGCATGCATATTCCAAGTCATCGCCACTTCATAAGAGTTACGCTTCACCTTAGATAGAGATTCTAAAATAGAAGCGGCACCGTCATAATCTTTTGCATCAGAAAGTTCGCGAACTTTATCTAATTTTTTAAAGATTTTTGGACGCATCGTTTGCGCTCGGCGAACTCGCCTTTTTTTGACTGTCTTTTTATCACTCACAGCTGCATTTTTTTCTACAGCTGATTTATCTATCGTATTAACTTCAGCATGTACACTGGGTGATATTACAACCGACAGTCCAATACAAGCGGTTAGTACAAAAGACGACAATACGCTTTTCGTATGCTTTGTATTTAGAATCATGTTTTTAAATTTCACTGCTTTCATCATAAGTTCCTGAGGCTGTGATTATCGTTTACTGCTTTTATCTAATTCAAAGCGAATAATATTGCGCACACCGGTGACGGCCTGTGCTTTACCATTCACTATTTTAGGTTTGTATTTAAATTTCTTGGCGGCATTCATAGCCGCTCGATTAAATATATTAGGCGGGTTAGCATCGATCACTTTAGGATCAACCACAGTACCTAATGCTGTCACCGTAAATTCAACCGTTACATGTCCTTCTATGCCTTTTTGCAGAGCACGCCTGGGATACTGGGGCGCTACTTTAACGATCGGTAAAAAGTCGCCATCACCACCTGAACCCGCTAACCCTGCATCAATGTTTAAATCAGCAGACAGATCCAGCGCACCCATATCAAACGCATTGGCTGATTGCGCTTCAATGCTGGGCTTAGGAATATCAGGTTTTGGTGGCTCTGCAGGTGGCGTTGGTGGTTTATTCACCTTGCGCTGCTTGGTTTGCACATCGTCATCTTGCGAGACATCTACAAACTCAATTAAACGACCAAAACTTTCTTCATTAACAACGGAGTTGCCTGAAGAAATTAATCCCTGCATCATCCAAAACACCGTAAAAGTAGCAAAGGCTGCCACTAGTAAAGCGACAGACCATCGCCCTGGTGCAGATTCGATCAGTGAAGGCTCTATAATTGAAGGCTCTATAATTGAAGGCTGCGCTTTCGGGTTTACCGTTGTTGATACCATGCTATTTCTTCTCTGTAGCCAGGGAAACATCAGTAACACCAGCCTCACGTGCAGCATCCATCACCGCCACCAAGGTTTTAGTTCTTGCTTCTTCATCTGCCTGAACAACCACAGTACCTTGTGGGTTTTCAGCGTGTAAACGCTCGATATTGGCACGAACCTGACCTTCAGGTATTTTTCGTTTATTGATCCAGATTTCACCGAGGTCATTGATCGCAATTAAAATACTGGCCTTTGGTTTAGCCGTGGATGTACTCGCATCAGGACGGTTCACTTCAATGCCCGACTCTTTTACAAACGATGCCGTTACAATAAAGAAAATCAACATGATGAATACAACATCCAGCATTGGCGTAATATCAATGCCTTCTTCTTCTGTCTGTGCTGCTAAGTTCGAGAATCCGCGTCTCATAACTTTACCCTCTTTTTAAATCTAACTTCGTGATGTTTAAAAACGTTTGAGCACTTTTTAAATACTCATCGATTGCTTTTTTATAAAACGCTCTGATACAAAGAGTGATTAATGATCAAACGTCATTTTGTCTTCAAGTTGAGCTTTTTGGCGCTGGATGTAACGCTGTAATAAAGACAACGCAAAGACACCTGTGATCGCGCCGACCATTCCGGCCATCGTCGGTATGGTTGCTTTTGAAATTCCAGAAGCCATCGCCTTTGGGCTACCACTGCCAAGAAATGCCATGATGTCGAATACTTCAATCATGCCGGTTACGGTTCCTAACAAGCCGAACAGTGGGCATAAACCTACCAACATTTTTATCATCGACATATTCGTTTCCAGTGACATCCTTACCTGACTCGTTAGATCTTCTCTAACTTGATGTGCATGCCATGAGGTGCGTTCCTTTCGGCCTTCCCACTCGCTCACAGCGTTTGCTAGCTGTGGGCGATAAGTGAAAGAGAAGAACGCTATGCGCTCTAGAATAAAAAGCCATAATAAGAAGATCACTAACAGCAAGGCGTACAGTACATCGCCGCCGCGCTCCATAAATAAAGTAACCTGATCTATAGCAGTAAACATATCGATTAAGCCTTCGCTAGTGATAGCTGTTCGGATTTACGCGCTAGAATACCCGTCGCACGTTCTTCTAAAATTGTGATCAACGCGCGGCTACGGTTATTCGTCATGGTGTGTAAAAAGACGCAAGGGATCGCTGCAACAAGACCCAATACCGTTGTCACCAAAGCTTGTGAAATACCACCGGCCATTAACTTAGGATCACCGGTACCGAATAACGACATTGTTTCAAATACATCGATCATGCCGGTTACGGTTCCTAACAAACCCAGTAATGGGGCAACAACGGATATGATTTTGATCCAGTTAATACCGCGCGTTAGGCTCGGTACTTCGGAAGAAATTGCTTCACTTAAATGCAGCTCTAAGGTTTCAACATCAGTATCGCCATTTTTCTGATAGACCTTCATGATACGACCTAAAGAATTATCATCATTCGCAGCATCGGTCTTCATCTGTTTCTTCATACGTGCAGTTTCCGCCGTTAGCTTAATCATTCTCCAGATTGCTAATAACACACCAATAACCGCCAATGAAAGAATGATATAGCCTACTACGCCACCTTGGTCTATGCGTTCACCAAGACCGGCAGACTGGCCCATGATTTTTAATAACTGGCCGCGAGAAGGATCGATCCAAAAACCGGTAAAGTTAGTTGTGCCTTCCGTCAATTCAGCAGATTCTAAATCAGCAGCGGGACCGTTATATCGATTACCAGGTTGAGCAGCTAATTCAACTAACTTCTGTGATTCCAAATCAAAAGTAAGATAGTTGCCATCAGCAACCGCGTTGAAGCTACCTAAACGTACCACTTGTTTTTTAACCGTATCACCGGTGGGTAAAACAACATCAGCCTGATAGCTAGAAATCTTGCCAGACATCGTCATTTCACGCTGCATTTCAAACCACAGCTGTTCTAGCTCTTCAATAGAAGGCAATTTAGAACTTGAACCAGCTGTTTTAATTAGCTCACCTAAAAATACTTCTCGACCTGCCGTCGCCGTATTTTCATTTAATTCTGAGGTAATTAATGAACCTTCAAAAATCCCTTTACTGTCTCCTGCTACTTGCTGAAGCACACCGAATAGCTCTTTCAAACTGCCTAAGCGATTGGTTAAACGTTCTTGGGCAGTAGAAATATCAGTTTCATTGGTTGCGAAGCTGGCTTCTTTGGTTTCACTTTCACTTTCAAGAGAAAAACGCTGGTCTTTTGCTTGCTGCAACATAGCTTGCTGTTGCTGCTTATCGGTATTAAAACGCTGAATGCGTGAATTAAATTCACTGTCGTCACGAGCCTGGCCTTGCTTAACCAAGTTTAATAACGAATCAAGATCGATATCTTGGTTAGCGTGAGCAGGAACGGTCAAAGCAACCGATGCGGCTAAGCCAATGCATAAACTTAATGCTATTTTTTTGGCTTTATTAATGGCATTAAAACTAGATGAAATTTTCATTATTTAGCTTCCCCATAAGAAACTGTTCCATGAGCGATATTGGAATTAGAAATTGAAGAGAACGTAGAAGGTAGAGGCGCTGCAACCGGTATTTTAATAAGGCTAGGCGCTGCTTGTTCACGCGCAATACGCAAAGCACCAATCAACTTACCCTTGTATCCACCTTCAAGTGGTTGCCACTCTTTACTTTGCTGATCCCAAATACCCAAACGTTCACCATCTAACGATAAAAACATTAGGCTGATACGACCCACGCGTAGGAAGTCGACTTCGCGCTCAATGCCATCAAGGCTTAAAGTATCGCGATAGGTCTTAATCGTACGGCCATAGCTCATCTCTTTTTGGTAAGCATCCATGACATTGCGATACTTCTCAGCAACGGTGACATCTGAACGGCCCATGAGATCTTTAAGGTTGTCGATGCGAGCTAAACGTTCTTGCTGTTGAAAAGGCACATCGGCCGCAACAAAGCGATCGATTGCATCAATCATACGCAGCATTAAAGGCGTGATCTGGCGCTCGATTAACGTGACTTGGCGAATACTGTTTTCAATCTCTGTTTTTTCAGACTCTTGTGCGGCTAGCTGTTTATTCAGCTGTTTCAAATAAACTTCAAGACCTTCGATCTCTTTGCTCACACCTCGAAACTCTCGCTCAGCACCGCGAATATCAGCATCAATCGAATCAATTTTAAGCTGTGACTTAATCGCTTTATCAGCGCGTTGCTCACCCTTCTCTAATACGGATGTAAGCGCCGTTTCCGCTGACAAAGCAGAAGGAGCAGCAAACAGTGCGCCTGAGGTAAGAAGAAAAGCGGCGATGCTATTCTTTAAGAATTTTGTTTTTACCATTTTATCTTTTGCAGACTGCTGTTGAGTACGCATTGCATAATCACCGTTTTGAATCGAAAAATACAAGTCACTCGTCTCAAGTGACCCACTGTTAATTTGATCAAAACAAGATATAACAGCAATATGACAAACAGGTTACATGACAGATTGATGGCTAAATAATTTCAGAATGGTTTCAGAAAGATGACAGCTAATACGGCTTAAATTTGTTTTAGAGAGACTACTCTAAATTAAAAACAAAAAAAGGCCGCTAAAGTAGCGGCCTTAATCAAAACGAGATAACCATCATATCTCATGGACTATCGATAAACGTTATTCAAATGCAGCAGGAATCGCTACTGAAGCCCAGTTCCACCAAGCATTCTCGGCAGCTGTTACCGCTGGATCAACCGCACCTGCGTAATTGGTTTCAGTAAAGAAGTTAGTACTTGCGTTAGCGCTTACTGGAGTGATTGCAGTAACAGTTGCTACACCACCCGTTACTTCGAACGCATTGCCTAGAGTAATTTCTGTTGACGTTGCTGGTACACCCGTAATGCCTGTCGCTAGCGCATCATCTTTAAGAACTAGATAGGTATTTTCAGTATCGCTATAAGAACCACACTCAGCAATCAAGTTAGTCAATGTGATTGGTTGTGTTTGGCCGGTATCAGCACCACCAACACGAACACACTCAGTATATCCATCAGCAGCAACGTTCACTAATGTTGCACCCGTGCCTTCTTTGAAGCGGAAAAGATCATCTGCGCCGCTTTTAGCCGTTTCGCCTTCGCCAATCGTTGCATTTACTTGCTGGAATGTAACGTTAGCAATCGTTGGATTCGATGTTGGTGTAGCAATTGTAGAACGACCTTTGTTATCAGCTTCGATACCATGATCACCTACGTAGTTAAGACCTTGACGAATCAAAGAGAACTGAACGTTACCACGATAACCATCATCCCAATCCAAAGACTCATCACTATTATCAATCAGGATAAGATTTTTAACGTTAACAGCACCACCGAAAAACTCGATACCGTCATCAGCATTATTTAATACCATCACGTTTTCGATTGTTGTGCCGTAGCCAACTGAGTGAAGCGTAATACCATTGACTTCTGAGTCAGTTTGAACTTCATAACCGCCTTCAGCAACAATCAGGTAGTTAACAGAACCACTGCTATCAGCGTCATCGTTTCCGCCATGGAAACCCGTACCAGCTTCATCAGCGGTATTACAAAGAATGTCGTTAGAACCTTCGCCACACTTGTTATTTTTAGCAAAGCCTTGCATAACTAAGCCACCCCATTCGCCCTGACCGTCATAGCCTTCATCTTTTGACGACATGATGATGGGTGCAACAGCAGTACCGTTGGCAGCGATTTCAGAGCCACGTGCAATAATTAAACTACCACGACCACTTGAACGGAAGTTAACACCCGCATCAACCGTTAGCGTAACACCAGCACTCTGAACAGCCGCTTTAGTTTCAGCCTCTGTCGCGCCATCTTCTGCTTCTAGATCAACACCACCCTTACCCACTGTTACATAACCGACAAGACGATATGCGTTGTCAGCCGTTAACTGAGCACTTTCAGAAATAGTACCTTCAAGTTCACACCATGGCTTCCAAGAACCATCTGCCAATTGAATTTCCTGACCAGATTGCTTACCAACCGTTGCGCAAGTTTCGCCTACAACCACTGTCGTGCTATCGCGAAGATAAGATGTATCTACCGGTGCTGGATCATTACCGCCACCGCTGCTGCTTCCGCCACACGCGGTCAATAAACTAGTTGATGCGATAGCCATTGCTAAGGTTAATTTTTTAAGCTCTATTCCGTTTTTCATCATAGTTCTCATATTAGCTTCCTACTTCACTTTAGTTATAATTTAAAATTTAATGTCGTTTGAAAATACATGTGAATGTGATTTTCTTGTTCTTCTTAAGTAGGTTTAGATTAGCGATAGTTTATGACAGTTATGTTAAAACAATCATAATTCAACAAATAATTTCAGTTTTATTTCAACAATAAAAAGGCCGCAAATGCGGCCTATAAAAAACTCAACAAACACCTTCTCAATATTAGAAGTTCATACTAAAGCCAAGACTAATTTCCATGCCTTTGTGATAGCTGCGGTAGTTTTTTCCACCCTGGGTCAATTCAACCTTTTCATCCGTAATATTCTTCACCTTCATTCGCACTGAACTGTCTTCGAATATTTCTTTCTTAATATTAAAATTCACTTCTGTTCTAGGTTCACTCATAACATCAGGCAACGTACCGGGAGCGACGGTATCTAATGATTCTCCTTGATGGTTAATCACTAGGGTTGCTTCAACACCTGTCGCCAAATGATCAAAGCCCAACTGTACGTTAGCAAGTTTATCTGCCTGCCCTTGCATAGACTGCTTCTTAACAACGGTATCAACCTCCAACTCAACCTCTGAATCGATGAGCGCCAAATTGCCCGCAACAAAAGTCGAATAATTGTCAAACTCGATGTCTTTTCTAAAATCAAATTCAATACCTGATATTTCACCTTCAGTTCCATTTCTAAAGGTAAAAACGTCGCCACCGGTACTCAATGTTTTTTCAATAGGGTTAGTAAAGTCTTTAGTGAAATACGCTAAAGAAATACTTTCGCTATCAGAAAAATACCATTCAGCTCTTAAATCCATATTATCAATTTCAGCACTGACCAAGCGAGGGTTGCCGCTGAATATATCACCGCTGTCTGGATCAACGTATTGTGCCGATGCTAACTCCCTAAAATCAGGTCGGTTTTTAGTCTGATAATACGCAGCTCTTATTTGAACTTCTTCATGGACATGAAACGTTGCTGAGATGCTTGGAAAAACATCATCATCTTCTACCACAGCTTCAATAGGTTCCGAACTATTACCTGTCGCCGTTGTATTGACGATCATGTCAGATTTTTCAGCACGAACACCCAATAAAACATTAAAATATTCGGCCATATTCAAGTCAGTCGATAAATAATAACTGTTTAGATCCCACGTAGCGTCATAATCATCTGCCTCTGCACTTTCATCTTGAGTTTCAATACGACCCTGGGCTGAACCATCATCAATAATATAATCGATATCAAAATTTCCAGCATAGGCACTGGTATTACCCGTCGATATATAGCCTACTCGGCTTCCATCAACATCACGTTTTCGAGAGAATGCGCTAACGCCGTATTTTAAACGAGCTTCTAGCGAATCATTGGCAAACATTAAGCTAGATAGATCCATACTAAAATCAGTATTGGTATCCGTCAGTTCACTATAAACTCGATCAACTTGACTCCAAGTCAACTCGTACAATTCACCTTCTTCTTCTGGATCTCGTTCAAAGGTATAACTTCTTTCGTCAGGTGCATTTAACGAAGCTTGAGAGAACGAAGCCTGCCATTTTATTTCGGTATCTAGAACTTCTGGTAGGTAATGATCCCCAGCGAACTGCTGGAATAAAAACTGGCGTTCGTACCAGCCTAATTTGTAGCCAATAGATTGTAGATCTTGATCACCCCCAATGCCTTTTTTGATATTATTTTCAACTAACGTTTGGCGTAATATCATACTATTACTGCTGAATTCATGATCCCCAGTAATTAAACCGAATGAAATACCAGCACCTAAATTAATATTATTCGAGATGCGTTCTTCTTCGTACTCATCATCACTCACCAGCTTCCCACCTTCTAAGATGTAGCTGTTACTTTTCCTCTCTTGCTTTGACCACTCATTCGAATATTTAACTGAGCTGGTATAACCGACAGAGTAATCATTATTATCCGCTAAGGTATCGCCGACACTGAGCTCAATTGAAGTATTCGGTGCGATGGTTGTTTCTTCTGTGCCAAAATTCGAAGGAAGTTGATTAATCGAACTACTGCTTGGTAAAGCACGATCACCGTCTGAGCCAAAACCTAGAAAATCCAAACCTTCGCTTTGCTGCACCTCTCTCTCAGATAAGGTTAATCCATCGACATAACCTAATGAGGCAGAAATTTTCCCTTCAAACTCTTGCGGGAATTTCTTCGTCGTCAGCTTTACCGCACCGCCAGAAGAATCAGCATAAACATCAGGGGTGAAATTCTTTTGAACATCAATGCCATCAAGAATCGTTGATGGGAAAATATCTAAAGGAACAACGCGACGTGAAGGATCTGGGCTTGGCAAAGAAGCGCCATTCAACATAACCGCTGTATGGCGCTCGTTTAAACCACGTACAACCACATATTTACCATCAGAAATCGTAACACCTGCAACACGTTTTAAAGCGGAGGCTGCATTAGAATCACCAAAGCGAGCAAACTGTTCGGAGCCAATGGAGTCAAGTACTGCGCTAGAATCTCGCTCTTGGGCTGTCACTGAGTCAGCCACATAAGTACCAATAGCAACAACCTCTTCAATGACGCCATCACCCGACATGCTCATGTCGACACTCACTTCGGTAGCAACGTTGGCCAGCACTCTTAAATTACGAATTTTCTTTTGACCATATTCTTTATGGTCAATCATCACTTCGTAAGCACCCCGTGGCACGTCGAATTCGAAATAACCTTGCTGATTCGTTGCAACCGATAATTCTTTTGTCAGACTAACGACTGCGCCAACAATCCCAGCACCTGTTTCATCAGAGATTAAGTAACCTGATAATGTGCCTGTTGCGATTGCATCTTCCGCAAAAACGTTTACGTCTGCTAAGGCTTCACCAGCAACCAACTCGACTTGCACTTCGGCATTTTGATTTGCGGACGTTTTGAATTCTACGTCCCCTGCCCATTCACCTAGTTGACTAAATTCAACCTGGTGATTACCGGCATCAACATCAAAACTAATGAAGCCATTACTGCGGACTAGTTTCTGCTTGCCATCAACAGTGATTGCTAAGTCACTGACGGGCTTTCCATCTTCAGTCACATAGAATACAGTTTCACCCGCTTGTACTTGCATAACACCTAAGCTAGCAGTAACAGCGGAAACGAACGAGATAGCACCGAATAAGGATGGTGCGAATTTGGATTTCATAACTTACCCCAAAAATTCAATTTCAAAATGATTTGAGGGAAAGTTACTACAGTTTTATGACAGGTTTGTTACAGCTAGATTGATGTGGGTTATCACGTCTAATAAGAAATCAGGATATATCCAGCACACGATAGACTTTCGCGTCCGAGAATAATTGCACGAGTTCAGGCTCAATATGCCCGCACTCTACTTCGCTTTGCAAAATAGACAATGCTCTGTCGAGGGGTACCGCTGCTTTATAAGGGCGATCCGTTGCGGTTAAGGCATCGAAGATATCGCATACCGCCATCATCTTCGCACCCAAGGGAATCTCTGGGCTTTTTAGACCGAAGGGGTAACCACAGCCATTGAGTTTTTCATGATGGGCGCCGGCAATTTTAGGAATATTACTCAGTTCTGGAGTCCACGGAATAGTTTTTAAGAATTCGATGGTATGGCTCACGTGGCTTTCTATTTCAATACGTTCATCCGCCGTTAGGCTTCCTCGCTTAATTGACAATGCTCCAAACTCCAGCTCATCAATTAACCCTCTCGAATTACCATTCACATCTTCAACCACATATTCTCGTATTTGCTTTAAATGCTCAAACGTTCCTTCTGCTAACAGGCTAGGCTCATTGGCATCGGCCACCGCTTGCATATAATCGTTCAAACGCTGTAACTTAATCGCTTCTTCTAGGGTTAACTTTTCTTCTACCTCAGAAGAAAGTTTCTGTTGTTTTAATAGAGCCAGCTTTTGTTTTAGATAAAAGTTACCAATACGTTCTTTTTCCCAAGCGATTCGATAGATAAATTGTCCATACGCATCAGGAGAGAGCTTCTTCGCTTTTGTTAGTATGTGCTCACGCACCCCAACCTTACCAAAGTCGTGCAGCAACGCCGCAAAGCGAAGCTCCTTCATTTCATCGGCGTTAAAGTGCATATTTTTGAATTGCCCAACTTCACACCTACCTGCGGTTTCTGCCAAAGTACAGGTCAATTCTGCGACACGGAAAGAGTGCCCGCTAGTGGTTGGATCTCGTTGCTCAATGGCTCGCACTGAGGCTTTTACAAAGCCATCAAACAGTGTATTAACACGATCAATTAATAAGTTATTTTCAATCGCCACCGCAGCCTGACTGGCCAAGGCCTGTAATACGGGAATGACTTGATCATCAAAATTTATAGCCTCCGCTAGAGCGATACTGGGGCTAATCAGCGCAACGTTAACATCCCGTTTACGGTTTATAAATTGTATAACCCCTATCACTCGCCCTTGATGATTACGCATAGGAATCACCAGCATAGAGCAGGTTCGGTAATTCATATTCTTGTCAAAAGAGGAGTTGAACTTGTAAATACTAGCGCTAGGCAGATTATAAACATCATCCAGATTAACAATTTCACCGGTTAGCGCTGAATAACCCGCTACAGAACGATTATCAAGACTGAATCTCTGCTCCTCAAAATCAAATTCAATAGAGTCGTTTTGGGTTAACTTGAATACAAGATCTGGGGAATGATTTTCTTGTTTACCAGAGTGCCTATCTATTAAGAAAATCGAAGCCGCATCACAGCAGGCCATATGCCTAGCTTCCGTTAATATTCGAACTAATAAGGCATGATGATCGCGCTCTGCTGATAGCGCCTGACCAACATCTAATAAACGAGTAATTTGTTCATGCTCTTGCTGCAGATTTTTATGGCTCAGGGTCAGCTGATCTTGAACACTCAGCCCTTCTATCGCTCTAATTAAGGCATTACGTAAGAATAAATCAGGAAGACCTACCGGGACTAATAAGCAATTATCATCATCAATAGGATGTTCAACGATATAAAGCGCATCTGGACAGGATGTTTTCCAGAGAGCAATTGGGTATTTTGAAAGGGTATCTTGATCTAAAATCAGAATGGAAGGTTGAGACACCACATCACTGGGTTGGCTCAGTAATGCAGTCTTTATGCCCAATAATGACCCCTGATTCAACAAATCGAATGAGGGCTGATGGCAACAGCCAATAAGGTAGGTCAAATCTTCTTTACAAGGTAGATTCATCCTAAGGCTCCTGCTATTAAATTATGACGCACTCGTCTCTATCTAATAGCCTAGAATATTTTGACCATTTCGCGACTTCAATACTTAATTGTCATCCGTGAATTTTTTTAAAGCGGCGAGCTGCTCATCCGGAGTCGGCAGTGCTTCAATTGCGGCTTTCAATTCTTCAACTTCTACCACTAAAAAGTCAATAAAACGACGTACTTTTAAAGAGAGATATTGGCGACTGGGGTATACCACAGACAGTGGCTGAGGCTTTAATTGCCAATCTGGGAATAATGGAATCATTCGGCCTGACAAAATATACTCGCCTGCCATGAATAAAGGCACAGCCCCTGCACCCGCCCCCTGAACAATGCAATTCAGCGCCGCTGCGATATGGTTCGTGACAATAGTAGGTTCGAATTTAACATCACACTCTTCCCCTGAAGAATGTGTGAAGTGATGGCTTTCACTTTGCATCCCCTCACCAATTCTAACCATATCCATGTTGGCAAGTTCATGGGGGCTCTTAGGCTGACCCACTTTTGCAAGATATTCTGGCGATGCACAAACAATGGTTTCAGTCACTGCAATGGTTCGTGCGACTAGAGATGATTCTGGTAGCTCTCCGACAAATAAACCTAGATCAAATTTCTCTTCTATCAAGTTAACCTGCCGGTCAGTGTGCGAGATTTCAACTCTGACTTCAGGGTAGAGTTTCTGAAAATGGGCAACGAAACGACCAAAAATACCACTGCCAACCACCATAGGCACTGCAATGCGTAAAATGCCATGAGGGTGATCTTGGCGATCAGAGATAACCGTATGCACTTCCATAATCTCAGCTACAAGGTGTTTGCAGTTATTATAATAATCAGCCCCCACCTGAGTGAGGCTAATTTGGCGCGTCGAGCGCTGCAGCAGGCGGACGCCTAGATTACTCTCTAAGTCTGCAACCATGCGGCTTATGCGCGACTTAGGGACGTTTAGTGCGTTACCTGCTGCCGTGAAGCTACCTTCGTCGACAACACGTATAAAAATGGCTAATTGATTGAGATCTAACACAGATAAGGCCTATACCGCAGATTGTCCTAAATATAGAACATTAAAAGAAAGAACGCAGGTTAACTTAGATTCTGAACACAAAAAAGCCCCTTATCGGGGCTTATTTGAAATATGAGGGGTAAAGACTGATATTTTCGTTTATTAAATCGCAACAATTACTTGTGCAAGCTTACTAACATCAAGATCCAATTCAGCATTGCCTTGTAGGTACAGCTTTTTTAATTGCGGCAGAGTATAAAAAACATCAGCATCTGAAAGCTTATTAGAACGTAAAGAAATTGCAGTTAATTCAGGCAGACCTGTTAATGCTGAAACCGACTCTATGCTGTTGTTCGTCGCATATAATACCTGTAAGCCTTTAACATTCGCTAAAGGTGTAATATCGGATAGATTATTATGGCTTACATTTAGATTCGCCAGCGCAGGTAACTGCTCCATACCCTCTAATGATTGTACGCCCTTACCCGAACAAACTAACGTATGAACAGACTCAACCGTCATTCCAGAATCATCCAGACACGCTCGTAAGTTAGCATCCACAACAAAGCCAAAATCAGAACTCTGCGATACAGCTAAACTTTCATTTACCTTATCCGCTGCAGGAGCCGATGAGGATTTTTTTGAATTATCACTACAAGCCGCCAAGCTAAATACCATGACCGCTAAAATAATTTTAAACATTGGCTTCTCCACATTATTATTTTTATGTCTGCCAAACTTTAACTCTAAATATACCTGATTATACCCTACTAGTAATAACCATTATTCGTATTATTACTCGGTAAATAGACTGAATCTAATGGATGTCCTGGAAAATAATTATCGGGGTGCCAAGAAGCTGTATTTTCCACTTGCAAGCCACTATTACCGCCACCCATATTAATCCAAACACCCGGTAAAGCGACCTCTGGTGTACCCGTCGGTAAATCAGGCCACTGAACGGGTTTCTTCTGTACGGTTAAAAAGAAGCCTTGCGCGTTCACTAATCCAACACTTTGTAATGGAAAAACCTGAGCTTCAGGAGAGGCTAGAGACAAACCTTGTGGCGTACTAGGGTCACCACCGGCAGCTAACTCACCGATAAAACCACATGCCAAACCTACACAACTATTTACAACAGATTTATTAGGGTCAATATAAGCAGCTGTACGAACGCCACCTACCCAAGGATCGATATTCAAGTCTGCCGCAGGTAATTCAATAGGACCTAATTGAATTACGATTTTCATAACGGCATGAGGTACCAGAAATCCAGAGAAGACATCAATAGCGTTGCCCATTATCCCATTTTGATTTTCAAATCCGAAGCGAAAACCTTCAACACTTCGTATTCCATTATTATTACCATAAGCCAGTTCGATGTAGGGATTTTCGACAACTGCGTCAACTAACTCTCCTGTCCCATCGTTTACATAACCCAAGGTCACATCTCGCAGTATTACATCGACATTTGTTCTATCATTTGTTGGATCAAATCCACTTTGAAAAGTTGAGAATTCTTTCGTACCAAAGCCCGTCAAATCATCAAAAGTTGTACCGTATAACAAAGCCGCTACATGTAAAGTATCATCAAACCCGCCACATTTTTCACTAGAGCAATTCCAAGGGTTTAATTGATCGTAATAACAAATTTTAGATGAAATACAAGCCGCACTTGCGTCAGCTTCAGAGCCAAAAGCATTTGTTCCGCCATCAGGACGGTAGAATCGTCCAGCAGAAACTCTATCGATAGTTACGTTCTGCTCGATTTTCAGGCCTAACGTTAACTTTGTGAAATCTAGAGACGTACCGTCTGGCTGCGCAACACCATTAGTTTCATCTAATCGAAACAAAGCTTGACCAAAGTGACCACCTAACTCGTCATCACTTATCGATGTCATATCCGCTTTACTAAAACAAGCAGTGACTAACAAAAGGAAAAGAGTTGTGATTTTTATTATTATCATTATTTAATCACTCGTTACAAAAACATAAGCTGCGGTTGCAGAAGGCATATAGATAGGTCCATCCAACCGAACGCCCATCAATTTATTATCGGTACGATCAATTACACTGTCTGTACTAACATATACGCCAGAAATCTCAAAATTCTTAAAATTTATTTGATCAGGCAAAGTCCACTTCATAGCAGGCCTTGGTTTATTTTCAGCGCTTAAAGGCATTGCTTCGTCATATCCAAAGTCACTAACGAAATCAAACTTCAAGCCCGTAAAACTAATGCCACCACTGATTTCACCCAACATAATATAAGCAGGCTTTCTAATTAAATAATCACCCTCTTGTGGATTTTTGTAGACTACGTTATATCCATTTAATGTATCTGACTTCTGCACATTAGCGCCACCGCCAAAAACATTAATATAACCATCATTATCACTATCGGTTAATCTATTTCCTGAACTATCAACAATTACTTGGCGGTATGAAATGTAAGTATCGTCAGTAGCATCAGTGCCCCATGCTAAATTTGCATAGCTGACAGTCGTATCTTGGGAAAAATCAACATTTGCATCAATTTCAATGCCCTTTCCCGATACTAACTGCATATCAGTATCGGCCATTGCTGATAAGTCTGCCTGCGCCAATAGAGGAAGAGCCAACAATAAAGCACTGCATACTAAAGAAGGTTTATATATCATCTTAAATATCCTGTGTTGTTATTCTTAGATGTTGGATATTAATCCCCTCAATATCGATCACATTGCCGAATTCAGGCTGAAATGCGTAATAATAAGCTTCTGGGTCAGTAGGGTCTCCACCCGGCTTGAGTGCCGTTCGCAAACTTTCATCCCGAGGATCACCAAAATCAATCGATTTAATTCTAAGATGTCCTTTAGGAAAGTTAGCACCGCGGGCCGCAGAAATTTCTTTAGTTAAAGGTAACATTTCAAACTGTAATTGCTCTTTACCATCAACATTCGCAGTACTTATTACTATCGGTTGGTCAGCACTACCATTAGGTAGATATATATCAATACCATTCAATGTTAAATTTCCTGATAATGCACCATTAGGATCACCACCAATTACAATTGAATCCGCTAGCAGACCAATCGTATTAGTCATCGCGATACCATAATAAGGAATAGACCAAGTGTCGGCCTGAAAGCCATAAAAACGAAAACCTTCAATGGCAACACTAAAATCAAATCGGCGTTTTTCACCCTCAGGACGACTACCAATAACAGAATCCATGCGGAAGCTTAAATCGAATTTATCTGATAACTGTTCAAGAATTTCTGGGGTTAAATCTTCTGGCTTTAACGAACCACCAGGGAACTCAGTACGCAAAGCCGTATAAGTAAATTTAGGTTTGCCCGAAGCATCGGTCAATATAGAACTTACTTGATTAAGATCACCTGCTTTAAAGGGATATTTTTCAGAACCAAAGTTGCCGCCTGCCGTTGAAAAATCGACATTAACAGCATCGTAATCAAAATCAGCACGATGAATACGCATGTCACTTATTATAAACGCATCATCATCCGTTAAGTCATCTGTTTCATGATCATCAAGAATTAGGGTTAGCTCACCACTTTCAGGACGATTAGGCAGTTTAGTGAACAAAGAGAAATTTTCAATCACAGCCCCAAGGCCTTCACCTGTCACATCGGACAGCTCAGATTCATCAAGGGATTCGAGGCTCATGCCCCACTGTGGCAGTAAAGCTAGGCTGATTATTACAGCGTAAACGGCTTTCATGCCGGTCTCCTTATTTTTATTATGGTACTAAGGTATGCGAAACCTTAGTACCGTTCAAGAGAATGTTTGTAAAGGGATGGTAATAGTGGATTAACCACTAAAACCATTTCCAATCATCCCAACTGCAATTACCATTACGTAAATCAATCCATTTGCCCGAAATTATGCACATATACCTGCGATCATTACTCCCTACTGGTCGATAAATACTTTGATCCCCTGCACTAAATGACCAACGCTGCGCATTCGTAGATGCACAAGCCCTCATAATCGGCCACTTATCATTATTAACGACAGGCCCCTGAACAGACTGATCATGGATACATAAACCTGAAGCTTTGTTTAATAGCTGATAGGTTTCAGGTGAAGTTCCCTGAGGAATCGCCTTCCAATAAAATTTATCCCCTGCTCCACAATCTGTATCCCAATCTGGCCAGTCTTCTCCTGAATTACTGCTGTAAATCATACAGCTGTTGCCATTTGCTCTAATTTTTCTCCATGGCTCATTTAACGATATGTTGGCTGAAGTAATTACAGCCTTCCCTTCTGAGTCTGTAGCGGTAAAAGTAAAGTTGCGAGTGAAAGGTAATGAAGCTCTTGTTGTTCTAAAATCACCAAATGTCCAACTAGGGTATTTACCAGATGAAGACTGGGGTGCCTGTACGCCATCATTTGTAGAGTAAGCAACATTGATCCAGTCTCGATCCTGAGCCCTAATAGAATAGCCTGAAACACTGAATTCAAGATTGTATTTCAGCTCCATACTATTTCCAACTAACTGCGGAAAACTATAGCTATGACCTGAAGTATCATTATCAACAAAAACTGGCGGTAAATTCGCGTCTGTAATTTCAATATCCGAAAACTCCGCTGCAGAATTCGATCCAGCCGAACCCAAATCAATTACCCGAGCATCGCGAATACTGGCTTCCTCAATACGGAATTCAAGATTACGGTTCAAAGTATTGGTCCTTTCATTATCGTAAATTACAACATCCATAGAATGAATTTCCGACTGACCTTCTGAAAGTATTGAAGATACTTCAATTTCCCTGAAATTCTGATTACCATCTCCAGTTGAGCTGAAAACTAAGCGCATCTGATCAAATTTCACGTTATCTGGGATAGGAATAGTTATTGTGTCTACGTTGCTGTTAGCCGTAGTAAAGTCGAACTCATGAACAGGGGTTGCATTTCCATCTAGGTAAAAAGACATCCGTGAACCTGCAATTCGAGTTTTGCAACAACCATCATTTCGATTATGAAAAATAACATTTCCACCCAGATAATCATTTGTCCAAGAGAAATTAATATTTTTACCTTGAGCAGCTACTGGGTGTACTTGGTAAGGAAGGTTAAGAGTCCCATCGGTAATCGCAGCAATGTTACTTGCCGTTGTTCCCTGATGCCACTGGTCTACCGTGGTAGTAACCGTTAAGTCACTATTATTTGGAATTGAACTTTCCACCACTATAGGCATTACCCATAGATGCTTATATTCATTTGCAAGGGCACCGTCACGAACATAAGGCGTTTGTATCCAAGCATCGTGTTGGTCACGATCTAGTACGATTCGATCAGCAACGGCTTTTGAACTATTTATACCCACAAATTGGGCCGCTATCGCTGGGGCCTTAGTGACTCCTCTTATGTATAACCAGACTGCATGTTCCGAGAAACGATTAGAACGCTCTATTTTTAAACTAATACGAGGATCGGCTACGATATCCGTACCTTCTTCGAATGTACCGTTATTATTAGTATCAACCGTATTAGTCGTTACAACTTCACTCACGGTCGTCAAAGCTAAGGTATCAGTCGTAAAATTAATTACTGCAGGGGCTGTATTATCCTGAATGTAAACCTGAGTTGAAATTCTAGTGGCATGTATTGGAACTTCAGAATCTGATAATTCAGTAAGCGACAACTCAAAAGACTCACCAGTAGAACAATCTCGGTCTAGATTATCCGGTAATGAATCACTATCTGATCCATCATAACAATTATCATCAGCGTTCTCGTCTCCCGTTTTAATGAAAGGGATAACTTCCTGATATTTATCTGAATAGATTCTAATAAAAACAGGCAATGAAGATTGTTGGCCGTCATCCCAAGTCAAAGCTACTGTTCCACTGACTACATTCATTTCATCATCAAGTAGATCATAGTCAGTTCCTCGCTGCGCAATTTGCCCAGTGCTTGGGATAGAAACTTCAAATTTAGCGACCCCATCACTGCCCTCAGAACGACGAACGTTAACTGTCTTTACGTGGCTATCAAGCTCACTTTGCAATGGCTCTGACAAAAAGGACTGCGTGCTTTCCATATCAACTACGCCCACCGCATAGTCTTTCGATACCACAACAGCTTCAACTGGATCGCCCAACCAAGGTGGGTTCTCACCTTCCACTACATTGCGTGGATTAAATAAAGTTAAAGTGAAAGCTTCATTATTTTCATATCGATTATTTGAACCTATTTCAGCAATGACTCTAAAGTTAATTGATTTAGTTCGCTCACCCGGGGCAAAAGTCAATTTAAGATCCGCGCTGGAAAATAATACGTCAGTATTCGCCTTCACTGCGCTGCTAACAAAAACATAAGACAAGCCTCGCACTGAAATGCCGTATTCAACTGAAACAGTACCTTGATCCCCAGTAAGACGCTGTACCTCTACTGAACAATCTCGATATAAACGGCTTTCAGTTGCGTATGTTGCAGTGCCTGTATTGTCGTCAGTTGAAGGTTCTGAACATTCATAAGTGCTGCTTGAAAATTGCAAAATGCCTTGAGGGTTTTTTGTATAATCAAGTAAGCTTACTTCCGTTTGACTTAAGTAGCCGGTCGTAGCTTCAGGAAAAGCAACCCAACTACCACCATTTTCTAGACGTTCAGTATTAATAATTTCAAGATCAAAACGCTCTGTCGGCTCTCGCTTAAACGTAACTTCGTTTAATAGCGTTACCTTGGCAAGTTTGGCATTCTCAACCTTACGCTCAATTGGCAAAGGAGCTAATTGATTATAAAAACGTCCCATTGATATTACGCCATTGTAAGTAACATCAAACGGTGGGGATGCTGGATATTCACCAACGACCAAGCTACCGTTTTGATTACCTAGCATGCCTGGATCTCCACCCTGCCATTCATTAGAAGGAAAAGCCGATGTGGATGCATTACTTCCTAGAGAAAGTATCGTAGCCTCACCAAACAAGCCTCCTTCTTTAAACCATGCTGAAACAGAGTGCTTCGTTGAAGTTGGATCTATTTCGACAAAAATAGTCCCTGTTTTACCGACAAGATCTGCTGCGACAGAAGCTGTACTTTTCACTAATCGCGCTGTTTCTGCATTAGGTAAAGCACCACCACTTCCCGCACGAACGACTAATTCGTGGGCTTCATTGAAGCCAATGAAAGCACCTTGACCACTACCGCCTTGCTCCCATAATACGCCTTGAGGATCAACAGGAATTGATAAGTCGATAGCAACAAAAATTGGTTGAGTTCGGTTTAATTCAACGGAGTCTATCGAAACCGCTGGCAAGGATGATAACAAGGGTAATAAGTCATATTCAGGGGTTAGGTAAAGTGCTTCGTCATCAGGGCTCCATACGAGCTCATTAATAATTTCACTTCCATCCAAGCCTAAATAATCATCACCTTCACTTGCTGTTTTCTCATGTGTTTTGTACTTAGCGCGTAGCTGGCCATTTGAGCCGTCGGTTCGCTTAACGACAACAGGAGTAGCAAGACTAGCGCCTTCAGCCTGAGGCTCTTGGCGAACAATTGTTGCACTTTCGAATTGTATTAAACCTACCGGTGGCTCTGGCAATATCCCTACTACCTCAGCATCGGATAAAGGACGAGAGAATACTTGTACATCATCAACTCGACCAATAAATGAGCGCAAAGCTGAAGGTATATCACCAATTATCAAGTCATCATCATTCTTTATTGCAGCTGCACTTAAAGATACTGTTGTTTCTTTAATACCATCTACAAATAACGTTAATTGAGTACCAATTACATTAACAACAACATTAACCCACTGCTCTTCTTTCAACGGCTCTACTGTTGTGCCAGATGTATCACCGACCGTATAGGTTAGGTAAGAAGTTTTATCACCAAACGTTAATAATGGCTGATTCGCTACTGGCCCTTTTTGTAAAATACCACGACCAAAACTCTTATCGGTTATCCACGTTCTCTTCGTAGTCGCTAAAACAACGTTCGTATCGTTAGTGGATGTGGCTGCATATAAATATGACCCTGGTATCAATACAGACTCGATACTGCCATCCGAATTAATCGTCCACGGGTGCTGTACATTCGAGCAATACGATAACTTAATGCTTGTATCATCAGGATACGCTAAGCATACCGCTGTATTAGCGACACTGTGAATCAAGCCAGTTGTTTCATCCCTATACCAAAATTGATCGGATGCATCTTCACACGTGTACATTGCTACATTATTTCCGACCTGCGCAGCACTAGAGCCAGTCCCTGGTAGATCAAAACACTGATTCGTTCCATCATATTTAATTTGGAAGCTTTGATAGTCAGCCTCATCGTCGGCATCTGCCCAAATACGCAATGCAACTGCGTAGTCTTTAGGCATGCTTAACTTAGCACCATTGACAGTCATTTTTTCACTGCCTGAACTAATATCAATCGCGCCATTTATTACAGGAGGAAAGTCATAAGGAAGCTCAGGATTATCATTCGCATCGTTGCCATTTCCAGTTTTATCAAAATTTGGTTTATTGGCATCGTTAAAATCATACCAAGCAATAATTGCGGGAATAACATCAGAATTGAAATAGGTCGTCGTTTTTAATCCTGCGTCATCCGTTGCGACTAATTTAAAGCTTAATGACTTAATCGTATTTGCAGCTGTTGCTGCATTATAGATAAAACTGAAATTACAGCTTAAATTACACGCTACAGTTTCTGAACTTGAGCTGGTTATTGTTGCCTCACCTGAAATTTCAGTAATGACTACATTAAGAGCCGCTGACCCTTCTGGATCGATAACTTCAAAATTAATGTTATTACCTACACTTTGTTCAGCCACTGAAGCTTGATTAATTTTCCCACTGACGTCGGTTGCAGAAAATTTGATGATAGGAGGTAAATTTGGCTTAGATAAGTTCGCTGCCCAATCTCCATCAGTACTCACATCTTGCAAATTAATCCAAGCAGATCCACTACCAATTGCCGCCTTTAAACGCTCGTTATCAAAACTCGTCACAGGCGCTGCAAAAGTCCAATCACCCGCTGGCTGAAGTGCAGCACAAGCATCAAATCCGCCTAGCCAATTATTACCTTCAACCGTTGTAACTGTCCAATTTAAACCATTGGTACAAGCATATTTACGAGGTGTATCTGAAGCAAAACACAGACCTGGCTGCCAAGTACCTTGAACAGACTGACCGTTAACCTCTTCACTTTCGGTATCTACAAAAGCACAATCTTTATTATCATCAAAAGCAAAATCGGCTGCCCAATCACTAAATTGACGACCTCGCTGCCAATCTTTTTCGCGGTATTGATCAGTTAAATTTAACCAAGCCGTTGTATTAACCAGCTCTGCTGTAAGTACCGTATCACTGTTATCAAATGCCGCTATCGTCGTTGCTGTTGCTAGGTTTGCAAAATAATCTTCTGGGAAGTCAAAGTGCCATGGACCACTGCTATCATCTGGTATTTTACGACAAGCAGAGAAACCTTGTGCCCAAATTCCACCCGCTGAAGATGATAATCCATCAAGACCAACGACCTTCCAAGCAGTGCCTCTTTTACAAGTATATTGATGAAAGACCTGGTCACAATAATCTGAACGCCACTCTCCTGGAGTCATACCGCTGCCAACGCCGCCCATAACAACGCAATCACGATTACCGCGGTTGCTCGGCTCAGAATCTGCCCACCATTGACGTACAGGAATATTAGCTCGCCATTTATTTTCTACGGACAAATCACTGTAGTTAACCCATAAGACCTCGCCTTCACTAAGTAAAAGATCAATTTGAGTACGCTCTAAGCTATCTCTTGGTATAGCGAATACATGCTGCTCGCCAAATTCAAGACCACACTGAGCGCTGGCTTTATTCCACTGAGAAGGGGATGTGGTTTTCGACCAAGTAGTTCCTTCAAAACATAGTGCATTTTTAGAAGTCGAACATACTTCATCTTTTAGAATCAACTTACCTGATTCTTTGGTAATACTTCCGCAATCTTCTGTCGTCGCTCCCTGGTCTAATTCGATACCATCAACCACATTCAAATTAATGCGATCAGCAAACCATTGCTGGCCATTCAAACCACTCCATAAACGATTTGAGTAATAGTTAATCCAAGTTTCTTTATATACATTATCTAAGCGGTTAATAACCTGTTTAAGGCTAGCGTCTTCTTTTGGTGTTATTGGCGCACTGAAGTTGAAGCTTTGGCCAAAATATTCACGGCAACGTAAATCTCCGTAACCTTGATCCCAAGCATCAATAACATTCTGAGGCTTTGCAGGCTCTTCGATCGTACCGTTTGCTGGAGCTATTTTCCAAACACTGCCATTGAAGCAAGCAAAGTGCGCTGCGATTGCATCGCACTGTGATGCAATCAACCACCCATCACCAGTACCATCAGAATATGCACAACCGGTATTCGCTTGCACTGGATTACTGGCAACATTTTGATAAGGCATATTGCTAGAGAATTTATTAGCCACAAACCAATCAGCCATATTTAACCAAGCATCAGTTTTACCACTAAGAGCCAATGCCTGTGATAATTCCCATTTGGATTCAGTATCTGCATTATTGGGTACTGCGAATGTGTAGTCGCCAGAATATTCTTGCTGACACATACCAAAGGCATTACGGATCAAGGCTCCGTTATTAGCAGCCGTTCCAAGAAGTACCTTATTATTAGTTACTTTCCATTCTTGACCATTCGAACATACAACAGCACGAGCTTCTCCACTGCAAGATGCAGCAACAACACTGCCTTGATTATCATAATAAGCACAGCCGTCTATTAATGTAGTATTAGGAGATATTGCAGCGTAATCAACAACAGGCGCTATATTAAGTGCCCAACGAGCTTCAATATAATTGTCGCTTGCATTAACCCAAACCTCATCTCCTGAAGATAAAATTTGGCGTAACTCTTCATTTTCGTTAAAGGTAATCGGAGCATAGAAAGTAGCCCCCACTCCAAATTTACTAATACATTCGGTATGCGCTGCATCAAAATTAGATATCAGTTCAATACTATTGTCACTAATCCCTAATGATCCACTCCCGTCCTTACAGACTAATTTCCTATCGGAAGTTGGCACACCACTACATTCAGCGTCATACCAAAGACCGCTAGCATCAACAAAAGCACAGTTCTCAACCGTTTTACCATGAGGCTCAGTACTAGCCCAATTTGGTGTTGGCAGACCTGTAGAATTAAATACCCACTTACCTTCTTCTGCGATATCAATGCCATTAATCCAAACAGATCCTTCACCCATTAACATCAATAAGGCACGTAAATCACGATTATCAGCCACTGATACAGGACTAAAAAAACGATATCCATTGCCAATTTCATTACAAGCACGCTGAGCATCTGTAAAATTAGAAACATTAATATTTGTTGGAGATAAATACCAACCATCACCACTATAGCAAGCCACTTTATGAGACCCAACACTGCACGCAGTATCTTGCCAATGGCCGCTTGCATTCATAGTTAAGCAATCATTTGTATCTGTCGTCAGTGGGTTAAGAGCACTACCACTCCAATATAGAAATTCATTAAACACCCACAAATTCGATGTTATCCGATCATTACCATTTATCCATACATTTTCACTGATCGCATTTTTAGCCGCATCGTTCTCCCAAGTATAAATAGGCGCAGCAAATACAAACTCATGGTATTCACCATTAATGTATCCATTCATTGCCTCACATTTATTTTGGCCATTTGAGAAGTGTTCCATAGTCCCGCTAATTTCAGACTCAACCCACCCACCATACTCAGTGTCAAAGCACAGATATTTATGAGTTTCGGCTGAGCATTCATTACTGATCCAGAGTCCATCATTTAAGGCCGGAGCAGTTTTTTGCATTACCGCGCAATCACCAGGAGAAGCTGGTTGAGCAGCATCCCAAAATTGCAATTCATTGACTTTCCAAGTCTCTTCTATCTGCGCATCTGAAGCATTAATCCAAACATCCTTCGCTGTAATCAATGCAGCAACTGTTTGCTGATCCAATATAGTATCTGGTGCTAAAAATAAACCATTTGAATTACAAGCTTCCTGTCCTGATTGCTGCCCACTACCATCAATAGTATTAGCGGAAACCAAATTCCAAACCCCAGCATTGTTACATAAATATTCATGAGTTTCGGTACAACTGCGGGCGTACCAAAGAGCAGAATCTGATCCTTTTGCAATAGCACAATCCTTTAACTCATTTTTTTCAGGTTGTTCCGGGTTAACATCCGCATCCACGCCCTCACCCGACCAAAAAGTTAAGAACTGGTTATAACGCCATTTTTTCTCATCTGTACGATCTGTTGCATTCACCCAAACAGCAACTTTATTAGCCTCTAAAGCCAAAGCAGTTTGCTGTTGTCGAGTTCCAGGAGCAGTAAAGTGATAGTTATGCATTTTAGTTAGTGATTGACATGCATTTTCACCAGTATAAATCGTGGCGTTTGCTGATGCAGGGGCTAATCGCCAATCATTGCTATCGGCAGCATAGCAAGCAAACTTCATGGCCGTTGAGCAGGATAAATCATACCAACTGCCATTTGATTGCTGGCTTGCACAGTCTTCATTTAGAACAGAGTTTAACGACGGAGTTTGTACAACGTGAGAAGGGAATACACCATCATTTGGCTCAGAAATCGTTCGGAAATTAGTATTGAAACCGTCCCCATCTTTATCATTAACCACTGTAGATCCCCAATGTGAGGCATCACGATTAATTAACCATTCTACTGTCACTGAGTCCCATTGGACGTTTAACCAAGAGCCATTGATAGCTTCAGCACTGTTATTCTGATTAAAATCTTTTGGAGTCCAAAAAGTATATTGATGACTGAAATTATCGTAGTTCTGACACGCTTTTATACCCTCAGCAAGGTTGAACTCAGTGCTTCCTGAAACTGAAACAGCTTGCCACGTATCTGTCGAGTGACGATAACAAGCATAAGAGCGTGTCGCCGAACATGTAGTATCATTCCAGCCACGATTATCGTTAGTACCAAGCCTGACCACACATTCTTCTGTTCCCCCGACATTACCGTTAGGTTCTCCTACATTCCAGAAATACCGATTTTCATCTAAATTATAATCACCTTCTACCAAGCGATCATTGAAGTTAATCCAGATTCTCTCTCCAGGCTGCAGCCCTCCAAATGAATTATCTCGAATTCTATTTCTTATGTCTTCGTTGGCATTATCCGACCCTGGCACACCAAAAGTTGAGTCTGCCATTGTGGCATCGGTACTTAAATCAGAACGGCAGGCCTTTTCTGCAGCATACAGACGACCATCACCGCCTTGAGCATCAGAAATGAACCAATTTTCTCCATGCCTTACACATAAATAACGCTTTGCTTCTGAGGAATCAACATCACAAGGCTCATCGTACCAATAGCCGTTATAATCCATTGACCCACAGTCTTCATCATTGCCATCAGGCTCATCAAGGCTTGAAGTATCCGTTCCAAACCAGCGGGTAATGTAGGGTGGTTGTTCTGCAAAGCGGAAACCCGTGTTGGATTCAAAATCACCTTCATTATTATTATCATTAACATTAATCCAAGCTTCTCCTGAATCCGTCGATAATATTACTTGTCTTAATCTCTCGTTTTCATAAGCATTAAAGGGAGCAGTAAAATAAAACTTGCTTCCTAATTTTTGACACTGAGCGTGTGGTTTCCCACCTGTTGGTTCGCTTCCTAGGTTTTGAGAATCTTGAGTTATCCCCCAATTAACACCATCATAACAAGCAAATCTTTTTGATTGCCAAAAGCAGCTATTATCTGTCCATTTACCATCCGAGCGCATGGCTACACAGTGCTCTCCCCCATCCCCTAAGTACCAGGTATTATCAGGCTGACCACTGCCAAAATTCTCATAAACTGCAGCATAAGCATTAGCTACAAACATTAAACTCAAAACAACTATTTTTATAATTTTTATCACGTCTGAATCCTTATAATGCATCGACGATTAAATAACCACGTTTCAGATTCATACCATCAACCTGTATTCGCCCATAACTTCCTTTATGAGTCACACCATTTCCCGCACTGAAATTACGAAGATCAAATGCTCCTTCCATACTTTTGAAAGTCACCTTCAGCCCAGTTCCCTGGCCATCCTCTAAAGCGATAACATCAATAACACTTTCCGCAGAAAAATCATTTATTTCAATCGTGGCACGCAACTCTCCGCCTTTCACAGCAGCTGTAGAATCATCAACACTATTTCCTAGCACATCTTCAAAATCATTAATCGTAAAATCTAGCGTAGTGCCATCCGGCAAGCTAAATCCTGTCTCAATCCCTTGATTACCAGAAGCTGCCCTACCGATAAAGGAAAGCTCAGCACTGCCACCATTAAAGTTAATATTCTCGATACCTAACGTTCCAAATACAACTTCATCACTGACTGTATCTGTTGCTTTATTATATTTACTAACTGATAAATCACGGATGGTAAGATCCATTGAGTTAACGTTGCTGATTGCCAAAACTAAGCCTTTACGGAAACCACTATTAACAGCATCCAAGGTAATATCAAAAGGAACATTACTATTGCCGTTAGTTCCTCGACCGTCGGTATCGATTGATATATTCGCGAAGTTTGCGCGACTGCCATTGGTTTCAAAATAAAAGTTTTCTATATTTAATTTAGCCGCAACTTTAAAATCGATACCGCCACCACCTGTACCTCCGCCTTCATGTCCAGACAGAGCTAAAAAACTTGTATTATCAATACTTATATTACTAAAGCCTGAACTTCCCAATACATCGGGATCGGCCGCCACACCAGCAGTTACTGAACTAAAAGAAATATTTTCTAAACGGGCAGAGCCAGAAACACTGCCCAGGTCCATTCGAATCCAATCTCGGCCATCAGCACTTAAAGAACCATCAGCATAGACTGTTGTGGACGCGGCCTTAAAATCACTAAACTGGGTTGTATAAGAGATTGTATTACCATTGATTAATTGACGATCGCCAATCAAAGAAAATTCAGCTTCATCAACAAAAGTGAAATCAAACGAAGAGGATGCCATATTAAAATCAACAATAATGGCCGCGATATCTACTCCACTGCCTCTTGGATCTTCTATCGCTGCAAATTTTAAATTATATGTTCCTGCCGCATCGTAATTGAAATTGGTAATACCCACAGCGCCAAAACTGGTTTCAGTATCGCCCATAGCAATATTGCGCACCCAAATATCACCCTGAAAAATATCAGATATTTCTATATTTAGAACACCATCAGAAAACACATCAACTTTACTTTTTGCAGAGCTTGCACCAATTGATATATCAGAAAGATAAATACCCGCACTATTGGTATGCCCTAGACCATCACCATCACCATCAGTGTAAGATATTGCACCTATCGTTGTGGTATCGTGAAGTTGAGTCTCAATTGTTATGCCTGCACGTCCATCTATATTGCCAAGTTCAGCATCATCAATACTCTGCAATGCAAATGAAGGTGAACTGCATAGCAAACATAAAACTATTTTTTCCATATTAAATATTTTCATGCTCTAGTTCCCTCTCACATGTAAATAACTAGTATTAGCGATATTAAGATTCATTGTTATCTCACCCAATGGAGCCTGCGCGACTCTCTGAGCATCGGTATAAAAGTTGGGCGCTAATGATATTTCATCAACAATGACTTGCCCTTTAATTGATCCAAGACCCAACTCCAGCCCTCTAACATCGCTTGTATTAATACTCGCACCGACAATTACCAGATCTTTAGGCAATCTTACTTTAGCGTTAATTTGGTCTTTATCATCTCGGTATACATACGTAAAACCGGTTCCAGCATTAATTGTCATATCCATATTAATAGAAGAACCATTTTCAGCTTTATCTGGCTTTAGTAATAACGACCCACCCGCTAAATAAATATCTTTAAAAAGAATATCATTAATAAACTCATAACCAATATCTTCATTCCCTAGTTTGAAATCAGTAATTGCAATCAAGCCGTTTTCCATCGTGGGCAGCCCAATCAATATGCCATCATCATGCCCATCGATTGTGAGACCCTTTAAATTCAAACCACCAGAATAATCTTCAATTTTCACAAAACCATCACTATTCGTATCGCGCTCAATCGAATAGTCTGCATCTGTTAACGACGTTGATTCAGGATCCACATCAATAAATCGAACGGTGGATGATAACTTCACGCCATCGATTTCAATGTATTGTTTCAGCTGAGCTGTTTTAGGTACAAAAACTGAAAAATCAATACCTCGACCATCGGCACCCCCAGCAAAAGCAGTGACATTGAGTGATTGCTGATCAAGAGACATATTGCTGATAAAATCTGTTTGATGCTGAAAAGCATTCACTTCGAAATCAGTAATACCAACACTACCAACTTTTTTACCATTAATTTCTACAGAGCCAATTTCCATATTATAAGGAAGATCTCTGTTAAAAAAGGCCAGTCCAAGGCGCTCACCACAACCTATAGAGCCGTTAACGCAAGCATTCAAAGTTTCGTATGTTCCGGTACCGTACATACTGTCATGAAGCTCTAATTCACTGGCGATTTTGAAATCAATAATTTGCTGGCGATTATTACGTGTGCCCTGAGTAATATCGGACAACGTAGTACTTCCGCCGTCATCGGTGTCAATAAGAGAAATATTTTGAATTTCTAGTTCATATTCGGAGATCAAACGCACGCCCTCTTGCGCAACCACATCAGACATACTGGTATCATCCAGTTGTTCTAACGCACTTACCATGAGTGGCATCATCAACAATGTAGTCAGGGCTCGGGCCGCCATGAGAACTCCTTTTTATATTTTTATATTTATTATTTTTATCTTATTGGTGTAACCATCTAAAGAGGGAATGGCACACTGGTACGGAAACATACCAGAATCAACACTAATGTGCCATTGGCCGATCTTACATTTTGTTACGAAACAACGACTTAGCGCTTTATAAAAGTAGAAATCTTTTATAATTCAAGTACTTAGAAGGGTTTAAAGTTATTGTAAATAAAAGAACACTGAGTGAACGTCTGTTAATGAACTGTAACGACTTACAATGACCAATCAATCTCAGCTTTTTTATTATCTCTAAGATACTGATTTATAAGAGAAAAAGGCTTGGAGCCAAAGAAACCACGGTGAGCAGACAGAGGGGATGGATGAATGCCTTTAAGTACCAGATGCTTGCTTTCATCTATTAACGGGGTTTTCTTCTGGGCATAAGCTCCCCAGAGTACAAAGACTAAGCCTTCACAATGCTCTGAAAGCTGCTGTATAACGCAGTCGGTAAAGCTTTCCCAGCCCTGCTTCTGATGTGATCCAGCATTTTTCTTTTCAACGGTCAGCATGGCATTCAACAGCAATACACCCTGCTCAGCCCACTGAGTTAAATCACCTGTAGTGGCAATAGGAATGCCTAAGTCAGCATTCAGCTCTTTATAGATATTTTTTAACGAAGGAGGGATTTTCGTAACATGGCCTGGCACTGAAAAACTCAACCCATGAGCCTGATCAGGTCCGTGATAAGGGTCTTGCCCTAGAATTACAACCTTCACATTAGAGAGAGACGTTAGGTTAAAGGCGGTAAAGATTTGATCCGCAGGTGGATAGATTATTTTATCCTGCGCTTGCTCTGATTCAAGAAAAGTTTGTAACGATTGCATGTAAGACTGATCAAACTCTGCCTTCAGCAATTTCTGCCAATCTTTAGGCAAGTGTGAAGCAGACAATTCAATACGTGCTTGAGGTGCTTCCTCAACAGATTCGCTACCAGCCTCTTTATCAAACATAGAGAATTGTTCGTTCATTTCAGCAACCTGATTAATGCTTAGATACGGAGGGTTTTGAATTTTGAGTTACGGAGCTTTGGCATATCAAAATTGGGTGCTTCTTTATAGGTCGTATAAAGAAATACCCAATTGCGATAACAAGCGAAAGCGGCTTAGAAACCAATACTCTCGCTTTTTAGTTTTTTAAGACTACTTACTTAACAATAGGACGCATGTGAGGGAATAAGATCACGTCTTTAATCGTTGGGCTGTCAGTAAACAACATAACCAAGCGATCAATACCGATACCTTCACCCGCAGTAGGAGGCATGCCGTATTCTAGTGCTTCTATGTAGTCAGCATCGTAATGCATCGCTTCATCATCACCGGCATCTTTCTCGGAAACCTGTTTCAAGAAACGAGCCTTTTGGTCTTCTGCATCATTGAGCTCAGAGAAACCGTTTGCCAACTCACGACCACCAACAAAAAACTCAAAACGGTCAGTAACAAACGAGTTTTCATCGTTACGACGCGCCAATGGAGAAACTTCCCAAGGATAAGCCGTAATGAAAGTCGGTTGATCCAACTTCTCTTCAGCCGTTTCTTCGAAGATCTCACATAACCACTTACCCGCACCCCAAACAGACTGCTTATCATCTTCACGAATACCGACCTGACGACCATAAGCAATCATCTGCTCTAGGTTATTTTCAGGGTCATTAATCACAGCCGCATCAAACTCAGGGTTATACATAAGCACAGCGTCAGCCATGGTTAAACGCGTAAACGGCTGACTGAAGTCATAGATTGTTTCGCTAACCACATTGCCATCAG
>JBALXI010000162.1:0-500 GCA_036960605.1 Oleispira sp. | reverse complement strand
TGCTCAAAGGTTTCTCCACGATTCACGTAGTTGGTAAATTGATCAAAACTAGCACACGCAGGTGAGAATAAAATCACTGATAGAACTCGAACTCGCAAACCGTCTTATCTTCAAGGCATACAATGTGCGATCCGTTCGTATTTGGGAGGCTATCATTAACACTAATCCAACTCATAACTATGCCCCCATCAATGAACGATCTGACCGCATTGAGTATTTAATACGAGTGACGTGCTTATCGGCCATAGCTTCTATTGATGGCGTTGCCTTTAATGTAGCTGTCGGATTACTTAGGTATCGCCGCGCCATGGCAGTAGCATTATTTCGGCCCATTATAGATTTAAGGCCATTCAATGGATTGCTGCCAGGTAGCGCAAATACATCAAAAGCCTCATCTTTTCCATCATGCGCTACATTCTCGATGAATGATAAAATAATTCCATTTGCACCGCCTACTTTCACATCATTCTTTTTCTTCTCAATAAATCTTGGCATATTAT
>JBALXI010000161.1:0-512 GCA_036960605.1 Oleispira sp. | reverse complement strand
TTGCTGCCAGCGTTAACTGTAAAAACATGACTAAACATATTGCCATATTCATAGTTCTTTTATTCATGTGCTTCAGCGCAAGAGCCAGCGATGTTCCGAAGCAATGGAATGACCTAGATCACGAATATAAAACACTAATGAGCGTGTTCGAATACAGCAGAGCCACTAAGCTTGCTGGTGAAATGTTGCTGCTTGATCCATCCAGTAACAAAGCGCGCTTCTATTTGGCTTATGCACATAAAAAGTCAAATACTCCTCCACCCAATTGGCTGTTTTTAGAACCATGGTCAGAAGGTAGTGTAGAGGATAAATTTTATAAGCTATTAGCTTCGGATTTAGCTAATGGCAGTTAACAAGGCCAGCCAGAGGGACGCAGTAAACTGCTGGCGGCGTTACATCATTTTATGAAAAAATTAATTCTATTTATTTTAACTATTTTGGGCATGCTGTTCATCGTAAGCCCAACAAGTGTGCGAGAACTCTATGCCCCGTTTCATAGCAAAGATTACTTA
>JBALXI010000160.1:0-515 GCA_036960605.1 Oleispira sp. | reverse complement strand
GTTTCTTCGTGGTTTGTTTTGCCGTCTTTATCTTGATCGCAAGCGCCAACTTCTGTTGAAGGAATACAGGCATCCGTTGGATTGGTATCGGGACCTGCAGTACAACCTGCTACTGCATTCACACCATCACAGATTCCGTCACTATCCGTATCGGGGTTGGTTGGATCCGTTGGTGGAACTGCGTCTTTTTCTTCTTTGTTTGGCGTGCCGTCACCATCCGTATCGTTATTCGGATTTTCTGGCTCTAAGTCTGGACCCGCCGCACATACATTTTCAGTCGCTAGATTACCGTCACATACGCCATCGCCATCCGCATCGGGATTCGTTGGGTTAGCATCTGGACCCGCTGCACATTGACCTGCAACCGCTAACGCACCATCGCAGATTCCATCGTTATCACTGTCAGGATCAGTTGGATCTGTTGCAGGTATTCCGGTGGTTTCTTCGTGGTTTGTTTTGCCGTCTTTATCTTGATCGCAAGCGCCAACTTCTGTTGAAGGAATACAGGCATCCGT
>JBALXI010000015.1:0-95302 GCA_036960605.1 Oleispira sp. | reverse complement strand
CTAAGGTAAATACCGGTAAAAAGCTGATAGTGATAATCAACAAGCTAAAAAATAATGAAGGTCCTACTTCACTCGCGGCCTTAGCCACAAGCTGCCAGCGATTATCATCATTAAGCGGCGTGCCTTTGTGTATCGCGCGCTCCATATGTTTATGCATATTTTCGATCATCACAATAGCACCATCGACCATCACGCCAATCGCAATCGCAATTCCAGCCAGGGACATAATATTTGCGTTCAGGCCTTGAAAATACATGATAATAAAAGCGATTAATATGCCGATAGGTAAACTAATAACAGCCACTAATGCGGAGCGCACATGCAATAAAAATAGAATGCAGGCGAGCGCAACCATAATGAGTTCTTCACCCAGTTTTTCCCAAAGATTATCGATCGCGGCATCGATTAAATCAGAGCGATCATAAACAGTGACCACTTCAACCCCTGCTGGCAAACCGGCTTTTAATTGCTCTAGCTTTTCTTTTACCGCAATGATTGTTTTTTGTGCATTTTCACCGGAACGCATGACGACGATGCCACCCACAACTTCCCCTTCGCCATCCAGTTCGCTGATCCCACGACGCATCTGTGGACCCTCAACAATCGTCGCGACATCGGTTAAAAATAATGGCTGACCATTCTCTACCACTCCCAACGGAATATTTTCTAAATCTTCACGGCTAGAGATATAGCCCGTGGCACGAATCATATATTCCGCTTCTGCCATTTCTACAACAGAGGCCCCCACTTCTTGGTTACCCTGCTGTATGGCCGTTTGTAATAGAGATAGTGGGATGCCATACGCACGTAATTTATGCGGATCAACTTGTACTTGGTATTGCTTTACCATGCCGCCAACCGCAGCGACTTCTGAAACCCCTGCCACAGTTTGCAACTCGTACTTTAAATACCAATCTTGCAAGGAGCGTAATTCAGCTAAATCTAACTGGCCGCTGGTATCCGTAAGCGCATAGATAAACACCCAACCGACGCCGGTAGCATCGGGCCCAAGTTGCGGCTTGGCATTATCAGGAAGGCTATCGGTTACTTGGCTTAAATATTCTAAAACTCGGCTACGGGCCCAATATAAATCGGTATCATCATCAAAAATTATGTACACATACGAATCACCAAAAAATGAATACCCGCGCACTGTTTTCGCCCCTGGCACAGACAACATCGCCGTGGTGAGAGGATAGGTCACTTGATCTTGCACAACCTGTGGAGCTTGCCCAGGATAAGAGGTTTTTATAATGACCTGCACATCGGATAAATCCGGAATGGCATCGACAGCTGTATTTTTTATAGCAAAACCGCCAGCAATCACAATAAGCGCGGTTATTAATAATACCCAAACTCGATTGAGGATAGACCAATGAATTATCTTAGTTATCATCATGGCTCTCCATCTTTTCAGCGCTCATATCTGAAGCTTCTATGCGCTGCAAATCAGAATCGATATTAGATTCTGAGTCGATTAAGAACTGCGCACTGGTCACAATACGATCGCCTGCTTGCAAGCCTTCAAGCACTTCTACTTTTTGATTAAAGAATCGACCTATTTTAACCGCCACTGATTTGAAACGCCCTTCACCTAACGCTATCACCACTCGGGTCTTATTTTCGGTACGGATGAGTGCTTGGCTAGGAATTAATAGTGCTTTTTCTGCAGCAATAATATTCCCTTTTAAATTAAGCCACATGTTCGGCTTTAATAATTGATCCTTATTATCAACCAATAATCGAACTCGCATTGTGCGCAGTTTTTCATTCAACATCGGGTAAATATAATCTAACGTACCTTGCCACTTTTGCGTCGGCATTAGTTCAGACGTTAGTGCCCATTCTATCTCTCCTGGAAATTGACTCAGCCAAGCGGCATATTGATGATCTAATTCAACATCAACAGTCAGCTGGCTTAAATTAGCAATGGTTAACAAGGCATTTTCTGGCTTTACGTACATGCCTTCATTGATATTAAGCTGTTCAATATAGCCACTTCGGGGCGCATAGAAGGTAGTGATTTGGCTGACTTTTTTAGTCCGTTTAAGTTTTGCGATAACCTTATTATCGATACGTAAGGCTTTTAAACGATTCTTTGCTGCACGAATTAAACTTTCATCTTGAGCATTCAAAGCCCGTAGGTAATCTTTTTGGGCATCAATAAATTCTAACGAATAGATACCGTATAAGGCTTGGCCTTTTTTCACGCGTTGGCCCATATCACTCACATGAAGCTTTTCTACCCAACCACTGGTCCGCGCATGCAGGTGTATGAGACTTTCTTTAGCGTAATTAACTTGGCCACTGCTGGTAAAACGTAATTCAGGCTGCGTCCATTCAACGTCAGCCGCTTTAACCCCTAGGTTATTACCGACCGCTGCCGAAATTTGAACGACCCCTTTTTCAGTGTCACCACCGGCATTGGCATAGACCGGCACTAAATCCATTCCCATCGGCGATTGACCCGCTTTATCACGACGGAAATTTGCATCCATCGGGGCCACCCAATAGAGGATCTCTGGCTCTTGAGAGGTGGACTCTGTGGAGAGCGAATTTTGAACAAGAGCGCCGCCCGAGCTCGATTCGGTATTGAATAGAAACGTTTGGCCAACAATAAAAGCCGAAACGGAGATCGCACCACCTAGGCACATAAATACAAAATTTTTCATGGAATTTTCTCAGCACACAATAAAAGACACAATAAAAAGACACTAGCAATAAAAGCCGGGCAAATTCACTGATAAACAGATTGCCAGACGGATTTAATCTAACGGTGTGTTAAGCAATAGGAGGACGAAAAAGGGCCGAATCGATCTGGTTGGGGAAACCAATCGTTGAGTAATAGTGTGGCTGTTCACTGATAGTAAGAGCGCTACACGAGAAGCTAGTGAGGAACGTTAACGACGCACCACAACCCCCATCAGGGCAAGCGCAATCATGTGAACTCATGGTTAGACCCGTATCATTCGCGGAGTCCATCGGGTCACAGCAGTCCATGGTGCCGGTGTCAGCCGCTGTTCCAATAATAGTCTTGATAGGTTGAGTACTGGCGCTGGCTTCAGACATCTCCTGGTGACAAGGTAATGAAGATGCAGTCAGGGCAGCCATTTCACTGGCGGACATCGTACAAATCATCGGCATCGCAAAAGCCTGACCCATATAGGTCAAACAAAAGGACACAAGCAAGGTAAGCGCTAGACGCCTATTCCTAGAATCAGGACTGCTTTTTAATGAATTGCGAATAAATGATCTCATGGCCTTTAGGATACTCTAGTATGCTAAAAGTTCAATCCATCAAGTCAGGGCTCCTGCATATCCTGACTTGATATCAGTGCTATCTAAATAGCTACATTCTAGATAGAAGCTTTAGAAGCTTTCGTGCGGACCAAATACCTCATAGTGAATACGATCGTCATTCACTCCTAGAGTGATCAGCTGCTGCTTAGCAAACTGCATAAAGCTCACTGGGCCACAAAGATAAAAGTCGGCTGACGCCAAAGGTAACTCTTTTTCTACCGAAGCAATATCCATATACCCGTGATGAATACCGGCCTGCTCAATCGTTTCAGACTTATACCAGGCTAAAGCGTTCACCTTATTCTGCTGAGTAAGGGCTGCTAAGCGCTTTTTAAACGAATGCTGAGCGCTATTCTCACACGCATGTAAAAAGTGTATGGCTGGCTTATTGCTTTCTTCTTCCCCTGCAACCAACGTTTCTAACATCGCCTGCATCGGTGTTAAGCCCACCCCTGCTGAGATCAATACTACGGGCGCTTCGGTTTTATTTAAAAAGAAATCGCCAGCAGGGGCATATAAGGTCACTGCATCACCCAAGCGTAAGCCATCGTGCAAGTAGTTTGAAACGATACCCGGCTTGCCCACTATTTCTCGCTTAACAGAAATTCGGTAGCTTTCGCCATTGGCTTTATCGGATAACGAGTATTGGCGTATCTCTTTAAATTCACTCTGCTTAGGCTGCACTTCAATACCGATGTACTGCCCTGCTTGATAATCAATAACCGGCCCACCATCAATCGGTTCAAAGACTAAGCTCTTCACTAGTTCAGATTCAATGCGCTTCTCTACCAAGGTAAATTGGCGACCACCTTTCCAGCCACCCGTCAGTTCTTCACGCTGATTATAAAGCTCACTTTCACGATTAATAAAAATAGCGGCGAGTGCCTGATACGCGGCAGTCCAAGCATCTTCAATTTCCGCCGTGAATTGCTCTGGCACGAGTTCACGTAATGTTTCAATTAAGTGATGCCCTACCAAATCATAATGCTCTGGCTGAATATTAAGACTGGTATGCTTTTGCGCGATACGCTCAACCATCGTTAATAGCTGCTCAACGTTATCTAAGTTTTTAGCGTAAGCCGCGATCGCAGAAAACAATGCAAATGATTGCTTTCCAGAAGCTTGATTGCTCATATTAAAGATATTCTGAGCTTCAGGGTTATGAGTGAATAAGCGATTATAGAAATAATCAGTGATCGCCGAACCCGATGCTTCTAATATGGGAACGGTACTTTTTACTAACTGAATGTGTTTATTGCTTAACATTGCATTTCTCTTTTTCTGTCTGAGTAATATGAGTGATTAATTTTTACTAGCTTCTTTGAGCTACTATTTATAAGTAATTTTCTATCTGACTATCTACGAGCACGGGTTAAGACAGGAATATAGAACTTTAAGAATATGGAATAAGCCGCTATCCATAATAAAGCTGAACTATTCCATGCCCATAAAGGCTGATTTAAAACCGCTAATACCACACGCAAAACGACCGCGATAAAGATGAATAAAAAGGCCAATACCATCCAATTATTAACCTGCAAAGGTCTTCCGGTATGGCCTAACGAAACGCGACTAATCATGGCTAAGATCATGCCACCAAAGGCACCGACAGTGATGAGGTGGAAAGCATCGGCAATCCGTATCGATTCAGTAAAAAAGCTCAATGCAACGAGCATTAATCCCGCTGATAAGCATAAATACGCAGAATGCAGCGACCAAAGCAGAGGATTATTCAGCGTATAAAAATTGCCCCACTGGCTTAATCTTAAAAGGTGTAATGCACCCACTAACAGTAATAACCAAGCAGGACTGAAGGGCATCGCAAGCAGGCCACTTAATAAAAAATTTAAACTACCTAAAACAGAAAAGATTAAAATACTGTTATCCAGTTTAGGGGTTGTCTTAATACTCACTTTCAAATTGTCAGCTAACGCATTACGGGTAAACAGAGGAATGACTCTGCCCGAGATCAAACCAACAATAATCGAGAAGAATAGAATCGCGCTGCGAGCCAGATGTATTAGTAGGTCATTTTCAGCTTGGCTATAATATAAAAAACTCAGCTGCAAGATCATTAAGATCACTAGCAGCGGTAAAAAAATATAATTTTTTCGACTGCCTGCCTTAATAATCAAGCGTGAGAAAGCAACGAAAACAATCCCCCACCAGATCACTTGCAAGACAATTACGGCTTCTAATAACCCAGGAAAAACATTCTGATTTTGTAACAACAATATTCGAATAGCGATCCAAATAAGGCTTAAGCTAATTAATGAATGACCTTGTAAGCTTTTCAACCCGGTCCAGGTTTGCACCGCCGTTAATAAAAACCCAATCGCGATCATTAATGTGAAACCAAAAAACATTTCATGAATATGCCAAAGCACCGGTGACAACATCTGATTCTGGCTTAATACTTCACCACTATTGAGATACACCAGCCAGATAACTAGACTGATCACAGACGATAAACTGCCTAGAATAAAGAAAGGCCTAAACGCCAGGCTCCACAGAGGGGATGAAAGAACTTTATTCATATCCGCTCACCAAAACCTTTCAAGGCAATGCAACGCATGATGTAACCAAATTTAATGAGGGTGGCGCATAATAGTGTTGAGATATGAGCGACAACTTGAACCATCAAACTGAGCTGGTCGGCAAAAACGTAGCTAAGCTCAACCGATAATATGGTTCCAGCCAAGCCAAATAACATAAGCCAGTTACCCGCTAATAAAAGCCACTGCAAGCGCTCAGCATTCGGTATTGCAGGAAGGTATTCTGAAAACTGAAAATGTGAGTACATAGCAAGCCTACCTAGATTTAAATTCATTATTGATCTAGCTATAGCGAAGAACATGCCAACTATTAATATCGTTATAAATCAATAACTTGAAACAATACCCTCCTACTTACGAGTCTATTTGACTCACTTACTGATAGAGTCATATTGACTCTCATGTGCTATATTATCTTCTACCCAACCCATTTTTCCTGGAATCTAAATGGCGAATATCTCCTACTCTTCTTTAATTGAACTCGCCATTGATTTAAGCAGTGGCTTAATCAATAAAGACAGATTCGAACGCCTATTAACCACAGTGCGTAAAACGGTGCCTTGCGATGCAGTGGTCTTACTGGCTCGTCAAGGAGATCGCCTCAAGCCTCTCGCACTACAAGGCTTAAGCCCAGATACCTTAGGCAGACGATTTGAGATTGATCAGCACCCTCGCTTTCAACAGATATGTGATAGCGAAATGCCTGTGCGCTTTGAAAGTAATAGCCCGCTGCCCGACCCTTATGATGGCTTATTATTGGCGATGGAAGGCGATCTCCCCGTTCATTCCTGTATGGGTTTTCCGCTATTATTTGAAGGCTCCTTAATTGGTCTATTAACTCTCGATAGCCTAACCCCCAATAGCTTCGATGACATTCCTCAGCGTACCCTGGATATTATTTCTGCCATGTCAGCGGCGACACTTAAAACAGCACTGACTTTAGACCTACTAGAGCAGCATGCCTCGCATAGCCGACAAGTCGTTGCCGAGCTGACTCACGAAGCCTTAGTCAAAGATGGTGGTGAACTGATTGGCAATAGCTCAGCCATGAACAAATTAAAGAAGGAAGTACAAATCGTCGCACAATCAGATTTCACCGCGTTAATTTCGGGTGAGACAGGGGTAGGAAAAGAACTGGTTGCACGCACCTTGCATCAGCAATCTAGCCGCAGTGAAGGTCCGTTGGTTTACGTGAATTGCGCAGCGTTACCAGAAAACCTAATTGAGAGTGAACTGTTTGGCCACCGTAAAGGTGCTTTTACCGGTGCTAATGAAAACCGCTTAGGGAAGTTCACCATCGCCGATGGCGGTACTTTATTTCTAGATGAAATTGGTGAAATCCCACTCGCGGTACAAAGTAAATTATTACGCGCATTGCAAAGCCAAGAAATCCAAGCCGTGGGGCAAGATAAAACACATACCGTCGATGTTCGTATTATTGCCGCGACTAACCGTAATTTAGCCCGCGAGGTTGAAGCAGGTAACTTCCGTCCTGATCTGTTTCATCGTTTAACCGTCTATCCCATTCAGGTTCCGGCACTGAGAGATCGAGATAATGATATCGCATTATTAGCCGGTTATTTCATCGAACAAATTCGTCGAAAACTAAGAATTAGACAAATCAAGTTTGCTCCCGATGTTACACGCTACTTAAAACAATATGAGTGGCCGGGGAATGTTCGCGAGCTGGAACATACAATAAATCGCGCGGCGCTGAAGGCTAATAGTCGCCAAGCCAGTAATGACCCAGAAAGTAAACATATCGTCACCATTGAGCTGTCTCATATTGGCCAGCTCATTAGCACGCTAGAAGGAACATCCAAAGAAGGCGACCCTGAGCCTATAGCCACGGAGTTGTTTGCTGACCCCTTCCATTCTCAAGAGTCTGTTTTCAAACCCTCATTCACCGATATTGGAATAAAGTCCGCAACGGAAGACTTCCAACGCCAAATGATTACCGAGGTATTAAATCATCATAATGGCAATTGGTCCGCCGCCGCGCGCCAGCTCAAGACCGACAGAGCCAACTTGAACCGTATGGCAAAGCGTCTGGGGATTAGTATTATTAAAACAATTCAACACTAGTTTATTCGCCTCTGAGATGGTGATTCTTAACTCTTTAACTAAGCTGTAATTAATACCGCTTAGTTAAACCCCATTGCTTAGAGAACTAAACTAGAGAGCTAAGCTAAAAAGTTAAGTTCAAGGAATAACAATGAATCCCAGCACGATTAATGATGTACAAAGCACCTTTAACATCATCGCCCCCATTGCCGATGACGCTGCTGCTTTGTTTTACAGCAAGCTGTTTGAGATAGATCCGAGTTTAAAATCGATGTTCAAAGGTGATATGACGGATCAGCGCAAGAAGTTGATGCAGATCTTAGGCGTTGCAGTAAGCAGCCTGAACAACTTAGAAGCCATTGTTCCTGCGGTGCAAGACCTAGGTCGTCGCCATGTGAAGTACGGCGTACGCCCTCAGCATTATAATACCGTCGCCGAAGCCATTTTATGGATGCTCGCACAAACACTAGGAGCTACCTTCACTCCCACGATTAAGCAATCTTGGACCGAAGTGTATACCGTGCTAGCGGATACAATGGTTGCAGCAGGGAATGAAGTTTAACAAATCTGAAGTCGATGCTGTCATCATTACACGGGTTACTTAAGCGAACTAAATTATCAGTATTATTAAGCATATTAATCCCATAGCTTTTAGCCCACCTAGAACCGCTCTCATTTCCTACTGATACTAGAGCTTTCCTACAGACAGCGGCTCTAAGTAAAGTAAAATAATATTATTTCCTTACCACTTTAAAAATTATTAATCTAAGCTTTTATAAACAGTTCAACAATCGCCAAAGATAGATTTGTTGTTATTCACAGCGAAAACACGCTAGTTATAACTAAAAGATTGTGAAGAATCTTTGGTTAGAAGTAGAGGATATTATGTTTAATAATATAAAGTTTCAGAATAAGTTAGTCTCTGGATACGGAATAATTCTTGGCCTTATGATCATCATCGCTACTGATGTGTTTTTTAGTATAAGATCCTTAAATAAAGACATGAAGCAAGTAGAGCATACCCATAATGTCCTAGAGGTCGCCTCGAAGATTGAAGCCGCTGGGGTTAATATGGAAACAGGAATGAGAGGCTACTTATTAGCAGGTGATATCAATTTTCTAGCACCCTATAATGAAGGAAGAACAAACTTCTCCACATTAATAACCCGCTTAAGTATCACCGTATCTGATAACCCTAGCCAAGTAACTCTACTTAAAGAAATTAATAGTATTATTAATAAGTGGGAATCAGAGATCACAAACCCACTCATCCAATTGCGCAGCGATATCGGTGACGCAAAATCAATGAATGACATGTCTAAGGTTATTCGCAAGGCCGAAGGCAAGCAATACTTTGATCAATTTAGAAAGCAGATAGCATTATTTATCAGCCGTGAACAATCACTAATGAATCGCCGCCAAGAAAAAGCAAGCATAAGTACCGATATTACTGAGTTAAAACAACTGAATTCTTGGGTAGAGCACACCTATAAAGTCATCGCGACGGCACAAAATGTAATTGCTTCAGCTGTTGATATGGAAACAGGTATGCGAGGCTTTTTATTAGCAGGAGATGACAAGTTCTTAGCCCCTTTTAATCAAGGAAAAACTCAATTCTATAAATTAATCAGTTCGCTCTCAACTACGGTTTCAGATAACCCTGAACAAGTTAAGCTATTATCCGAAATTAAGGTAACCATAAATAAGTGGATAACTCGCGTTGTTGAAAAACAAATAGCCTTACGTCGAGAAATTGGCGACTCAAAAACAATGGATGATATATCTGACATTGTCAGGCAAGCAAAAGGGAAAGTTTATTTTGATCAGTTCAGAAAAAGAATAGCAACCTTTAAAGAACGTGAAACCGTACTTATGGCCGCAAGAAATGAGCAGTTAAAGTCAACTGAAAGCAACGTTGTACTAACAACCTTAATCGGCACGCTTATAGCTATCTTGCTCGGCCTAGCTATCGCTTATACATTAACTAAGCATATTATGAATTTATTAGGCGGTGAACCCAGCTATATCGCTGACATTGCGAGGTCTGTCGCATCCGGCGATCTATCAATGCACTTTAACAGTACAGGTCAATCCAAAGGCATTTATAAAGAAATGCGAATAATGGTGGGCTCTTTACAAGAGAAAGAAGTCATCGCAAAAAAAGTCGCCAACGGAGAATTGAATTTTGAAGTGAAGCTTGCATCACAAAACGATTCTCTTGGGCATGCTTTACAGGAGATGAAAGACAACTTAAATGAAGTATTGGGTAAAACTAAAAGTGCCAGCATAGAAATTGCACAAGGTAGTGAAAGTGTATCACACAGTAGCACCGCTCTATCTGAAGGTGCTGGTCAGCAAGCTGCTAGCCTCGAAAATATATCTGCCTCTCTCAACCAACTAACCGCTCAAATCACCATTAATGCTCAAAATGCCAATAAAGCAAAACAAATAGCTTCGCAAGCACAAGGCGAGGTGCAAGTGGGCAGTCAAAAAATGGAATTAATGATCGATGCAATGACTGAAATTTCAGAATCGAGCAATAGCATATCGAGCTTCATCAGCACTATTGATGAAATTGCTGAACAAACAAACTTATTGGCACTCAACGCTGCCATTGAAGCCGCTCGTGCAGGTGAACAAGGTCGCGGCTTTGCGGTAGTTGCCGACGAAGTCCGTAGCTTAGCAGCACGAAGTACTCAAGCCGCTGAAGAAACGGCTAAGTTAATCGCCAGCTCTGTAAGTAAAACTAAAAATGGCAGTCAAATTGCGTCCGATACATCAGCAAGTTTGAAAAATGTTTTTGAAAGCATTACCAAAACGACTGAATATGTCGAGCAGATTGCAACGGCAAGTTCAGAACAAGCGGTCGGAGCAGAAGTCATCAACAAGGGCATCAATGAGATAGATATAATTACGCAGCAAAATAGCGATACCGCTCAATCAAGCGCTGCCGCGGCAGAGAAACTTTCTTCCCAAGCCGTTAGTTTACAACAGATTCTATCCCGCTTTAAACTGTCATAGGCATAAGCCACGCACGAAAATACGCGGCTTATTTTTATTCATAAGATAGATATTGCAGTATTTGAGCACGCTTCGGCTCTTTTGCTATCCATTGACGAACTTTATCAGCTTCTTTAACTGTTTCTTCCCCCAACGCTTCCACAAATCGCTTGCGCCGGTTTTCTTCGGTCACCTGCTGACGCACTTGGCGCTGCCACTGTTCAGTAAAGACAGCGGGGATTTTAGCACCAAGATTAAGCGACTTGAGTAATGACCATTCGCCTTTATCAAGCCAAGCCTCATCACAATTAGCACATAAATCTAAGCGATTATCATGGCCACTCGAGATTCGATATTTGGTCATAATTCGGCTGCACTTTGGGCAGCCCATTGCTGCACGAGTATTTTCAGCGTCTTCAACTTGCACTTCTTCGGCTTGCACACTCTCGGTTGTAGCTGCAATACCAAAGCGTTCAGCCCAGTCTCGGTAATACAAAAGAGAGACAAATACGCCTTGGCACTTGTTACACCCCATCGCCGATAGACCTTGCTCCATCTTGGTTGGGTGTAAATCGGGACTCTTACATTTTGGGCACTTCATACTAATATCCTTATTTTTCTAATATCTATAACTCTAATATCTATAACTCTAATATCTATAGCTCTAATATCTATAGCTCTAGTTTTTAGAGATTTTTCTTAATACTGTATTCAGCTTCCAAAGCCCTTAACTGGATTGATATATCTTTAATTTTGTCATGAGTTTTCAAATCAATATCAATTTTACGATCCATCGAGCGCACGAGTGGAAAGAGACTATTTTCCATCGTATCCGCCAAAGCTTTCAGAATTTTGTCCAGCCCAGGTATCGGCTGATTGATAACCTCAACTTTAGGTGCTGATTGCTGGGAGGCTTGCTTGACCATTAGCTTCATACCGGTAGATACAATCGACGCGAATTGATTCAACGATTGGTTCAAACCTTGTAATTGCTCAATGCTCGCAGTTTCATAAGGCTGCTCTGCATTTCTGCGAAGCATCTCTTCATTCTTACGCAGTACTTCAGACTCGATACGCTGCTGTTTATCTTGCTTTCGAAGTTGATTAGTCTGCTCGGCATTTTCGCCAAGAGACTTCACCCCCCCTACGAGATCAACAAGCTGGGCTATAACTTTCCCGCCCATATCCGCATCATCACCACCCATGGCTTTATTACGAATAAAATCTGATTTTATCTTAGTCCAACGAGCCGTTTCTTCATCGGTCATTTCACCGCGCAGCTCGGCTAACTTCAATAAATTTTCTTCAGAGCCGTTGGTTAATAGTTGTGATTCGCCGACATAATGATCTGCAATCATTTGCATCAACTCACTATGGTTCATAACCGAAGAAACTTTTTCGGCCATTTTATTCATATTACGATAGCTACCTTGCAATCGGAATGAAGGCTCAATTCGATATTCATCTGACTGCGCAGCCGAGGCGATGTATTGCTGATTAATTTTTAAGACCACGTCTTGAATCACAAACAGCTTTTTCAATACCCCTGTGATTTCATTAATCTCAGCACCACTGTATTGATGGCTTAAATCGGTCGTCGCAATATTTTCACCCTGAGTCATACGCACGATTTTATACAAATCGTTTAAGTCTCGTGTCGCGAGAGGTGCTAATACCGAGTTCGACGTCATACAGTTTTCAACATAGCTCAGCGCAAACTGCTCATCCATACCTCCTAAAATGTCACCTAGATTATAAATATCTGCACGGTTAGCCAACATATCTGGAACTTGGAAGGCTTCACCCGTTTCGGTATAGGGATTACCCGCCATGACGACGCAGAATTTCTTACCACGCATATCATAGGTTTTAGTTTTTCCTTTCCAAATACCTTCGATGCGACGAGTACCATCACATAAAGAAATAAATTTCTGTAAGAACTCAGGATGTGTATGCTGAATATCATCAAGATATAGCATCACATTAGTTCCCATTTCCAAACCGAGATTTAATTTTTCTAGCTCTTGTCGGGCTGTTGCATTAGGCGCTTGCTCCGGGTCTAGCGATAAAACGTCATGCCCTAACGATGGACAATTAATTTTCATAAATATCAAACCCAAACGGCTTGCGACATACTCCATCAAGGTCGTTTTACCGTAACCAGGTGGAGATATCATCATCAACAAACCCATTAGGTCAGAACGTTTATTTTCACCTAGCGTACCCATTTGTTTGGCTAAGTTATCCCCAATTAATGGCAAATAAGATTCATTAATTAAACGGTTACGTACAAACGAACTTAATGGCTTAGGTTTAAAAGACTCCAAGCCTAATAAGTCTCTTTCTTCCTCAATAATCGCCTGACGCATTTTATGATAATGATGAAAGCCCGTAACAACACGTTGTTGATGATCATCTAGACGCTGTAAGAATTCATCAATCGCAAGTATTATCGTTTGCTTATCGATTCTAGGATGATCGCCTAATAAACCCGTAATCGTTAGTTCAGTATCAACCTCCGTTGGACGACGTTCAATTCGACCTTCGGCATTAATCATCGCCACGGCTTCGGGAATATATCGCGACAGAGCTGAAAGGTTCTTTCCTTCTACCAGAGCGGTTAACCAAGATTGGGTCAGATTCCAACGCTGAGCGACCTTTCCTTTAAGTTTATCTAGAGTGCCCTGCAGTTTGCGCCACGAAGATGAATCTAAAGATCGTTTCAGTTCATCAACGAGCTGCTGTGCATATTTACTGGCAATAAACTCTATGCGATCACGACCTAACTCATGCACCAAATAATCAGCACTGCGGTTTAAATCATGAGTAGACATCGGTAAATCATGATGACTAAAGAAAGTACTCAATGCTTGTAATATTTCCGCATGAAGTAATTGAATCGCTTTATTATTATTAAAAATTACTTTCATCTGAAAAGCAGATTGAGCACGCTCATGCCAGCTTACTGCTCGTTGCTTCAATGCTAATAAGTTCGTATCGGCATCAGCCTCGAGATGCTGAACATTAGCCCAGAACACTTGTGCAAGACCGCGACATAATGGATCAAACCTTAATTGATCAGCACTCGCCATCGCAGGCAATAACTTTTGCAAGAGTAAAACAGCATCATGATCATGTATGCCTTTCTCATAACCTTCTTTATAACGAGGGTTAGCAAAGTCACGCACTAAATCACGCAACTTAGCTTCATCCAACAAGGCATGATTCAGCAATTCATTAGTAAGGCCATCGGTACTGTTATCCGCTGCCTGAATGATTAATGCAACCAGGTATTCACTGCGATAGACCTCAGGGCTTTCAGACTCAATTGCCATTTCCCAGAAAGGCCTTAATTCGATCAGATCAGTCCGTGTTAACTCTTCAAAATAATCGGTACCGGTTAAATGAATATTTAATTCACCATTTCTAGGCACAATCGTTAAATCAAGCTCCTGAGTATTAACACTAAATTTATGACGGGGGCCCAACTTAATAACATTGCCGCCATCTTCATAAATGTCTGTTTTATCTCTCAGCGAGCGGAGAGCCTGCTCTTTTATAGCTTTAAAGCGAGATTCAACATCATCAGCTTTCACCGAATTTTCTAGATCACGTAAACGCTCAACCATGTCTCGGGTTTTTAGCACCAAAGAATCGGAAGCAAAATAGGTATTAAGTTGCTCGGCATCACTGAACTTTAATGAACGTCGTTCGATACTGCTTAGTATTCTATTTGCAGCATCCGTGACCGATTGCGCTTTACGCAGCCTTTCATCAAGAAGTTTCTGCTTATGGCTTTCAAAGGATTGATAGACTTCATCTCTCTTAGCCATGATATCGCTAAGAAATTCTTCAAAATCACTGAACTGACTTTCCAGTTCTTCTAGTTGCACCAACAAACGAGATAACTGTTCATCACAGCGTTCTGGTGTTGTCGACATGCCCAAGGCATTAGTAATACTTTGCGAGAATAATTTAAACTGTGCACTGAACTGAGCGACCGCTTCTTCGGAACCCACCGATTTCTGCTTATGCTTAGCGGCTGCTCTGCTTTGGTTAAGCTTGGAATACACTTCGGAAATAGCATCAATGATACGAGTACGTATCGTGGCATCATTCACTTTAAGAGAAGACATCAGCTCAGACAAAAGATCCAAGCCTGAAGCGGTCTCTTCAATCTGCTCGATAATAGGTACTAATACTGCAATAGTTTCAGCACCTTTCACTTCATTATCAAAAGTTGTGATCTTATCGAAATATGGCGATAACGCGGCATCTTGAGAAAGAAATTCGACCGTACTCTCACTGAGTTTTTCTTGCGCTTGGATTAACTGTTGATCCAACTCATTTAAACGATCGGTATTGATATAACGGTATTCTTTGATCGTTGCGAGATGCCCACGCTGCTGGCGTAATGAATTTAGCGCCGCGACAAACTCCTCTGCTACCTGCCAGTTTTCTGGACGAATAGAGGCGATGAGCTTTTGCTGTTCTGCTTCAGCACTCGACATAGCAAGCTGAGACTGTTGGCGAATACTCTGAACTTTTTCGAATTCATCAATTACTAGTTCAGAGGTTTGTGATATTTGCTTTATTAGTGCGGCAATTGAATTATTTTTATCGACTGTTTGTTCCTGAGTCGATGAATAATCTTCGATCCAGTAGTGAGAATCAAAAAAACGATTGGCCGTCTTGCTTAACTCTTCATAAATCCTTGCCGATATCGTTTGATCAGAAATCATTCGATGTAAGCTGTATAAATCAGACACGCCTCGAACTAACGAAGCATTACCAATCTTGCCAAAGAAACTTTGGCTCACATCTGCGCGGCTAGCATAGTCATCACTAACATACGCCGTTTGCCAGATTTGCATAGGGTGTATTCGTGTTGGTTCATTCTCAGATGAAAATATAACCAGCATGCCATCCTCTGCCAGTGCATAACCGTGACCATAAATAGGGTTCTGCATCGACTTGCTGATTAGATTATAAGAAAACAACCCAAACAAGCCTTGTTCTGGTTCGTAAAAAACGAATAATACATCTTCACCATTAGGTGATTTAATCATGCGTTTAAACATGAGAGATTGATCATTTTCTAGCGAGGCTAAACTATCACCCTCAAAGGTTTTCATTTCTCCGGTTTGTAGGTAATAACCGCCTGGAAATATAATGCCATGATCTTCTGGAAGCTGAATGCAGGATTGACCAAGATCATCAATTTTAACCACTTCTTCGGTTAAAGAATTGAAGACAAAATAGCGCCATTGCTCTTCACGATAAGGCAGTATCTTTAATAATATAAGCGCACCGACACTGGCATAATAAAACTGACCATCGTCTAAAGACTGAGTCGCGTCTTCAACAGACTCACTATAAATACCTTTACCATTCTCAGTATTGTTTTCAATTTTAATGGTTAAATCACCATTAATCGTTTCTACAAATACCTTATCTAGAACATTAATATGAGGATGACGACCATGTTCGGTATCTTCACGATCGGTCTTTATCCACTCAAAATCATACGAGCTAGGCAGCTGTATATCACGCTCGCCTCGATTATCAATATACGTTATGTCTTTACCATCAGCAGAAATAGACCAACGGAAAACACGAATGTCCTCTAGGCGCTCACCAATTTGAAAGCCTGCTAACAACTTGCCATCTTTTACCGTTAATTGCACAAGTCGTGTTTGCTTGTAATAACGATACAATTCTAAAAAATCACTTTGAAACGATGTTGAAGTTAAAAAACTGTCTTTATGACTAACAGCTTCTAGACTGTAGTTTTCACCATCACTATTCAATTTGAATAACGAGAATACATCTTCAATATGGGTTTCTTTTTTTAAACCAATAAATACGTTGTAACCAAAAAGAAGATAATCACCGATTTGAACCATGTCGCGGGCAACACAGTTATTTTCTGTACGGACACGAACTCGAGAAATAACACTAAGATCTGAACTTCCGAATTCAGATAAGCGTGCATCATTTAAAGCTCGAGCCTGCTGGTTTAATAATCGCCCTTGTTCAACTAAGCGCTTACGAATAACTTCATAGGCACCACCTTCTGCAACGGCATTTTCGACTTGATTGGGGTTTTGCTCAGCCATAGCGAGATCCTTGTGTTCTTACGATTGTCGTTCAGGACGATTGATACAGAGGGCATAAGCACTATGCCCTCTGAGCTAGCTTAAATACTAAATCGTATTAACTTTCACTATCGCTGGTTTCTTTCTTCTTACTTTGGTTTTCCATCACTGTTGCTAGTAGGGCACCTACCGTACTGCTCTTCTGAGCAACACCATCAATCGCTTTTCCTAAAGATAGAGACTTAGAGAAGGTATCGAAGAAGTGACCTTCACCGCCAACAATATCAATTTTCGCTTTTTGCAGAGCCGTTGAAAGAACTTCTGCATTATCACGGGCAATCTCTTTACTCGCATCAAGAGTCGCTATCGCTTCTTTGAATGCTGTCTCTAAGCTCATGCGGAATTCTTCATGATCACGAGCTTGTGCACTCATACCACCCATTGCATCAAACTTCTCAACCAAACCTTCCGCTTCCGCTTTAAAGTGCTCACGAGTAACATCTGCTTCAGCCAGACCAACGTCCTTCGTCGCTTTCGCCTCTGCACTGCCTTTAGCACTGATGACTTCAGCACCGGCCAAGCCTGTTGCACGTAATGCAGAACCTTCAGATACACCTTTCGCAGCAACAACCGCCGCTTCTGCTAAACCTTCTTTTTCTAATGCTTCTGCTTTAGCTTCTTGCACTTTAGCTTCTGCTAGGCCCGTTGCGGCCTCTTCAGCTTGTACACCTTCTGCTAGCTTCTTCTTCGAATCCGCTTCTTTAGCCGCCGCTTCTAGGTTGGCTTGTGCCAAAGTAGTAATCTCTACCGCTTTGAATTTAGCCGCTTGCTCTTCAGCTTCCGCTGCTTTCACTTGCTTAACTTTTAGCTCATCTGCATCGCCTTCTGCAGCAAGAATTTGTATTTGCTTCAAACGGTCAGCTTCAGAAACTTCACGCACTTCTTTAATACGCTCTTCTTCAATCGCGACGGTTTTGTCAACGGCGATGCGCTCGCGGATAACATTAGCAATTTCTTTCTTTTCGATTTCAATGGCTTTTTCAGCTTCAATCGTTTGCAAATCAACTTCACGCTCACGAGCAACCACTTCTAAATCTTTGGCACGGGTGACTTTTTCAACTTCAATAACAACAGCACGCTTACGATTCTGCTCAGCAACCTCAACTTCGCGCTGTTGATTTTCGGTTTGTACCGCTAGGTCTTGTTCAACCTGTATGCGAGTCGACTCTGACTTTCCACGCTCTTCTTCTTGAACTTTAAGCGTTTCTGCTTCTTCACGAGCACGAATAGTTAAAACTTCACGTTCTTGCTTAGCTTCGGCATCAGCCTGTTGGCGCTCTAGCTCTAACATGGCTTCACGGGTTTCAACATTCTTCTTTTTAATCGCTAAAGACTCGTTTTGTTCAAGTTCATTAGTAATTACATTTTGACTCGCGGTCAGTTCCGTTATTTTCTTAATACCTTCAGCATCAAGAATATTATTAGGGTCTAATGCATGCTTTGGCGTTTGTTCAAGATAATCAATGGCAACATCTTCAAGAATGTAGCCGTTCAAATCGTCGCCAATCACTTCTACAATTTTCTCACGGAATTGTAAGCGGTTTTCGAACAACTGAACGAATTCAATTTGCTTACCGACTGTCTTCAAGGCTTCCGAGAATTTAGCAGCAAATAAGTCATAAACAGCTTCTTTATCAGATGCGCGATCAGCACCAATCGACTTGGCCACTCGCAATACATCTTCAGGAGTCTCATTTACTCGTAAATAAAAGGCAACAGTAATATCAGCTCGCATGTTATCTAGGCAAATCAAACCGTCCTTACCGCGACGATCAACTTCTAAAGTAATTAACGAGACTTTCATCAATTCTTTTTTGTAGATAATCGGATAGACCAAAGCACCCGTAAAGTGGACCTTGGGAGTCGAGCTCATATCGTTAACAATAAGCGCCGTTCCTTGCGCGACCTTGATATAGAACGATTGGAATAGCATTGCCAATCCCATCATAATCACTATAAAAATGCCAACACCGGTTAATATCGGCATCAAAACTGATAAATCAGCCATAACAATTTCTCCATTTGTTTTTAATTTAAAATTTAATAATTTATATTCGTTCTATTTCAAAAATTCTGCTTCAGAAATAACTCGATAAACATGTTTTTCTTTAAGGAATTCTAACAAGACGACCCGATCGCCTTTCTTGTATATTTCATCATTGATAGTACGAGCTTTAAAAATCAATCCTGCCCCACCATCCTCTAAAAATACCTCACCAAAACCAGAATCTAGTCTCAATGAGCGTACGGTAGCGGTCTGGCCAAGAACACTTTTAACAGTATTTATATTCAGACTGCTAAAGAAGGGTCTTAGCGGTTTAATAATTTGAGCAGTCATCAACACCGCAATAATTAAAGAGCCAATGAGTATTGGTAATCCGACAATGTATTCGAAGAAACCATCTGGAATTATTGGAAAGATAAAATGAACGGCGAAATAGCATATAAACCAACCAAATAACGCTATAAAAGAAATTATAATCGTTAGCGGTACTCCATTTAACCCTAGTTTCAACAAGAATCCTGCAAGAGCATTAGCACCGCTATTAGTATCATTATTGATATCCGTGCCTGCATCACCTTCAGGCACATCAAGGTCTAAAATATCTAGATCGACGACCCCCAATACCGCAACTAACCAATAGGCAGAACAGAGCGCGAGTATCAGAGTGAAAAACAGAGTCGGAAATGAAGCAATATTCTGATAGAACGGATCCATCTTATCGCTTAAAAATATTGCAAACATTTTAACCTCCTTGTGTTAATTCACTATAAATATGGGGCCCTATACTACCGATATTTTAATCAGTTAGCAGCCGCTATTTCGTTTTTAATCTGCTCTATCTTTTCCAACATTTCTTTATCAAGCTCTTCTGGCTTTAGCCTCATAAAGATTTGATGCAGAACTCTTATTTCATTACTATCAACAACGCCATCTCGTAACGCTATATCAAATATCTTTCCCAATTCAATTGCATCCAACTTGCCATCATCTGCAAAGCAGTTAATAGATTGAAAGGACATTTCTAAATAATCACGACTTTCCATTTTCACGTTACTCATCATCTTTCCCTAGTATTTATCAAAGACTATTGTTTATTTTTTAATCGTTCTAATACATTGCTCGCTTGCTGTCCTTGTGGAGCAATGCCAGCTTTCTGCAATTTATCTTGCAGTGATTGCTCACCCGTATCAGCATGCAGCTCTGATGTAGCCTCCAACTTGGCTGCCGTCAGTTCTTGCTTCTTTTTAATGCGCTCTAACGAATCCATTGCTGTCTGCAATTTACTATTTGAGCCCGCATAGCGTTGCGACACAGCTTCTTGCGCGCGCTGCACACTTTCTGTCGCTTTAACGGTATCGATTTGCTGCTTCAAGCGCTTAATATTATTATCGGCGCTGGCAATCGCAGCCTTCAAGTTATTGGCACTGTTAGAAAACCCTGTAACTGACTCTACTTCAGAGACGGCTTGATTTTCTAAGTCGGCTATTTTTTCAGCGACTTCTAAGGCCAAAGCTTCATCTTCTTTATTCAAGGCTTGAATGGCATAACCTTCGTATTCACTAATACTCTCTTTTAAAGTGCTCACCTTTTGCTCGGCGACTTTCTGCTGAGCAATAATCGAGACAAGACTTTCTTTTGATAACTTTAATTCATTCGATGCATCTCGCACCTCCTGATCTAAAATCCGAAGAGCCTGAGTATCGACCATAGCCTCTCCCGCTTCATTAACTCCACCACGCAATGCCGTTAACATTTTTGACCATAAGTTCATGATAAATCTCCTAGATCTAGGTTAAATTAAGCTAAGCCAATTCAGGCATGGGTTGTACGGTAAGAAACTCAGCATAAGCTTGAGTTGCTTGTATTACGTTATTTGCCAACATGTCGATTTCAAACAATACGTTCGATAATAATGAGGAGGCACTTAAAGCCCCAAACATATGATAAACCGACTCACCATTCGACATCGTATCTAAACTGATGGTCGATAATGGGAAATACTTATGGGTACGAAGTACAGCATCATTAAATCCAGCCACATCAAATACTGCACTGACAGGCCATAATACGGATTCAACAATAATCTGTTCACCGACAACCGTTAAAAATACTGGTAAATCACCAAATGCCCTCATTTCAATGAATAACGAAGCATCAATACCATCAATTAATTCGATGGATGCTTGATTCAAGGTAAATAATGGCTCTTGCTCTAAAGCCGCCTTCAAGCTTCGACTTGTCCATAGCTCTGTCATTTCACTTAAGTTCGTCATTACAAACTCCCCTTCCTTTATCGTTTCAACCAAATTCGGTTCACGTAGCGTTTTTTCCGCCTGAGACAGCAGTCGTGCGTTCTCTGGGCGAATCCAAACTTCCTTTTTAACCAGCCCCTGCTCTCTTAAGCGACGGCGAAACTCTCTCTGATAATGCGCTGATGTTTTTTGTGTCATGCCCTAATATATCCATTACATGTAACATCTGTCAAGCATCACATGTAACATAAAACCATTACATGTAATAAACCAGATTACGTTGCTTAAAATGGTTTTATGCCCCCACTTAAAACTCTCGTCAAGCGGCGCGTATCACCTAGCCTTTCTAGGCCATAGCCAAATCAGGCTGTCTTAATTAAAACAGTACATTAACAGGGGGCTTTTCCTTTAAATTACGCGCCCTAAAATAATCCGTCATTTCACGTTCTTCCCCTTACTAAAACCTGACTTACTAAAAGTAACAGTTAACAATAAATTTTATTTGTTTTACCTTCCAAGCCTTGTTTCATCTGATAAAAATTTATTGGCACAAAATTCGCTATTACCTTTTCTGAAAATAATAATAAAAAATTACTCACCGAAAAAACATGAATATTAATACTTACTTTTAACTATAAAAATAATATTAAGGATTAACTCATGTTCAACTCTGTATGGGTCAGTTGGCCTGCTTTGACTAAACTTGGAACGCTTGGCATTTTTGCCGGTTTATTAGTGCTCGCATTTGAGAGGCAATCATTATTTGAAAACAACTTATTTGATTTTGAACGCTACGATGAACACAACACACAAATAGTTTGTGATGATCGCAGCTTAACCGCGCGTACTGAAGATGGCACCTGTAATAATTTAGAGAACCCATCTGAGGGTTCGGCCTTGCGCCGCTTTGGCCGTAACGTTGAACTGTCTGCTGCAGAGGGTGAAACAGATACCTTACTGACGCCCAATCCAAGAGATGTCAGTAACTCGGTCATGGGACGCAATGAATTTAAACCTGCGACGTCGGTTAATTTCATCGCCGCTGCTTGGATTCAATTCATGGTGCACGACTGGGTTGACCATAGCCAAAGCGAAGTGGGCGAGCCTATTATTGTGCCACTACCGCCTGGTGATGAGCTTGGTACGGGGCAACTAGAAATTCAGCGAACCAAAGCTGATCCCACTCGTACAGCCGATGAAACGCAGTATCCAAATAGTTATCAAAATAATAATACGCACTGGTGGGATGGCTCGCAGTTATACGGCAGCAATAAGAGCCAATCGGACGCGGTACGTTCCTTTGCAGCTGGACGCTTAACCGTTAATAACGACAATACCCTGCCTACTGAGTTTATATCGGGCGTACCGATCACAGGCTTCAATGATAATTGGTGGGTTGGCTTAAGCATGCTGCATCAATTATTTGTATCTGAGCACAATACCATTGCCGCTATGCTAGCCATGAATAATCCTGGCCGCTCTGACCAGTGGTTATTTGATAAAGCGCGCTTAATCAACGCCGCCCTAATGGCAAAAATTCATACAGTAGAATGGACACCGGCAATCATTGCAAATCCAGTCACGGAACGTGCGATGTATGCAAACTGGTGGGGGTTGCTAGGAGATCGTGAAGGTCGTGATAAATTTCAAGATGGCGTCGCTAAGCTGGCTGAAGATTTAGCCAAAACCGATTCGTTTGTTAAAACAACCTTAGGCTTTAACCCTGCATTAAAAGATAAGCTCGATGATGCGGCATTTCTTGAACATGCCATTGGTGGTTTAATCGGCGCTCGCCAGGCCGATAATGCCGGTACGGCTTATAGCCTTACCGAAGAATTTGTCGCGGTTTATCGTATGCACCCATTATTGCGTGATGATGTTGAAGTCTATGACATCGGTTCAAATATTGTTAGCGAGCGAATTGCCATTGAAGATACACGCGATGGTGATGCGGAAGATATTATGAATGACCAAGGCGCTAACCGCTTATGGTATTCTTTTGGTATTACCCACCCAGGTTCTTTAACCCTGCATAACTACCCACAATTCTTACGTAATCTTTCTATTCCGTTAATGGGCAATATTGATCTAGCGACTGTGGATATCATTCGTGATCGTGAACGGGGTGTTCCTCGCTATAACGAGTTCCGTCGTCAAATTGGTTTAACACCAATTAATAAGTTTGAAGACCTCACCAGTAATGCGGAAACCCTAGCCGAACTTAAACGCTTATATAATAACGATGTCGAGCAGATTGATGCCTTGGTCGGCCAGCTCGCTGAAACGGTACGCCCTGAAGGTTTTGCCTTTGGTGAAACCGCTTTCCAGATATTCATCATGAATGCTTCGCGCCGCTTAATTACCGACCGTTTTTATACGTCTCACTATACCGACGAAGTTTATACGGCCGCAGGGATTGACTGGGTCGAAAACAATACCATGGTGGATGTACTCAATCGTCACTATCCAGAACTTAACTCAAGTCTTATTGGGGTTGAGAATGCTTTCAAACCCTGGGGCTTAAATATTCCTGATAATTATGATTCTTGGGCAGGTTGTGAAAAGCAACAACACCTATGGAACAACGGTATTCTGCGTAGCGAATTTAAGGCGGATGAAATTCCAGCTTTAGAAGAAGTGGATATTTTAGGTCTTATTAATCGCGTGCTTTGGGATAAAGTAAACGATCAAAAAGATGTTGCGCCTCCTGGTTATAAAAAGCCTCTTCACGCCCATGGTGCAGTAGCCAAAGTTAAATTCGTAGCGGATAGCTCTGAGTACACAGGGCTTTTCAAAGGTGCTGACTGCGGTCTATTACGTTTATCAGTCACCGGTGATCCTAGTGATCGTGGTTTCGCACCCGGTTTAGCATGGAAAGCTTTTGTTGATAATAAACCCTCTGAAAACGTTTCTGCTTTGTATACTTTATCAGGGCAAGGTAATAATCAGGACTTCTTTGCTAACGAACTCTCGCAATACGTATCTCCAGAAGCCAATGAAACATTAGGCACTGGCCTAATATTTTCAGCCGTGACTAGTAAGCCTACTCGCTTGATGGTCAATGCGATGGCTGATACCAATCAAGACGGTAGCTCTGCAAGTAGCGCTAACGCCCCGACGCAGATCTATTTTGTACCCAGTGCGAATGTTAAGAACAAGTTTTCTTCTAGTGCCCATGATTTCCGTAATGACTTAGTCTCGCTATCGGCTGGCGAAGATCTTTACGATATTTATGCCACCAGCAAGAACATACGTTTCTCTATTTTTCCTCGCTGGAATAAGCGCTATGCCGATGATCGCCGTAACAGCGCTAAGAAAATTGGTACCATCAAACTAACGTCTGATTTTAAACTTTCAAACTTTGGTGATAACGGTATTTTCTTTAAGCATCAGCGCTATGAAGATCGATAATTAAGTCACTAACTTAACTATCTAAAGTTTAACCATTGCTGATCCACAGCGTCTGATAAGGCGCTAGTTGGATCAGCATATCTTGTCGGGTCATTTCTTTTCCCGATATCAAATCAAACCAATCATCGGTACTGGCTAAATTGATATCCGACAACATAAATTCCTGAGTTTGATCACTAATATTACTGATGCAAAAGATACTTTGCTCTCTATCATGAGACTGACGCCAATAAGCAAAAATAAAATCCCCTAAATGCAGTGTAAACTGCGGCGCATTAGGATGAAATGCTTTTTGCTGCTGTCGAATAGTTAATAATCGTTTGAGTTCCGTAAATACAATGGAGTGATGGCTTTCAACTTCTTCACCCTGAACGAGCAGCGTTTCTAATTCATCGTATTGCCACTGGTGACGATTAATCGAGCGATTATGTCCGGTATTTTCCATACGCTGATAATCATTGCGCGTTGCCAATAGACTGTGCACATAAATACCGGGAATACCTTCCAACCCCAGCATAATGGCATGAGCACAAATAAACCGTTCAATGCCTAATGCATCAGCGCCTTTCAACGTTCCCTGTAACGCATCGAATAATGAAATGTTCACTTCATAAGGTTTTTTAATCGCCTCTCCTTCATCATTTTCTAATGCACGCCAAGAAATACGGCCACCAAAACTTTGCAAGGTATCGACTAAAACTTGGGTTTCATCATCAGCCAAAATACCTTCAACCGGTCTCAATCCCATACCATCGTGGGAAGCTATAAAATTAAAATACGTCGTGCCCAGCTGAGCGGGTGGCATACTCATTAACCAAAGTTTCAAGTGATGGCTATTACCGGTTAGTAGCGTATTGACGAGCAATGGCGGTAAGGCAAAGTTATACACACAGTGTGCTTCGTTTGCGTTGCCAAAATACGATAAATTTTCACGATTAGGAATATTGGTTTCAGTGATAATCACAGCATCGCTTTGTGCATGCTCAATCAACAACCTTAATAAGCGTACGACGTTATGCGTCTCTTCTAAATTAATACTGGGTGATCCGACCTTTTTCCATAAGAAGGCAATCGCATCAAGCCGAAAAATCCTCACCCCCATATCCAGATACTGACGAATAATTTTTATAAACTGTAATAGTACTCGGGGGTTTCTAAAATCTAAATCAACCTGATCATGACTAAAAGTGCACCATACATGCTGCACTCCTTTCTCAGTTTGAGTTTCGCGCAATAAATCACACGTTCTTGGCCGAACGACTTGAGATAAATCGGCCGCTAAAGACTCGGTATAAAAATAATCATGCCCGGGACCTTCTCCCTTAATAAAGTTTTGAAACCATAAGCTTCTGCTCGAGCAATGATTAATGACCAAGTCGGCCATCAAGCGATAATCGTGACTAATGCTTTTAATATCGTCCCAGTCTCCTAGTGCCTCATTAACGCAGGAGAAATCCATCACTGAAAAGCCATCATCAGAACTAAAAGGAAAAAATGGAAGAATATGTACGCTGTTAATTAATCCCTCACAGTGTTCATCTAAAAAATGCTTTAAGGTAATTAGGGGTTTTTCATGAGGGGATAAAAAACTATCGCCATAGGTAATCATGACCGTTGTTGTTTGATCCCACAAATCACGATGCGCAGACGAAGCAGAGTCAAAACAAGATTGATCTAACCTTATCGCCTGTAAACACTCATGCGCAAGCTGCCCTAAGCTTATATCCAATTCAGTTTGATGATAGATCTGCTCTAATAAATGCTGACTGCGTTGCAATAATGCGGAATCAAATATGCTCATCGTGACATAAACTCCTTATTATCTTCTTCTACGGCCTCATATAAACGCTCTAAGATATCGGGCTTAGCGCTGATTACACGATTCCAGCTTGGAATAAACGGTGTTTCCATCGGTTTGTCTAAAAAGGCTTCACCCGCCTTCATAATATTTTGTGCAAACAGTTCAACGGCTTTTTCTTCTGCGTGAATGTCTAGAGTTAAACCATTCATCACGGCGTCATTGTGATAGGTTTCAATAAAATCTAATGCGATACGAAAGTACGTTGCTTTAATGGAGCGAAACGTTTCGGTATTAAACGTTTTGCCATGGGTCGCCAGTTTTCTAAATAGGGCTTTAGAAATATCAATCGACATCTTTGATAAGCCACCCGCATCATTATCCGGTGATAAGTCTTGATGTTTATGATCGTACACATCCGCAATATCAACCTGGCATAAACGGTTATTGGCATAGTTCCTATGCATCTCCGATAGGACGCCGATCTCTAAACCCCAATCACTGGGGATTCGAATATCATTAAGTACATCTTTACGGAAAGAAAACTCTCCGGCTAAGGGATAGCGAAAGCTGTCCATGAATTGCAAGTATTCCATTTCGCCAAATACTTTTTTCAAGGCGCGCAATAATGGGGTGACTAATAAACGACTCACTCGACCATTGATTTTGCCATCGGCAACACGGGCATAAAAGCCTTTGCAAAATTCGTAATTGAATCGAGGATTAGCCACTGGGTAAATTAGCCGTGCAAGTAGCTCTCGATCGTAAGTAACAATGTCGCAATCATGCAGTGCCACTGATTCAGAACGGTTAGAGGCGAGGGTATAGCCCATGCAATACCAAACGTTGCGTCCTTTACCTAATTCTTTCGGTGCAAGATTAAGCTCCTGCAATTCAGCATCGAGTGCTTGTAATCTTGGGCCTTCATTCCATAAAACCCGATGATGCTGGGGTAGCTTGCCAAAGAATTTTAAGGCATGACGATACTGCTCTTCATTAGCGCGATCCAAGCCAATTACAATTTCACTGAGATAATCCGCATCCTCTAAATGCTTAACGATATTAGGCAATGCATCGCCTTCCAGTTCAGAAAAAAGTGACGGTAAAATTAACGACATCGGGCGCTTTTTACTAAATCCACGTAATTCTTCTTCTATCTCTTCTACTGGACGACGAGATAAATTATGCAAGGTCGTCACTATGCCATTTTGATAAAAGTCAGCCATGATATTTCCTTCTTATTTTAAAGATAGAATATTATAAATATTGAATGTTCTAAGCGACTAAGGATCAGCTTATAAAATTTTACGCAAACCACTATTCCAACCCTTAGGTCCAAATTCTTCTGAGGTAAAAAACCCTCTCAGTCTTTTCAATTTAGGCGGGGGGTGAACAGGAGAACGAATGATGAGTGCGAGATCGGCCTGCTCTAACATGGCGATATCATTATTACTGTCGCCAATCGCGATGGTCTTTAGCGTATTGCCAGCATTTTGCCTTTTGTATTCTCCAGCCAGCCAGGCGAGTGCTTGGCCTTTATCACACGAACCACTTAAGTGTAAAAAGCGCCCACCCTGCAAAACATGGCCACCTTGATCTTGCAGCCATTGAATAAATTCTTGCTTCGCCTTATCAACCCCGAGCCATGAAATGGGTTCACCATACTCCCTTTGATTGGCTTGTTTTGCCTGCTCCATCGACAACCCAGTGACTTGCGCAATGACTTCTTCTTTCATCGCCGAAAAGTGACTAAAGCTATAAGGGAACAGGTTTTTCGCTCTGTCTAGCAGCGTTAGCCAATGGCTTCGCGCTTCACTCATTGAATAAACCCAAAAGTCCCCTCGCGTAATACACCCTTCAGGTTCTTCAGCAAAGTAGCCTTGGGGAATAAAAATAGCCGCGCCATTTTCAATAATAAATGGATGTGAATTATTCAATTCTGTGCGAATAGCCATGACTTCAGCGCGTGTTTTACTGGTGGTTAAAATCACCGGTATCTGTTTTTTCTCCAACTCCTGCAAGAGCTCATCCGCCGCTTTATGGCTATAGCTATCGTGGTCCAATAAGGAGCCATCGAGATCACTAAAAATCAGACAATGTGCCGGTATCATTTTATGCTTCATAATGTTGATTCGCCTTTTACTGCAAGGGTGACTTCATGTAGCCCATATCTTGGATCATCAGGTAAAGGATTCGGGGTTTGATACGCTACGACCTGTCGCTTGGTCGTGAGTTGAAATAAGTGCTGACAGTTTTGCGGTAGGTATTTCAAACTATGGCGTGTTAGACGTTCATAGTGCTGAATGAACTGCTGCAGTTCTTCCGGCTCCATGATGCGACTATTATTGACCTCTGAGCTGGCAGTGAGCGCCATCTGTTGCTGTAGTTTTTCTTCCTGCTCTAAACGCCATTGATAAACACAGCTAAAACTCGGAGCTTGCAGCATGATGAGGCGATCAATTATCTGCCATAACTCAGGATAATTAGTCACCAATTGCTGATTGATATAGTTGCGCCATTCACCGCCTGGATCTTTTAATGATTCAAGCTCATTAATCGGTTCGAGTAGCGCTTCTTCCGCTTCCGCAGTAATGCCCACACACCAACCTTCTAGAATAATAATGTCTAAAGGGGTTGTGACTTGGGGCCACTCTTCTTCTGGTAAGCGCTCATCTTCAGCTTTATTGAATCTAGGCACCCTCACTGCGCCATGTTGGCGAGACGCTAAATTGTTTAACGTCTCAATCGCTAATTCAAGGTCATGGGTTCCCGGAACGCCACGAGTCGAAAACAATGGATGTACATCCGTTGCCAATTGCTGCCTCTGTTTACGTGTCAGGTAGAAGTCATCAATAGAGATAGCGACCGCTCGCAACCCCCTGTCTTGCAATGACGTACAGAGATAATCCGCTAAGGTTGTCTTACCAGAGCCCTGACAGCCATTAATGCCGATGACTTGAGTTCTGCTTTCACTTTCTAAGCCAGCAGCTTCTACGGCATCACCCGGCTTAACTGCACCAAAATGGTGCTCAATAATGGTTTCTACGATAGGATCAAACCATATTGAAGCCTGCTGTAAATAATGATCGGGCAAACCATTCCTTGTGATAAATCCACGTATTGCACCCATAAACACCTCAAAGCATTGTTTAAACGTTGATTAAACGTGTCCAAACATTGGTTAGTGACTGTGATCTATAAGTGATAGAGCAGGATCCATACCCTTTTCAATAATTAATTAAATATACATGACCACCGTTCTACCACTCCCTCCGCTATTCACCTCCAGATCCCTATAGACATTGGTCTGTAGACCAATTACTGTCATCTAAATGCAATCAGAATGAAACCCAAATGCCATTAGAATGCAATGAATCTGAAACCCAAATGCAATAAATCTGCAATCTGTAATATATCTGTAACATTGCTAATGGATACTTCTCATCACTGAATAAGCATTCGCCCAAATACTTCTTAATTAGAACGGTCTAATTAAGAATGACAATTAGATAGGAAATGATGATGAAAAAATTATTAGCTCTAAGCGCTGCCCTTGCAGCTTCTGCAATCAGCATGTCAGCCAACGCACAGCGTGACTACATCAGCATTGTAGGTTCTTCTACGGTTTACCCATTCTCAACAGTGGTTGCTGAACGTTTCGGTAAGTCGACTAAGTTTGCGACGCCTAAGGTTGAATCAACCGGTTCTGGCGGTGGTTTGAAGTTGTTCTGTTCAGGTGTAGGCAGTGCAACACCTGACATCACTAACGCTTCGCGTGCAATTAAGAGCTCTGAAATTAATCTTTGCGCCAAGAACGGCATTAAAGACATCATCGAAATCACTGTCGGCTATGACGGTATCGTATTAGCGAATACTACAGCGGCTAAGCAGTTCTCTTTAAGCCGTCGTGAAATCTTCCTAGCATTAGCGAAGAACATCCCTAACCCAGATGGCAGCGAAACACTGGTTGATAACCCATACAAGACTTGGAATGAGGTCAACCCAACATTCCCAAGCACTAAAATTGAAGTATTAGGGCCACCACCAACGTCTGGTACTCGTGATGCATTTGCTGAACTGGCTCTAGAAGGCGGTTGCAAGACTTTCCCTTTCATCAAGGCCATCAAGAAGCAAGATAAGAAGAAATACAAAGCAATCTGTCATGCAGTGCGTGAAGATGGCGCTTATGTAGAAGCCGGTGAAAACGATAACTTAATCGTGCAAAAACTAGTGGCGAACCCAACGGCTCTTGGCGTATTTGGTTACAGCTTTTTAGAGCAAAATTCTGATAAGGTTCAAGGTTCCATTATTGATGGTAAACTGCCGACCTTCGATGCGATTGCTGAAGGTGATTATCCAGTAAGCCGTTCTTTATTCTTTTATGTTAAGAAGGCTCACATTGGTGTTATCCCAGGTATCGAAGAGTACTTAGCTGAGTTTACTTCAGAGAAAGCAATGGGCGAATACGGCTACCTAGCTGAGAAAGGTATGATCCCAATGACGGACGAAGAACGTGCTAGCGTACTAAGCACAGTAAAGAATTTAACACCCTTGACTAAAAAGTAAGTTTAGTTAGACGCAATACCAATCGCCGGGGCCTATTCTCACTCTCTAAATAAAGTGAAAGAATAGCTCTCGGCTTTTTCGTATTCAAAAGAAACGTAAATTACAGCATCGTAAACTACTGAAACTAACACGACGGTAAAGAAACAAGACATGAACTTTAGTAGCCTGCTCATCATCGTAATTATTGTTCTCGGAGGTGCCTATTTCTTAGGTCGCAACCGTGCTCGAACAATATCCAACCAAGGACTGCGAATGCATTCCTTGCCCGATCACTACGGCACATTAATGGCCCTATGGACCGGTGTTCCCGCATTAATTTTATTGCTGTCTTGGCATTTATTAGAAGGCCCAGTCATCAATCATTTATTGGTTGCACAATTACCGGCTGCTATTCAAGCCGCTGACCCTGCCCAAATTCAGCTGGCCATCAGTAAGGTGTATAACCTTGCCGCGGGTTCTGGCCTAGCACCTGATGCCAGCTTAATGCCTGCTGTTAACCATCTAGCCGCATTAAACGATCGCACGTTAATATTGAATTCAGGCATCGCCTTAAGTTTATGCTTGGTTTGCTTTGGCATCACTTACCGTCGTATCAAGCCCGAATTACGCGCGCGTACGGAGATGGAGAATATTGTTAATATCCTATTGCTTTCGAGTTCGGGTATCGCGGTATTAACCACCGTCGGCATTTTAGCCAGTGTGGTCTTTGAAGCTTGGATGTTTTTCCAACAAGTTAATCCGTTAGAATTCTTATTTGGCACGACGTGGTCACCCCAGGTTGCCTTACGCGCGGACCAATCAGGTTCTTCCGGTAGTTTTGGTGCGGTGCCTTTATTTCTCGGTACGTTATTAATTTCATCCATTGCGATGACGATTGCTATACCGATCGGTTTAATGGCCGCCATTTACTTATCGGAATACGCTTCTGACAATGTACGCCAATACGCAAAACCCGCATTAGAAGTTTTGGCCGGTATTCCAACCGTTGTTTATGGTTTCTTTGCCGCCTTAACCGTTGCCCCCTTTATACGTGTATTAGGAACTGACTTAGGCTTAGAAGTTTCTTCCGAAAGCGCCTTAGCCGCAGGCCTTGTGATGGGCGTGATGATTATTCCTTTCGTATCCTCTTTATCCGATGATGTGATCAACGCCGTGCCACAATCGCTACGCGATGGTAGTTATGGCCTTGGTGCGACCAAAAACGAAACCATTCGTCAGGTTGTTATTCCCGCCGCGTTACCCGGTATTGTAGGTGCAGTCATGCTCGCGGTTTCTCGTGCGATTGGTGAGACGATGATTGTTGCCATGGCGGCAGGCTTAGCAGCAAACCTAACCGCTAACCCTCTAGATAGTGTGACTACAGTAACGGTTCAAATTGTAACCTTACTAGTCGGAGACCAAGAGTTTGACTCTCCTAAGACCTTAGCCGCATTTGCTTTAGGCCTAGTGCTCTTCTTGTCCACGCTAATATTGAACTTCGTTGCTTTGAAGATCGTACAGAAATATCGAGAGCAATATGATTGATTCTAAAAATATGACTACCAATACCTTAACGACCCGTCAAAAGGTTGAGAAAAGTTTAGCTCGCCGCCGTGCTGCAGAAACGCGTTTCCGCCTATACGGTATGGCGTCTGTTTTCTTCGGTATGTTATGCCTAGTGGTGTTATTTACCGATATTGCCAGTAAAGGCGCCTCTGTATTTCAACAAACGAGCTTAGCGACCGAGATCCTATTAGACAGTGATTATTTAGATCTCACTAAAGACAGCAGTGCTGATGAAATTCGCTTTGCTAACTTCGAAGGTTTAATAAAACGTCATTTCGCCAAAAGCCTTAAACCTAAAGGCCGAAAAGCAAAGCGCGAACTGTTTAAGCTAATTAGCCCAGGTGCCGCTTGGCAATTACAAGATTTGCTACTCGCTAATCCAACCTTGATTAATACTACGATCAGCATCGAGCTATTAATGGACGATGATGTAGACCAATGGTTTAAGCACGATCAAGATCTAGCAAAAGATGAAATGAACAACCGCCTTTCAGAGCAGCAATTAGGTTGGTTGAATACTTGGATTGAAACAGAAAGATTGGATAGCCACTTCAATACCCTGTTCTTCACCAACGGTGATTCACGTGAACCGGAACTTGCCGGTATTCACGGGGCGATTAAAGGGACATTATTAACCTTGATGGTAACGCTGCTATTATCCTTTCCAATTGGTGTTTCTGCGGCGATCTATTTAGAAGAGTTCGCCCCGCGTAACCGCATGACGGAAATCGTCGAGATTAATATTAATAACTTGGCCGCAGTCCCTTCGATCATCTTTGGTTTATTAGGGATGGCGATTTTCATTAATATTTTTGGTGTCGCCCGCTCCACGCCTTTATTGGGCGGCTTGGTGTTAACCTTAATGACGCTACCAACCATTATTATCTCGGCTCGTGCCGCGATTAAAGCCGTACCACCGTCAATTCGTGAAGCGGCTTATGGCTTAGGCGCATCGAAAAACCAAGTAGTTTTTCATCACGTATTACCGCTGGCGATGCCGGGTATGCTTACCGGTACTATTTTGGGGATGGCACAAGCGTTAGGTGAAACCGCACCGCTATTAATGATTGGTATGGTCGCCTTCGTGGTGGATGTGCCTGGATTTATTAATGATCCTTCAACGGTGTTACCGGTACAGATTTTCTTATGGTCTGATAGCCCTGAGCGCGCTTTCTTAGAACGCACGTCCGGCGCCATCTTAGTTTTATTGTCATTCTTAGTGCTGATGAATACCACAGCCGTCATTTTACGTCGTCGCTTAGAGCGTCGCTGGTAGCCTGATCCTATCTATTTAAATAAAAAGACTATTTGAATAGATAGCGCAACAGCCTGACCTGAATGATGCACTGAAATATCGTACTAAAAAGAAAGAATTGAAAGCGAGAATTGAACATGAGCACAAGCATGCAACTTATTGAAAACCACACAACGACGGGTATCCCGTTTAGCTCGAAAGCGAAACTTTCAGCGCGTAACGTCGATGTTTTTTACGGCGACAAGCAAGCGATCTTTGATGTTAACTTAGACATCGGCGCTAACGAAGTGATCGCCTTAATCGGACCTTCTGGTTGTGGTAAGTCGACCTTCTTACGCACCTTGAATCGCATGAACGATACCATCGACATCTGTAAGATTACCGGTGAAATTTTACTCGACAACGAAAACATCTATGACGCAAAGGTTGATACAGTACCTTTGCGTGCACGAGTGGGCATGGTATTTCAAAAGCCTAACCCATTCCCTAAGTCTATCTACGATAACGTCGCTTATGGCCCGCGTATTCACGGCTTAGCCCAAACGCGTGTAGAGCTGGATGAAATCGTTGAGAAAAGCTTAAAGCGTGCTGGCTTATGGAACGAAGTAAAAGATCGTTTACATGCTCCCGGTACCGGTCTTTCCGGTGGTCAGCAGCAGCGTCTTTGTATTGCGCGTACGATCGCGGTTGATCCTGAAGTGATCTTGATGGATGAGCCTTGTTCAGCATTGGATCCAATTGCAACGGCGAAGATCGAAGAGTTAATCGATGAGCTACGCGAGAAGTATACGATTGCCATCGTTACGCACTCAATGCAGCAAGCCGCGCGTGTTTCACAACGTACTGCTTACTTCCACCTGGGTCAATTGATCGAAGTGAACCCAACCAATCAAGTTTTCACAACCCCACAACACGAGTTGACTGAAGCTTATATTACTGGCCGTTTCGGATAGCCCCTAATAAATAAGGAGAAGAACAATGGATATGAACTTTAACCAGCACATCTCGCAGCAGTTTAATGCAGATTTAGAAGCTATTCGTAATCAAATGTTGGCGATGGGCGGCCTAGTACAGCGTCAAGTTGCTGATGCGATTGACGCAATCTGCAGTGGTGATACCAGCTCGGCAGATAAAATAATTCAGCGTGAAGATGACGTTGATCAAATGGAGCTAGACATAGACCAAGAATGTACTCACATTCTTGTACGTCGACAGCCAGCCGCGTCTGATTTACGCATGGTATTGGCCGTTTCCCGTGTTGTGCGTGATTTAGAACGCATGGGCGACGAAGCCGCTAAAATTGCGATACATGCTTTAGAAGTCGCGAACAGCAATCAAGCCAGTTCTAAAATCTGCCATCAAGCGATACGCCATATGGGCACCGCAGTAGTGAAAATGATTTCTGATGCTTTGGATGCTTTTGCTCGTCATGATATCGAAGGCGCTATTGAAGTTGTGCGTAACGATAAAATGGTCGATGAACAATACGCTTCTGCTATTCGTGAGCTAATCACCTATATGATGGAAGATCCTCGCTCTATTGGGCAAGCGATCAACATTTTATGGATTTTACGTGCCATCGAACGTATCGGTGACCATGCTCGTAATATCAGTGAACAGGTCATTTATTTAGTGAGTGGCGCTGATGTGCGTCATAGCTCTCTATCTGAGATGGAAGAGCAGGCTCAAGGAGATTCTTAATTGAATACTTGATCTGCCATTAAAATAAGCCCACTTAACGTGGGCTTTTTTATGCCTCCCTCCTTAATTCATGGGCTTCAGAAGACATTGATCTATTGTCGACTAGACTTAATATATAAGCTCACAGATACCAATGGATAATTAAGATTTCATACAATATTCATTAAACTGAAATATTACCGTCACATCGTCATATTTCTGTAACATTGATGAAACATAATTGTCACGAATTTAAAAAACATGATGCCTAAGCCGCTCTTTGTGATTAGCAGCTTTAATATTGATACAATTAAGTGGAATTGATTATGAAAAAAACAGCCCTATCATTAGCTATCGCAGCCGTATTACCCGCTTTCGCTAACGCCGATACAGTAGAAATTGAGCTGCCTAAATTTTATGGCAAGATCAATGTCTCTGTTCAGAATACTCAAGAAGGCAATGCAAGCATTTCTGAAGTCGTTTCAAACGCTTCTCGCTTGGGTGTTAAGGGTAAAATTGATCTTAAGCACGGTTTACAAGGTATCTATAAAGCTGAGTATCAGACAGCGGTTGATGATGGCGATAACAGCAAGAATAATGATGAAGGCCAAACCTTCAGTCAGCGTAATATCTTCGCTGGCATTAAAGGTGGCTTTGGTAAAGTGATTGTCGGTACCTTCGATACGCCATTGAAAAAAGCACAAAAGAAAATTGACCTTTTCAATGACCTTGAAGGTGATATCAAAAGCGTTATTACTAAAAGTGATAATCGTGAAGCTAACTCTGTTCAATATAATACGCCAAAGATGGCTGGCTTAGTTGCTACTGTTGCTCACATTGCATCTGAAGACGAAACCATTAACGATGGAACTTCTAGCTCATTAACCTATTCCCGCAATAAGTTTTACGCAGCGATTGCTTATGATACTGACGTAGAAGCAAACGGCATCGACGTGACTCGAGTGGTTGGTCAATATTCTATTGCTGGTATTACCCTGGGTGGCCTTTGGGAAACTCAGCAACAAGCTGGCGATAATAAAGATGGCTGGGTTTATTCTGCCGCTTACAAGCTAACATCAGATGTTAAATTGAAAGCCCAATATGGCGAATCAGACATCGCAAAAAATGATGCTAAAACCTATAGCCTTGGCGTAGATTACAAGCTCGCAAAAGGTGCAAAAGTCTATGCTTTCGCAACAGATGAAGAGTTTGGTGATGATACCGGTAATGAATACTACGGTATTGGTTTAGAATATAAATTCTAATAATGACGTTATAAGTACTAAATCATGAACACTAAAAAGGGTCTCTATTCATAATAGAGACCCTTTTTTATGTCTTAATCCTGAAGATCATTAGAGGTTTTATTGACTTAACTATTCTTGTGACGAATACGTTCAGTAGGAATAATAAAACTGAAGCGACTACCACGGCCAAGTGTAGATTCTATCTTCAAATACGCATCGTGATGCTCTAAGGCATGGCGGACAATAGCTAAACCTAAACCAGAACCGCCAATAGTTGACTCTCTAGATTCATCCACTCGATAAAATCGCTCAGTCAGATGCGTTAAATGATTCGGTGCTATGCCATCACCCTTATCAGCCACCGCAATCTCAACACCCTGAGTCAGCTTATTAATGCTAATACTAACCTGCGCGGCATGGCCTTCTTTACGCCCATATTTAATGGCATTGGTTATAAGATTAATTAATACCGAATTGATCTCATCAGCAAAACCTAAAATTTCAATATCAGAGGCGCAATCACAATGAATTTCAGCTTCGGGGAATTTCTCGCCAGTTAAAGAAACCGGAGTATACGCTTTTAATTGATCGACACTCACTGCGCACAAAGGCTGAAATTCAAACCATTCGCTACCAATACCGGCATTATTACTTTCTAGTTTTGACAGGTGCAGAAGATCATTAACGAGACTTTTCATGCGCTCAGTTTGTTCGCTCATTTGTCGAACGGCTCGTGTCATCCCTGGATTCATATCGGCATCGGTTAACATTTCTAAATAACCGTTAATAACCGTCAAAGGGGTGCGTAATTCATGGGAGACATCACCAATAAAGTTCTGACGCATTTGCTCAACACGCTGACGCTCGGTCACATCACGAACAATGATTACTTTTTGGGCGATACCAAATTGAGTGACTTGAATTTGTACTGTTAGGTTTAAACGGTGAGGGCTTTCTAGCTCAATAACGTCAGTATAATCACCTTTTTCAAAGTACTTAACAAAACGCGGGGCACGTATTAAATTGGTTATATGCTGACCTTTATCGGTATCAACTCTTAACCCGAGTAGGTGACAGGACGCACGATTAAAGGCGTTCATATAGCCACTCTGATCGACGATTAGCACACCATCTTGTAAGGACTCAATGCCTTCTGCAATGCGTTTAAGCTGCTTTTTTTGTCGAGTAACCTTCTTCTTTAGAACGCGCTCCCGGCGAATTAGAACATCCGCACTGTAGCCGACTAAACCACTATCTTGAGGTGCTGGGCCTAGATTATTACTCCACCGAAAAAGCTCGTTTAACCGTCTCAACATAAGCAGTTGAGAAACGACTAATCCGATCATTGCACCCCAGAAGGGCTTATCAAAAGACATACCTGCGGCCGTTGCGAGTGCAACTATAAATACAATGCGTAAAAACTCACGCTGCCAAGCTATCTGTTGCAAAATACTACATCCTTACAACGTTTAATAAAGGCCAGAAGCTACTTTGGTTTAAAAGCTACTCTGGTTTAAAAGCTACTCTGCTTTAAAATCTGCAGCCGAAAAGCGATACCCTGCGCCTCGGACTGTTTGAATCATAGCTTCATGATTCAAGATCGAAATACTTTTGCGTAAACGACGTATATGGACATCCACGGTTCTATCTTCAACATACACATTGCCACCCCAAACTCGGTCGAGCAATTGTTCGCGGGAGTATACGCGATCAGGGTGCAACATGAAAAATTCTAACAAACGAAACTCAATCGGGCCTAGACTTACATCATGGCCTGCAACATTAGCTTTCTTCGCCGAACGGTCTAATACTAGCTGCCCTGCACTTAATCCCTTGCCTTCGATATCGGCATTACCCCGACGTAATACCGCTTTTATACGTGCTATCAATTCACGTGGAGAAAAAGGCTTAACCACATAATCATCAACCCCCGCATCGAAACCATTGATCTTATCGTTCTCATCCGATTTAGCCGTTAACAGAATAATAGGGATTTCCGCAGTATTCTCCTCCCGTTTAAGCCGTTTTGTCAGCTCTAGCCCTGTCATCATCGGCATCATCCAGTCAGCCAGTATCAAATCAGGGGCCTTATCAAGCACCATTTGATAAGCAATTTGGCCATTAGCTGCTCGTTTGACTTGGAAACCAGCCATTTCTAAGCTGGCCATAATCATTTCGGCAATCGCTTGCTCGTCTTCTACGACTAATATAATAGGGCTAGCCATAACGGCTCCAATTGTACGAAAGTTCATTCAACAGAGTGTGACAGTTTTGTGAATATTTTCTAGCCTTTTTATCCTGTTTATTAATAGCGTACAGATACAAAAATGCCTCTATCTTTTTAGGACAAAGGCATTGAGTCTTTTGACGACTTGGAATCTAACTCGATTTAATTATTGGGTATACTTGGCGATAATTTCATCAATTTTTCCTGATGATTTCATCCCTTCAATCTCACGATTGAAATTATCTATAAATCCTTTAGCTTCAGCACCTGCATCTTTATGAATTGCTAAATAACCTTTTTCGATACCTAATACATGGGTTTCTACAATACTACTGCCGTCATATTCTCCACGCCCTGCCATTTTCTTAAGTTCATATAAAATCGAAAGGCGATCGTTCACATAACAATTAATCCGATTACTGATTAATTTTTTTAAGTTTGCAGTCATCCCTTTGGCTTCATACAGTTTAATAACTTTATTCTTAACCGCCTCTTCAACGGCTGCACCTGGTGCAAAACCAGCATTTTTACCCAAACTAATGCCTTTATAATCGTCAGGAAAACTACTCAAACGAGCAGAGACTTTAGAATTGCAAAAAATAACCAAGGTTTCATTAAGAATATCGGTTGAGTAGCTCATATAAGGTCGCTGCTCAGGGCGATAATAAGGCGGGAACAATGAATCGATGGTTTTATTCTCTAATCCACTCAACCCTCGCTTCCAAGGCATCGCCACAATGCTTGAAGTGTCTTTCATATTAGCCAGAGCTTGCCGAATGATATCGGTATAAATACCCGTTACCTTGCCCTTTTCTTTAAATGAATAAGGGGGGTAAGCATCATCACCTACCACCGATATAGCCCAAGATGAATGAGCGCAAAGCACCATTAGCACGCTGGTTAATAGTTTCATCACACTCTTTTTTACAATGATGCTATAGGTCTTCATATTGACTCCTCGCGCTACAGGTCAGCATCAAAATCATAACGCATACCAAAAGATAGCGCGCTCACTGCATCCCCCTCATCAACGTCTTTGGTTAAGTACTCTACGTGTACTCGAACATTATCTGCGAGCTGTTTTTCAAGGGTTAAGTTAATTCCTTGATTTTTGTTACTTGTCGCACCAGAAATACCATCATCGTATAGAAAGATACCGGCTTTAACTTTATAGCGGTCAGGCAAGGCATAGGCAGCGGATACATCCAAGGTCGTCACATCGACATCACTACCCACTTCAGGAGTTTGAGTAACGGCTTGAAAAGCCGCTGCGAGATACAATTTATCCAAATTAACATAGCTCGCTACTGCCAAGTTTTCTGTTTCTGCGCCTTCTTCATTGGGTCCACCAGCCCCTGTACTTGGACTTGTTAACTTTAAATACGCCGCTGAAAAATACATACCATTCGTCGTCATACTAACGCCAGCATTCACTAAATCCTCATTATCTTTCCCACTCGCCCCATCCGAGCGAAATGCAGCCTCGACTGTGAGCCCTTTCCGCTTGTATGAATAGCTTGTCATATTATCAACAAAGAAAGGCCCTACATTGTCATACGCATAGGGACTTGAGGCATGGTTAAAAATATCAACATGTTCAGCAATCAAATTATAATGTGGTGGTCTCTGCTTACCGAGTACGACTCGTCCAAAGATACCTTCTAGACCCACAAAGGCTTTACGGGCTCCTGCTGAAGTTCCGTCAATTTGACCGCCATCGGCTAATCTCACATTCCACTCACCGCGGAAAAACGCTTTACCCGATCCCATCACTGGGGTACTTCCCGCTAACCCAAAACGTGATAATCCATCACGTAAATCCGATGCAGTATCATTACCGTCGTCTTCTATAGTAAGAACAGGACGGAACGTGCCATAAAGATTCAATTTACTAGGATTTTCACTAATACCCTCTTGCTTGCGTATCTGCTCTATTTCCTGCTCAAGTCGTTTTAAGTCCGCTGCTACATCGGCAGTTACTGGCGCTGAAACAATGAGGCTAGAGACGATTAAAGGAATAATTTTCGCAATAGATTTTTTCATTTTTTTATACTCAAACTAAGGCTGATAGTTCAAGCGTAGAAGACATTAGTCTTCATTCCCGCTATATAAATGATTAATCTAAAATCAATTTTCAATATTCATTTATTTTATAAGTAGCCGACAGGCTAATAATGCCCTTTCAACTTCCTCTTTATTAATTTCCTTATTATCAATAATTTCAATTCGGCTCTGTTGCAATATACGGGTTGGCATTTCAGTGAAAACTTGATTCTTTAAGTTCATTACTCGCATGCCTTGGTCGGTAATCAGCAAGCCTTTAACTCGCTCTACATCCAGCAGCATTAACCACTGAGTTAAAGCCCTATGATCAAAAACCTGGTCCTCAGCCAATAGCCAACCTAACGAATAATAACCCATACCTTGATTTTCAAAGGCTTGGTAATCTTGTCCCACTGCTAAGCTTACAAGCTTTAAGCCTTCATCTTTTTCATCAGTCGAATGATGATGGTGATGACCTGAACTTAAACCTAAAACTTGTCGATGCTCATCTCGCTCTAAATCAAGCCAAGCGAGTTCTAATTCGCCATTTTCTATCCAGCCTAAAGCGTTCTTTATAGGCCGTATTGCTTTAGCAAATTGATGAAAATTTTCTTTGTCTTGCTCATTACATTTATCTGTTTTATTCGCTACCAATACATCCGCTAAGTAACACTGGTCATTAAACGTTTCATGCTGCTGATAACGAGGATCTTGTAATTGCCTTGGGTCGATTAAGCAAATGGCTGCCTTTAACTCGATATGCTGAAGGTATTCTTTTGACGTTAGGCTGCGAATTAAATTTTTCGGATGCCCTAATCCTGTGGGTTCAATTAATATTCGGTCAGGCTTTTGCTGCGCAATCAGGTTTGCAAGAGCCACTTGAAAGGGAATGCCCGATACACAGCACAAACAACCGCCCGGTACCTCACTGACGATCATGCCTGATTCAGCCGACAAGATTGCACCGTCAATACCGACTTCGCCGAACTCATTAACCAGTACCGCCCACTTTTCATCAGCTGGTTTTTTCTTCAATAAATCCAATATCGACGTTGTTTTACCCACGCCTAAAAAACCCATGATGATGTTGATGGTAATTTTTTTTGTCATTCATTTCTCAAAATATTTTTATCGTTGCTAACGTCTTCGGATCCGTTTGCTATAGCTTTCTTAAAATAACCAGTGGAGGTTGTTGGATCACCTGCTTTAAATTTCGATTCGCTAATGCCGAAATCAAAATAGCCGACAGTGCAGGTAACCAAAACCAATAACTAAAATGCCAAGAGTATTCTAATTCGAATAACTTCTGATATAAAATCCAGCAAATAACCTCAGCCCCCGCAACGGCGATAATACCCGCCAAAGCCCCTAATAATAGGAACTCAAACCATTGCATTAACTGTAACTGCTGCCGCTTTGCACCGAGTGTTCTTAGTACAGCACCTTGTTGTAAACGATCATCCAGACTTGAATGTAAGGCAGCGATTAAGACTAAGATTCCTGCAAGCAATACCAATATTAATAAGTACTCAACGGCCAAAGTAACCTGCCCTAATAGACTCTGCACCTGTATCAATACCTGGCTCATATCGAGCAAGGTAATGCCTGGATAATCTCGTATTATTTGCGTCAGCCGATTGTTATTTTCTTCCGGCACATAAAAGCTGGTTAAATAATTAAGCGGTAGTTGCGCCACTAAATCCGCTGAAAATAGTATATAGAAGTTGGGTTTCATACTGCCCCAATCGACTTTTCTCAGACTACTAAGTCGGGCATTGACTGCTTGTCCAGCCACATCAAAAACCAACTGGTCGCCGATATTAAGCCGTAAACGCTTCGCCAGGCTTTGCGCGACAGAGACCTCGGCCATAGCGTTTTCAGTAAACCAATGCCCCTCAGTAATGATATTACCCAACGGTAATTCGTTACCACCGCTAAGAACTAAGTCACGCTGCAGCGCTGGATCTTGTGAATACTCAAGATCATCTTTAACGACGACCTCATTAATCACCGTTAAACGCCCAGGCACCATAGGGAAAGCGGTTGAAATAGTAAAACCGGCACTTTCTAAGTCTTGTTGATAATCCTCGACCTGATAGCTTTGAATATTCATGGCAAAGAAATTGGCGCTGTCTTGAGGTAAGTTTTTTTGCCAATCCTGCAACAAATCATTACGCACAATGGCGATAATCAGCATCACCATTAAGGTTAATGAGAAGGCTAATACTTGGATGGATGTGCGATAACGATCACGATTAATCTGCTGCCAAGCAAAGCGTAGGCTCATTGACAGCTTTGCTTTGGGTATCAATTTATCCGCACTAAAAAGCAAAAACTGCAGCATAAATAGCAGTGCTAATAAAATAACAAAACCACCCACTATGATAATCAAAGTCATAGTAAAATTTTGACTAAACCAGTAATTTAACAATGCCATCATTGCTAAACCTAAGCCGTAAATAGCCCAGCTATTCCATGCCATAGGCTCTAATTCACGGCGTAATACGCGTAACGGGGATACTCGCCCCAATCGTAATAGAGGAGGCAAAGCAAAACCCATTAACGTAATCGGCGCGGTTAAACTGGCAATAAACCAAGCTGAGTAGCCAGCATTAGGCAAGCTTGCATCAGCACTTCCTTGATTAAAGGCCGAGGCTAATAGTTGAGTTAAGACTTCCTGACCGACATATCCCAACATCAAGCCGATTAGACTGGTAAAAAGAGCTAAGTACATTAACTGATATAGATACAAGCGCGTCACATAACGTCGACTCGCACCTAAGGTTCGTAATAACGCACTGCTATCAAAGTGCTGTCGGGCATAATCTTGCGCTGCCATAGCAATCGCAATACCGGCAAGAATAATAGCCAACATCGCTGCCAGTGATAAATAGCTGCGCGCTTTAGAAAGTGATGCGGCCAATGCCTGATTATTATCAGTTAGCGATTCAAAACTTTGATGACTAGCCAATAACGGTTTTAAATCCTGTTTTAATTTTTCTAATGCTAAGCCTTCTCCCGCCACCAACATGCGCCAGCTAACACGGCTGCCTGGCTGCACGAGTTTCGCCGCGGCTATGTCTTGCAAGTTCATCATTAAGCGCGGTGATAGACTGTAAAAATTGCCTGCTCGATCGCTTTCATTAATAAGCGCAGCAGTCACTTCTAACGTAATGGCACCGACTTCAATCACATCACCCAGTTGAGCGTTTAACAAGGCGAATAAACGTGGCTCTAACCATACTTTGCCAAGGGCGGGGCCTTGCTTTAGCGCGGAATTTTTCTTACTCGCCAGCTGCCCTTTTAGCGGATAGCCTTGAGCTACCGCTTTGACCGCCGCTAAAGCCATCTCTTCGCCCAACAGCACCACGCTGGGGAATTCCAAAGTCGTTGTTGTTTTAAGGCCTAAGGTTTGCGCTTGCTGATACCAATCTGGGGTGATTTCCTCACGCGACAGTAGGCGTAAATCTGCCCCCAATAACTCGCTGCTTTTATTCAGCATGGCACTATCTAAGCGCTGACTAAAAACACTGATGATGGTGGCTGAGCTCACTGCTAGAATCAGTGCCAGCATAATGATGGTCATTTTTCCTGCGCGGATCTCAGCCATTAACAGCCTAAAACTGAGCAATAACAGGTGGGTTCCTTTAGTCTGCATGAACGGCCTCCTGCGGTTCATCCTCAGCTCCATTATTCTTAACATCAACATCGCCTTCAATACCCTCGTCAATAATCAAACCTTCATCGATATGGATACTGCGCTGACAACGCTGGGCTAGATGTTCATCATGAGTCACTAAAATTAAGCTGGTCTGATGGCTTTGATTCAATTCAAATAACAAATCAATGATCTGCTTCCCTGTCTTGCGATCTAGATTCCCGGTGGGCTCATCGGCGAATAAGACCGACGGCTGGCAAGCAAAAGCACGCGCAATGGCGACTCGTTGCTGCTCACCGCCAGATAACTGAGTAGGATAATGCTTAAGGCGATGACCCAAGCCGACTTTATCTAACCACTGCTGGGCTAATGCTTGGCATTCTTTGAGTGAGTAACGCTGTGTCATTTCTAACGGTAAGCGTACATTCTCTAGTGCCGTCAACGCAGGTAATAACTGAAAGTTTTGAAAAACGAAGCCAACCCCTTCTGCGCGCACAGCGGCTCGCTGGTCTTCATCCAGATTGTGCAGCGGCTGACCATTAAGCCAAACCTCACCAGACGTTGCCTGATCCAGACCGGCCATAATCCCCAATAACGTTGATTTACCACTACCCGAGGCGCCTACAATGGCAATACTTTCCCCGTGCTTGATCTGGAGGTCTAACCCTTGCAGAATGGTTAAATCATCTGAGCCCGTTTTTACCTGCTTCACGACATTTTTCAGATCTAATAAAGGAACCTGCTGTTCATGTTCGATTTTCGTATTCATCAATCGTTTCGCCTTATCGCCATCATGCTGTGCTTATTGCTTAAGCTGAGCTTACCTCAAGCCCATGCAGGGGAAAACAGTCCTTTACAACAACAGACAATTCTTGTTTTAGGCGATAGCATCAGTGCAGGCTATGGCATCGATAAACAACAAGGCTGGGTCGCGCTATTAGAAAAGAAGTTAACGACAGAATACCCACAATATAGCCTTCTTAACGCCAGCATCAGTGGTGAAACTACCAGTGGTGGCGCAAATCGTCTAGAGTCAATATTAAAAAAGCACCAACCCAATTTAGTCATTTTAGAGTTAGGTGGTAACGATGGTTTAAGAGGAACCCCAATAAAGCTCATCAGCCAGAATCTGACCAAGATGATTAAGCTCAGTCAAGAAATGGGCGCCAAAGTTTTATTACTCGGAATGCGTATTCCACCCAATTATGGCAAAACTTACAGTGAGCGTTTTGCTAATCAATATCAGCAATTAGCATCAGATCATAAAATAAAATGGGTCCCTTTTTTGCTTAACGGTATTGCGGGTCAAGTAGGGATGATGCAAGCTGATGGTATTCATCCAACAAAGAACGCTCAGCCCATTATGACGCAAAGCGTATGGCAAGAATTACTGCCTATTTTAGAATAAATAAAAATAATAACCTTGGCCGATAGTACTAGCGATATAACAGCTATACTTTAATCATTCACTCACGTTATAAGACTAAGATGCTTACTTGTGCCGCTAATATCTAAGTTAAAAACATTATATAGCCGAGATCGATTGCAACTTTCACTATTTGCTTCTTGGCTCATACTCGCGTTGTTATTCACGGCTTATATAACGAGTGCTTGGTTTACTAATACCAATCAACTGTTCAGCCAATTAGATGCTTTAAATCAGCTCATTAGTAAAAACACAACACAGCAGGCCAGCCATCTTTTTGTACAAATAAAGCAACTGAATAAACAGTTATTATCTGCTGAAAGTTCTCCAAAAAAATCGACCCGCGCTCTGATTAATCAGCAAAATTATAGCTTTGATCACATTTTTCAAGTTGGCAAAGAAGGCAAGTTTTTAACTTCATCATTTCGTCATAACAACAACCTACGCTTAGACCTAAACAAAACAATTATTACACAATCAACAATCGATACTCTGCAGAAGTCGAATGAACCGCACTTTATTCCCACCTTCAGTTTAGGCGCCGGCAGTAGCAGCCAATATGTAGCCATTTGTATGTCAACTCAATTAATCGATACCAGCTTATTATGCTTAGCATTATCGACTGAAAATGAAAAACTCAACTGGAACAGATTTAATGACATCAACGATACCGCCATTCGAGTAATCGGCGCTGGAAATCACTTACTCTACTCGGACCCTCTACCCATGCATAAACGTGCATTATTGGGCATGAAAATTTCACCAGAAATATTCAATCAATACGTCTCTGAACAACTGATAAAAGAACAAGGTAAAGGCCAATTCCAATATGAACTAGGTCTTGATGGCATCAAACGCATGGGCGTTGTCCGCTACATTGAACCGCTTGATCTCTTTGTCGTCATTTCGTTGCCAGCTACGCGCTTAATTACGGCATGGCTAGAAGATATAATCCCTCCCCTATTCCTGCTGATACTTTTTTATCTAATTACATTTTTTGGCTATCGACTAGCCAGACGTAAATTCGATGTAGAAAAATCCGAGCACCGACAAACTGAAAGCACGTTACGTGAGCAAGAAAGTACCTTAAGTCTACTTTTGTCCAATCTCCCAGGCATGATTTATCGTGTCAGAATCCCTGATTATAAAGTGCTATTCATTACTGATGGCTGCCAAGATCTACTGGGCTATTCTGCTAATAGCTACTTATCAGGTCAAAGAACACCTTTCGATGACATTCATGAAGACGATCAAGGCATCTTAATTACACATGCCGATAGTATTAAAAGTCCGAAGAAAAATTATGAACATATTTTTCGTATTCAAAAACCGAGTGGAGAATTAAAGTGGCTTATGGATCGAGGTTGTGCAATTCGCGATTCTAAAAATCAAGTTTATTTGGAAGGACTATTACTCGACATTACCGAGCACATAATTTCACAGCAACAAGTCGAATATCTAGCAACTCGCGATCCGCTGACGGAGCTCGCTAATCGATATTTATTTAACGATGAGTTGGTAAATCACATTGATCGTTATCGCGATAAAACCAGTATTGCACTACTGTTTATCGACCTCGATCGTTTTAAAACGATTAACGATTCTCTTGGACATCAGGTAGGTGATCGCTTACTTAAACTCGTAGCTGAGCGCTTAAAAGACTGTATAGACGATACCACGTTACTGGCACGATTAGGCGGTGATGAGTTTATGCTAATGATGATAAATCCGCCCAATTTAGAAGCTGTAGAAACGCTGGCTCACAGTATCAACTTAGTGATTAGTAAGACTTACGAACTGGATTACTACAAACTTAATACCAGCTGCAGCATTGGTATCAGCATGTACCCTCAAGACTCGACGGAATCCCACATATTACTTCGCAATGCTGATACTGCGATGTACAGCGCTAAAGCAAAAGGCGGAAATCGCTATCAGTTTTATACCGACGAGATGAACCAAAAAGTTAATTCTCGTTTAACCATTGAAACTGAATTACGCCGAGCCATAAAAGAGAATGAATTTGAAGTGCATTACCAGCCTCAAGTAAATGCTTACACAGGGGAGTTAGAAGGAGCTGAAGCCCTGGTACGGTGGATTCACCCGACCGCGGGCATGATATCTCCCGTTGAATTCATTCCTGTGGCAGAAGAAACCGGCCTTATTAGAGACATTGGTGATTGGGTATTAGAGCAAGCCTGCATTACCTTCAAAGAATGGAACCTAGAAGCTGAATTAGATTTATCGGTTGCCGTTAACGTCTCAGTAAGACAGTTAGACGATAGCTTTGTACTGCGTGTACAGGAAATTCTTAATCAAACAGGATTCAGTTCAAATAATCTTGAGCTCGAGATCACTGAAAGTTTATTGATGGATAACGTACAAGAAAATGTGCGTATTTTAGATAATATTCATCGTCAGGGCGTTCGCTTTGCGATGGATGATTTTGGTACTGGCTATTCCTCACTCAGTTACTTACGCCAATTCCCTATTAGCAAGCTGAAAATTGATCGCTCTTTCGTCAATGATATTACTGACGACCCTGATGATGAAGCCATTATCCGCGCAATTATTGCGATGGGGCAAACACTGAAGCTGAAAGTCATTGCAGAAGGTGTTGAGAACCATCAACAGCTGGTTTTATTACAATCAATGGGATGTGATAGCTATCAAGGTTTTTTCTTCAGCAAGCCACTGCCAGCCACTGAGTTCTACGACAAATACATTCAACCCGCGAGCCAGCAGGTTCAACTCAACAATACGTTATAAGCTAGTCATCCGCTAATAAGCGCAATGCTGTTTCCAAACGTAATTGCTCACGCTCATCAAAGTTATTTTGTTGATAACTATCAATTTGATCCAGCTTATCTTGCTCCGTAACGCCTTCAATGGCAGCGACTGCTTTCATTTCGTCAGCATAGGCTATTATCCGCTGTTGCCAGACGTTTTGCCTTGCCTCCAGTACTTCTAAGCGATCAGTTGCGTCTAAGCCAACCTCTTCAATGCGCAGTTGACGTATTACCTCATCACTATCACCCTGCTGTCGAGAGATCTCTACTGTTTCTTGTAAGTTACTGGCAATGTATAAATCACTCCTAAACTCTTTAAGCTCTTTAGGTAAAGCTGCTTCTAGCTTTTTCAGCTGGCTCAGTTTTTCTTCTTCACTACTATCACTGCCATTAATCACTAGCTGCTCTAAAGCGTAATCATCAACCAATTCATCTAACAGCCAAAATGCTTCGACTGCTTCACTTGATAGTGCTTCTCGACGCAAGCGCTTTTGCCAGTTATGGCGTTGCTGTAAGTTGTCAAGATGATCGCTGCCCAGCAACTGTTCAAATTGCCCCTCATAACTAGCCAATGCCTCCTTGTAGGATAAATATTCTGCCAATAACGTTTCTGCTTGTTCTCGTGCTGGCATTGGCAACTGTGCTATTTTTTCTGCCATTAATTGTTTTATTTCACTGAGTGATAACTCACCGATTGCCGATAAATAAAAATCAATCCAATGCCGAAGATCTCGATCGATGATCAAGCGTCCATCTTCATCCGCTCTAATATCACCATCAATAGTTGCCAGTCTAAACATCTTTAATTTTAAAATATCTTCTGATGAATTAAAACCTTGCTTGCTTTCCATCAATTCAGATGAGGAGGCCCCTTGCTTATCGGTAGTTTGAATATTAGTTTGAATATTAGTTTGAGTCTGAATTTTAGAAGATGCAGAGTTCTCACTCAGATACTGAGTGAGAATAAAAGCCAGTAATAGCAGTATAAAAAAAGTTAAAATAACTTTTTTATTAAATAACACGATTGATTTTTTCATATTAATAAACAGAAAACCTAGAAGGCCCTATTCCTTTATAGAACAAGACCTCTAGCTTAAAACCTCTTATAACCCTGCATTCTTTAGACGATTAGCATGGCTGCGAAAAACAGTGAGAGGATCAGTAGACCACAAGTGATGTATACCCAGCAGCATATTAACTTCATCGAGATGATTCATTTTAAAGTCATCACGAATCACCATGCCTAAATGGCTACTACAGGTTGATACCAGACCGTCATTTGCAACTCCTTTAGGAAAAAACAAAGAGGTAGTCGTTGTGATTAGATCTAGCGGATCAAATATATTAGTTGCTGGTTTAGCACCACTCCAAGAGTAATAACGAATGCCGTTATCTACATAAGCCCCTTCACCACAATCACTCAGCGGAATACCACCTGGGTGCTTTTGGTTAAACACGGTAGTTTCTTCGGTAGTCATTGAAGCCAATGAAGCCAAAATATCCTGATCATGCCCTCCACCAGAAATAACGTCAATCACCACGGCCAATGCATTGCCTAGCGTTTCAATTAAGGCAGAAAAAAATCTCGATTGTTCAGTTAGCGATGAAAGTGTGTCTGCGACTGGAGTTCCTTTATTAACCCCTGCAATTGACGTAACAGAAGCGACTAGATCAGGCCTTACTGAAGCGACATAACGAGTGGTTGGACCGCCATGACTGTGACCAATTAGATTTACTTTCTTAGCCCCACTAATCGCCAAAATCCTTTCAATTTGAGGAATCAACTGTTCACCACGAATCTCAGGTGAATTCGAATTAGAAACCGTCGTCAAATACACCTCGGCGCCATCTTTACGTAACGTTTCCGGTACTTTATGCCAATATTTGATACCCAACAAACTATCAAACCCATATAAACCATGAGTTAATACAATAGGATATTTTGTCTGAGTATACGTTGAGGGTTGACTCCACCACCAAGCTTGGCTAGAGGCCGAAATCAACATAAGAAAAGTAAAGAAAATTAAGCTGTGACGTTTCATTTCAAATCCTTTTTTATTTTTTTATTATTAAGCAACATAAAGCTAGTGGAATAAATATTATTCAGCCAGTTAAAAACGCACAAAACATCTATTTTATTCAATTTAAAAATAAAATGTCTAGATGAAAAACGCCACCCGCCGTAGCAAAGGAAATTTAATACTAAACATTCAGCCAGAAAGTTTTTTATTACTTATAGCACCACCGTACTAATTATTAGTATGATGTTGCTTTTTTTCACCATACATTGATTTATCCGCAACCTTCAATAATTCAAAAAGATTGTATCCGTGATATTCGGTATAAGAAAACCCTACGCTTGCGGAAATCTCATAGTCTTGAGTTTCAACTATTTCCATGTCTAAAATTGCTTCACGAATGTTATTCAACATACTCATCAAATTATGTAGGCTGGGCATTTGGTCCGCTAGCACTGCAAATTCGTCCCCCCCTATCCGCGCTACAATATCCCCCTGCCTTACGTTAGCTAGTAGTGTTTCAGCCACTCGCTTCAAAACGATATCCCCAACATCGTGGCCTAAATTATCATTGACTAATTTAAAACCATTAAGATCAATAAAAAAGACGGCTACTTGAATTTTATTTCGCTGAGCGGTTGATAATATTCGATCGCCAAAATCGTTAAAATGAAAACGGTTCGCTAAGCCGGTTAAGCCATCAAAATTCGCCAACTGATAAAGCTCCTGCCTTTTTAATGAATTTTGCTGCTCAATACCTTGATGTATCCGATACATAATAATCACAAAAATAGGAAATACGATCATAAGTACCGTAATCCCTAAGATATGTAGCCAATCAAAATCATCTATCGTCAGCTGTTGTTTAATTTCCAAACTGAGCTCGAAATCAGTCAACCTTATATTATCGACAGTTTTTAATTCTGGAAACCAGCTAGAGTTATTTTTATTAGTTTCTGTACGTAATAAATCAAATTGATGTCCACTGCTGTCTTTACTGCTTAATGAAAAGTCCCAACCTTTATCTTTCAAAATAGTTGGTATCAGCTGTCCTGCTCTAATAACCAATAAAGAAACATAACTTGGTACCTCAGAAGCAGAAACGTTAACGCCTTGCATCATCACTATCGCTATTTCACCATCTAACAATTCAAAGGGTTCTGTCATCAATTGCTGATCACTTTTCCCAAAACGCTGCACAACACTGTGTACAAACTCTATCGAATTAATATCTAATCCCAATTGAGAACTTTCAGTTTTTGGTTCAATAAAAATAACAGGAAATGCTTCACCATCTTTTTTTAGATTGTGTTCAATAATCCCTTGCTGATAATCAAAAGACCATATTTTAGGAGGGCTAATATCTTGCTCTTTTAAATACGAAGTAAACGGCTCCATATGTTGCTCATCTACTCGCTGCGCAACTTCAAACATAAGAATATGTGGGTATCGCTCTAGCATGCGCTGAGCATAGGTTCGAGTCGCATGAATATCAGCAACCCGACTGCCAATAAGAAACGCAGAAAATCCAGATAAAATTGACTCATTCTGCGCCATCAGCTCTCTCACATGATGGCGCATAAAAGTCACTTCGCTATAAAATCGATTTTCTACCTTGTCATAGTGCCAAAATGCATTAAACGACAGCCCGCCGAGTAAGCCGACTACCGCCAATGTCATTAATGAGCCGTAGAGCAATTTTAGCCAATGGCTGTTTTCTTTGAATTGGATAAGGCTTCCTTCCTAAAGCAGAAGTTAAATAAGTGTCCGTACTTATAGACTAGAGCATACAGATAGAATCATCTCCTTTTCGTCACTGATTATAATAACTAATAAAGATAAGCATTCGGCTACTTGTAATATTTAAGTCTTTCTCTAAAACAAGCTACCGTCGTAATCTAAAAAAGAAGTCATAATCAGAGAGTTTAGCCATGTTCTCGATAGCGCATAAAAGTAAAAAATCGCCCGCCGTTATTCCTAAAGCCAATGATGTGCTCCACGACTGGGATAGAGAGGATACTTTGCAGGCTATTGAACAGCTCAGTGAGGCCAAGGATGTGCACACACTAGGGGAGTTATTTGCTTTACATAGAATTATGCAAAAACATAAAGAACGAAAAGGCGTCAGAGAAGAGAAAGCCGATACTCGCTTTCTACGCCAATCCGTTCATTAGTGACAATTCGACGCCTAACTATTCAGTAGGGCCTAAGCGCTTAGCATTGGCTTCATGAACAAGCTGAACATCCTTACGTATGCCATCAAAGATCTGTTGAACACTCGGCTGATCTTTGATCAAACCTTGAGTTTGACCAATGAATTGTACACCTTTTTGATAATTGCCATCGACTGTCGCCGCTTTCAATCGAGGTACAGCGGCACCAAAATAGGCTAATAACTTTACCTTATCCATTCGCGCAAGCATGCCCAGCATAATTTTCCAAATAGGCTGTTTAACCATCGCTGCGGCTTTCATTGCTTCAATGCAGGCAACAATAAAGTTCATCGGCTTTCTGGTCGCTTTTATCGCTTCAGGTGTCCGCATAACACGGGCATTGATACCATCAAAATTACTTGAATAAATGGTCTCTTGCTCACTCTTTTTCACCACCGCATCTTTCATATTTTGGTGCAGAGGGCTATTTGAACTCGTCGCGAGACGTGATCCCATCGCAATCCCGTCAGCGCCTAAAGAGAAAGCCGCTAATAAGCCCCTGCCATCAGCAAAGCCTCCGGTAGCAATCACCGGAATATCCACCGCCTGACTTATTGCTGGCACCAGTACCAAAGAAGTCACCTCACCACCATGCGCCGCGGCTTCATGCCCAGTGACTAATAAAGCATCAGCGCCACTTTTCTGGGCAGAGAGTGCATGCTTTTCAGTGACCACTGTCGCAATCACTTTCGCCCCATAAGCATGGGCACGTTCAATTAGCTTGTCACCTTTGCCTAAAGAAAAATTAATGACGGGCACTTTTTCTTCAATAGCAACATCTGCATTCTCATCTGACCCTGGCATTAACAAGGTCACACCAATGCCAAAGGGCTTATCAGTCAGCTGGCGAATTTTTGTAATCGCTGCCCGTGTTTCATCAGGGGATAATGGTCCACTGGCTAAAATCCCTAATCCGCCTGCATTAGACACAGCGGCAACTAACTCAGGGGTTGAAATCCAGCTCATGCCAGGTAACAGAATAGGCAATTCAATACCTAAAAGATCAGTAATTGCTGTTTTCACAAATAGTCTCGATGAATATAAAAGTGGGCTAATTTTACCGACAATTGTGCCTCTAGGCTAGAAACATACAAGAAAAGAGGATTTAAACAAATTAAAATGGAGTGCTAAAAGAAGGGAAGGACTAACGATTTTGTTGAATATAGTTAAGGAATAACTGCTGACGCTGCTGAGGGCTCATACTGCGTAATTCTTGTGCATGCTGCTGACGCTTAAGTGACGGGCGAGATGAAGTAGGCTGATTCATAGAATTATAAAACTGATTCAACGCTTGCTGCTGCTCTGGGCGCTGATTATTCCATTTAATTTTATTCGCGCTTTTAGCACCCGAAAACTCAGACAGGTCAGTGATCGGTATTAAGACATTATCCGCCACAGCGGGTAGAGCCGTGCAAAAAACAACCATCAACCCTATTAAAATTCGCATGTATCGCATTTACTCAAACGTTTATTTCTAATTTCACAGTATGTTAGGTGAAATCATAACAATTATAATACTTGATTTAGTCTACTAACTTTGGCTTGAATGTCACGCCATTAACAGTCAATGCTGAGTAAATATTATTCAAAAGTAACGATTTAAATAGCAACTAATTTCCAAACCACCTTCTGGATGATTTCGAATCGCCATATGGCCATCAAAACTGCGGATCACACGATGTGTAATTGCCATCCCTAAACCATAACCTCGCCCCCCTGACAGCTGCTTTTTCATATCCTGTGAAATACGCTCTCTAGCATGTTCCGCTCGATAAAAAGGCTGAGTGAGATGCTGAATGTGTTCTTCGGCCACACCGGGCCCATGATCTCGAACAATAATAGCAAAATCACTATCAATTTCTTTAATCGTAATTTCGACCTTGGTATGTTCATAGGTATGCAATAGCGCGTTACGGATTAAATTTTCAAAGGCAGAGCTTAATAACTTCGCTTCTGCCATGACGGGACAGGCTTTCTTAGGATGAACAAATCGAATAACTTGAGCCTGTTGCTCAAAGTGCGCATCGTGCACAATTTGCTCAACGATATCCACCAAATCAGTGGCTTGCCATTGCTCAGGATGTCGATCTACTTCTAGCTTTGCTAATAATAATATATCCGCGATTAAGTCATTCACTCGACCCGTCTCAAGATCTATGCGATCAAGATACTCTACAATCTCTTCATGGGCATCCAAGCGCGCAAGCTCAGTCGCGATTTGTAAACGCGCTAAAGGAGATCTCAGTTCGTGGGATATGTCTCGCAAAAGCCCTTTTTGATCGGCTAGCAAGGTTTGCACTCTATCTGCCATCACATCAAATTCACGACTGAGATCGCCAATTTCATCTCGTCGACGACGTAATCGTGATCCCGAACGCGCACTCAAATCACCTGCGGCAATCGCTTTCACTGTTTTTTGCAAGCGGCGCATTGGACGCGATAAATAACCTGATAAGAGAAAACCAATACCGGCAAAAAAGACAATCGCGACGGACAATCCCAGAGCGATATAACTTTTAACATCCAGCACCGCAAAAGGGTGTAGAAACTCTACAACCAATAAGTAAAACCCACCTTGCTGTGACGTTAAAGGGGCTTTCACTAGGATTTCACTGCGATTTAATGGCTGTACTTTAACGTGGAATTCACTGGCGGAAAAGGCGTATTCAGAGACTGAAAGTGGAACATCTCCCCCGGAAATACTACTTCCTTGCTGATCAAAAACGTAAGCATTCACATTAGGATGTTGCTCAAAAGTAATTAGCCACTCAATAAGTAAGGGTTCGCCACCCCGCTGCAACATAAGCTGTGCCGATGAGATGTAGCCTTCAGTCGGCGCAATTAAGTTATTCGTTTCATTGGATAACTGACGATAGAATACCGCGTACGCCAAGGTAACAAGCGTTGCAAGAACACTGGTTAAGACAAATGCGAGATAAATTTTCCAAAACAAGCCACGCACTAAACATTCAACTCTAAGATCAACTCTAAAATCATCAAGCGCTTGCCGCTACATACATGTAACCAACACCACGAATCGTTTTTATACGCGCTTTGCCATCATCATGAGCACCCAATTTTTTCCGTAAATTACTTAAATGCATATCTAAGCTACGATCAAATAAGGTCAACGAACGGGACATGGCTTCTTCTGCCAGTTGATTTTTCTCAACGACCTTCCCTAGATGAGAGACTAAGGTATTAAGAATATTATACTCAGTGACCGTCAGCTCTAATGGCTCTTCATTTTTCAATACGTGATGCTGGCTATGATCAATTTCTAGCTCATCAATACGAATCACATCGCTAGTCTGGGTTTTATTATCGGCTTGAGAGCGGCGTAATACTGCGCGTAAACGAGCAATCAGCTCACGGGGATTACAAGGTTTAGGGAGATAATCATCAGCGCCAATTTCTAGGCCAACAATCCTGTCCATCTCATCACCCTTAGCCGTTAACATAACAACGGGCAATTGGCTGGTTTTACGTAATTCAGTCAATACTTCGAGACCGTTCATACCCGGTAACATGATATCCAAAACCATCGCATCATAGGATTGAGCTAAGCCCTGTTTCAGCCCTTCTGGTCCTGTATGAACTTGATCAACTTCAATGTTTTCTCGCTGTAAATAGCGCGCAAGCAATTCACACAGCTCTTGATCATCATCGACTAAAAGAATTTTCATTTAATACTTCCTTATTTTTCTTAACTGCATTAAATAAGGATTCTCAACTTTTGCAAGAGCTCTTTACGCTTTCTAAACACTCAGCGATAACTATCTTGCTCTCTTTAATCAGATCGAGAGTGGTGTTCAACGAACGCAATGGCTTCCGATACAACCTTAGTAACACGCTCTTTAACCTCAAATAATTCGTTAGGAGACATATAAAATGCCATATCGACCTCATAACGATAATATTTAGGCGGTAAGCGATTAAGGGCAACACAAGCAACATCAGCCATAAAGTCCATTCCTGGCTCTTTAGTCCGATTGGCTAATTGGCGGCGAATTTCTTCCGATACAACTTGTTCATAATAATTACTAATGTGATTGATAATAGCCATAAGTTTCTCCTTGCTCTTATCACTTTAGCTCAATCATGCCTATAAGGTAGTATCAGTCCGAGGAATTTGATTTTTGCTCTAATAAACGATCAATTTTTTCTTCCAGTCGAGCAATATCTTGCTGTAGCAATATGACCTGCTGATTATTCTCAAGCTCTTGTTGAGAAACCTTCTCTTCTTCTTGAGCTAAAAAGAACGCAGAAAAACTAGCTGTTAACATCGAAAACAATGCAATACCGAGCAGTATTAACATCGAACCAAAAAGTCTACCGGCCGTACTGCCTGGAACAATATCGCCATAGCCTACCGTCGTAATCGTCACCCAGGCCCACCAAATACCGTCTAAGGGGGTCTCGACATTAGGATCAATCACAGCCATCAAGGTACCGGCCAAAATGACGATAATAAAACTCACCATTAAGGTCGTTCCTACATGGTTACGCCCTAATATTTTTCGCGCCGCTGCCGACATGTTGAATAACAAAGAGAACAATACTAATAATCGCAGAGCTCGTAATCCTCCCGCATGGGGAAATATTTCCCATAATAGAGGCAAGCCAGCAGTAATAATCACCAAACTGCCCCAATTACTGCGTAGAAAATGAACTTTATTTTTGACCAATATCGTTAATATCAAGGTTTCGACAACAAAGAAGCCCCAAATAAACCAATCGGTAAATAATGTGAGTACTAACGGCGTCAAAGCTTGCGCTTCTATGTACCATTCAAGAATAATCCAGAATGCCAATAAAATCATCGGCCATTCAAACCAGCGTCCGACCTTTATCGCCATTGGACGCTCTTTATTATTCACACCATTGAGGCCAAAGAAGCCCGGTAAATTTGCTTGCATTAATACCAACAACTTAAGTTAAAAAATAGAGATCCCGCTAGTAAATGCTCGGATCGACTTCTATCGAATGAACAGTACCCTGCCAGTCATCAAAGCCGCCAATCAGCATCTCAACCTGCGAGAAACCCATCTGCTTTAAAGTATATGCAGCTAAAGTACTACGGCCGCCATTTTTGCAGTAAATAAGTATGCTGCGCTGGCTATCACCTAAATCAGGGTGATTACCGACTTTAAATTCTAAAACACCCCGCGGTATATTCACCGCATTGGGTAAATGGCCTAACTGAAATTCGGCCGGTTCTCGTACATCCAAAACTAAAGCGTTAAGCGCGATTAACTCTTCAGCTCGATCCGCTGCCACTAGATTTATTTCAGCACGTGCCGCTGTTAATAAATCATCGCGTGTCTTAATTGAATTACCCATGCATCACCTATATAACTATTTGGTTATCTAGTCAGCATAACAAGCTTCTACTTGCGGTCATAGCGCCACGCGCCAATATTGACATCATGATATTTTACATTTGGTTTTGTTGATGTGTGCCACAATGGTTTAACCCTTAAATTAATGAGGAGTTAAAACAAATATATACAATTATCTTAGCCCTCGCTCAAGCAGCTTATGGAATAGGGCTATACTCAATTGATGACGACCATTAATTGATTACCTTGGATCAGGCAGAATGGATAAACGCGAACACCCTCGGTTTGAAAGCCAAGTAGAAGCAAAGCTAATCGCCACCAATGGCTCTAGCCATACCTGCCATGTCGCTGATTTTTCACAAGAAGGGCTTAGGATATTTTGGTCTGATAAAGAAGATATTTCGTTAAAAAACAGAGACATAATACAGCTTTACTTAACTCTAGAAGATACTCCGCTTAACATCGCCGTAGAGTGCCTCTACCAAGAAGGCAGCAGTGCGGGCTTTAAACTCCACCAGCCCAATAACGAATTATTCTTAAAATTACAAAGTATCAATCAAGCTAATAGAAATCATGGCGCTATTTCTAATGAAAAACGTAACCATTATAAGACTCTTTTCCAACAACGGGTCAAAGAAAGCAGTCAGGGCATCATTAAACAATGGCATTCAGAGTTTTTAGATGAGCTTTTCAGCCTAGCCAATAAAGCTCATAACAATAGTGAACAGCAAACGTTATTCAGTGCAGAAAAACACGTTAAAGAACAAGCTAATCAAGTTCAAGGCAGTTTCTTAACTGCCATTGCCGAACAGCTAAAGTGCTGGCTTGAAGGCTTGCCAAGAATAGCCAACGAAAAAGACTCTCCTAAAGAAAACGCTCATGAACAAAGCTTATCACTTGTTCAACAAGAAGATTTTGAAGACTGGTTATTGGCAAAAGTGACGAGTACCCATCTACAGTCTCATTTGAGTCATGCATCCTTTGAGGTACGTCAATTATTAGATATGATCTCAGAAGCGCGCCCCGAGAACTGCTTTAATCCATTAGGCGCGAATGTCATTACCGAAGCTTTTAGAGCAGCAATTGAACCTTTATCGATTGAAAATAATATTCGCCAAATCGCTTTTGATATTTTCGAACAAGTCGCAGGTCAGCAACTGCAAGCCGTATATCAATGGCTAATTAAACAAATTGACGTGCCACTGGCTTTTCGCAATCGCCGTCGTCCGAGCACACCTCGAGCTCCTGCTGCGAATAATAACTCAACGCAAGATAATGAAGCAGCACAAGAGCAAGAGCCGCAAATTTTGCCTTCTTCAAATAATTTCCAACAAAAATCCGAGTCCTATCAACCTGGTGGACACTCACCAGAACAACAAATATTTAACGCAAATAGCAGCCAGAATTCTATTGCGAATTCTGGCTATACTGCACCTGCAAATACAGGTTCGATGAACGCCTTTCGCCAGCATCAGGCCGAAGCGCAACAAGCTTATAGCAACATTCAAAGTCTCTTATCTTTACGCTACCAACGTATTGAAAGTGGTATCACTAGTGCGGGAGTTAGTGCCGAATTATCTCAACCCAGTATTCCAGCGGCCGACCATAACCAGGTACAGACCGCGCTGCAACAACTTTGGCAGCAATCAGATACTCAACCAGGCCGCGTTCGCCAAGACTTAGAGCAAGCATTAGCCACTAACGACGTTAGGTTGCCTGCAGAAAACAGAGAAGCCATTGATACCCTTGAGCATGTGACGCAGAACCTGGTCAAAAGCGAACAGATTTCTGACTTTATAAAACCCTTTATTGCCGAATTAGAACAGCCTTTATCCATGATGATGCTGAACGATCCCAGCATGATGTTCAACCCACAGCACCCTGGCCGGGTAGCCTTGAATTCTTTATCAAAACTGGGTCGTATGACCACAACAGGCCAAGATAAAATCAGTGAAAAATTAAAAGCGATGCTAAGTGATGTGGATACTAATGGCAGCGCTGATCAACTCGAAAGCCAGTTACAGACGTTACAATCTGGCGTCGATGTCATGCTCGTCGAGGCTGATCGACGTGCCAAGATGAATTCCGACCGTGTCGCTCAGGCCGCTGAAGGTGAGCATAGAGTTGATCAAGCTCGAGAGAAGATCGCTCGCTTAATTACTAAAGATACTTCAGGTAGAACGTTACCTGCGATCGTAATGGAGTGGTTAGAGCAAGGTTGGAAGCCACTACTTACTCTAATTTACCTACGCGAGACTGTTGAGAGCAAGCGTTTCCGAGGGGCGGTAAAGCTCTATCGCCAAGTACTCTCCTTATTCAACCCTAACAATTCTGCTCGTAGTGAATTATTAGAGCGTTTCTATCCGTTAATCAAATTAATGCACCACGAACTGGATCAGCTCAATGGATCTCGCCCAGAGCATACTCGTTGGTATGATGAAATTAAACATGCAGCAGAATCACACTTAGAAAGTGGTGAAATTGAAGAAGCGATTGAAATCCCATTAGAAGTTGAAGAAGAGAAACCTTCTCTTGAAGGTAAAGGCGTTCGTCGTGCTCTTAACTTGCAGATTGGCGACTGGTTATTATTGGTTGAACCCGATCAAAATGTTTCCGTTGTCTGGATGGCTGAAGATGGCTCTAAGTTTGCTTGTGTTAACCACAGTGGTATGAAAGTCGTTGATTTCACCCTAGAAGAATTAGCAGCCGCGCTAGATGACGGCTCAGTGAAGCGTCTTTACGAACAAGAAGAATCCGCGGTAGATCAAAGTTTGGATGCGCTGGTGCAGCAAATTTATAATGACCTCTCGGCTCAAGCAAATACCGATGCACTGACCAAAATCAATACTCGCCAACACTTTATGCGTCACTTAAAAGAAGAGGCGGCTAAGTCCCACCGTTCGAATCTAACCCATACTTTATGCCTTATCGATATCGATCAGTTTAAATTGATCAATAGTGATTATGGGGTAGAAGGTGGCGATGAGTGTTTAAAAGCGGTCGCGGAAGTATTACTAAAAACTAGTACTATTAAGAATGACTGCGCTCGCATGGGCAGTAATGAATTTGCTATTTTGTTCCAACATTCAGATCTCACTAGTGGCGAGAATCAAGCTCGTGACTTGAAAAAAGAATTAGAGCAGATGGATATTATCAGTGGTAAACATAAGTTCCGCATTCACCTTAGCATGGGGGTTTCAGAACTCAGCTATCAAATCGCTGATGAAATTGATTTGGTTGAATTTGCAGAATCTGCCTGCTTGTCTGCTAAAGAAAAAGGTGGCAGCCGTGTTTATCGTTATATAGAAGACGACAATGCTCGGATAAAGCGCGATGAATTCATGTCTTGGGCCAACAAGCTGAATCAAGCCTTAGAGAACGATCAACTGCACTTATTATGCTTACCAGTGACTGCTATACAAGAAGCAGAGAAAGAGTTACGCCAATACGAAGTCATAATCAGTATCGAAGATGAAAATGGTACACAGGTTCCGCCATTAGAATATTTACAGGCAGCCGAACATTATAGCCGCATGTATTTAGTCGATCGCTGGACCTTGGAGCAATTGATCAAATGGATGAGCGCTCATCCCAATGAGGTGGCTAAGGTCGATCGCTTCATGCTTAAACTATCTGGCTATTCGATGAATGATGACTCACTTCTGGCCTTTATATTTGAACAAGCTCGTGAGCACGATATTCCTGTTGATAAATTCTGCTTCGAGTTGAATGAAACCTCAGCGATTCAGAACATTGAAGATGCCGCCGACTTCATGCACGAAATGCGTAGCTTAGGGTGTGAATTCACCCTTTCCGACTTTGGTACCGGGCAATCGTCCTTTGAGTACTTAAAACAACTGCCGGTAAATTACGTTAAAATTGACCATACCTTTATTAAAGAGCTGGTTACCAGCTCCGCTGATTACGCGATGGTGAAGTCCATTCATGAGATTGCCCACTTCATGGCCAAAAAGACCATTGCAGAGCAGGTCAATGACGAAGATACTTTGAATATTTTACGCAGTATTGGAATTGACCTCGCCATGGGAGGAGAGCTGTTACAGGCAATTCCCTTAGATCAGCTCGCTAGACTCAATTAACGCGAGACTCTATCGAACACTAAGCTCTATCCACTTTAAGGGTATGCAGTATCTAGGTGAAAACCCGATGCTGCCAACCATGCCTCTGCCTCTGTTTTCTGGGTAAAGCTATTGCGCTGAAAAACTCCAATCTCTTCAATCACCATTTTATTTAAATGATACTGCTTAATCATTGACGGCGAGTACACATGCGCTGCTCTGGTCAAGCCATTTTCAAGACACCAAGCGACTAAATGTTCAATAACAGGTACTGTTTCAGGTACACCTAAATCCCAATCATCAAGCAGTACTAAGTGCCCCCACGAGCTGCCCATCAGAGGCACTGCCTGAATCATAAATTGCTCGGAAAATGCTTCTGCAGTTTGACTATTCCAGGAGCCCAAAAGAGTCGCACATAGGATGTTACCGCTGACTTTAATATCAAAATTGCCATGATGCGATAGTTCAACCATAACCATTCCTTAACAACAAATACAGATAGCTAATAGTATAGTTAAAAGCATGAGCTAAATGGGAAAGTCTGTCGCAAAAGAGAGTAGTTAAAATGTAGCGTTAATCAGGGTATAATTTGCACCTCATTTTTTTAAGCTTAGATGCCTCATGTTCAGATTATTATTAATTATTGCGTTTTTCAGCATACAAGCCTGCTCGATCACTAATTTACCGAGCAACCTTTCTCGTTCAATGATGAACCAGGAAGACCCAGAATTAGTGCGTACTGCCGCACCGGCTTACATGCTCATGCTCGATGCCTTAATCGAGACTTACCCAGATGATGAAACCTTCTTAATTCCTGCTGCCAAGCTTTATGGTGCCTATGCGGGTGTGTTCTCAAATGACCCAATACAAACACAGCGTTTGGCTAATCGCGCTCATGATTACGCCCACCGCGCTCTGTGCGAAAACGAAGATGATCTATGTGAAGCCTTGGATAAGAAGTTAGAAGATATTCAACTCGAACTCGATGACCTTGATGAAGATGAATTACCGCTTATCTACACCTATGCTGCGTCATGGGCTAGCTGGATTCAGGTCAATAGCAGTGATTGGAATGCAGTTGCACAACTTCCTAAAGTGAAAATGCTCTTTAAATGGGTGCTCAGTTACGATGCTGATTATGACCATGGTACCGCTCAAGTTTATATGGGCGTACTAGAGTCTCAGTTACCGCCTTCTTTAGGTGGCCGACCAGACCTAGCAAAAATGCACTTTGAAAATGCAATTCATGCTTCTAATGGCCGTCATCTTATGGCCAAGGTACTATACGCTCAGCAATATGCGCGTTTATTATTTGAACAAGAACTACACGATCGTTTATTAACTGAAGTTATTCAGGCTGACCCCAAAGCTGAAGGGTTAACCTTAATTAATCAGCTTGCCAAACAACAAGCTGAAGAATTATTAGCAGAATCTGCTGAATATTTTGAATAAGACTGATTTTACATTGAGACTAACCCTATGCATTTTTTAAAAAAATTCCTTGTATTAAGTTTAATCGCTTTCACTAGTAGCCAGGCCATGGCAGCAACGTTAAAGATCGCCACCGTTGTGCCTAACGGCAGCAGCTGGATGAATGAAATGAAAGCGGCGGCCAAAGAAGTAAAGAAAAAGACCGACGGCCGTGTAAAAATCAAATTTTACCCAGGTGGCGTAATGGGTAGTGATAAGACCGTTTTGCGCAAGATGCGTTCAGGACAACTTCATGGCGGCGCTATTTCTGCAGGAGCACTCGCTCATATCTATAATGGTGTACAACTTTATAGCCTACCGTTTACCTTTAATAATTTGGCCGAAGTTCGCCACGTACGTAAAACCTTTGATCCTGTTATTGCAGACGGTTTAGCCGATAATGGTTTTCAACTTTTAGGCCTTTCAGAAGGTGGCTTTGCTTACCTAATGTCTAATAAAGCCTTAACCAAAGCGACCGATATTCAAGGGCAAAAAGTATGGGTGCCAGAAGGTGACTTAATTGGTAATGAAATTTTTAGCGTTGCCGGTATCAACCCTATTGCCTCCCCTATTTCAAATGTTTATACCGGCCTGCAAACTGGATTATTAGATACCGTTACCATTAATCCATCAGGCGCCATTGCTTTACAGTGGCACACAAAAATTCAACACCTTGCCGATGAGCCATTATTGTTAATCATGGGTATGCTGGTTGTTGATCAAAAAACCTTTAGCAAGATCAAAGCTGATGACCAAATCATTGTTAAGCAAGCCGTTGCGGCGGCGTTTAAGCGCTTAGATTCTATTAATGAAAAAGGCGACATCGGTGCACGTGCAGCGCTGCAGAAAAATGGTATCCAATTCGATAAGCCTTCGGGTTCAGAGTGGCGTGACATCGCTAAGCAAGCGCTTACCAACTTAGAAAAGCTAGACGTATATCCAGCGGATACTTATCGTCAGATGCAAGCAGTGCTAGAAGAATACCGTAAAGAAAACAAATAGAAATAGACAGTAATGGGCCGTACACTGGCCTTAACTTAAACAGGCCTTAAATGAGGCCTGTATTAAAATAAAAGTACCTAATATTTAAACCACAGCCTCTACTTTCAACTGACAAACGCGAATATCCCATGCCTAAAATTCAAATCCAGCGCATTCAGCACTGGTTACATCTCGCTGAAGATTTTTTACTCGCCGCGGTATTATTTGTCATGCTGTCTTTAGCCGTCATCGACATCGCTATGCGCTTAATCACTGGCGGCAGCCTGATTTGGATTCCACCAGTATTACAAGTTTTGGTTTTATGGCTTGGTTTGCTTGGCGCACTACTCGCTAGTCGCAGCCAAGAGCATATCGCCATTGATGTTATCAGCCGCTTTGTGGGCCCGTTGGGTAAAAAAGTCTGCGGTATTAGCGGCAGTTTATTTGCCGCCATCGTGTGCAGCGTTGTGGCTTTTTACGCCGTTGAATTTATCCAGCAATCGATCGAATATGACGACATCGCCTTTGCTCAAGTTCCCGCTTGGCCACTGCAGTTGATTATTCCGTTTACCTTTTCATTGATGGCGCTGCGCTTCTTTTTACATACTCTCGGCTTCATACGTATTAAAGGCTATCAGCCTAACCCTGCCTTAAAAGGGGAGAACGTATAATGGCTATCTTAATCTCTGCCTTATTTTTATTATTAGCTTTAATGGGCGCCCCCCTGTTCGCAGTGATTGCAGCCAGCGCGTTATGGGGATTTTTTCAACAAGACGTTAATCTTTCGGTGGTCGCCATTGAAATTTATCGCTTAACTGAAATGCCGGTATTAACCGCAATTCCACTCTTCACCTTTGCCGGTTATTTATTAGGCGAAAGTAAAGCACCACAACGCTTAGTGCGCATTACCGATGCGCTATTAGGCTGGATGCCCGGCGGCCTTGCCATCGTCGCATTAATCGCTTGCGCCTTGTTTACCGCCTTTACCGGCGCTTCGGGTGTGACCATCGTTGCACTAGGCGCATTGCTTTACCCGGCACTAAAGAATGCAGGCTACAGCACCAACTTTAATCTCGGTTTAATCACCACCTCAGGCAGCTTGGGTTTATTATTCGCGCCGTCATTACCACTCATTCTTTATGGTGTTGTCGCCCAACAACTGGCGTTGGATATCCCGGTCAGTATTGATGATTTATTTTTAGCCGGCATCATTCCAGGGACCTTAATGCTTGTGGCGCTTTCTATTTACAGCGCACTGCAAAAAAGAGATCCCGCCGCACTGCAAAACAAAACAAAATTTGACGCAAAAGAAGCGATTGCTGCGATTAAAGATACCGCATGGGAAGCGCCATTACCTTTCATCGTACTGGGTGGCATTTATGGTGGCTTTATTGCCGTTTCAGAAGCAGCGGCCATTACCGCTTTTTATGTATTGCTAGTCAGCGTGGTTATTCGTCGAGAAATCAGCCTGCGTAAATTACCCATCGTGATGCGTGATTCGATGAAGTTGGTGGGCGCGATTATGGTGATTCTAGCGGTATCGTTAGCTTCAACAAATTATATGATCGATGCTGAAATCCCAACCTCAATCTTTGACTTTATTAGTGAGCACATTGATAGCCAGCTAACGTTCTTATTCTTGCTGTTCTTGTTCTTGCTGGTACTAGGAATGATGCTCGACATCTTCTCGGCTATTGTGATCATGGTGCCGATTATTCTGCCGATAGCGATTCAGTTTGGTATTCACCCAGTGCACTTGGGTATTTTATTCTTAGCCAATATGCAGCTAGGGTACTTTACACCACCGGTTGGCATGAACCTGTTTATTGCCAGCTTCCGCTTCCAGCGCCCAGTAACTGAGCTGTATCGCGCAACGATACCCTTCTTCTTTATTTTGCTAACAACGGTATTATTAATTACGTATGTGCCGTGGTTGAGCCTAGTTTTTATTGACTAGCTGACATAGTTTTACCCATAGCGTACTCATCTTTGCGCTCAACACCGTATATTAAAGACATGTGATCGCGCCTATGGACGGGCCTCTCTTTACATCGTCTTGATGTCACCATTAGCCTTACGGCTAATGGGCTTTTTCCTTTCTAAGCATTATCCGTTATCATTGCCTTCAATCATCAACATCTCTTCTTAAATAATGTCACTTCTTAAATAATGTCTAAAAGACCTACCTGCGCTGATTGTAAACGCCCCATAAAAACCTGTTTGTGTGCTGAAATAGTACAGCTCAGCTGTGCCTACCAACTTATTATTTTACAAGACCCTAAAGAAGCTAAACACGCCCTATCTTCAGCACCCATCTTAACTAAATCGATAATGGATGCTCAGCTATTCATTGCAGAGCAATTTGATCCGGTTGAGCTGCTGGGTAAAAACTGGCAACAAGAAAGCCTGTTAGTCTTTCCAAACGAGGATAGCCTTACGGGTACGCAAGCGGCGAAACTGAGCTTTAAGTATCTGATTTTATTAGATGGTACTTGGCGCAAAGTATCTCGATTATTGCACCTAAACCCTTGGCTCACACAAATCCCTAGCATTGCCATACAAGCAAAGAATGCCAGCGAATACCAAATCAGAAAATCGCCGAGAGAAGATGGCTTATCAACTATAGAAGCCGCGGTGGAAGTCCTTAATAGCTTAGAGCCTGAAAAAGATTTCAGCCCGATATTAAACGCTTTTCATAAAATGATCGATTTTCAAATCCAAGCAATGGGTTTGGCTACCTTCCAACATAATTATCACAAAAACTAGTCTCTCCTATGAAGCAATCTGCCCGCGAAATACACAGAAGTTACGACGAACTTGGCCCCATTCAAATCTTAGACGATGGCCATAAGCGCTACCTAGCCTTTGGCACGGATGATGAGCAAAGCTGTCAGCTAATTAGCCAACCTCATCTACTACAGCATGAATATACCCGCGCTATTTTATTATCCTTATTAATGGTCGAGCCAAATCATGCCACCGTAATAGGGATGGGAGGCGGCAGTTTATTAACCACGCTTAATCACATTCTGCCCGAATGCTTACTGCAAGGTGTTGAGCTGAGGCAGGAAGTCGCACGTCTAGCCTATAAATATTTTCAACTGCCCAAGCATCCGAACATTAAGGTATACATTGGTGATGGCTTCGAGTATTTACAAAGCAGTGAGCAACAGACCGATCTCATCATAGCCGATATGTATCTCGCAGACGGAATTGACCAACAACAGCTATCGCAAAAATTTATCTCAACCTGCAGTGAGCGTCTTAATCAAGGAGGCTGGCTGGTACTCAATTACTGGCTAGATCATAAGATGGAGCCGCACCTTGCCAATGCACTGCATGATAATTTTGACCAAATCTACATGTGTGATACTGGCGGCGGTAACTGGGTTATTTTTGCGGGCAAAGTAGACATCAATCGCCAGTTGATCAATGAACAAAAACTCAGCCATTTTTCTGACATCGCAGGCTTCTCCTTGAATCATTTTCTAAAACGACTGGTTGTATTGTCTTAATTGATAAAATAACGCCCACCACACCTTACCGGCTCAAGTAGCGTCTATACTTCATTAATCAGAACAATAGAGGACTATCATAGTGTATTCGTTAGGTATCAATTTCTTAAATAAATTAAATTTTACGCGTAAGTTTCAGATAATACTGTTTACCTTACTACTTCCTATTCTCTATGCCTCAGTGGAAATTTACACCGAAAATAATACTAAGATTGATTCTATAATTAATAAAATAATCGGTATAGAAACCGTCAATGCTTTAAAACCCCTTAGGATTCTTGCGGCAAAACACAGAGGGAACTCCGCTCAATGGTTTTCAGGTAATAAACAACTAGCGACTACAATCACTAGCCTTGAAAAAGATATGAAAAAAGCCTTTGAACTAGCCAAAAATGAATTAGAGCACCCATTATATTCGGTTAAAAGTCGCCAATCGTTAAAGCAATTGAAACAAAGCTGGAGTACCTTATTACTCACGGAAATTAAAAACCAACAAGCATCTCAGAGTTTTAATAAACACAACTTGTGGGTCAGCGAAGTTGATAATCTAATACGCGTCATTGCCTCTCAATCAGGTTTGATATTAGATATAAATATTTCGACCTACGAATTAATGCAAATTACGGTCTTTAGCATCCCTAAATTACAAGAACAACTAGGTCAATTAAGAGGCATTGGAGCCGGTGTCGCGACCAAAGGTGCATTCGAATCCAACTCATTCGTAGCGGCTAGTACCTTGTATAATGAAATTGAAAAGACCCTCACTAAAATCGATTATGAGTTTTCTACATTAAGAAATATTTCTGCTAATTATATCCCTGCTGAATTAGAGCAAGCAAAAAATAGTATTAACCAATTTAAAAGTATCAGCAAAAATAAATTAATAGACCCTGATAAGCCTACCATCTCCGGACCAGACTATTTCTCGGCGGGTACTGAAGCAATCAAGCAAGCGACCTCTCTTCATCATGCCATTAATACAATTTATCAAAATGAGTTAATGGATAATCAGAGCACCATGGTTAATTCAATGGTTCTATCACTCACCATTTTTGCACTGCTGTTCTTAATGAGTTGTTATTTATTCATTAGTTTGCGTATTACGGTTGATCAAAATGCCCGTATAACCCAGCGTATGGCGGCCGATTTAGAAGCTGGCACCCTAAATCAAGAGTATTTCTCTAATAGTCAAGATGAACTCGGCAACACTATTAATGCACTCAAATCATCCTATTCTCAATTAAGAGGAGTGGTATCAAAAGTACGAACTCATTCGGATACGCTTTCTCACTCATCCAATGTTTTATTAGATGTTTCAAGTGAAGTTAATAAATTAGGCGAAGAGCAAAAAAATCGTGTGGAAATTATTTCAACGGCCGCTACCGAACTAGCCGCAACAGCACAAGAAGTCTCTTCTCACTGTGAAGATGCTGCCAACAAAATGCATCATTCCCAACAACAAGCCTCATTGGGGGCAACCCACTCTCACTCTTCTGCAGAAGTTATCCGGACTCTGGCAAGTAATGTACGTAATGCCGGTGATGAAATAGAACATCTAGCTCAGCAAGCCGCCTCGATCAGCACCGTCATCGATGTCATCAAAGCAATTGCCGAGCAAACTAACTTATTAGCTTTAAACGCAGCGATTGAAGCCGCACGTGCCGGTGAACAAGGCCGGGGCTTCGCCGTCGTTGCAGATGAAGTTCGCACCCTTGCAACCCGCACGCAAGAATCAACTAACGAAATAGAAAATACCATATCAAGCTTACAGCAGGTTGCTGAAAAAGCAGTCATAGCCATGACAACGTCTTGTGAGCAAGCTGATGCAAGTGAAATAGAAGCTACTAGAACAGGGGAAGCGCTTATCGAAATTGAAAGTTCAATCAATCAAGTCAGTAGCTTAATTGAGCAAGTCGCAACCGCGGGTATTCAACAAGCGGGCGCGGCCAATGAAATCGCCCAAAATATTATCGCGGTAGATGATGCTTCAAGTGAATTACTGAATAAATCACAAAGCATGTCGAGCATTGCAAATGAAGTGGGTCATGACAGCATAGAGCTCGATAAACAGATGAAATCTTTTAAAGTTTAAGACTCTTCAACCTTCTGTTTCGTACTCTACCTATCATTGACCAATGATGGACCAGGCGGATTTAAAATTTCTTCTTATTAAATAGCCCGCGCACACCAAACAATTTTACCGGCGATAGGATTAGCTTCTCTAGCAGACGCTTCGATCGTCCAGTTTTCATATTCAGGATTATCACTAACAACACGTAATGATCCTTTGTTATCACTTAAACGCTTGGCCATTAATCCATCTTCACTTTGTAATAAATACAAGCCTTCGTGGCTAACCGTTTTTTGTGACATATCCACCAGCACTCGATCGCTATCATGTAACGTCGGCAGCATACTGTCACCACTAATAGTGACGAATACGAGTTCTTCGCTAGAAACATTTAACTGGCGTGATAAGAACGATTTATTAAAAGCAAAATAATCTTCAACGTCCTCTGCGATAACTTCACTTCCCATGCCTGCGGAAGCTTGCACATCAAACATAGGGGCAAACACCAGTTCACTATTATTAGGTGTACCCGCAACTTGAGCGCCAGCGCTTTGCTCGCCGGTTAATAACCAGGTTAAATCGACCTTGTACTCATCATACAACTCTTGCAAGTACGCCATCGATGGACGACTCATACCTCGGCATATTTTATAAATATGCGACGCGGATTTACCGGTAATTTCGGCAAAGTGTTTTTTATTACCTTGGGCTAATTGATCAACAACCAATTGGAAACGAGACGCGAAAGCGCTAGACATAGAATTCTCAAAATACTAAAAAAATAAAACAAATCAATCACGAAAAATAGCCGCGCTATATAAGTGGCTATTTATATATGATCAATAAAAACTTTCAACAAGGAAGCAGCGATCAGCTACCCTCAGCGGCGATTAGTACGGCCACCTGAGCGATTATTGGCGCCCTTATTACTATTAGAGCTAGCACTCGACCGATTACCAGTTTTCTCTCCATAAGCCCGATCTTTTTGGCGACCTTTTTGCGCACTGCGAGAATTCTTTTTATTCTTCGGTACTGGCTTGGTTAAGTCAGGCTCGTAACCTGGGTACCAAGATTGTGGAACGCGATTATCCAATACCGCTTCAATCTCTTCTAATAAGTACTCTTCCCCCATACTCATCAAAGAAACCGCTAAGCCTTCTAATCCTGCACGGCCAGTACGACCAATACGGTGAATATAGTCTTCTGCGATGTACGGTAATTCGTAGTTAATCACATACTGTAATTGCTGAATATCCAAACCACGCGCGGCGACATCGGTAGCCACCAACGCACGCACCTTGCCTTCTTTGAATTCTTCTAATGCACGCTCACGGGCGCCTTGAGACTTATCGCCATGAATCGATTGGGTTTTAATGCCGTCTTTGCACATCTCTTTCGCAAGGTCATCAGCACCCTGCTTGGTACGTACAAAAATTAGAACCCGCTGCCAATTCTTCGAGCCAATCATGAACGACGTCAGTTCACGTTTTTTGTCTTCATCGACCACATACACCATCTGCTCAACTTTCGAGGCCGTGGTATTACGTGCATCCACTTCGATTAGCTCAGGGTTTTTAAGAATATTTTTACTTAACGTGAAGATTTCTTCATTGAAGGTCGCGGAGAACAGCATGGTCTGACGAGCATTCGGCACATGCTTTAAGATACGCTGAATATCAATAATAAAGCCCATATCCAACATACGATCTGCTTCATCAAATACCAAAAACTGTAACTTCGATAAGCTCACAGCTTCTTTATGCATTAAGTCTAATAAACGCCCAGGGGTGGCTACTAGAACATCAACGCCTTCTGCTAAGGCATTCACTTGTGAATTAATACTCACGCCGCCATAAGCGATTGCACTGGTTAAGCCGGTATCATCACCGTATTTCACAAAGCTCTTATAGACTTGCTGAGCCAATTCCCGGGTCGGTACCAATACTAAGGCACGCAACGGCTGCACTTCATCAGAGGCTAATGGATTAGCTTCCCGTATGGCTAATAAATTGTGCAAAATTGGCAAGGCAAACGCGGCGGTTTTACCGGTACCGGTTTGCGCCCCAGCCATAACATCTTTCCCTGCTAATAATGCCGGAATTGCCGCAGTCTGAATCGGTGTTGGGTTGTCATAACCCGCCGCTGTCAGCCCTGACATTAAGCGTGCATCTAAATTTAACGAGGAAAAGGACATAATAAATAACCTTAGCGACTAACGGCGCTAGAAACAAAACCAGCGCCTAAAATTAAGAGAGGGAAGCGCTGGTATAAAATATAAGAAATTGCTTTAAATACAGACCGAACTACTTTTTATATAAGTTAGAACGACCTTCAGGCTGGCGGCGGAAGCGTTTGTAATTCCACTGATACTGCTCGGGGCAATCGTTAATACACTCAGCAATACTGTCATTAAGAGCCGTCGCAGCAGCGACTTCATCGGTATTACGAATATCTTCATTCGCAGGTTTTAAAACCACGCCATAGCTGCCATCGTCTAAACGCTTGGCATAACAGCACAATAAGAAAGCTGGAGTATTGTTAGCCAGTTCACCGATCAACTTACCGGTTAATGCTGTTTGACCAAAGAAGGGAGCAAATACTCCGCTTTTTAATCCTGGTTCTTGATCTGGCAATACCGCAACCACACCCTTATCGTTCAATAGCTGATACAAGGCCTCAACCCCACTACGTCCTGCTGGCACAAGGCCAACATCAACACGTTTACGGGTATTAAAAATAAACTTATCCAATGCTGGAATTCTTGGCGGTTGGTACATCACCGTCATAAATAAATGCTGGCGGAAAAAGTGATTTAAGACTTCCCAATTACCTAAGTGTGGGGCCAGTAAGATAATGCCATTTTTGTCTTCCAGCGCCTTTTCAAGGTATTCTAAGCCTTCTACCTTAGTGATCAATTTTTGCACTTTCGGGATAGGCCACATCCAAGACATGCCCATTTCAGCATAAGTTTTGCCTAAGGCGATCAAGCTTTTACGCGCAAGCTGCTCTATCTGACTATCACTGTAGTCAGGGTAACAAATTCGTAAGTTAATTTTCGCAACACGAGCGATATCCGTGAACCATAAAATTTTACCAATTGCGGCGCCTAAAGCATGGGCAGCAGGCAGCGGTAAAAATGAGACTAAGCGAATAAGGCCTATACCGATATGAACAGCGAGATTCTTCACGTGGCTTCCTAGCAAGGGTTGTTATAAAGGCCGCTAGAATACCATTTTGCTGAGCTTAACTCACTAGCTCAATACTCAAATTTCACGCCTAACTGCTGTGCTAAAATAGAATAGATTTGTTGAGGTTTGTAAGGTTTGAGCAATAGAGCATCACAACCCGCCGCTAATATTTGTGATTGCTCCTCTTTAAAGGCACTCGCAGTCAAAGCAATAATCTTTACTTGATCGCCGCCTGGTAGCTGGCGAATTTCTTGAGTCGCCTGATATCCGTCCTTAACAGGCATACGCATATCCATCCAGATTAGGTCAGGTTGCCAATACTGAAAGGTCTCAATGGCTTCCTCACCATTTACCGCCTCTTTATAGTTTATCCCTACTCGGCGTAATATGGCGCCTAATAGCAGCCGATTCTCGGCAGAATCTTCAACGATTAATATACGAAAATCATCCTGTCCTTGAGCAATAGAACTTACTTTTCCTTTGCCGAGCTTACCCTGTTGATCAATCGTCTCTTCAATCCTGTTATCGACTAGGTTAACCGGTAAGCGTATTTTAAATGTCATACCCTGATCAGGACGGCGAGAGGCATTCAACACCCCTCCCATTATTTGTATATAATTATGAGAGATGGCTAACCCTAAGCCTGTCCCTTCCTCTCCCTCGACAGTATTATCAAGCTGAATAAAGGGCTTAAATATATCGTCCAAATGTTCTATAGCAATACCTATTCCGGTATCAATTATCTCAAGTATTAGAATGGCATCTTCGTTATTATGATCCTCTTCAAAATAGCATTTTAAATTGACCCCACCCTCAGCAGTAAATTTAATTGCGTTATTAATAAGGTTGATCAAGACCTGTCGTAACTTTCCCTCATCGGCTAATACTTGAACATTATCCGTTAAAATAAAGTCGGCATCTAAGCTAATATCTTTCTTACCAGCATGCACAGACATCATTCTAAAAATATCATTCAAAAACTCATGTAATTTAATTACATCTTTCTTAATCTCAACATTTCCCGATTCAATTTTTGATAAATCGAGAACATCATTAATCATCGCCAGTAAATGCTCACCACTATTATTAATAATATTTAAATTATTGGCGTGCTTAGGGGATAAGTCTTTATCCATACACATCAATTCAGACAGCCCTAAAATAGCATTCAAAGGGGTGCGTAATTCATGGCTCATATGGGCTAAAAATCGACTTTTAGCCTTATTCGCGGCATCGGCAGCAGCCATCGCTTGTAACAACTCAGCATTGCTATTTGATAATTCTTCAGTCCTCTTAGCGACACGGATTTCCAAATCAATATTTAAGCGTAATATATCTTTATTGACTCTTTCAAGCTCACTGTGGGAGTCATTTAGATCAGTCGCTAATATATTGAAAGAAGACGCTAACATCCCAACCTCATCATGACTGGTCACTTTTAACTGCGGAATTATCCGACTATGACTGCCGGCAATAGAAGAAAGGCTTTGCGTCATACGCGTTATCGGAGTAATGATTTTTCGTACAAGTAAGGTAAGAATAATCAGCATTAATATGCCGCTCACTAGACCAATCAACAAAATTGAGCGACCGATAACTTTACTAGGAGCAATGATCTCACTATTAGGAATAGTAACCACCAGCCCCCAAGGACTTTCTGTTTCTGATAACAGAATAGGAATAGAAATTCGGAAAGCTGATTCCGCTAGCAATTCATCTTTTTCAATTAACGATTCAAACCTCAATCCAGACCGAATCGCTGTTAATAGTGGGTCATTGACTGCCGAAGAGGGCATCCCCTTACCAATTAATGTTTTATCCGGATGGGCAGCATAGATTCCATTATTGGCAATTAACGTGGTATAGCCACTGTCCAATACCCGCAGTTTACTGACCATTTCTTGAAGGGCATGTATCTTGACATCGATCCCCGTAATACCTTGGAATAGACCATTGATAATAATCGGACTGATGACACTGATTAACAAAGAATCTTGACCTGAAACTTGATAAATATAAGGATCAACCAGTGTTTCTTTCATTCGCTGTTTAGGGGTTTGATACCAACTGCTCGATTGCCAACCAACAGAAGGTTCATTAACAATGTCATCCCCTTGCCAATGCCAATAAGAGTTCACCCGCCCAGTTTCATCATGTCCTGGTTTATTAACAAAACTTGCGTCTAGTCCATCATAGGCATCCGGTTCCCACAGCGTCCAACTGCCAAAAACATAGTCACCCTTACGAGTCGTTTCTATTAATATTTCATCAAGTACTTGGCGATTAATCGAGACCTTTTGCAGCTGCTTAAAAGTAATCGTTAATAAACGAGCATCCTCCATACTTTTATCTAATATAGCTTTTACTTGCTGACTATAGCGATGAGCGGTTTCTTCGGCGATACGATAAGACATATCTCGGCTTAATTGCTGAGTATGTTGACTAATAATTAGGGTCGTAATCGTCACCATCAAGGTGATCATCAAGCCCACTAGTAACAGAATCTTTGGTTTAATACCCACCGCTACGCCCACTTGATCTAGGTAAATTAAAAGCCATTATAGGCCTAATTTTTCTTTATCATCATCACTAAGCGCTTCAACCATTTCATGGGCTAATACAATCCAATCTTCAATTAAGGCCTGGGCGACCACCTTCATACCCGCATCTTCTACTGAGCTTAACTGGCTGCGCTTGATAAGTCCTTCTACCACCGCTCTCACTTGAAAGGAATCAAGGTCAATTAAGAAGCAATCGGTGATCGAGTTATCCACATCCCCTTCTAATTTGGGTAAAGGAGATAGTGAGGTCATATTACGAATGGTCAAAGCCAAAGAGGGATTGATGTGTCTGAGCAAGTCGTAAGTCAGCTTAAGGCTGCCACGACTGAATACATAGGGATCATTATGGTTCATAGAATACACTTAATAAGTCAGGTCAAATTCGATCACTGTCTTATTAAGTGTAGGTAAAGCTAGCGCTTGTGCTAGTTAACCTTTTTTGAACCTGGAAAATGCTTATACAAGGTCAAGATTATGAGAAAAAGAAGTCATTTTAGATTGCCTGCCAGACAACGGTATCAACCAAGAGCTGGCGGCTAAACGTCTGAATATGAGTATTAGTGATAAAATCTATAGCTTAGGTTTTGTCGATCAAAGCGATTCTTAATGCTCTGCTGCCACCTTCGTCATTTGGTAGCCATCCGTTAACGTTTTCATAAATGCCACGATCGCATCGACTTCGTCCGCGCTCAATTTCAAGTCTCCCAGTTCTTCGTCATTAATATTTTCATTAACTTCTGCATTCGCCCAACGGCGATTAGCCAGGGAATTCTTAATATCGATATCACGTTCATTATAAAATTCTACGACTTCTGTTAACGATGTAAATCCACCATTATGAAAATACGGAGCTGTTTTTTCGATATTACGTAAGCTAGGAACTTTAATTTTCCCCTTCTCTTCATCGGCATTATCAATATGAGGATTATTGGCTAAACCAAAATCAATGTACTTGTCGCCATCGGGATTATACAGCGTACTCTGTTGATAAAAATTAAGCGTTTTATTCGCTGGCTGACCCAGGTTGTCATAACTGTAATCGGTAAATAACGGGCGTGGGTTTTCAGCACTGACTTGACTCGGATGACACGCAGCGCAATTGCCTTTATCTTCCGCTTCAAATAATGCTAAGCCTTCTTTTTCTTGTGCACTTAAATGCACTCTCCCTTGTAAATAAAGATCGTATTTGGAATCAAAAGAAGCGAATTCTGGACCTTTTTCATATACCACAATGGCAGCGGTGATGGCAGCAAATGCATTATCCACATTCGACCAAATATCATGGCCATAGTACTGCTCAAAAAGGGGGGCATAAGCAGCCGCTTTTACTTTCACAACCAGCTCGGCCATCGTTTTATTTCCCATTTCCAGAGGATTCAAAAACGGACCACCTGCTTGCTCTTGTAATGTTTTAGCGCGGCCATCATGAAAAAAACCGCCCATCCATAAAGACTCTTCTTTATTCCAAAAGAGCTCAGGGTTAAATTTCACATAGGCAATGGATGGCGCATTTCGATTACCAAATAACATGGGGTTAGCGCCAGGACTAACGGCCTTGCCTGGGTCTGCAAAAGCTTGCTCTGACTGGTGGCAACTAGCACAAGACTGTCCACGCGGGGATGAAAGCTGTGGATCTTCAAAGATCAACTTGCCTAAAACCAGCTGTGTCATATCAGGTTTTATCACGCCTGACTCCGCTTCAGCAGCACTTGGCGAGTAACTAACAAACAGAGCCAATAAATACACAGTCCAACGTACAAACATACAGCAAGCCTACAGGGTTCATGAAAATGTCATTATATCCTGAGTTTCACAAAGTTGAAACTTAATGATAATAATTCCCAATACTATTATAGCACTTCAATCTTATAGCCCTTCAATCGCATAGTTATTCACAATCACTTCATTTTTCAGCTCAGCATCACGATTGGGTAACCAATCCACTTTATAGCCACCATCGCCCCACACGATATCGGCCAATACATCACAGCTTAAGCACATTCCCCACATAACCGTGCCTTGCTGAACGTACAGCGCTGAAAATCCAGGGGTTTCACTTTCTATAACAAGGGTCTGAATCACGCTATGACTGATCGCGTCTTCTATAATCAGTACCTTGGCATAGCCTCCTGCCTTTAACCGAGCGACACCGATACTCCAGCGTTCTAATGAACCATCCCGATTACCATCAATTAATATTTCTAATAATCCTCCTAAATCAGCAATTTGCTGACATTGCTGCGCAGTCAAAATTGGCTGCTGACAGCTAAGGCGAGTGATATGGCTTATTTCAGCATTGAGTTTGGTTAAGGAACTTGGTAATAATAAAGATTCCTGTGGCTCAACTGAAAAGTCTAGCGACCAACTTGGATCAAATTCGTCCCCATAAGCGCGAGGGGTAAGGCTTAAAACAGAGAATAGGGCTGTAAGGGCTATTATTTGGCGAAATGTTCTCATGCTGCACCTCAATTTTGGCTGTCTTTGTGTGTAATGCCATTATTGATCGAGGTTGTGAGTATTTTGTGAGAATAGGAATTTAAAGCTTGGTTAACGACTAGAGCTATACTTCAATAACGCAAACCAAACGAAGACTAACGTTTATCTATGCCAACAAAGACAGCAAAGTTAACGCTGCTTATTTATTACATACTACTGACCTCCCTGAGTGTTTTTTCTTGGTCAGAGCCAATGCCATTGCCATTGCTGCAAGTGCGCACGATTGCGGTTTCCCCCTATGGCATTGAAAACCCTGAGGGTAATAGCGGCATCTATTACGAACTAGCTGATGCTTTAGCAAACACTTTATCATCTCACGATAATGTGAAAATCAATCATCAAATTTATCCTTACGCTCGTATTATTCATGAACTAAAAAATGGTCAAACCGACCTAACGATTATGTTCAAATACAAAGAGTTAGAAGATTATGTCAGCTACATTGCCCCCCTGCCGACGTTAAAAAATGTCATCATTGGACTCAAAGGGACGCATATTAAAGACCTTCATGAGCTAGAAGGAAAAACACTCGCGTACTTACGGGGCGCTAAATTCAGTGATGCGATCGATAACAATAAGAAAATTTTGAAAATAACCACGAAAGATTTTCGACAAGGTATCAACCTATTGGCAGCCCAGCGCGTCGATGCAATTATTGGCCCGTTGACGCCAATAATTGCAGCAGCACAAGAACTGAGAGAAGCAGATGGTTTTTTTGGTACACCACTCATTGTTTCAGAGCGCACGCCTTGGCTGCAAATTTCCAATCGAAGTAAATTAATTCATGCGTCACAACGTTTAAAAGAACAATTCACTCACTTATTATCAACCAATGAATTGGAACGTTTAAGGAAAAAATACCTAACCCACAGTCGTCATCTGATAGAGAGTCGTGAGTAAATGCTCGGTTTGCTCCCAGCTAATACAGGGATCAGTGATCGACACACCGTATTCTAACCCTTGGTTATTCGGCCCTTTCATTCCCTGCTTACCCGCGTTAATGAAGCTCTCTAACATCAAACCTGAAATGGCTTTATTTCCCGCCTCACGCTGAGCAACCACATCAATAGCAATATCCAACTGACGCTCATGCTGCTTTTGCGCATTGGCATGGCTGCAATCCACAATCACCTTGGCATGAATGTCATTACTCGCTTTGGCTTTATTCAACTCTAATAACGTTTGTTCAATACTAGCGGCATCGTAGTTAGTTAAGTTGCGGCCACCGCGTAATACCACATGAGTATCAGGATTTCCTGGGGTATCCAGCATCGCAATATTGCCATCCACATCCATTCCTAAGCAATGGTGGCTGCGACTGGCCGAAACCATCGCATTCACAGCGGTATCCACTGAACCATCGGTACCGTTTTTAATCCCCACAGGCATAGAGAGATGACTGATCATTTCACGATGGATCTGTGATTCTGCGGTGCGGGCACCAATCGCCGTCCAGCTGATCAAATCTTCTAAGTACATCATAGTCATTGGGTTCAATGCTTCTGTTGCCAAAGGCAAGCCCATCTCCACCAGCTGTAATAATAAAGTACGCGAAACCGTTAAACCCTTATTGATATCCCCCGCGCCATCATGGGTAGACTCGCGGTCAGGATCATAAGCAAGACCCTTCCAGCCCGTCGTCGTTCTCGGTTTTTCGACATACGCACGCATCACAATCAATAAACGATCAGACAGCTTTTCGTTCAATTCAACTAAGCGACGGCCATAATCCAAAGCCGCTTCAGGGTCATGTAAAGAACACGGACCGGTGATAATCAACAAACGATCATCTTCACCTTGTAACAACTGACGAATCTGCTGACGTTGCTGATCAACCTGCAGCTGCAATTCATCAGAAAGTGGCAAAGCCTGCTTCAATGCCCGCGGACTCGGTAACGGCCTTACTCCCGCGAGTGGAGTCTGTTCAGACCTCTGCTGATCTTCAACAACGTTTAACTGTGTAATGGTGCTCATATTTATCTCCTAAAATAATCCCCCGATGTTTCACCACGAATGATGCAATTAATTTGTTAATATTTAATGAAAGGCAAAAAAAAACCCCGACCAGCTAGCTGCTAATCGGGGTTATTAAGCAGCTGGCTGAAGTGCCAGGCTGCCTATGAATTCTATGTTACGAAGTTCTAGTGCGACCCGACATGAAGCTAAAATAGCTCCAGAAAAATTCGGTAAAGCACCAATACTGTTTTGACAGGCACATAGAGTCACCGCTGCAAGAAGCAGAGCGAGTCAGGTATGTCAGTTGAGCAACAGCGTTTAATGTATTCATACATTCATCATAACCAAGTAATTTCAGATTGCAAACCTCAAAGTGTAACCGTAAAAGTTCCATTCCTTACACGACTATCTAACAGTCCCCAACGTCAGTTCTAACAGCACGACTGAAAACTTACACTAAGTAATAAGACTTCAATAATAAAGCGTAAAAGAAGAGTGCTGATATGGATTATTTTTCCACCGATGAATTTCTAGCCATAATCGAAACGAAAGTAAATAACAGATTAGTCAATCTAATATCCCCTGCTTTTATTACACAAGGGCAATATCGCTCCAAAGTGTATTGTGAAGATACTCATGCGGTTCAATTGGAAAGCATTCAGGATCAAGATATTCAATTAACGGAGAAGTTTTCGTTACCCGTAGTGGATAATATCAATCAGCATTTCTTTCAAATCATTATTTTTATTTGTAACAATCTAAAATCTGACTTCAATAATTCCATTATGCAAAATCACCGAGAAGAAACCTATTCATCTCTCGGTATAAAAAACAACGGATATACCCGAACAACCCACAGCTTTGGTGATAAAAGTACCCATTTCCTAACCCGGGGTATCATCAACAATATTGATCGTAAAGAAATAGATTGGGGGTTAATATATTTTTTTACTCAAAATACAAACACCTCTGAACAAGGCATCCATATTGAGATGATTCATCCAGAATGCTGCTGCACCTTTTTTATCCCAGTCAAATGCACAAAGGGAATTTTCACAACCGTGAGAATTAAAGCACGTGATATCAAACACATAGCAACACACGTTAACGACGTTCATAAACCTAAAACATCGTCACTCCACTATCAACGCATCAGTAGCGGTGAGTTACTCATGCAAGACCGCACCAGAAACTTATCGATCATGAGCAGTCTGTTAGAGTTCAAGTTTATGATTAAACGCTTTGTACGACGTGGCCGCTTTATTTTAGAGCCTTAGCGCCTGCAATAAAACTGCCTGAATAGTCAGCTTTTAACCCTCTAACATTTCATCTATAATTCAGTCATTATCGCTCTATCTCATTTTAAGCATTTCAGAGAATCTTTATGACTTATCCACGCGACATGCAAGGCTACGGCCAGCATAGCCTAGACCCGAAATGGCCTAACAAAGCCAAAGTAGCCTTACAGTTTGTAATCAACTACGAAGAAGGTGGTGAAAACTGCATTCTGCACGGCGATAAAGCATCAGAAGCGTTCTTATCTGAAATCGTTGGCGCACCCGCCCTAGAAGGCGTGCGTAACATGAACATGGAATCTATCTACGAATACGGCGCTCGCGCTGGCTTCTGGCGCCTACATCGCATGTTCACCGAACGTGATATGCCAGTAACCGTTTATGGCGTAGCAACGGCGTTACAGCGCAATCCAGAAATCGTCGCGGCAATGAATAAAGCCGATTGGGAAATCGCCTCTCACGGCCTAAAATGGATCGACTACCAATACGTTGATAAAGAAGTTGAGCGTGAGCACATGGCAGAAGCCATTCGTATTCATACCGAAGTCACCGGCAAACGCCCACAAGGTTGGTATACCGGCCGCATGAGCCCCAATACGCGTGACCTAGTGGCTGAAGCAGGCGGTTTTGCTTACGACGCTGATTCTTACGCCGATGACCTACCGTACTGGTGCTACGACTACGAACAGCCTCATCTCGTTGTACCTTATACGCTAGACAGCAACGACATGCGCTTTGCCACCAACCAAGGTTTCAACTGTGGCGATCAGTTCTTTAGCTACCTGAAAGATTCTTTCGATGTACTGTACGCTGAAGGCACGGCCACTGAAAAGAACCCAGCGGCGCCTAAAATGTTAAGCATTGGTTTGCACTGTCGCTTGGTCGGCCGCCCAGGTCGTGCTGCAGCCCTTGCGCGCTTCCTAGATTATGTACAAAGCCATGAAGATGTTTGGGTAACTCGCCGTATCGACATCGCCGATCACTGGCGCGCAACGCATCCGCCAAAAGATAAAGCCTAATATCCTGCCAAAATCAGGTTTTTACATAAAACCTGATTTCCTCTCCTTCCAACCTGCTTTCACCCCATTGTAAAATTAAGGCTAAATAGCGCCAAAAATACGGAGAATTCTGAGTGCCTGCTACACTCTCCTGAGAGGTAGCATATTAAATGTGGCAACTATTCATTCTATTAATACTTTTCTCTACATCAGCTCTTGGCCGCGAGATAATTATCAGCCCGGATGTTGACTCGGTGAAAGTCACAACTCAAGTGGGGATTACGATAGATGAGTCATCAGAGTTTTCAATAAACGAGATTGAAAAGATCACCTTCGATGATGATTACCAAAATCTTAACTTTGGATATTCAGATGCCACTATCTGGATAAAGCTAAATATAACCAACTTATTAGACAGCTCAGATCTAATAATACACATCAACAATCCAAGCCTTGATAAAATAACGATATTGCAACAGTCCCATGGCGCATGGATAAAAACCGATCTAGGTGACCTGCAAGAATTCCATCAACGCCTACTCAACCTACCTACATTTGCCATCCCTATCGCTATCGACAGAAACTCAGCCGAGATATTCTATCTACGAGTAGAAAGCCAAAACACACTTATCATCCCAATTACAATATTCAGTAAAGATAAATTCAATCACTACCTTTACTCACACTACGTCATGTTTGGAGCACTCTACGGCATCCCCATCGGCTTATTGCTCTATAATTTATTAATCTTCCTTTCGATTAGAAAGCACACCTACCTGCTATACAGTTTAGTAATAGTATCAAATACATTCCTATCGCTGAGTTGGGATGGAATCACCTATTCACTTTTCCCCACAGCCGTTTATTTCCAGCAACGCTGCATATCTTTAGCCATGTGCTGTTGCATCGTTACTCTCATTCTATTTTCTAAGAACTTTTTACGAACCAAGAAAAACACACCTAAAATAGATTCGTACTTAACCATCATTGCTGCCAGCGCGGTACTCCTCTCGTTCTTAATATTCTTACCCAACCACCATCTATTTTATATCCCCATCGTAATCCTCGCGACATTAATGATACCGGTATTATTGGCCGCGGGAAGCGTACGTATAATACAACAATATAGCCCCGCAAAAATGTATTTACTGGCAACCAGTACATTACTTATCGCTACCGCACTATGCTCTCTAAGCATATTAAACATCCTGCCATTACAAGAAGAAATAACCTATATATTTAAAGTCGGTGTCGCTTCTGAATTAATCATTTTGTCTCTAGGTCTTGCCGCTCAAATTAAAGCTCTAAAAGCCTCTAAACAAGCGGCCATAGAAAAAGTAAAAAGCATAGAACAAGGAATACTTGAAAATGAAAATCTAGCCCTTTCAAAAGCCAACAAATTAAAAGATGCCTTCCTTAGCACGATAAGTCACGAACTGAGGACACCCATGAATGGAGTACAAGGCGCCCTGGGCTTATTAGAAATGGAGCATGACAAATCAAACAGAAAAGAGCTCATCAATGCCATCAGAAATTCCTCTGACATCATGATTAAGCAAGTTGATAGAATACTGCTATTTACAGAATTAAAAGCAGGAAACATCACAAACAAATATTCAACACTATCCATCAAATCATTAATCAATAAAAAATCCACACATTGGTACGAACAATGTAATAAGAAATCAATAAAACTTGAAACACATATTAATATTGAAAAAGAAATTTTAGTAGATGAATTAAAAATAGACTGGATACTGTCAGAAGTAGTCGGAAACGCGATCAAATTCAGTAGCGGCGGAAAAATCTCAATTACAGCCGATATAACGGATCAAAATTCGCTTATCATTTCCATATCCGACCAAGGAAAAGGCATACCCAAAGAGCTAATCGCGGAATTAACCGGTTCTTTTCGTCAAGAAGAAGAAGCGTTTAATCGATCTCACGAAGGCTTAGGTATTGGATTATCAATCACTTCTGAGTTAGTGACGTTATTAGCGGGCCAATTAACTATCAAAGCCAGTGACGAATTCACTACCCGTGTTGTTATTGAACTACCGATCACAAATACCGAACTTGCCATAAATCCAGCACTGCAAAAAGAACATAAATTAAACATCTGCCCACTCAAAGTATTAATTATTGAAGACAACAAAATCAACCAAATAATACTAGATAAGATACTCAAGCAACTGGGGCACCATACCGTTATTGCAAATGATGGAATCGAAGGTTACAAGGCGGCCAAACTCAACCCGTTTGATCTCATATTAATGGACTGCCAAATGCCCAATATGGATGGTTTTGAATGTACTCGCCTCATCAGAAGCAATGACAATATAAACCGCGATACGCTGATAATAGCGGTCACAGCAAATGCATCAGAATCTAATAAAGAGCACTGTTTAACATCAGGAATGAACAATTTCAGACAGAAACCCATCGACCCTTCCATTATAAAAGAACTGCTAGATCAATATTTTGTGCCCACGAGATAAGTTATTCCCATAGATACAATACTGACTACTTGCTAAGCAGATAATTCAGAACAAATTCTCTATACTGAACCAAATACTATGGACACAGTTATGGCGACCTTTTCTAAAGAACAACTCGTAAAAGACCAACTTAAAATACAAATGGCTTGCGAACATGAGTTGGCAATCACTCTGAGCGATTGGCATAGCTTCACCCAGCATTTTTCCGCGCGTGAACTACAAAGCCAACAACACTGGATTCAAGCCGGCGAACTCTGCACAGAGCTGTGCTTTATTTTAGAAGGTTTGATTCGTATTTATTACATCGATCAAGCGGGCAATGAAGTTAACCAACATTTCTACCAAGCCAACGAAGTCATCGCTCCCGTCGATGCCCTCGTAAGCAAAGAGCCCTGCCAGTATTTTATACAAGCATTAGAACCGACACGTTTAATGGTAGCCAACTACAATGTATTATCCGAAGCGGGGGAAGATAAACCAGAACTATTGCGCCTCGAAATAAAAATGCTGCAAACTATTTTCATTAAAAGTGCACGCCGCGAAGCGCACTTATTATTGGGCAATGCCGACCAGCGATACCGCTGGTTTTGCAAAGAATACCCAGAGCTGCTTGAACGAATTCCGCAATATCACATAGCCTCGTTCTTGGGTATAAGCCCAGTATCGCTATCTCGTCTACGAAAAAGATAAACCATAGCTTATCTTTCCTCTGTGAAGCGAAGCGCTCTGTGGTTAAACCGCTTTTTATCGAAACTAATGAGTAGTAAAAACAGCCAAAAGAAAATTAACCACAGAGGGCACAAAGCACACAAAGGAAAGAAAAAAGTAGTATGTAAAAAAAGCCCCATTCTTTCATAAAATCAGGAGTATTTTGGCTTGTAGCTACACTTTAGTGACACAGATATTCGCTACATAAAAATCAATACCTCTGACGTGCGACTCACCCACCGATAGTTTGAATCAGCCTAGCTCTTCATCCAAATATTTACTCAGCGCGTCTGCATTATTGTCTTTATTTACCACAGGAATAATCCACGTTCGGGAGAAAGATTGCTTTCTCACTTTTTCATTTATATTGCGTTCGATAATAGCCTTACCTTCCGCTCTAATAGACCAGATTATAACTGATCCATCTTGGTTAATCTGAGACCCTGGCAAGTTGTTAGGGAGTGGTATAACAAACTCTTCAAGACTTCCTTGCAAAGTACTCAGTTCTTCATCTTCACCAACTGATAGTGCTATTTTATTTTGATGCAAAGTCTCTATTGAACGACTAGTGCTTCCCTCTTTGCTGTACCAGAAATGTCTCTCGCATAATATCGTTAGGGTTATCTCACGGTCACGTCGACAACCCATCACAAAGCTCCCAGAAAAATCTGCGCCAATAGTCGGGGTCCCAGACGTAAAGATTATATGGGTTGCTGAAATAATTTTCCGATAACGACGTAGTGAAAAGTACCCGTGAAGGAATAATAGACTTGGGATCCAGAAAATAATGGATGTAACAGCTATCGGAACTCCTCGCATCACCCCCATAATGACAATCAGTACCGCAATACCCAACAATATCAAACCGATTAAAAGCTCGCCCCGACCTTCAGTTTCTTCGCATACAAGGCCTTGCTGCTCTAAAGAAGCCAAATCAATAGTTTGTGCGCCCTTGGTTTTACCAAGAATCAGAATTAAAGCACTAATCCCACAAAAAATATTAACCGCTAATGCCGCTGCAACGACAACAAATGTCGGATCATCAGAAGTAGGTATCGTACCCAGCATAGAGGCTGCTACCCAAATCCCTGACCAAGCAAGCGCTAGAACCAGCAATAACTTAACCACCTTACCCATTAGCGAGTCGGGAAGTGAGTGCCACAATACAAAATCATTCATAACGGTTAATTTCCTTTTAACTCACTAAATAGAATACTGAATGGACGAGCATCTTAAGAGGTTTATACCTTGATGTACAAAGGTGTCGGATCTCAATATGTAAATACTGGATTCAGTTAATTGATGAATCATTAATGCAAAAAAAAGCCCCAAACGTCTGAAGTGACTTTGGGGCTTTTGTTTTCAACGTATTATTCTATCAAGCGAACTACATCGCAGCCGCTAAACGCGTGCCTTGATCAATAGCACGCTTAGCATCAAGTTCAGCCGCAACATCAGCACCACCAATTAGGTGATGAGGTTTGTTCAAGCCTGCAACCAATTCACGCATTGGATCTTGGCCAGCACAAATAATCACGTTATCGACATCCAGTATTTTCGCAGTACCATCAACAGTAATGTGAAGACCTTGATCATCAACCTTGTCATAGGTGCAGCTAGGAATCATGTTCACGCCTTTGTTCTTAAGGCCTGTACGATGAATCCAACCGGTTGTTTTACCCAGCTTAGCACCGACTTTGGTTTTCTTACGCTGTAGCAAATATACTTCACGTGCAGGAGCAGAAACAACGGCTTCAATACCTTCAATACCACCACGCGCTTGGAACGTCATATCAACGCCCCACTCTTTCATGAACGCAGGAATGTCTTGGCTGGTCGCGACACCTTCATGACAAAGATATTCAGAGACATCAAAACCAATACCGCCAGCGCCGATCACAGCCACTTTTTTGCCAACAGGTTTTTTATGCTTCAACACATCAAGGTAGTTCAATACTTTACTATGCTCGATACCTTCGATTTCTGGTAAACGCGGTGCAATACCCGTTGCCAAAATAACTTCATCAAAATCACCGGCATTCAAATCTGCTGCACTGACACGAGTATTTAACTGCAGGTTTACACCCGTCAATTCAATCTGCTTACCGAAGTAACGAATCGTTTCAAAGAACTCTTCTTTACCAGGCACCTGTTTCGCCACATTAAACTGACCGCCAATTTCATCGGCAGAATCAAACAAGGTAACGTCATGGCCACGACCGGCAGCGGTGGTTGCAAACGACAACCCAGCAGGGCCTGCACCAATAACGGCTAATTTCTTTTTAACGGCATTCGCAGCAAGATCAGTGATAATAACTTCTGTTTCGTGACAGGCACGAGGATTCACTAAGCAGCTGGTTAACTTGCCGCTGAAGACATGATCCAAACACGCTTGGTTACAACCAATACAGGTATTGATTTCATCGCTCTTGCCCGCTGCCGCTTTTTCAACGAATAATGGATCGGCCAAAAATGGACGCGCCATCGAAATCATATCGGCATCACCACGCTGTAAAACTTCTTCAGCAACTTCCGGCGTATTAATACGGTTAGAAGTAATACATGGAATTGAAAGTTCTTTGCGGAATTTCGCAGTCACCCAAGTAAAGGCGGCGCGAGGCACTTTCGTCGCAATTGTTGGAATACGTGCTTCGTGCCAACCAATACCGGTATTAATAATCGTCGCACCGGCATTTTCGATTGCTTTACCAAGCTGTAAAACTTCTTCGTAAGTACTGCCGCCTTCAACCAAATCAAGCATCGATAGACGATAAATAATAATGAACTTTTCACCCACGGTTTCACGAGTACGGCGCACGACTTCAACCGCTAAACGCATGCGATTTTCGTACGATCCACCCCACTCATCATCACGCTGATTGGTGCGTTGGGATAGGAACTGGTTAATTAGATAACCTTCAGAACCCATAATTTCAACACCGTCATAGCCGCCGACTTGGGCGAATTTTGCTAACTGAACGATGTCATTAATTTGTTTTTCAATGCCGTCATTATCCAACTCTTTCGGGATAAACGGATTGATCGGTGCTTGTATTGCAGAAGGAGCAACCGAATTAGGATTAAACGCATAACGACCCGTATGCAAAATCTGCATACAAATTTTACTGTCTTCAGCATGAACCGCATCAGTAATGGTCTTATGCTTTAACGCATCTTCATCGCTGCTAATAATATTGGTGTGCGGATGGGTTGCGGCTTCAGCGCTTGGACCAAAACCACCGGTAACGATAAGGCCAACACCACCACGAGCTCGTTCAGCAAAAAACGCAGCCATGCGCTCCATGCCGTCTTTCATTTCTTCTAAACCGGTGTGCATAGAACCCATCAATACACGGTTCTTTAATTGAGTGAAGCCTAGATCTAATGGTTCTAGCAGTTTTGGAAAATGTTGATTTGTCATTATTAACTACTCACACGGTTATTGGGTTTAGACATCTGCTAGCGTCTTAATGACTGCTAATGCCTTCTTTCTCATCATGGAATTCATTATTCGCTGTTCAAAACGAACCGTCGTTAACATTTGTTAATGGCTCTCAGCTTTTTATGCTTAATACTCTAAAAGAAGTCGCGATAAGAAACAACGAAGACTATTTACTATTCATAACAAGGTGATAATCATGTCTAACAAAACATCAAATAATGGGCTGGATACTAGCCTTGAATACAGCGCCCCGCTGCAAGATATGGCTTTTCTACTGAATGAAGTCTTTCCTCTATCAAGTTCAGATAGCCTTAATGAAAAGAGTGAAGAGAGTCTTAAGGAAGAGCGCGAAGAAGAACTGTTCGTATTAAAGCAAGCCGCGCACTTCGCTGAACAAGAACTTGCCCCGATCAATAGTGAATGCGATCGCCAAGGCTGCCAACTAAGCGATGGTCAGGTCAGCTTGCCGCCCAGTATGAAAACGGCGTTTCAGAAATACGCCCAAGCAGGCTGGATGGGGTTATGCATGCCCGAGCAATGGGGTGGCCAAAATCAATCTTCGCGCTTAGGGTCTTTTGTCGGTGAATTATTAACCTCGGCCAATCATGCGTTTAGCATGACACCTGCCCTGACCATGTCAGCTTGCCGCGCATTAATCGCCTACGGCAGTGATGAACTCAAGCACACCTATCTAGAGAAAATGATTTCAGGCCAGTGGACAGGCACCATGTGTATGACCGAAGCACACTGCGGATCTGATTTAGGCTTAATTCGCACGTCAGCGACCGTTAATGCCGATGGCAGCTATCTATTAAAAGGCAGTAAGATATTCATCTCAGCGGGCTCACACGACGCTAGCGACAATATTATTCACCTTGTTTTAGCACGACTAAAAGATTCACCCATTAGTAGAGAAGGTATTAAAGGCTTATCACTGTTTCTCGTTCCTGAGAAATCAGAAGAAGGCGGGCAATGGAGCAAAGATAATAACGTTCGCTGCATCGGCATCGAAGACAAAATGGGCGTACACGGTAATCCTACCTGTTCGATGAGTTTTGAACATTCTCAGGGTTTTTTAATTGGCGAAGAAAATAAAGGCATCAATGCCATGTTCGCCATGATGAACGAAATGCGCTTAGGCACCTCACTTCAAGGCATTGGTTTGAGCGAGCGTAGTTTTCAGAAGAGTTTAAATTACGCCCAGAATCGAACTCAAATGCGCAGCCTTAGCGGTGTAAAAAATCCAGAACTCGAAGCCGATCCATTAATCGTTCACCCCGATGTGCGCCGCATGCTATTAACTCAAAAAGTATTCGCTGAAGGCGGCCGCGCTTTGGCTCAGTTTTGTTCACAACTGATGGATGAAGCCCATCAAGAAAATGCGAATAAGGAAAATCAACAGCTCCTGGATATGCTCACCCCCATCGCCAAAGGCTTCTGTACCGAAGTAGGATTAGAGAGCGCTAGCCACGCCATTCAGATTCACGGCGGCCACGGTTTTATAACAGAAACCGGCGTCGAACAACTGTATCGTGATGGTCGTATTGCCACCTTGTATGAGGGCACCTCCGGTATTCAAGCATTGGATTTATTAGGCCGAAAAGTGCTCGGCACTCAAGGTAAGAGTTTAATGAGCTTTACCAAGATGATGCACGTACTAGGCAAAGAAAATTCACACCTAGCGGATGACAGTGAATTAGCGACGCTATTAACCACATTAAAAAATTATTCTAAAGAATGGCCTGAGATCACAATGCAGATCGGCGCGAAGGCCATGAAAAATCCTGACGAAGCCGGTGCCGCCAGTTTCGATTATATGATGTATTCCGGTTATGTCGTGTTAGCGTATTTCTGGGCTAAAATGGCCGTTACAGCGCGCCTTCTTTTAGACAAGCAAGTTTTAGACAAGCCGCTTGTGGACTATCGGCCTTTGGAAGGCGAGCACTCAAAAGTGCTGTTAGAAAATAAGATCGCCAATGCCACGTTTTATTTTTCCCGCATCTTACCCAGAGCGATAAGCCATAAGGTCGCAATGCTCTCGGGCAATGACTCTCTTAAAACAAGTTTTTAAGCGTTCACTAATATGAAAACAGGATAGGTGAACCCATCGGTAATAGAAAATTCACTTTTTCTAAATAAATACTTCATATCTTATCGGGATATTGGACTAGTCCAATAATCTTATAAGGTATGAATATGCTACGCATTCTTCGTAAACCCAAAACATTCCTCTCGTGTACCCTGATGCTGCTGGCCGTCGATGCATTAAGCGCCAGCGATCAACCCGTTATACTTGCCGAAACTGAGATACCCGATCCGGTAGAAATTACTGGCGATAAAAAAGTACTCTTTATTGGCATCGATGGCTTACAGCTGGAAGAGCTGCAAAAAGTTCACTCGCCAAACTTCGATCGCTTAACCATCAACAAGGCCTATACCGGGGGAATCGCAAATACCAGCAGTGAACAAACCACCTCGAGCGGCCCAGGTTGGTCGACGATTTTAACCGGTGTTTGGGCTGATAAGCATCAAATAACTAGCAACGGCTCAGACCTAGCGAACCCCAAATTTCCGAGTATTTTTAAACGTTTAAGAGATGCTCAGCCACAAGCAAAAATAGCCAGTATCATGAATTGGGGTACACCCAATACATCGTATTTCCGTAATGACATTATAGGTAATGACTTAACCCTAAATGGCTTAGCGGATAAAGACGTCACTCAAAAAGGCGTTGAGTTAATACAACAAGAATATGATTTAGTATTTCTTCATCTAGATGATCCAGATCACGCAGGACACAGTACCGGTTTTGGTCCTGCGTATAATGAATCAATTAAGCAGACGGATGTTTATTTAGGACAGTTATTAAATGCTGTGAATCAAAGCCACCATGATTGGTTAGTATTAATCACTACCGACCATGGACGTCAACCGATCACAGGCTACGGTCACGGCAATCAAAGCAAAGAAGAAAAAACGATTTTCATTGGTAGTAATAAAAGCTTAAATGCAGAATTCACTGAATCGATTAACAACTTAGATAACAGTGACTATAGCAACCTTTATGGCAATCCAGCACAAACCAGTTTAACCCCAACAGCCCTGCGTTATTTAGGTGTCGATATTGAAACAGAATGGCTATTAGATGGCATACCCCTGGTCGACGAATTAGGCGTGCGTAAATTGATGCCAGCCTCTTCCGACAATAAAGACATCGTATGGTCTGCAACGGATGATACGCAAATTACTGTCTATCGAAATGGTGAATTTGTTACGCAATTAGCATCCGGCGAACAAGGCTGGAGCGATGATGCAGAAATTTCAGGTATCGTTGATTACTCACTTGTTCAAAACTCAACGCCTGCGGCACTGCGTTTAAATAAAGTGGATATCAATGCAGCGCTGAGCTGGAGTTCGACTCGTGCCTACTTCTTCCGTAACGATCAACGCTATGTGCGCTATGCAAAAGTACTTGATAAAGCAGATGCCGGATATCCGCAGGATACCAACAATGGCAGCTGGCCTGGCTTTGGTATTAATTCTGATAAATTGGTAGCCGCTTTTGAAAAAAACAGCTCAACCAGCTATTACTTTTTTAATGACGGCCAGTACATTCGTTACAACAATACGCTAGATAAAGCAGAAGCCGGATATCCAAAAGCAGTTAATAACGATACTTGGCCTGGGCTTGAAAATTACGCGAATAAAATCACCGCAACATTACGCTGGAACAATAATAAAGTATTTTTCTTCTTAGATAATGGTCAATACCTACGCTTTGATTTAGACAATGACAGTATCGATAGCGGTTACCCTAAAGCCGTCAATGATCAAACTTGGCCTGGCTTAGAAGCATACGCCGATGATATTACCAGCGCTGTAAAATGGAATGATAATGTCGCCTATATATTCTTAACCAATCAGCGCTATATTCGTTACAACCTAGCAGATGATAAAGCGGATGCAGGCTATCCCGCTAAGGTAAATGCAAATACCTGGCCAGGATTGATGCTACCTTAACCATCCACTAAGATAATCCAGCATGGCGCTCAGTCTTGAGAGTCATGCTGCTTCTCAATTGTTTCCTTAAATAGAACATTGTTGTACTTTATTACTCATATATCATCACTAAAGTAACTAATATACTGATCCCATGTTAAAGAATCAGACCGACCGTATTTGGAGATCATTATGGATATTTTAACCTTTGACCAACTTCCTCAAGGTGGCTTCGCTGGCCTAATCGAACGTCAGTTCGTGACCGATCGCCGAGTATTTCGTAATGCCGGCAATAAGCCCGCTTTCGATAGCCTAGGCAATTTCGTCTATCTTGCTGATGCCAACTTCATGCCTAAAGGCGAAACGACTATGCACAGTCACCAAGAAATCGATGTTATTTCTGTGATGGTTGAAGGCCGTATTAGTCACGCTGGATCTCTAGAGCATGGACAAAGTTTAGAAACCGGATCTGCGCAAGTGCAGCGTGCGGGCGGAGAAGGTTTTTCTCATAACGAAATCAACCCAGAAAATACGATGAATCACATGATTCAATTATGGGTGCTTCCAGACGAACGCGGTGAAGCCGCAGGCTATAAGGTTTATCAACCAGAAACCGGCAAGCTGAACAAGATTTATGGGGGTAAAAAAGACCAACAGAAAACGTTTTATAGCCAAACGGCCATTGCCGTTGCTCCATTAAAAAAAGGACAAACTATTGAGCAGTCTGGTAAGAGATCAGATGAGAGTTCAAACAATAGTTCAGACAAGAGACAAGGCGAGGTAATGGCTTATTTAAGTAAAGGCAGCGGCATAATAAACGGCGAAACTATTCAGGCCAAAACCCTAGTTCGTGCCGCTAATATTAGCTTTACCGCTGCCGAAGAATCACAACTGATCGTCGTTTATAACGATTAATTTCAAGCAATCGTTACTCGGCCACATGCTCATGAGGTCGAGTTAAACCAAAGTCCGATAAAATCACATACATACACGGAATCATAAACAGCACCAAGCCAGTAGAAGCAAAAATACCAAATACAATCGAGATCACCAAAGGCTGAATAATCTGTGCCTGCAAACTCGTTTCTAATAACAAGGGTAATAAACCCGCAGCTGTTGTGAGTGACGTAATGAATACCGCTCTAAAACGTTCACGACTGGCCAGTACAACGGCATGATGAATTTCATCTCCTTCGTCGATATGATGGCGAATGTACTGAACTAACAATATCGAATCGTTCACCACTATTCCCGCTAAAGAAACAAAGCCCATCATACTTGGCATGCTTAACGAGTGGCCCAATAAAAAGTGCCCCCACACCACGCCGATAAACGCTAACGGAATTGCCAACATAACCATGATCGGTTCTAGGTAACTTTTAAATTGAAAGCTTAAAATTACGAACACACCAAACAGTCCAATTAAGAAACCTTGCCCCATCGACTTACCGGTTTTCGCCGCGTCTTTCGCTTGGCCTTCAAAATCAAAACGT
>JBALXI010000159.1:0-516 GCA_036960605.1 Oleispira sp. | reverse complement strand
GCTAAAAATTTGTTTAAAAAAATGCGGCGTGGAGAGCAATGATATATTTATTTATATTTCTTTTGATTTTCATCTTTTATATTTTTATAGGTTATCCATTACTACTAGCAGTATTATCTAAATCTAGTATGTCAAAGAGCAATATGATTCCTGAGGGAAGTTATAAATTCACGATAACTGCTGTTATTGTTGCCTGCAACGAAGATAGATATATTGTTAATAAGATAAATAATGTTCTGTCGTTAGATTATCCACATCATATGCTGAATGTGATTGTGGTCGATGATGCTAGTACTGATAAAACAGTTCAACTTGTTAACGGTTTAAACTCTGATCGTGTAACCCTATTAAGTAATATGGAGAGAAGTGGAAAAGCTGCTGGAATTAATCTTGCTATGTCTCAGGTTACTTCTGAGCTTGTATTTATGCTCGATGCGCGTCAGAAAATTAGTTTGACTAGCGCAAGAGATTTATCTTCATGGTTCGAAGTGAATTCATCGGCCGGGGCCGTGAGTG
>JBALXI010000158.1:0-516 GCA_036960605.1 Oleispira sp. | reverse complement strand
GGTGTCCATAATGGTTAAACTTTTTACCTTATCAGGATGAGTGATTGGGCAGCAAGCCAGACGGGTAGCCAGATGTTTGTTGATGCTGGGCATCATATTATGGCGTAGGAAAGCTAGATAGTTCACTACCCATTCAGTAGGATTAACCTATAATTTCTATAGGTAGTTGCTTTTGGCTATATTTAGAGGAATAATGCAGTTCATCCAAAAAATAGCTTGTTTAAGGAGCAATTTTGACGGAATCAGAATTTAAGAGGTTAGCGGCTGAGGCCGCTAAATCAAAGGCTTTAACCCTGTTCTTAGGAACTCATGCTAAGCAGCGAATGATCGAAAGAGATATCACAATTACTCAGATCAAGCGTGTATTGGTTAAAGGGCGGATTACTGAAGGTCCTTATGAGACACCTAGTGGTGATTGGAAGGGTAATTTTAGGGCGACTGATGCTGGGCAAGACATTGAAGTAGTCGTTGCATTAAAGATTACCAATGGCGTAAGAGCATTCATAATCACTTGCG
>JBALXI010000157.1:0-518 GCA_036960605.1 Oleispira sp. | reverse complement strand
GGAGCCTAGGGTTTGATACTGACTTATTAAGTGAGGAGTGTTTTTATATTTTTGTTATCGTCTTTGGCTTATGTACACTGATCCCCAGGGCTGGCTATAAACTTTCTCGTCATATTTGTGGTAGTTGGTACGACACAAGTTACGGAGAAACATATGCAGAATATAAGAAAAACGAAAAGCTATTTCAAGCAAAGCAGTTGCTTGAGGAATAAATTTAACAAAAAGTTGGTGGTTCAGCCCCTGCGGGTCTTGGACGCTTTCAGCGCCCCACAACAAAAGCGTTAAATTTAATTATCAATCAAGGAGTGAATCGAAAGTTGAATTTCAATGAAGAAGCACATTTAGAGCAGTTTAAGTCTTTAATGCAAGTGTCTGTCTTAGCTTTAAGAAGTGCCATGATAATAAATGGTGGTGCCGCACTCGCTCTCCTTACATTTCTCGGAAATTTGAAAGAAAATACAGGTATGCTCCAATTTATCTGTGCGCTTAAATTCTATATTGTAGGGGTAGCACTTGCC
>JBALXI010000156.1:0-518 GCA_036960605.1 Oleispira sp. | reverse complement strand
AAACATCTTCTGATTCAGAATACCTCTTTTCATAGTTACCACCATGCTTCTTAATTTTTATTGAATTATATGCAACTTTAATTGGCGATGAAACTTCTCCAATTTCACTTACAATAAATTTAGATGTAGGTTCGGCGCCATTTCTAACAAAAGCTTTGACAGCTTTAAGGTATCCAGGTTTGCCTTGAGAGAAATGAAAAAGAGCGACATTCAACCAGTCTTCACCAAACTTTTGGACAGACTCTTTAATTAAGCTATCTTGTGTTTCAGGTGATTCATTAATTAGCTGTAACTCCAAAGTACTTGGGTTTTTAGTATTTAGTTCCCAGAAGCCTTTATATTCATGGATATTTCCAAGCGAAAAGCTCGTAGCTGAATAAGCGAGTGCAGCTATAAGAATGATTATTTTATTATTCATATTATTCCTTTGGTAAATTAACGCCTAGCATTTGCGGCGGTTTGTAGCGAGGTACGAGCGGAAAACCGTCCAAACCACGCAGTGGTTAATGCAACATGCA
>JBALXI010000155.1:0-521 GCA_036960605.1 Oleispira sp. | reverse complement strand
CACAAACCAACCAAAAGGTTGGTTTGTGGGTCCATATAGTCTGCAATGCCGTCATTATCACTATCTTGCAAAGTACATTGTGGAAATTCAGCACATTCAAGATTGTCGCTTATGCCGTCTTTATCAGAATCGCTGCCCAAGTCGAGATAATCAGGTATACCGTCGTTATCAGTGTCTTTGTTTCTATAAGATAATTTGGCATCATCAATACCATCATGATCGATGTCGCTACCTAGGGTTGTATCGACATCAAAAGCATTATCAATACTGTCTCCATCATCATCCAGTTGTACTGCAATGGATTCGTCAGTATCCAATATGCCATCTCCATCCGAATCTAAATCCTGGTGATTCGGTTTTTGATCACCATCGGAATCCGGCAGTTTAATATTATCTGTAACCCCATTTTCGTCTTCATCGAGCTTACCCTCATCAACAATGCCATTTGCATCAGAGTCGGCGTCATAATAATCTGCAATACCGTCGGCATCGGTATCTTTAATCGCAAACAGCTCTAGCCT
>JBALXI010000154.1:0-523 GCA_036960605.1 Oleispira sp. | reverse complement strand
GATTATGCCTTTGCGGCAATTAAGGCCGATGGTTCGGTAGTGACTTGGGGAGACCCTCGTGATGGTGGCGATAGCAGCTCAGTTGCAGATCAATTAACTCAAGTTCAATCAATCTCTGCCACTAGCTCTGCCTTTGCGGCGATTAAGGCCGATGGTTCCGTGGTTACTTGGGGGTACGTTGACAAGGGCGGTGATAGTAGTGCAGTGGCTGATCGGCTAGTAGATGTTCAATCTATATCGGCCTCTTATGGTGCATTTTCAGCAATTAAATTGAATGACTCTGTAGTTACGTGGGGGGATGCTGACGATGGTGCGGATAACAGTGCGGTTACTGACAAGTTGTCGAGCATACAATCAATATCTGCAACTAGGCATGCCTTTGCTGCGATTAAAGATGATAGTTCAGTGGTGACCTGGGGAGGCTCTCGTGATGGTGGCGATAGCAGCTCAGTTGCAGATCAATTAACTCAAGTACACTCAATCTCTGCCACTAACTTTGCCTTCGCGGCGATTAAGATGGATG
>JBALXI010000153.1:0-524 GCA_036960605.1 Oleispira sp. | reverse complement strand
CTGCGGCTGGCGCTGGAGCGGTAGCCGTTCCTATGGCTTTAACAGGCTGTGGTGCTGATGACGATAACGACAGTACAACTGCCAGTGATTCTAACCTGGTTGTAGCATTCGGACATGGCGTAGCTTCAGGTGACCCATTATCTGATCGAGTGATTCTTTGGACTCGGGTAACGCATACTGAAGCAACAGCGCAAACTGTACCTGTAGATTGGAAAGTGGCTACCGATGCGGCAATGACGACTGTTGTAGCTTCAGGAAGCCTTCAGACTACAGCCGCCGTCGATTATACGGTTAAGATCGATGTTGACGGTCTTTCAGCGAATACTGTTTATTATTACCAGTTTACTGGCCCATTAGACGTTAAGACGGTTGTTGGTCAAACGAAGACCTTGCCTGTTGGTTATGTTGATAGCGTTAAGTTGGCGGTTTGCTCCTGTGCTAACTATCCGGCTGGTTATTTTAATGCTGCTCAGCGGTTTTTTTGTGTCTGTAGGAACGGCAATGGCAGGAGGCTACTCATTATT
>JBALXI010000152.1:0-527 GCA_036960605.1 Oleispira sp. | reverse complement strand
ACCATAAAGGTAGGCTTGATCATACTGAATCACTTTAATACTAAAGGCACTGCTCAGCACCAGCATAAGATGGTTGGTTAAAGTCCACCCCTGGGTACCGAAGGACAAAGCGGGCGAGGCTTTAGCATTCTGCAAGGCTTTGCGTGACCAATACGGACTAGAGAAGGGTGGGGATGATGAGTGATTTATTAAGATTAGATTTTATTAATAGCTTGCCACAGCCATTTATTGTGACGCTTTTAGGTGGTGATGAGTGGCCGATTATTAACATTTGCGTACAAACGGGAATATTCAGAATGGATGTTTGCGGAAAATCTCAAGTGATGGATATAGCCGAAGCCAATAGTTTTACGGATGCCAATGGCAAAAAGCATGATTCAGAAACATTTTTTAGTGACTACGAAGAAGAAGGGACTAAGTCATGAGTAAAGTTAATAATTCAGATATGCCAGCTATGCCACAACACGGTGTACAGGATGAGAACGGAACACTAGTTTCTATTGGTGAATGGAGTGGTGAGGCTGGCT
>JBALXI010000151.1:0-533 GCA_036960605.1 Oleispira sp. | reverse complement strand
ACCACCATTTTAACTCGGGCTTAGCTGTACCAGTGCCTAAAAGCAGTTGTTATCAGCTTATACCCAAGGTTATCCACACAATCTGTGGGTAAAATTATGATAAGTCTGCAAAAAAAGTTGGATTTAATTAAAATCAAGACTTGCACTGCACTTTTTTTGAATTATTTTCAGTGTGTATTTTGTCCAATAAATATTTCTAACATTGACCCTAAAAGCCTTGACTTCACTGGGCTGCAGCGTTTTTTACTCTGTGTTCGAAAAACGTACAATCTGACTCTACCCTAGATGAAATGGGGGCTAGCAGGTGTTATATTTATATTACACACAGACTTATACACAGAAGCTGTTAGTAATTATAAAATCGACGGTTTTCAGCCATTTTGTGGGTATTTTACTCTCCCTGTCATCCTAATTTCGCGTCAATTAATCTACTACACAGGCGTTTCTTGATCCTTTAATTAATTATACCCATTTGATGAATAATTTTGATGTATATCTGTTCGCTGGCCTGCAAGCAAGGTGCTAGAATAGTG
>JBALXI010000150.1:0-533 GCA_036960605.1 Oleispira sp. | reverse complement strand
CAAAGCATCAGCTCGACGCTGAGAAAAGGTTAATTTATCAGGAATAAAAGAGACTGATTCCGTGCTCGACGCTTCCGCGGTAACGCTTTTCTCCTCTGCAGCCCCTTGACTAGGCTGCTACTTTTAAATTCAGCTTCAGAATCAGCAGTATCTACAATTTGATTTCCCAATTCTTCAAGCACCTTAATCAACAAGGCACCTTCTTCGTCAGGTAACCGCGCTTGAATAATCCACGAGCCATCATCGTCATGGAAATAAGTAACCTTGCGATTTTCTTGTTGAAGTTGAATGAGTTCCTTCTCACGCTGAGCTTTACTACGACCAAACTCATCTTGGTCTATATACCTTTTAGCAGCGAGCGCTTTATTCAATTCAGAGTTTGGTTCAGAGTTCACACAGCCATTCATGCCATCATCGCAGTGGCTCACGGTACAAAATGTATTAGCCAGTTTTTCCATGTGCTGCGCCGTACTGTATTCTGCAACCATTAATAAAAAAGGCTCATTCAACTGAGTCGCCACACGAGTCATAGC
>JBALXI010000014.1:0-95525 GCA_036960605.1 Oleispira sp. | reverse complement strand
TGTTTGAAATCATACGACTATCCCTGTTAATAATTCCAACAACACTATATTTAGCGTTCGCTTTTGTCAATTTGATAACACCTTCTGCTCAATGTCGCTTAAACAGGCCTTTATTTAACTCAATAGTATTTCTTATGTTTTTCAACGACTTACCTGGCCCTATCTAAATGAGATATACGACACCTTAGCTTGGGAGTATTTCTAGCAAGCAAAAAAAATGGCAAACATTTCTGTCCACCATTTTTCATATCGCTATTTATATAACAGAAATATTATCTAGTCGTTCGCAATGCGGCTAAACACAGCACCTTTTTGGCCTTTATACTTAGCGTCTGCTCGCTTGTTATAAGGGCGCAGTGCTGGGCTAGATAAGGTTTCAAACGACAGTGCACAAATCACCATTTCTGGGCGTAGTGCTAAAGGTAGTTTTCCGTTATTAAAAAATTCTAATACGATCTGCCCTTCCCAACCAGGATCAATTCGGCCAGCGGTTACGTGCACCATTAAACCTAAACGCGCTAACGAACTGCGACCGTCTAACCAGCCTACTAGGTCATCAGGAATAGTCACTGATTCTAGTGTTGCCCCTAATACCAATTCACCCGGGTGAATAAAAAAAGGTTCGTCGTTTTCTACGACGATTTCTTTACTCATGATGCGTTCCATATCACGGGTAAGTTGTTCACGTTCACCGGATAAATCCAAGTGCGTTACGGTATTATTACTGAATACGCGGAAGCTGTTGGCTAACCGTAAATCAACACTAATACCCGCAATGGACTCTGGCGCAGGTGCCGGTTCAATTTTTATTGAACCTTGCTCAATTCTTTGTTCAATATCACCATCACTTAAGCGCATGGGATTTTCCTTTTCTATCTTTAGCGAACATTAGTCGTCAGAGATGCTGATGTTTGGAATTTGCTGATCGTTCGCGGTGCGCTTGGCAAGTGCCACGGCAACGGTACGTGCAAGGTTGCGATACATTAACGCGACGTCGCTGCTTTCTTGTTCAACGACAACAGGAACACCCGCATCACTTTGTTCACGAATGAACTTTGATAACGGTAGCGAACCTAATAATTGAGTATCGTATTGGTCAGCAATTTTTTGCCCACCGTTCTCGCCAAATATGTGTTCTGCATGGCCGCAGTTTGAGCAAATGTGCATGCTCATATTTTCAACAACACCTAATACCGGAATGTTCACTTTACGGAACATTTCGATGCCTTTTTTAGCATCTAATAAGGCGATGTCTTGCGGTGTGGTGACGATAACAGAACCGGCCACTGGAAATTTTTGCGATAGCGTTAGTTGAATATCGCCGGTACCTGGTGGCATATCAATAATCAAATAATCCAATTCGCCCCACGCGGTTTGCGTCAATATTTGCATTAACGCGCCTGAGACCATTGGGCCACGCCATACCATTGGAGTCTCGTCGGTGGTTAGGTACGCCATCGACATGGTTTTTACGCCGTGGGCTTCAATCGGTACAAACCATTTATTATCGATGGTTTTTGGACGAGTGCCTTCTGCAACTCCTAATAATAAACCTTGGCTAGGGCCGTAAATATCGGCATCTAATAAGCCGACTTTAGCACCGTCTTTGGCGAGTGAGATGGCCAAGTTAACCGAAGTTGTAGATTTACCCACACCGCCTTTGCCTGATGCAACGGCAATGATGTTTTTTACCTTACTAATGGCTTCAACTGTATTTTGTGATTTGTGTGCGCTCACTTCCCAGCCAATATTAATACTAACGCTGGTTACGCCTTCAACATTACCGACCATCACTTTTAAGATTTCTTCGGTGCCGCCTTTTACAAAATCCGACGGGTAAGGCAGGTGAATATCAACTTTCACATCACCTGCTTGTATATCGATATTTTGCACAGCCCCAAAACTGACAAGGTCAGTATTGAGGTAAGGATCTTGGTAAGACGATAGCGCCGCTTCAATGGCCGCTTGATTTATAAGGGTATGGGTCATGGTTTACCTACTATCGCTGTCGAGCTGTGAATAAGCTCTAAGGAGCAAAAAATGACATTGTATACGAGTTTTTACGCGGATATGGAGCTATTTAAAGGAAGTAAGCTAACCAGCGCTATCCTTATAACAAAATGAGCTTAAAATACTTAAAAACATACTTGAAAGAAATAACGCCTATTTGGGATAATACGGCACCAAATTTCAAGCTGTGTTTAATTTTCATACAAAAGCAGCCAAAACGATGAGTTCTCTCAAAAGAGAGAGCTAGAGATAGTGAGCACTCAATATGACCGATTATTTATTAATTCTGGTCAGTACAATTTTAGTGAATAACTTTGTACTGGTTCAGTTTTTAGGCTTATGCCCTTTTATGGGTGTTTCCAACAAATTAGAAACCGCGATTGGCATGTCAGCCGCAACCACGTTCGTGCTCACGCTTGCGTCGGTGTGTAGTTATTTGGTTTACACCTATTTGCTGATTCCTCTTGAGCTGGAATATTTGCGCACCATCAGCTTCATTATGGTGATTGCGGTGGTGGTAGGCTTTACCGAAATGGCCATTCGTAAGACCAGCCCTTTACTGTATCGCGTATTGGGGATTTTCTTACCGCTTATTACCACCAACTGTGCGGTACTCGGTGTTGCGCTATTAAACATTAAACGCGATAACAGTTTTGTTGAGTCCATTCTTTATGGCTTCGGCGCGGCTATCGGTTTTTCTTTGGTGATGGTGTTGTTTGCGGCCATGCGTGAACGCATTGCCGTAGCCGATGTGCCTAAGCCGTTTCAAGGCTCTGCCATCGCGATGATTACTGCGGGCTTAATGTCGTTAGCCTTCTTGGGCTTTACTGGTTTGGTGAGCATCTAATCATGAGTTCTATTTTAATTGCCATTGTGCTGTTGGCGACCCTTGCCATTATTTTTGGTGCCATCTTAGGCTTTGCGGCAGTGCGCTTTAAAGTTGAAGGTAACCCTATTGTTGACCAGATCGATCACCTGTTACCGCAAACTCAATGCGGCCAGTGTTCTTACCCTGGCTGTAAGCCTTACGCCGAAGCGATCGCCAACGGCGAGAAAATTAATAAGTGCCCACCTGGCGGCGAAAGCACCATTATTGCATTGGCTGATTTATTAGGGGTTGAACCCGAGCCTTTGGATGCCGAACACGGCGCAGAAAAAGATGGGCCTATGGTCGCTTTCATTCGTGAAGACGAATGTATTGGTTGCACTAAGTGTATTCAAGCCTGCCCGATCGACGCGATTATGGGTGCGGCTAAACAGATGCATACCGTGATTATCGATGAGTGCACCGGTTGTGATTTATGCGTTGAGCCTTGCCCTGTGGATTGTATTGATATGGTGCCGATTGCAACAACGCTGCAAAACTGGCATTGGGATAAACCCGATAACTTGATTGCCACGACTGCAAAACCTGAAAAGTCTCTTGAACAAAATCACGAACAAGGAGTGCACTAATGCAACCAATTACTCTGCACTCTTTTGATGGTGGTATTCACCCACAAGAAAACAAACAGCAGTCGACGCAATCGCCTATCGCGCAATTGCCTTTACCCGCTCAGTTAATTGTTCCCGTTGGACAGCACATTGGTGCCCCAGCTGATGTGATTATCGCGGTGGGCGATTTGGTTTTAAAAGGCCAAGTAATTGCTCAACCTAAAGGCTTTGTTAGCGCGGCGATTCATGCACCGACCTCCGGCAAGGTGGTATCGATTGAGCAACGTGAATTGCCACACAGCTCTGGTCTTAATGGCACCTGCGTCATTATTGATGCCGATGGCCAAGATCAATGGCTAGAAGAAATTGCCAACGGTTCCCGAGCCATTGCCGACTATTTGGACGTGGATAACGAAGTTTTAGTCACCCGTATTCGTGACTGCGGCATTACTGGCATGGGTGGCGCTGGCTTCCCAACGTCGGTAAAGATGGCGGTTGAAGGTAAACAGATTGATTCTTTAATAATCAATGCGGCTGAGTGCGAACCTTATATCACCGCCGATGATATGTTGATGCGTGAACGTGCGCTTGAAGCCATTCGCGGCATTCAAATATTAATGAAGTTAACCTCGGCGGATAATTGCTTAATTGGTATTGAAGATAATAAGCCAGAAGCGATTAAGGCAATGGAAGAGGCCCTGCATAAAGTGCATGGCGAACACCATATTACGGTTGTTACCATTCCGACTAAATACCCTTCCGGTGGTGAAAAGCAGCTAATTAAAATTCTAACCGGCAAAGAAGTCCCGAGCGGCGGCATTCCTTCCAGCATTGGTATTGTGTGCCAGAACGTAGGAACTTGCGAAGCGGTTTATCGTGCGGTTGCAGAGGGTAAGCCCTTAATTTCTCGCATTACCACCATCACCGGTGAGTCGGTTGAACAGCCGCAAAATGTGGAAGTATTAATCGGCACGCCGGTTAAACATTTATTAGACTTTGCCGGCTTTAAACAAGAGAAGAGTTTATTCCAAAAATTACTCGGCTCTTTTAATTCTTCCAACTCCTCATCTAGCTCTGAAAGTAAGCCGCGCATTATTATGGGCGGCCCGATGATGGGCTTTACTTTAAGCAATGATGAACTGCCAATATTAAAATCCAGTAACTGTATTTTAGCGCCTAGCCAAAAAGAGTTACCGGCTAACGATATTGCTTCCGCCTGCATTCGCTGTGGTTTATGCACCGAAGCCTGCCCTGCTGATTTATTACCGCAGCAACTTTATTGGTTCAGTAAATCTGGTGAGCTGGATAAAGCGGAACAACATAACATTGCCGATTGTATTGAGTGTGGTGCCTGTTCTTATGTTTGCCCTAGCCAGATTCCGTTGGTGCAATATTATCGCCATGCGAAAGGTGCGATTAAAGAAGAACACGCAACGCAACAGAAATCAGATCGTTCGAGAGTTCGCTTTGAAGCACGCCAAGATCGCTTAGATCGTGAAGTGGCTGAAAAAGATGCTAAACGCCAAGCGCGTGCCGCTACCGCTGAAAAAGCACAAGCGGCAAAGAAAATCGCAGCGGCTAAAGCAGCAGAAGAAGCGGCTAAAAATGGTCCTACGACTGAAGGAGCCAGTTCGACTGAAGAGCCGGGGGCACCGACAGCAGCGGCCAAACCTGAACCGGTTGATTTAGAACAGTTGCAAAAGCAGCTGGATGCCGCTCAAGCGGGTTTGAAAAAGTCGATGGATAAAGTCGCTGAAATTAAAGCGGCTGCCGAAGCTAGCTCTAATCAAGATGGCGCAAATGAAGGCAGCTCTAATGAAGAAGGCTCGAACGATGCCACTGAACACCTAGCGGTCTTCGAAAAAGCGGTCGCGAATCGTCGTGACAAGGTGAAGTTATTAGCCGTGCAAATTGCTGAAGCGAAAAAGTCGGCACCGCCGGTGATAAAAGAAGTGACTCGCGAAGACATCGAAAAGAAATTACGCGCTCAGCAAGATCGTATTGATAAAACTCAGCAACGATTCACGCTAGCCCAAGAGCAAGGTGCAGAAACCTTGCCGGCATTACAAAAAGGCTTAGATAAACAGATGCAAAAACTAAAAGAGCTGGAAGCAGATTTGGCTCAGTTTGATAAGGCAGGTGTATAAACATGGCTTTCGTTAATATCACCTCCCCTCATGCTCATGGTGGCAATACCACGAGTCGTATTATGCTATTGGTTATTTTGGCCACTGTGCCTGGCATTATTGCGCTAACTTACTTTTTTGGTTGGGGTAACTTAATCAACATCGTATTGGCCAGTGTAACGGCACTTGCCTGCGAAGCGATTATTTTAAAAATTCGCAAGCGTCCTGCTAGTTTCTTCTTAAAAGATAACAGTGCGTTATTAACCGCTGTTTTATTAGGCATCGCGTTACCGCCGTTCGCCCCTTGGTGGGTGACTGTGGTTGCCGTTAGTTTTGCAATGGTTTTTGCTAAGCACCTATACGGTGGCTTAGGAAATAATCCTTTTAACCCTGCCATGGTCGGTTATGCCTTGGTGCTGATTTCTTTCCCCGTGCAAATGACGACAACGTGGGCAACACCTTTCTTTTTAACGCCAGATACCTTAATACCAGGCCAAGCTTTAATCGCTGGCCAAGTAATGAGTTTTACCGATACGATCAGTGTGATTTTTTCAAGTAGCGCTGGCTTAACCGATGCATTCTCCGGTGCGACGCCACTCGATACTTACAAACATCTAGCCAAAAATGAAACCGCCGTCGAAATTTTACAAGGCCCCCTATTTGCCAATGAGACCTCTGGCGGCTCGGCTAGCAACTGGTTCGCCGGTGGCTGGGAATTCGTTAACATCGCGTTCTTGATTGGTGGCTTGGCTTTATTAGCGCTGCGAATTTTCACTTGGCACATTCCTTTCAGCGTATTAGCCGCACTCGGTACTTGCTCTGTATTATTTGGCTGGGATGCTGATTTATATGTACCTTGGTCGCTGCATATTTTCACTGGAGCTACCATGCTCGGCGCTTTCTTTATTGCTACTGACCCCGTCACCGCATCGACTACGCCACTGGGTAAGATAATTTATGGTGCCGGCATTGGTATTTTAATCTTTGTCATTCGTACTTGGGGTGCTTATCCAGACGCGGTTGCCTTTGCCGTATTGCTAATGAACTTCGCCGCACCGTTAATCGATACGTATACCCAGCCAAGAACTTATGGCCACGATAAAGCAAAGCGTGGCATGCCTACTAAGCCTGATGACGCTTCTAATAACTCTAGTAAGGAGGGCTAATCATGAGCGATATTAATGAAAATGAATCGGCCAATAAAGAATCACCGGTAAAAGAATCTGCCTTAAAAGAAATTCTGACTTCTATTCGTAAAAATGCGGTCGGGCTTGGATTATTCGCGATTGTGACGGCGGGCTCAATTGGTATTGCGCAAGTAGCAACCAAAGACCGCATTGAGAAAAATATTCAAATCGCTCAAGCCAAAGCGCTGCACGAAATTGTGCCGCAGGGGGCTTACGATAATGATTTATTAAACGATACAATATCTCTGTCTCATGATGATATACATACTGAGTTTAACGTTCGCTTATTAGGCCCGATTGCTGACGATGCCGTCGCTTATATCGCCCGTAAAGATGGCAAAGCCCATACCATTATTTTACCGGTAACCGCACCCGACGGTTATACCACTAACATCGATATGATTGTCGGCATTAAGTTAGACGGTACATTGGCCGGCGTACGTGTAATCAATCACAAAGAAACACCTGGACTGGGAGATAAGATTGAAGCGAAGAAGCACCCATGGATTCTTCAATTCCCTGGCTTATCTTTATTGAAGCCAGCAGAAAAATCTTGGGCGGTGAAAAAAGACGGCGGTGAGTTCGACCAATTTACTGGCGCAACCATTACTCCAAGAGCGGTTGTTCGCTCTGTGCGCTTAGCACTGACGTTCTTCCAGCAACACAGCCAAGAACTGATAGCCGATAAAGATTACCTTCTTAAATCTAATACTCCTGAACTTCCAATACCCACCGTTGAATCAGAGGACCTTGCTCATGGCGAATAAATCCCTTCAAGAAATCTCTTTAGACGGCCTGTGGAAAAATAACCCAGCCCTCGTTCAGCTATTAGGTCTATGCCCTTTATTAGCCGTTACCGGAACCGTGGTTAACGCTATCGGCTTAGGCTTGGCCACCATTTTAGTCTTGGTCGGCTCAAACGTTGCTGTCTCTCTTATCCGTAACCACGTTCCTGACGCTGTCCGTCTACCCGCCTTTGTTATGATTATTGCTTCGTTTGTGACCGTGACCGAACTGGTGATGCAAGCACTGACCTATGAGCTGTATCAGATACTCGGTATTTTCATTCCGCTTATCGTAACTAACTGCGCCATTCTAGGCCGCGCCGATGCATTCGCCTGTAAAAATGGCATCATTCCGTCGGCCGTTGACGGACTTACCATGGGCCTTGGCTTTACCGTGGTCTTAATCCTATTGGGCGTCATTCGCGAAGTGATCGGCCAAGGTACGTTATTCACTAATATGGATTTAATCTTTGGTGAGATGGCAGTGAATTGGCAGGTTGTTATTTTTACTGACTACCCTGATTTCTTATTCGCTATTCTACCTCCTGGCGCTTTTGTGGCGATGGGCTTGATTATTGCGGTTAAAAATCTAGTAGATACTTACTTAGACGAAAAAGCAGCGGCGCGTAAAGATGATGTTGAAGTGGGCTCTAAGCGTGCTCGTGTGACGGGTAAGATTAGTTAAAGAGATTAGCTTAAAGTCTGCTGCTTTAAAGCCAGCCATTGCGCTGGCTTTTTTGTGCCCGCCAAAAAGACTATTAACCACAAAGGACACAGAGCCGCTGCGCTACACAGAGGAAATAAAGAAAACAAATGCCACATTAGTTACATGGGGCATAATTTTCTTCATTTCTCTTCTCTGGCCTGCTCCCCTCCTTATCTTCGTCCTTCCCTTGGCCTTTCCTCTGTGCTCTCTGTGTCCTCTGTGGTTAATCGCTCTTGTCTTTTCGAGCGCTTACCTTCGCTAACCAAGCCACACACTCTGTAACTGGTAAATCTGTCAGAATCTCCGATACTAAGTACTCAAGGAGTGTGAATTCAGTTTATGCAGGCAACCATGTCATTTTTAACGACCTTATATCATTTAGGTCATTCTCTTTTCAGCGCCATACGCCCATGGCTTATCGCTGCCTGCCTGTTAATCACAGCGGTTTTATTACTTCCTGCGACTAGCCAGCTAGAAGACAGCTATCAGATCCTTTTAAAGTACCTTCCTTATGGCCTATCAATCGCCGTTATTATTTTAGGCCAGCAGTTCGTTCAGGGTCGCATTGCGATGGCAGCCGCCAACCTTCTGCTTGGCTACGCTATTATTCAGTTTTATTTACAGGCGCCATTAGAGCAAGATGCTATCCGCTCTTATTTCACCTTCCTAAGTTTTTACTGGCCATTGAATTTCTTTCTCATTTACTGGCTGCCTGAACGTAAGCTGATTTCTCCTTTAGGGGGCTTACTGGCAACCGTCATTAGCATTCAAATAGTAAGTGCTTACCTCTTCGCTCAATACATACCTGATTATCCGAAAATTTTAAGTCAATACCTTGCTCTACAGCCCTTTGGCCAAGACTCTGAACATATCATGGGACAGTGGCTTACTCCGTTGGCCATTACGCTCATTTTACTCACCGCGGGGATAACCTTATTTATCCATACCTTAATTAAACGTGATCGTAGCCACTGCGTTTTATTCGCCTGCATGATTGCCTCCTCTCTGGTATGTGCATGGTTTGATTCCAGCAGTATATCCAGCCTGTTCAGTAGCTTGATCGCTTGCGCCCTGCTCATCACTTTATTATTCAATAGCCATGATTTAGCTTTTCTCGATGAACTAACTGGTTTGCCCGGACGTCGAGCTTTAATGAATGAACTAAAGCACTGTGGCAAGCATTACTGCGTGGTGATGGCCGACATCGATCACTTTAAGATTTTTAACGATACTCACGGACACGATACCGGTGATGACGTTTTACGGATTGTGGCGCAAGAATTAGCGAAAGTACGGGGGGGAGGTAAAGCCTTTCGCTATGGCGGCGAAGAGTTCACCCTATTGTTTAAACGTAAAAATACTGAAGAAGCCGAACCCTTTATAGAAAGTATTCGCCAAAGTATTGCCGACTATCCATTAATGATTCGTGATAAACAAACGCGCCCTAAGGCAAGAAGTAAAAAAGGACATAAAGCCAAGCCGGCAACGACTCAAGTTCAAGTCACTGTCAGTTTTGGTATCGCACAAAGACTAGCAGAGCAAAAGGCTGAAGCCGTAATGAAAAGTGCCGACCAAGCGCTTTATCGCGCGAAAGAACTTGGGCGTAACTGTATTAGCCATTAAGTTCTCAAAATATTCTAATACCTTTTAATACATCAAACCTCTTCGACAGCTTCCGCTATAAACCCACGGGCATAAAAAACCGGCTCTCATGTTTCCATGAGGCCGGTTTTCTTTACTGGCTTTAGAGGCAATGATTCAGCCTTACGTTATTAGCACTAAGTTATTAACGATAAGTCTATTAGCTTAAGAAGCTAATCATCACACCTGCCGCTACTGCCGAACCAATAACACCCGCAACGTTTGGACCCATTGCATGCATTAATAAGAAGTTCTGACCGTTAGCTTCAAGGCCAACCTTATTCGATACACGTGCCGCCATTGGTACAGCGGAAACACCTGCAGAACCGATCAAAGGATTCACCTTGTCTTTAACAACTAAGTTCATACCTTTAGCCATCAATACACCTGCTGCAGTACCGACGCAGAATGCTGTCAAACCAAGTACTAAGATACTGAGCGTATCAAAGTTTAGGAAAGATTCAGCACTCATCTTAGAACCAACACCTAGGCCTAAGAAGATAGTCACTATATTGATCAAAGCATTCTGTACAGTATCGCTTAAACGATCTACCACACCGGATTCTTTCATCAAGTTACCAAAGCAGAACATACCTAATAGTGGCGCCGCTGAAGGTAGGCATAATGCCACCAATACCAGCACTACGATTGGGAACATGATCTTTTCAGCTTGACTCACTTCACGAGCCTGAACCATAACAATCTTACGTTCTTCAGCATTAGTGAACAGCTTCATAATTGGCGGTTGGATCATAGGAACCAAAGCCATGTATGAATAAGCGGCTACTGCAATAGCACCTAATAATTCAGGAGCTAGCTTAGAAGCAATAAAGATAGACGTTGGGCCATCAGCACCACCGATAATACCAATCGCTGCGGCTTGCTGGAGAGTGAAATCCATATAGCCTGCATCTGTTGCTAGAACCGCGCCCGCTACCGTACCAAAGATACCGAACTGAGCTGCTGCACCTAGCAATAAGGTTTTAGGGTTTGCTAATAACGGACCAAAATCCGTCATCGCGCCCACACCCATGAAGATCAATAACGGGAATAAACCCGTTTCAATACCACCATGGTAGATGTAGTACAACAAACCCGCCGGGCTATCGAGATGACCATCAGCAGCATATACAGCAGGCGCATAAAAATCAGCACCTGGAATATTTACAAAGATAGTACCGATTGCGATTGGCAATAAAAGCAAAGGCTCAAATTGAAACTTCGGGTGTATTGCTAAAAATAGCAATAAACAACCGATTGAAATCATCGCAAATTGGCCGATAGTTAACTGGTAAAAACCAGTATCCTGCCAAAGATTAATTAAGCTTTCCATTCGTCAGTTCCTTAAGCGATGGTATACAGAGTGTCGCCAACTTTAACAGAAGCGCCTTCAGTAGTAGTTACACTACCAATGGTGCCTGCTTTAGGTGCACGAATCTCAGTTTCCATTTTCATTGCTTCAAGGATGATAACAACATCACCTTCAGCAACGGCTTGGCCAGGCTGAACAAGAACTTTCCAGATATTACCGGCAAGTGGAGCTTTCTGAGGCTCACCGCCACCCACTGGACCAGCAGCCGCTGCTACAGGAGCCGCACCGCCACCCATGTGTAATGGCGCGCCATTAACAGGAGCTAATTCTGAAACTTCACCGTCGTCGTCAACTTTAACAACGTATTCGTTGCCATCAACTGTCACAGTGAACGTATCTTCTTGGTCTTTAGGTGCAGGTTCGAATGCGTCAGGGTTACCACGATTTTCCAAGAATTTTGGAGCAACCTGTGGGAACAAAGCATACGTCAATGCGTCATCAATCTTGTCAGCTGCAAGCTTAAAGCCTTTTTCAGCAGCAAGTTTGTCAACGTCAGCGATGATTTGATCCATTTCATTTTCGATCAAATCGGCTGGGCGACAAGTGATAACTTCAGCACCCTCTAATACGCGAGCCTGTAGTTCAGCATTCATTGCTGAAGGAGCTGCACCGTATTCGCCTTTCAAGATACCTTTGGTTTCTTTCGAGATTGACTTGTAACGCTCACCCGTCAATACGTTAAGCACTGCTTGAGTACCTACGATTTGAGACGTTGGGGTTACCAAAGGAATGAAACCTAAATCTTCACGTACACGTGGAATTTCGGCCAATACTTCGTCAAACTTGTCAGATGCGCCTTGCTCTTTTAACTGGTTTTCCATGTTAGTTAACATGCCACCAGGAACTTGAGCTACTAGGATACGTGAATCTGTACCGCGTAATGCGCCTTCAAACTTAGCGTACTTCTTGCGAATAACGCGGAAGTAAGCAGCAATTTCTTCTAGCAACAATAAGTCGATATTAGTATCACGACCCGTGCCTTTCAATGCAGCAACAACAGATTCTGTTGCAGTATGACCATAGGTCATAGACATAGAAGAGATAGCAGTATCTACGCGGTCAACACCGGCTTCCACAGCTTTCAAGATTGTCATATCAGACAAACCAGAAGTCGCGTGAGCATGTAGTTGAATTTCAAGATCTGTTTGTGCTTTCAACTTAGTAACAAGTTCAAATGCATCATACGGAGTCAGAACACCGGCCATATCTTTAATGGCGATAGAGTCTGCACCCATATCTTCAATTTTCTTGGCAAGGTCTACCCAAGAGTCCAGTGTATGTACTGGGCTAGTAGTATAAGACAATGTGCCCTGCGCGTGTCCACCTTGCTTTTTAACGGCTTTTAAAGCTGTTTCAAGGTTGCGCGGATCGTTCATCGCATCAAAGACGCGGAACACGTCAACGCCATTGGTGGCGGCACGTTCAACGAACTTTTCAACAACATCATCTGCGTAGTGACGGTAACCTAAAAGGTTTTGTCCACGCAGCAGCATTTGCTGAGGTGTATTTGGCATCGCTTTTTTGAATGCACGAATACGATCCCATGGGTCTTCACCCAAGAAACGAATACAAGAGTCAAATGTTGCGCCGCCCCAAGATTCAAGTGACCAATAGCCAACCTGATCAAGTTTCTCAGCAATAGGAAGCATGTCGTCAATGCGCATGCGTGTCGCCAGTATAGACTGGTGTGCGTCGCGTAATACGACGTCTGTGATACCAAGAGGTTTCTTAGAATCGGTCATGGATGATGGCCTTTTCTTCCGTTTACGTTGTTAACGTATAGGTGGATCCGAATTCGTACGCTACTTTTGGCGCGCACGATGCTCTTTTACAGCGGCTGCTAATACTTTTAGCAACTGCGGGTCTACACCTTGACTCGGTGCTGTCATCACAGGCTCTGCGACAACTACCGGTTCAGGGGCAAACTTATTTACTATTTTGGACATCAGGGTGGTAGCAAAAATCAGTAATACCAAAAAGGAAAATACTGTTCCCATACCAAACGCCATCAGTTCCAAACCACTCGAAACTAGCTCAGACATGCCGGCTGATCCTCATCAAATAATTCACTCGCCTATTTTTTGAGCGCAAAGCACTCCCCCAAATAGACTAAAAGGCAGCTCAATGTACTCAAAAACGTCCATTTTGACAAGTTTAATGACACTTTTAGACACATTAACTACACATTTCCTTTACTAAAACTTCCATACTAAACAAGGGTTTATAAAAAACAGACTGCCGAACTTGAATATTTTGACGTAAAAGATCAGGCAATTTATATTCAATAGACCCTGTATGAATTAAGAATTGTAGCTGAGTTTGCTGCTTCGAGGCTTGCTGAATAAATTGATCGCCATCCATCCCTGGCAAACGCATATCAACAATCGCAAACTGCGGCCTACACTCCTGCAAGAGCTCCATACCCTGCTCACCACTTATAGCAATAACAACTTGATAGCCTTCGTCCTCTAGGAAAGCCTGCGTATTGCTATAAACCCTCTCATCATCATCTACAATCAAAACTAACTCTGACATGTGCAACTCCTTTGCAACACCGTGTAAATTTCATGTCATTATTTGTTGCAAAAAAATACCTAGAAGCCCAAAGGTTTTAACTCGGAAACTAAGAATTACTCAGCAAATAGGGAATTCGTATGAGACTAGAACAAAGCAATAAATAATTAAGACGCAAAGTAAGTGATATCAAAGAGGTGATTTTCATCACTGACAAAATATGAGAATAGGAATTCAAAAGGAAAACAGAAGTTAAAAAATTCTCATGAATAAAATCATCATGTGATATTACTGTTAAATCAGAAGGTATAATTTTGGGATTTTAAATCTAGGAAGGAAAATGGTGCGCTTGGAAGGAGTCGAACCTTCGACCACCTGGTTCGTAGCCAGGTACTCTATCCAGCTGAGCTACAAGCGCACTTCAAAAAACTTTTTCTATCACGACGAATTTATTTACTACAGGTAATAAATAAATGGTGCGCTTGGAAGGAGTCGAACCTTCGACCACCTGGTTCGTAGCCAGGTACTCTATCCAGCTGAGCTACAAGCGCACTTCAAAAAACTTTTTCTATCACGACGAATTTATTTACTACAGGTAATAAATAAATGGTGCGCTTGGAAGGAGTCGAACCTTCGACCACCTGGTTCGTAGCCAGGTACTCTATCCAGCTGAGCTACAAGCGCACTTTGTGTTTTGCTGCCATTTAACATCTTACGATATTAAAGTGGCGGAGAGGGAGGGATTCGAACCCTCGAAAAGATTTCTCCTTTACACCCTTAGCAGGGGCGCGCCTTCAGCCACTCGGCCACCTCTCCTGAACACGGCAAGAATAGTACCATGTTTTTTTCTTTTGCATAGTCTTTTTTAAAAAAACTTCACATTTTTTCTATAAATATTAATAGGTTAGAAATTTCCGCTTGGCTCACCTTCACCATTCTTCTCACGTTGAATGCGCTGATATATCTCTTCGCGATGTACTGCGACTTCTTTTGGCGCGTCAACACCGATGCGAACTTGATTACCTTTAACGCCTAAAACGGTTACGGTAACTTCATCACCAATCATTAATGTTTCGCCGACACGACGAGTCAAAATTAGCATTAGATTCTCCTAATCTTCCCATGCACCTTCATAGTACATGTAATACTTTACGAACTGTTGTTTCTAGGGTGGCTGCCTATCTATCATAGGCGAGATGTTTCCCTACTGTTCTACTCAGTATTGTCTACCTTTGACAAAATGAAAGAAAAAGCAGGGAATAATCCAGAACTTTTGGTGCTGTGCGGGCACTCCGGCCCACACTGAAGCGTATATCAGACTAATGCCTGAATATTACGCCTCTTCCTTAGCATCAAGGTCGAACGCTGTGTGCAAAGCGCGCACCGCAAGCTCTAGATATTTTTCTGCAATCACTACCGAGATTTTAATCTCGGAGGTGGTAATTGCTTGAATATTGATGGACTCGTCCGCCAATACTTTAAACATTTTACTGGCAACGCCTGCATGAGAGCGCATACCTACACCTACCATAGACACCTTACAGATGTCATCGGTTCCCGAAGTTGATCGAGCACCGAGTTCAGTAGCCGTATTTTGCAAAATTCCTAACGCTTGCTTGTAGTCATTACGATGTACCGTAAAGGTAAAGTCGGTCGTGCCGTCTTCCGCTACGTTCTGTACGATCATATCAACCTCAACATTTGCATCACTGATCGGACACAAAATCTTAGAGGCCACACCTGGAATATCAGGCACGCCTTTAACGGTTACTTTGGCTTCATCGCGATTAAACGCGATACCGGAAATTACTGGATTTTCCACGGAGCTATTCTCCTCCATTGTAATGAGTGTGCCAGGACCATCATCAAAAGTAGAAAGTACACGTAGTGGTACTTTATATTTCCCAGCAAATTCGACCGCACGGATCTGTAATATTTTTGAACCAAGACTTGCCATCTCTAGCATTTCTTCGAACGTCACTTTTTCCATACGACGTGCGTTTGGCACGACTCGCGGATCAGTGGTATAGACACCATCAACATCGGTATAAATTTGTGCTTCATCAGCGCCTAGTGCAGCAGCCAGTGCTACGCCAGTTGTATCCGAACCACCACGACCTAGGGTCGTAATATTATTATCGCCATCAACGCCTTGGAAGCCTGCAACGATGCAAACATTGCCTGCATCTAATTGCTCACGCATCGCAGCGGTTTCGATATCTTCGATTCGGGCTTTCATATGAGAGCTATCAGTTTTAATACCCACCTGCCAACCGGTGAATGATTTCGCCCCAACGCCGCGCTCTTGTAACGCCATTGCCAATAAAGCAATCGTTACTTGTTCGCCGGTTGAGATCAATACATCCATTTCACGGGGAGTTGGATTATCTGATATTTTTTTTGCAAGACCGATAAGACGATTTGTCTCACCACTCATTGCAGATACAGCAACCACCACTTGGTGACCTGCATCATGGAAGGACTTTACTTTATCAGCGACATGCTCGATGCGCTCGGCGGTGCCTACCGAAGTACCGCCGTACTTTTGTACGTATAACGCCATGATTCTAACTAGCTGAAGAAAATGGGGCCTAATTAAACACTAATTTTTCTAATTTTTAAATCAAAAAAAGGCGATTGATTCAATTATCAATCGCCTTTCGCTTTACTGATTACAATAAAGTTAATAACTTTACATCTTTTAACCGCGTGTTATTAACTCCGGATATTCAATAAACCGCTATAATTTTTCTACTAGCGCTTTAAAGGCTTCTAAAGCTTGTGGAATGCCTTCGGCATTTTTACCACCGGCTTGTGCCATCTCTGGCTTACCACCACCACGACCATCAACATAAGGTGCGCATTCTTTCACGATGTCACCGGCTTTTACCTTGCCGATTAAATCTTTAGTCACACCTGCCAGTAACGTGACCTTACCTTCGGTTTCAGCCGCTAGCATAATCACCGCTGAGCCTAACTTATCCTTAAGCTGATCCAGTGTTGTTTTCATGGTCGGAACATCAGTGCCGTCGATGCGCGCCGCCAATATCTTAAAGCCGTTACCTTCAACAGCCTGAGCCGCTAAATCAGAACCGGCGGAACTGGCAAGTTTCGCTTTTAAGGCTTCTAGTTCTTTTTCTAGCTGGCGGTTTTTAGCAATCACCAACTCAACTTTTTCACCAACATTATCACTACTGCCTTTTACCGAGCGGGCAATAGTATTTAAGGTCGCTTCTTGATTAGAGATAAAATCTAACGCGGCCTGACCGGCAACGGCCTCGACACGACGTACGCCTGCAGCTGCACTGGCTTCTGATATAATTTTAAACAGACCTAGATCACCGGTACGCTTGGCGTGCGTTCCGCCACACAATTCAATTGAGAATTGATCAGCAGCCTCACCGGTACCCATCGCTAATACTCGAACTTCGTCAGCGTACTTCTCGCCAAACAAAGCCATCGCGCCGCTATTTTTAGCATCGTCGACATTCATTAAGCGTGTGGTAATTTCGCTGTTATCACGAATCTCTGCGTTGACGCGGTTTTCTATGATCGCAACTTCTTCTGCCGTCATGGCTTCCAAGTGCGAGAAATCGAAACGCAATTTATCATAGGTTACTAGCGAGCCTTTCTGCGCTACGTGCTCACCCAGTAGGTTACGCAAAGCCGCGTGTAAGATGTGTGTTGCTGAGTGATGCAAGGTAATCGCCGCACGCTTCTCTGCATCCACTTCTGCAGTCAGCTTGTCGCCAACACTAACCGAGCCTTCTACCAAGATACCTTGATGAATATGGTTACCACTTTCTTTGACTGTATTTTTAACCTGAAAAACGACACCGTCTGCTTTCAAGAATCCACTGTCTCCAGACTGTCCACCCGACTCACCGTAAAAAGCCGTTTCATCGAGCACGATTAATGCTTCGGTGCCCGCTGCTGAAGAAATACTTTCAACTTTTTTACCATCAACAAACAAAGCCTGAACAGCACCTTGATTGGCAAGATTTTCATAACCCAAGAAAACCGTTTCACCGTCTAACTCTAAAGCAGGGCCGCCCTTCATACTGAAGTTGCCGGCCGCTCTTGCCGTTGCTCTCTGATGTTCCATTGCGGCTTCAAAACCCGCTTCATCAATTTTTAAATTCTTTTCACGGGCAACATCAGCGGTTAAATCCATCGGGAAGCCGAAGGTATCATAAAGTTTAAAGACCGTTTCACCTGGAATGGTATCGCTTTCTAAAGCACTGATCGCATCATTTAAAATGCCCATACCTTTATCAAGCGTCTTGGCAAACTGCTCTTCTTCTAAGCGTAATACTTTTTCAATCTGAGGCTGAAGCTTAACCAGCTCGGGATAGGCCCCACCCATTTGCTCAACTAATGCAGCAACCAACTGATGGAAGAAACCAATCTTCGCACCCAACATATGACCATGACGAACCGCACGACGAATGATACGGCGCAAGACATAGCCACGCCCTTCGTTTGATGGATAAACACTATCCACCACTAAAAAGCTGGTCGAGCGAATGTGATCGGCAATCACTCTTAATGACTTATTTTCTAAATCGGTGCAGCCAGTAACGTCTGCAGCGGCTTTCAATAACGCCTGGAATAAATCGATTTCATAGTTACTGTGAACACCCTGCATAATGGCAGCGATACGCTCAAGACCCATACCGGTATCAACCGATGGCTTAGGTAAAGGATGCATGACACCGTCTTCAGTACGGTTAAACTGCATGAATACGACATTCCAAATTTCGATGAAGCGATCGCCATCTTCTTCTGGCGTACCCGGCTTACCACCCCAGATATGCTCGCCGTGATCATAAAAGATCTCAGTACACGGACCACAAGGACCGGTATCACCCATCGACCAGAAGTTGTCTGAAGCGAATTTCGCGCCTTTATTATCACCAATACGAATAATTTTATCGGCACTCAGACCCATGTCTTTATGCCAAAAATCATACGTTTCATCATCATCGGCATAAACCGTAACTAATAACTTATCTTCAGGTATGTTCATCCAGTCTTTAGAGGTCAAAAACTCCCAAGCAAACTTAATCGCGTCTTGCTTGAAATAATCACCAAAACTGAAGTTACCCAGCATTTCAAAGAACGTATGGTGACGTGCGGTATAACCCACGTTTTCTAAATCGTTATGCTTACCACCGGCGCGAACACAGCGCTGTGAAGAAGTCGCTCGTGTATAACTACGATCATCCTGGCCTAAAAACACATCTTTAAACTGAACCATGCCCGCATTGGTAAACAATAAGGTTGGATCATTACCCGGAATTAGAGGACTAGAGGCAACAATTTCATGACCTTTAGAATTGAAATAATTCAGGAATGCTTGGCGAATTTCAGAGCTTTTCATAGTTAACACGATCCGTTAAATACTGGATTCAGCACTCAAATAAGTACTGGTATTACAGCTGGGTAAAAATATTTGGGCGTGATTATAGCTTGCCTCGCGCTGAATAAGAAGTTCCCTAGAAAAATCAGCAGGGCTCTCAATTCAGCTGTCACTTGTACAAAATACAGACAAAGGTCTTGACCAATCAATATTACTATATAAGAATATACAGATATACATCTTAGGAGTTACATTATGAATATTGATCGCTTAGTTCTTGCTATTGCTGGCAGCTTTATTCTTATCAGCCTGACACTGTCACAGCTGCATTCAATTTACTGGTTAGGATTTACTGCTTTTGTCGGCCTAAATCTATTACAGGCCTCATTTACCGGCTTCTGCCCATTAGCAAAAATACTGAAAGCTTTTGGTCAACCGTCAGGCTGCGCCTTTAAATAAAGCTGATTTTTTGGCGAGATCAAACCCCATCGCATGACTTATTTTCCCTATACTGCCTCCAGTATTTTACAACAGGAAATAAGCCATGCGCTTGCGATTCACGCTTTACACTCTTCTTCTTTCTTTTTTAACCTTCACTACTCCTTCTCTCGCGAGTGATCCGTCCTCGTTAGTTCACGAAGAAGTAAACACCTGGCCTAGCTACCCTCAAACCTTACTGCAATTTAATTACTCAGGTGATCTGCTAAAAGAAAATTGGCCACTGCTTACTGCGGGTATTCAATTACCTTGGCCAGATGAGGTATTTGTACAAACGATGATGAGCAAATTCCCTCAATTATCTAAACAGCTAATAGAACTCGCAGATAAGCCTAATAGCCATCCAGCCCTAGCGCCTGTCTTGCAACAAAACTATCAACCGCTGGCGGCGGCAGTACAACAAGTTTGGCGCCTTCATTATCAAGGACAATACCAACAAGCCTATGAACTCGGCATGAAGCTAGGCCCTGCAGGATTATTACCGGCAATATATGCCAAGCTGATTCATACCAGCTTTTTAATTAATGCCGAAGCCAAAGAAGGCAAATATAACGAGATAGATAGCCTCATCGAACGACTACTACCTTTGGCTAAAAATTATGACTTTTTAATCTTTGGTGATGCCTATCAAAAAGCCCGCCGCCTTGAATTAATGTCAACGACAGCGGCAACCGCATCAGGTCTGCTAGGCCCAACTAAAAGTGCCTTACGAGCACTACACAAACAATCTCCAAATCACCCTTTATACAGCGCCATGCTTGCAGGAATTGATGCTGGCATTATCGAGCGCGTCGGTGGCTTCATCGGCGGCATGACTTATGGCGCAGATGAAGATGAGGCCATTGCACTATTTGATCATGCACTTAAGCAAGAACAGCGCCTCGCGGTTCTCTACAATGAATACTCTCAGGCTTTAATTCGCCTAGACGATTCAGACCATCAACTTAAACTAGATCAAGTATTGCAAAACTGCATTAACCTACCTGTTTATAGCGCAGAAGAAGCATTGAACCAGCAGGTATGTTTATCCACTTACGCTAAAAGAAATCGTTCTAATGACACATAATTTCCAGCAGCAAAAAGTAAGCTTAAATGGCTTATCATTTAATCTTATCTGCGCTGGAAAAAAAGACGCGCCCCTAGTGATTCTTCTACATGGATTTCCAGAATGCTGGCTAACCTGGAAAGATCAAATTCAGCCTTTGGCAGATGCGGGCTATCGGGTGATCGCCCCCGATCAACGCGGCTACAATTTAACCGATAAACCTAAATCAATAGCGGACTACCGCATTGATGCCCTAGCAAGCGATATTGAAGCGATTCGTCAATATGCAGATTGCGAGACACTTCATCTAGTCGGCCATGACTGGGGCGCAGCCGTCGCCTGGTGGTACGCCATGCATTACCCTGATAGATTACGCTCACTAACCGTCATTAACGTACCGCACCCAACCGTTTTCGAAAACACCCTTAAAAGCAGTCTGCGTCAGATACTAAAAAGCTGGTATATATTCTTCTTTCAGATACCCAAGCTGCCTGAATTACTGCTGCCCTTAATGAATTTCAGACAATTGAAAAAAGGCTTAATAGACTCCTCAAACCCAGGTACATTTAATGCTGAAATACTGTCTCAATTAACAACCGCCTGGAAACAGCCCGGCGCCATTACCGGCATGCTTAACTGGTATCGCGCCGCACTACGATTCCCAGTAACTGCCAGTAATTTAATAATCTCCTGCCCTACACGCATCTTATGGGGTGAAGACGATATCGCCCTAACCAAGAAGATGGCGAAATTAAGTACCGAATACTGCACAAACGTTGAATTAACCTACTACCCTGATGGTACACACTGGCTAACCCACGATCACCCTCAGCGTATCGCGGAGGAAATAATCCGCTTTTGTGACGCACATTGACTAGTTTGTCGGATATAATGCGCGCAACTCCCACCTTTCAAAGGATTTAATCGTGCATAAAATAGTCATTGTTGGCGGCGGCGCGGGCGGTTTAGAGCTCGCGACTCAGCTGGGTCACAAATGGGGAAAGAATGGAAAGGCAGAAATCCACCTAGTGGATGCCAACCATACTCACTTATGGAAACCACTACTGCACGAAGTTGCAACAGGCGCTCTAGACTCGGGGATCGATGAATTAAATTATCAAGCCCATGGCAAAAAACATGGTTTCAACTTTCATGTCGGAAGAATGAAAGACCTCAATCGCGAGACGAAAACCATCGAGTTAGCGGCTATTCTTGATGATGGGGAAGAAATTCTGCCACAACGCGAGCTTGAGTATGGCCAATTGGTAATGGCGCTGGGTAGCGTAACCAATGATTTTGGCACCAAGGGCGCCGCTGAGCATTGCTATTTTTTAGACGGCCGCCAGCAAGCTGAGACCTTTCATCAAAAACTATTAAATCAATTTATTAAAGCTAATGGCAGCAACAATCCTGAAGAACTTAGCATCGCAATTGTCGGCGCCGGGGCAACAGGGGTTGAGCTATCTGCGGAGCTATACAATACAACAGAAGCTCTTGCGAGCTACGGTATGAGCCAGTTTAATACTGACAAACTTAAAGTTTCATTAGTCGAAGCAGGGCCACAGATTCTACCGGCATTACCCAAACGAATTTCCAGCGCTGCTAAGCGTGAGCTGGAAAAGCTGGGCGTCAATGTATTAACCGAAACGATGATTACCGAAATAACCAAAGAAGGTTTTATTACTAAAAATGGTGATTTGATTAAGGCTAAATTAAAGGTTTGGGCCGCTGGCGTTAAAGCACCCGACTTTTTAGCCAATATTGGTGGCCTTGAAACCAACCGAGTCAATCAATTGGCCGTGAAAGCGAGCTTACAAACCACACTCGATGATGATATTTTTGCCATTGGTGATTGTGCATTTTTATTACAAGCTGATGGTAAAGCGGTTCCACCGCGTGCTCAAGCGGCTCATCAGCAAGCGAGCCACTTACTTAAAGTATTGGCTGCTTTACGCGCCGGAAAACCTGTACCTGACTTCATTTATCACGATAAAGGCTCACTCGTTTCATTGAGTCGTTATAGTACAGTAGGAAGTTTAATGGGCAATTTAAGCAAAGGCTCAATGATGATCGAGGGACGTATCGCGCGTCTTGTGTATGTTTCACTTTATCGCATGCATCAAATCGCTTTGCACGGCTATGCTCATACTTTATTACTGTCGCTGGTAGGCCATATTAATAAAGTAATTCGTCCCCGCTTAAAACTGCACTAAAATACTTTAAAATTACACTAAAGTAATATCATCAATTGCAGGCTTTTCAGCTTGCAATGCTACGCTTTGAGGTGCTACGTCCTGGCGGTAATCACCAGGACGCTTTCCTGTCCAGCGTCGAAACGCCTTATAAAATGCACTGGGCTCGGTAAAGCCAACAAGAAAAGAGATTTCGTAGAGCGGCATATTTTGATCTTTGATTAGATTGAGGGCTAATGCTTCACGACTATCGTCGAGGATAATTTGATACGTTGCGCCTGCTTCTTTCAAACGACGCTGCAAGTTTCGAATACTCAGATTTAGTTGATTGGCAACATTCTCTTGAGTCGCGCAGCGCTGCAACAAACACTCATCAATCGCCGTTCTAACAGCTGCATACAATTCCAATCTCTGGATACGCTTTGATATGACTTTTTTTGCTTGAGCTAGGTGTTGTTCAAATAACTTTTTATCTGCATGTATATTCTCTCGCACCAGTAAACTTTTCGATATTTCGATGTAGGTATCCGTCGCTTTATATACCTTACATTTTAATAATGCCCCATGCTCAATACCATTCACCTTGGTATCATTATAAAAATATTTAACAAAATCGCTGGCATCAGAAAAAACGTTCAAGAACCAATCGTTAACCGCGGCAAAAACCATATCTTTTTGGTAACAACTAAAAATCACATCTTGAGCTGGAGTAAAGGACAAGCGAACAGAATCCGCACTGATATCTGTCAATGTAAATCGACCTGATTCAGATACCATCATTGAATGAGCCATTAAAGCCTCAAGACCCACTGCCAGAGTTTCTGATTTCATCAACATATCGCCAATGGTTAAATCAGATCTTGCAATGTATTGGCCTAGCTTTAAGCCTAGAGTCGAATCCTTAGCTTGCTCTACGGCCGCTTTATGCAGTTCAGCCATCTTACTACTCGGTATGCCAAACTTACTGCTGCTATCGACGGTTATATCCATACTTAAAATGTCATCTAAAACCTGCTTAGGGACACCATGATCTAACCAAAACTTATACAGTAATCGAACAAGGGGCATTGCTACCTGTGGCAAAATGGCCATAATTTTCCTCGATATAACAGCGGTATTTATTTTTATAGCCAGCGCCAAGCAAGCAGCGCCCATATTCTGACCATCTGTTCTTTTATGTTTTTTATTAAGGGTGATGTTCGTTTTAAGTTGCTCATCTGTCAATGGACTCTGACGACAGCTTAGAAGGTTATGCGGACCTGCATGGCGTTTTTGACTTATATTCTAAAAATATAATTCTATATAACTATTAAGCTATGCCTTTTGTAACTCTAGGTAATGTTCTATGGCGAAATGTATCTGATCCATCGAGAATCCACGATAAGCCAAATAGCGAAATGCTTTTTGTTTTTCCTTGTAATCACTAAGATCCAAAGATTGAAATTTTCTTAATCCACAATCATACGCCAACTCAAACCAATCAATATCGGCCTGCAAAATTTGCTCAATAAGATCTTGATCGATGCCTTTTTCTTTTAGCTCACGATCTATACGCATACTGCCTAAACCGCGATTAATTCGGGAGCGTAAAAAAGATTCAGCAAACCGCTGATCGCATTGGTAACCTGATTCTATGAGTTGATCGAGTAATTGTAATAAATAGGTCTCGCTAGAGGTGCGAGCAACAAGCTTTTGATAAAGCTCATGACGGGAGTATTCACGACGTGACAGCAAGCCGATTGCTGCCACGCGTAATTCACTTTCAGAGAGTTCCGTTGGTTTAGAAAACCCTGAAGATCTTTTATACATAGTGAATCTTACGACTCAGCTTTTACTTTAGTATCTTTAACTTTCTCAGCCTTCTCAGGTTTTTCAGTCTTCTCAGCTTTTTCTGGCTTTTCATCCTTTTCAGGCAACTGGCTAGTCATCAACTGAGCACGAATTTGACTTTCGATTTCTTCAGCAATCGCTGGATTTTCTGATAAATACTTAGCAGCATTAGCCTTACCTTGACCAATTTTATCGCCCTTATAAGCATACCAAGCGCCAGATTTATCAATCAAGTCACACTTAACGCCAAGATCAACAACTTCGCCCATATGGTAAATACCTTCACCATATAAAATCTGGAATTCAGCTTGTCTGAACGGAGGAGCAACCTTGTTCTTAACAACTTTAACGCGAGTTTCATTACCTGTTACTTCATCACCCTGCTTCACGGCACCGGTACGACGAATATCTAAACGTACTGACGAATAAAACTTCAGTGCATTACCACCGGTAGTTGTTTCAGGATTACCGAACATCACACCAATCTTCATACGAATTTGGTTGATGAAGATCACCAAGCAATTGGCATTTTTAACATTAGCCGTCATTTTTCGTAATGCTTGGGACATTAGACGAGCTTGCAAGCCAACATGGTGATCACCCATATCGCCTTCAATTTCAGCTTTCGGCGTTAGCGCGGCAACCGAGTCAATTACGATCACGTCAACAGCACCAGAACGTACTAGGCTATCGGTAATTTCTAGACCTTGCTCACCGGTATCAGGCTGTGAAACCAATAAAGTATCTAGATTTACACCTAATTTTTCTGCATACAAAGGATCAAGCGCATGCTCTGCATCAACAATAGCAACGGTCTTACCCTGCTTTTGTGCTTGCGCCATAACGGATAAACAAAGTGTTGTTTTACCGGAGCTTTCTGGCCCATAAATTTCAACGATACGGCCATAAGGTAAACCACCTATGCCCAATGCAACATCCAAAGTCAAAGAACCGGTTGATACCGACGGAATTGCTTCACGTGGCTGGTCACCCATTTTCATAATGGAACCTTTACCGAACTGACGTTCAATTTGGCCTAGTGCTGCATCAAGTGCTTTTTGCTTATTTGCATCCATTATGAAGTTCCTTTAATTAATTTGAATGATCAGATCGTTCTAATCATCCTTGCTTTACTGTAGATTCAACCAGTATTTAAGCATAGCTGCCGGAATTGACCAAGTCATTATTTTGTTTTTCTACACAAAAAACAATCAACACCTCTACAACACCCATGAATAGTATAACTCAAGGTCTCTTTTATTTTTTTAAGGGTCGAAATTCTGGAGGGGCGAGACAATATATACAGTATTTTATCCAGTACTATTACCTCTTAAATACATTGGATTTTAGTATTGAAGTTGTCATTTGTAATATTTGTACTGATCGGCATTACACAGATGCTTTGTTCAATTGCCTCGCAATCACTTACAATGCTGTTTTTTAATAGTTAGATTCAGGATTTCGGCGCGGATATGAGTAAAGCAGCAGCGACCCACACCCCTATGATGCAACAATACTTCCGCCTTAAGGCCGAAATCCCTGAGATCATGTTGTTTTATCGCATGGGAGATTTTTATGAGCTGTTTTATGACGATGCGCGCAAGGCTTCCCGCTTATTAGACATCACACTTACGGCGAGAGGCCATAGTGGTGGCGAACCGATTCCTATGGCTGGAATTCCTTATCATGCGGCCGAAGGCTACATAGGGAAACTAGTACGCCAAGGTGTTTCCGTTGGTATTGCCGAACAAATTGGTGATCCTGCGACCTCGAAAGGTCCGGTTGAACGTAAGGTTGTTCGTGTTATTACACCAGGCACGCTCACCGATGAAGCTTTCTTAGATGAACGTCGCGATAATTTATTAGTCGCGGTTAACAAGCAGAAGCAAAGCAAAGAAGATCTTTATGGCATTGCCCTACTAGATATTAGTTCTGGCCGTTTTGTGGTGATGGAAGTTTCCAATGAAGACGCGCTATTGGCAGAATTGGAGCGTATCAAACCGGCTGAGCTTTTATACAACGAAGACCAAGCATTCCCTGAAGCACTGACCAACCGCCCTGGCGCTAAATCACAGGCACCTTGGCATTTTGAATCGGATACTGCTTTTCGTTTATTGACGGCTCAGCTAAAGACAAAAGATTTACGGGGCTTTGGTTGTGAACATTTAATCGTTGCGATTCAGGCAGCAGGGGCTCTTTTACAATATGCCCAAGATACGCAGCGCTCGGGTCTACCGCATATCCGTACCTTGTTAATCGAACAACCTGATGACGCTATCATCATCGACCCTGCCAGTCGCAAAAATCTTGAAATCGATATCAATCAACAAGGTGGCACCGAGCATACGTTAGCCTGGGTTATGGACCGCACGGCAACGGCCATGGGCAGCCGTTTATTACGCCGCTGGTTGAACCGTCCACTGCGTAATCACGATACCCTTAGTCAACGCCAGCAGCTGATTGCAGAGTCTATTGATGATTATCACTGGGAGCCTTTGCATCAGCAATTAAAAGGCATCGGCGATATTGAACGTATCCTATCGCGTATTGCATTAGGATCAGCTCGACCGCGCGACCTTGCTCGCCTACGCGATGCACTGGCTCGCCTACCTGAGCTACAAACTCTATTAGCCAGCTTAAGCGCCGGACGCGCCAAAGAACTTTCTGCATTAATTAAGCAATATCCGCAGTGGGTTGAGAAATTACAAAGTGCCATTATCGACAATCCTCCGGTCATTATTCGTGACGGCGGTGTGATCGCTAAAGGCTATGACGAAGAACTTGATGAACTTAGATCCATCAGCCAAAACGCTGGCGAACATTTATTAGAGATCGAAAAGAGAGAAAAAGAAAAGACGGGTATTTCGACGTTAAAAGTCGGCTATAACAGAGTCCATGGCTATTTCATCGAAATCAGTCGCGCACAATCTGACGCGGCTCCGGTTGAGTATGTTCGCCGTCAAACGCTGAAAAATGCAGAACGCTTTATTACCCCAGAGCTAAAAGTGTTCGAAGATAAAGCGCTCAGTGCCAAGAGCCGCTCTCTTTCGCGCGAGAAGCACCTTTACGAACAGTTAGTCGTGCAGTTAGCGGAAGACCTATTCAGCTTACAAGATACCGCTGCCGGTTTGGCGGAGCTGGATGTATTAATCAATCTTGCCGAGCGCGCCAGTACATTACGCTTTACCGCGCCTAAATTAGTGGCGGAGCGTGGCATCGAGATATCTGCCGGTCGCCACCCGGTGGTCGAAGAGATTCTCGACGATCCTTTTGTCGCCAACGGTTTAGAGCTTAATTCAAAGCAAGACATGCTCATTATTACCGGCCCGAACATGGGCGGTAAATCGACCTACATGCGCCAAAATGCCCTTATCGTACTACTGGCCCACATCGGCAGTTACGTACCGGCAGACTCGGCTGTTATAGGCCCTGTCGATAGAATATTCACTCGTATGGGGTCAGCAGATGACCTTGCGGGCGGGCGTTCGACCTTTATGGTTGAAATGACCGAAACCGCGAACATTCTTCATAATGCGACGCCGAACAGTTTAGTCCTCATGGATGAAGTCGGTCGTGGTACCAGCACCTTTGATGGTCTATCACTCGCTTGGGCTTCTGCCGTTCATTTAGCAAAAGAAGTGCATGCGCTGACCTTGTTCGCCACGCATTATTTTGAAATGACCACCTTGCCTGAACAAATTGAGAGCGTAGTTAACGTTCACTTAACCGCGACCGAGCATGATGATCGCATTATCTTTTTGCACAACGTCGAACCTGGGCCAGCAAGCCAAAGCTATGGCTTGCAAGTTGCGCAGCTTGCTGGTGTGCCTAAAGTGGTTATCCAGCAAGCCAAAGACAAACTGCATTTACTTGAAAACGAGAGCTTTGGCAGTCCCTCTAGCCCTCTTCCTGTAACCACAGCACCTCTTGCAGCACCCATTGGCAGTCCGCTGCAGTCCGATATGTTTGCTCAAGGGCCTTCTGAGATAGAAATAGCGATCACTGAAATGGCTGTTGATGACTTAACACCGAGGCAGGCCCTAGAAGAAATTTACCGCCTTAAATCGATGTTAATGTAAGAAAAACACAACCCATATGCAAAAAATTGCATATGGGTTGTTATTTATGATATAAGTTTATTCAATATAGAGCCTTGCGGTATTTGGACGTCATCACTAGAATGGCGCCACCGTGATGGGCATAGACCCAATGAGATGAGGAGTTCGACTGCAATGACTTTTGTAGTAGCTGATAATTGTATTAAGTGTAAACACACAGACTGTGTCGAAGTATGCCCTGTAGATTGCTTCTATGAAGGTCCAAACTTCTTAGTAATTGATCCAGATGAATGTATTGATTGTGCGTTATGTGAGCCAGAGTGCCCAGCACAAGCTATTTTCTCTGAAGACGAAGTGCCTGCTGATCAGCAGCATTTTATCGAATTGAACGTTGAGCTATCTGAAAAGTGGCGTGATAACAACATCACTGAAATGAAAGACGCTCCGGCTGATGCTGAAGACTGGGATGGTGTGCCGAATAAGTTACAGTACTTAGAAAGATAGATTAGAAAAGTAGATTTTAGCTTTTCGCTTCTTTAAATGGCGCGCATAAAAAAAGGGCTACTTCCTGTAGCCCTTTAGCACCCTAGCATCCCTTTCATCCTATATAGACAACCTTGTCCAGTTCCTTCCTTTTTCGCCATCCTGGCAGCCAACTCCCTGTTAACTTATATATTGATATTAGTGTGGAATTAGAATTCCTCAAGCAAGTTCAAAAAACTAAACAGTTGTTTTTTAAACCTACTAAATTTTAAAGCCTTTATGCGTCGCCAAAAATTGTACTCGCGTTCAAACCCTGGCCTTCCATAATTTCACGAAGACGCTTTAAAGCTTCCACTTGAATCTGACGTACTCGCTCGCGCGTTAAACCAATCTCACGACCAACCTCTTCCAAAGTGCTAGTCTCATACCCACGAAGGCCAAAACGACGAGAGACAACTTCACGCTGCTTCTCAGTGAGCTCATCTAGCCAGTCGGACAGACTACCGGTGATGTCATTATTTTGTAGTGTTGTACAGGGGTCTGCGCTGCGATCATCAGCAACAGTATCTAATAGGCATTTATCTGAATTAGGACCTAATGGCGTATCAACTGATGTTACACGCTCATTCAGCGCTAACATCCGTTTTACGTCAGCAACAGGGCGCTCTAATAACTCTGCAATTTCTTCTGCTGAAGGTTCATGATCTAATTTCTGCGCCAATTCACGGGCCGCACGCAAATAAACATTGAGCTCTTTCACCACATGAATCGGTAAACGTATGGTACGGGTTTGGTTCATGATGGCACGTTCAATCGTCTGACGAATCCACCAAGTAGCGTAAGTAGAAAAACGGAAGCCACGCTCTGGGTCAAACTTTTCTACCGCTCGAATTAAGCCAAGGTTGCCCTCTTCGATCAAATCTAATAGTGATAAACCGCGATTGACATAACGACGTGAGATTTTCACTACTAAGCGCAAGTTACTTTCGATCATGCGCTTACGACCTTTCTCATCGCCTTTACGGGCTAGACGAGCAAAGTGTACTTCTTCTTCTGGGGATAAAAGTGGCGAGAAGCCAATTTCATTTAAATAAAGTTGAGTTGCATCTAAGGCTTTGGCGGCACTGGGCTCGGCGATAAATCGCTCTTGAGGTGCCTTGCTCGTTCGTTCTACAGGCGCTGCTGGTTTTTTTGCCTTCGCTTTAGCCGGTGCTTCAATTACGTCATTGAAGGTTTCTGCACTAATTTCCTGTTGAGCTGCCATGTGTCGTCCCGCCTTATATTTCGTTCTGGTTGTACCTGTTATGATTCAGGTTTCATACCAGAACGATTGATTAAACATTATCCTCCTCCAGAGCGCCGTTTTGGCAAAAACTGAAGGGGGTCTACTGGTCTGCCGTTCCGACGAATCTCAAAGTGAAGTTTCACTCGATTCGTTCCAGTAGATCCTATTTCGGCAATTATCTGCCCCGCTTTAATTTTTTCTTTCTCGCGGACCAGAATGCGGCTTGTATGGGCGTATGCACTAAGGAACTTCGTATCGTGTTTTATAATCACTAGGTTGCCATAACCACGAAGTCCTTTACCTGCATAAACGACCGTCCCTGCCGCAGCTGCACTTACAGATTCCCCCTTTTTTCCGCTGATATCAATACCCTTGTTTTGCGGATTCTTGGCTGAGAAACGATCAATAACCTTACCTTTTGCAGGCCATTTCCAGCCCTTAGTCGTCACTAATGAGGGCTTATTTTGCGGTTTGTAAGGGGCCTTTATAGTCTTATTAGCTGGCTTTTCCTGCTTTGGCCTCGGTTTTGACGATTTTCCGGCACTGGTAACAATTGCTGATTTTTTAACCAGAGGAGGATTTGCAATGTCAATTTTCTGTCCTCCATAGATAACATAGGGTTTAGCGATTGAGTTAGTGCTAGCTAACTCGTGATAATCCCAGCCATATGTCCATGCAATAGAGAACAAGGTGTCACCTTTTTCCACTATATGGAAACCCGTCGCCTTTTTACTTTCACTGAACTTCTCTTCAGTTGATATAAATTCGCGACTGCTGAGACAACCTGTCATAACTACACAAAGTGCGATGATTGATACATAAGTTGCAGTCTGAAACATTTGATTTCGAAAGTTGTTTTTTTGACACATATAAATGACAGCTTTACGCCTTTTGCAAATGCATGTAATTGTTTTAACCAAAGCTCATTAAAACACTTTTATATATTCTTTTTTAATCTTAAAACGACAGAATAAATCGTTTTAATTTTGTAACTCAGACTGACATCCCGACATATAGCGGCTAGCGTAGCGGAAATATATTTCCGCTACGCCGACGAAACCATCCAGATTATGTCTTTATTAGTCTTTATCTTGAAGATTAGAAACTTTATCTAACAAAAATACACAGGTGAATCCGATGACTGCCAGCAGGCAAGCCAACATCATCTGATCACTATTCACCCATTCAGGCAAGCGATTGAGCTGTTCAAAGGGTACTTCAAGCCCTTTACTGTTAAGTCTATAGCTTATAGTTTCCTTCCAAGGCCATACTTTTAGCAAAGCACCCAGCATAAAACCGGTCAGTAAACTGAACATCAAATCTTGATAATGATGCAATAACCAACTCAATAGGCGAGAAAACAGCATCAAGCCAAGTCCTGCACCCAGTGCAAAGATCAGCATTATATCAAGTTCTAAACCCTTTACGGCCGCAAGCACGGGAGCATATAAACCCATCAACAACAAAATGAAGCTGCCCGAGATGCCCGGTAAAATCATTGCACAAATAGCGATGCTGCCGGCAAAGAAGATATTGAGGTAGCTAGCGTCGATACTGCTCGGGCTGGCGACACTGATAAAGCCCGCACAGAGAGCCCCTATTAATAGCGCAAAGAAGGTCCCTCCTTGCCACTGTTTGATTTGCTTACCCATATGCAGACTTGAGGCGAGGATCAAACCAAAGAAAAAAGACCATAATAAAATAGCGTGATGGTCTAGAAGGTAGTGAATAACCTTCGCCAGAGACAAGATGGCCGTTAATATGCCGGCCAGCAGCACGATTAAAAAGGTGCCGTTAATGGCCTGCCAAGCGGCTTTAGGCCCCTGTTTAAACAAGGTAATCAGGGCATTTAAATTAACCGCCTTAATTGAATCCAATAATTCGGTATAAATACCGGTAATAAACGCGATGGTGCCACCGGAGACTCCTGGAACCACATCAGCACTGCCCATGGCAATGCCTTTCAAATACAACCATAAATGCTTCACACTCAGTCCCTACTTTTTATTAGCTTTTTGTCATTCGATTTATTGTGTTAAAAAAAAACCTGCAGTCGCAGGCTTTTCAAAGTGTTCTAAACGCTATTGCGCCTATTTAGCTAAGATTTTTTAATACCCGCTAAAAAGGGCACAAACTTTACGTCTTCTAAAACGTTACGCTGCCAATGATCACCCTTTCGAGTCACCAATACTAAAGATTGCTTCTCGCCGCCAACGGGTAATACCATGCGACCGCCATCGGCCATTTGATCGAGCAGACCTTGCGGAATATCTTCCGGTGCAGCCGCCGCAATAATACCGTCGTAGGGACCTGACTGTTCCCAGCCCCAGTGGCCATCTGAAAGTTTAAAGCTGACATTATTCAATTTTAATTGGCGAATACGCAGCCGCGCTTTATTCAATAAAGGCTCAATACGCTCAACACTATAAAGTCTTTTTACCAAGGGGGCCAAAATAGCGGTTTGATAACCAGACCCGGTGCCGATTTCAAGTACATTATTTAATGGCCCTGCAGCCAATAGCAGTTCGGTCATTTTAGCAACGATATAAGGCTGGCTAATGGTTTGACCATTACCAATCGGCAGCGCGGTATCTTCATACGCACGATGCGCTAACGCTTCATCAATAAATAGATGACGCGGCGTCGAAGACATTACATCTAATACTTGTTGGTTTTCAATGCCGTTATCACGCAAGCGCTGTATTAAACGATTACGAGTGCGTTGAGACGTCATCCCAATGCCCGCTAGTTGCTGATCATTCACCTGTGGATCCTTGTAAAATTAACCGCGACTAACTCGCAGCTAAATACCGCTTAGCGATGCTAGGCATTCTAATGCATTTCCATGAGTCATATCTGCCTGAATTGGCGTAATGCTCACTTTTCCTTGCTCTATGGCATGAAAATCCGTGCCTTCACCGGCATCAGCCCCTTCGCCTGCAGCAGAGATCCAATAGCATTCTTTGCCACGAGGATTCGTTGTCAGCACAGGATTATCAGAACGTGCGCGATGCCCTAAGCGGGTAATCTCAATGCCTTTTAACTCTTCAAAAGGGACATCAGGCACATTGATGTTGATTATGGTGCGCTCAGGTAAAGACAAGGCTTCAATTTGAGGAAGTAAGGTGACTAAAACCTTTGCCGCCGTGGCGAAATGTTTTTTCCCTACCAACGAAATGGCAATAGGGGCTTTATCTAAAAAGCGCCCTTCCATTGCCGCCGCTACTGTACCCGAATAGATAACATCGTCACCGAGGTTAGCACCTGAGTTAATACCGGCAATGACCCGTTCGATGGCAAATTCTTCACCGCGGTATAATGCATTCAAGCCGAGGTGCACACAGTCTGTTGGCGTACCATTAATAGCAATAAAACCATTTTCCAGGTGAACAGGGTGTAAAGGGCGATCCAATGTGAGTGAGTTAGAGACGCCGCTTCGATCTCGATCGGGGGCAATCACATGGCACTCATAACCTTCATCTTTTAAAGATCGGGCCAGCTGAGCTAACCCTGGCGCATGTGCGCCGTCATCATTAGATAACAAAAAGGCCATTACTCGCCGCCTTCTTTGGTTTCGCTGGCAGGGTTAGTAATGGACTCACTTGCATTGTAAACAAATGGCTTATCTTCATAGCGATCAGGTTCTGTTACATTGATGAATTCTTGTAATACGGACGTCGCATAATGCCCTGACGCGAGTGCAAAGCTGATTTTCAAATCAACCGTGCTCTCGTCACTTTCCAACCACTGCCATTGCATATTTTCAATGCTCGATACAATTTCACGGCGCTCTTGGTTTAACCCTGCGTGCTCCATGCCATTGCATAAGTCTTCCAAAGGCTCTGCAATGTTTTTCTCAAGCGCCAACGTTTCTGTTTGCGAATTCAAACGGCCACGTCCCCACATCGGTGCAGTGGCTTGATTGGCATTTTGTATTTCGTTAGCTGAGGTATCAATATCACCAGCTAATGGCTTGCCCCAAAGACCCTGCTCAATACGGGCGCCTAATACTTGGTTGAAGATATAAGATCGCGCAGCCGATAAATACATGCTTTTCTTTTGGCGATTTTTTTCACGGCGCTGGCCCGTTAGCATGGCTAATGCTTGATCCATATTGCCACCACCACGACCAAAGCGCTGTAAACCAAAATAATTTGGCACGCCATTGAGTTTAATCTTTTGTAGGTTATCTTCTATCGCTTGCTTTAAATTATCAATACCTTCGCTTTCACTTTCAGGCGACTTAATATCTCGCAAAACAATTTCAAATCGATTACCGATATGATCACCACGGCGTAGCTTTTTGCTATGACGGGTTTGCGCTAATATTTCAATATCTTCATCCGGAAAAGGACGCGACTCTAATACCATTTCAACTTTAGGGGCGTAAATGCTAAACCACTGTGTGGTGACCGCGTAACGATCTTTTTGCCCAGCATAGCTAACGTCTAGTTCTTTAACGCCAAATTTCTCTGCTAATAAACGGCTAACCCAATGAGTATTCACTTCACGTTTTTTAATATGAAGGTAGATATGTTCGCCTTCGCCACTTGGTGAGACCAAAGGAATTTCATCGACCTGAAAATCTTCTGGCTTAATTTTTAACATCCCTTGAGCCTGTGTTTCAGGGTACGCTTTTGGCCAATCAAAATTCCACATAATATTTCTCAAACTGTCTATCAAACTATTGTTTATAACTTCTGCTGATAACTATTATTTATAATAATCATCACCATACAAAATGATTTATTAAAATGCCTTAAGCATTTAATAGCAAAGCAACCGCATGTACGGATATGCCTTCATTACGACCTTCGAAACCGAGTTTCTCTGTGGTCGTCGCTTTTACGTTTACTTGGTTCAATGCGCAGTTAAGATCTTCCGCTATACGTTCACGCATGATGTCTATATGGGGGGACATCTTAGGCGCCTGGGCAATAATGGTGACATCCACATTACCGATGTTGTAGCCCTGTTCTTTTATTAATCCCATAACGTGACGTAATAAACCACGACTATCTGCACCGGCAAACTCATCATCCGTATCAGGAAAATGCTTGCCGATATCGCCTAATGCACAAGCCCCTAATAGCGCGTCGCATAACGCATGCAAAGCCACGTCACCATCAGAGTGAGCGATGAGACCTTGGCTATAAGGAATCTGCACTCCCCCTAGGGTTATGAAATCGCCTTCACCAAATTTATGTACATCAAAACCATGACCAATACGCATCGACAGATTCTCTATCTTAAAAATTATTTAAATAAAACTCAGCCAACTTTAAATCTTCTGGGCGAGTAATTTTTAGATTGTCACTTCGTCCGCTAACCAGTACGGGCTGAGCACCTGCATGTTCCATCGCCGATGCTTCATCCGTTACTTCAAAATCCTCTGCTAATGCAGATTGTAAATTATTAAGTAATGAATTTAACGGGAACATTTGCGGCGTGAGTGCATGCCAAAGCTGTTCTCTTTCAACAGTATGTTCAATACGACTGCCGTTAACATTCGATGCCAATCCACGTTTCATCGTATCGCGAACAGGCGCGGCTAAAATTCCGCCGTCTGGGTAGTTTTCTACAGCTGAAAATAATTTATCTAAATCCGCATAAGATAAACATGGGCGAGCAACATCGTGTACCGCAACCCAAGCCAACTCTTTCTCTTTATTCGATTGTTCTTTCGCTTGCTGCTCTATAGCGCTGATGGCGGTCAAAGCATTTAAAACGGAATAACAACGCTCACTGCCACCTGCTACAACCAAAATACGAGGATCTTTATCGTAGCCACGGGCTTGGCTAATTTCTTGCCAATAGGGATCACCTAGGGTAACGACAACAACGACTTTATAGATACCGGAATACGCTAAGACGGCGTCTAAGGTATATTCGATAACTGTTTTTTTAGAACCGTTAACCGTCATCTCTAAATACTGCTTTGGCCGATCAGCCTTCATTCTAGAACCGATACCCGCTGCAGGTAGTACAAGCCAGGTTTGCTTAACCTTCATAATTAGCGATTACCCTTAGGCTTATCCAAAATTAAGTAAAAGCTTTCGTCTTTGCCGATAAAGCCTAAATCTTCTCGTGCTTTTTCTTCGATCAGATCATCGCTTAGGCGTAAATCATCCACCTCAGCCTTCATCCAATCGTTACGCACCTGCTGTGCTGCGATATCCTGATCAAGAGCCGTCATTTGCTCTTGTAACTGCCAGCTAGCAACCACACCAGTATCATCAAACCAAAATCGATATTGTAAAATCAGAATCAACAAGATGGGTATTGATAAGGATAAAATCCATTTAATCGCCATTTCTATCCCTTTATTATTTGTAACTATTCAGCAGGTTTTATAAATCGATTCATGATTGGATATTTATTCCACAAAACGGCGTGAATACGATCCCTGTAGCCTTAGTTCGGCTCCTGCCTCGCATATTTGCTCCACAAACACCCAATAATGGATCTTATTCTGTCTTAATTTGAACTACCTGAATAGTGACTATTATTTTATCTTAAAGAAGTACAGATCATTTAAGCAAAAAAGGGAAGCGAGTTTTTATCGAAATAAAAATTCAACTTCCCTTCTTATAAAGCATCAACTTAGTGCTAATAATGTATTAGCACTAGATCAGTTTTACTGACCGCTTTTAGTAAGCAGCGACTACTGAGCCGTTATTACTGGCCCTTGATTTCTTTCAAACCATTGTAAGGTGCTTTACCGGCCAACTGCTCTTCGATGCGCAATAGACGGTTGTACTTAGAAACACGATCAGAACGACATAAAGAACCTGTCTTAATCTGACCAGCACAAGTACCAACAGCCAAATCAGCAATCGTTGTATCTTCAGTTTCACCAGAGCGGTGAGAGATAACAACGGTATAGCCTGCATCTTTCGCCATCTGAATCGCTGCAAGCGTTTCAGTTAGAGAACCAATCTGATTGAATTTAATCAAGATAGAGTTAGCAACACCCTTCTCGATGCCTTCTTTCAAGATTGCAGTATTAGTAACGAACAAGTCATCACCCACCAACTGTACTTTCTTGCCTAGGATATCAGTCTGGTACTTCCAACCATCCCAATCAGATTCGTCCAAACCGTCTTCAATAGAAGCGATTGGGTACAATTCACATAAACCCGCTAGATAATCAGAGAACTGATTAGAAGTGAAAACCTTGCCTTCACCCTTCATGTCATATTTGCCATCAACATAAAATTCAGTCGCCGCGCAATCAAGAGCAAGCGTAATGTCTTTACCCAACTCATAACCGGCGTTAGCAACAGCCACTTTAATGGCTGCTAGTGCATCAGCGTTAGACGCTAGGTTAGGTGCGAAACCCCCTTCGTCTCCTACTGAAGTGCTCATGCCCTGTTCGCTTAATACTTTCTTCAAGCTGTGGAAGATTTCAGCGCCGGCGCGTAATGCTTCAGCAAAGCTAGGAGCAGCTACTGGCTGAACCATGAACTCTTGAATATCAACGTTATTATCAGCGTGCTCGCCACCGTTGATGATGTTCATCATAGGCAATGGCATAGAGTACTGACCCGGCGTACCGTTTAGATCAGCGATGTGCTCATAAAGCTCAACGCCTTTCGCAACAGCAGCGGCTTTAGCAGCGGCTAGCGAGACAGCCAAAATAGCGTTAGCGCCTAACGTTGCTTTGTTATCAGTGCCATCTAGTTCAAGCATTTTGTTATCAAGTGCGCTTTGATCTAGAGCATTCATACCCAGTAATACAGGCTTAATGACATCATTCACATTGGCAACGGCTTTCAATACGCCCTTACCTAAATAACGGCTTTTATCGCCATCACGTAATTCTAATGCTTCGCGAGAACCGGTTGATGCGCCAGAAGGAGCACAAGCCGTTCCAAAGAAACCGCCTTCTAATGTAACGTCAGCTTCGATGGTAGGGTTGCCACGTGAATCTAAAACTTCGCGTGCTCTGATATCAATAATGTTAGCCATGTAACTATCTTCTCCGTATTTTAATCTTACTGCGCCGCGGATACGAATAACGATCAACGCGGCGTGCTATTTTTTAAAAATGTTTCAGATTTCTAACGTTAACTCAGTGCTACTTTTCTTTGCTATAAAGAAAAGCCTTTATGCTTTGTGTTCAATCGCCGCATTAATAAAAGCACTGAATAATCCATGTCCATGACGTGGTGTAGAAGTAAATTCTGGGTGGAACTGACAACCGACAAACCATGGGTGATCAATCACTTCGACAACTTCAACCAAATCGCCATCGATAGAACGACCAGCAATACGTAAACCGGATTTTTCCAGCTCAGCAATGATAGTGGCGTTTACTTCGTAACGGTGACGGTGGCGTTCTACAACAACTTCTTCGCCATAAGCGAGAGCTGTATTTGAGCCTTCCGTTAAGCGACATTCTTGTCCACCTAAGCGCATTGTGCCGCCTAGATCAGAATTAGTATCGCGTACTTCTGTATTACCAGTAGCGTCAGTCCATTCAGTGATCAAACCCACCACTGGATGTGTGGTATCCGCATCAAACTCGGTCGAGTGAGCGTCTTCCCAACCCATAACGTTACGGGCGAATTCAATAACAGCAGACTGCATGCCTAAACAAATACCTAAGAAAGGCACCTTGTTTTCACGGGCAAACTGAACTGTTCTAATCTTACCTTCTACACCGCGATGGCCAAAACCACCCGGTACTAGAATGGCGTCTTTACCTTTTAAGATATCGGTGCCTTGGCGTTCAATCACTTCAGCATCAATAAATTGAATATTTACTTTCGCTTTGTGATGGATACCGGCGTGATCAATAGCTTCGATCAACGACTTATAAGCATCCAACAGCTCCATGTATTTACCAACCATGGCAATATTGACTTGCTGCTCTGGATTCAACTTAGCATCAACTACTTGATCCCAATCGCTTAGATCTGGTTCATGGCACGTTAAGTCAAATTTCTCAACGATCAAGTCATCAAGACCGGCTTCGTGTAATACACCAGGAATCTTGTAAATCGTATCAGCATCTTCCAATGGAATAACCGCACGCTCTTCAACGTTGGTAAACAAAGAGATTTTGCGTAAAGAAGACGCATCGATTTTATGATCACTACGACAGATCAGTACATCTGGCTGTAGGCCAATAGTGCGCATTTCTTTTACAGAATGCTGAGTCGGCTTAGTTTTGGTCTCGCCCGCTGTGGCAATGTAAGGAACTAGAGTTAAATGCACAGACAACGCGCGCTTAGAACCCAGTTCAACTTTCATTTGACGAACAGCTTCAAGGAAAGGTTGTGATTCGATATCACCTACCGTACCGCCGATTTCAACTAGGGCAACATCAGAACCTTCAGCACCATCAATAACACGACGCTTAATTTCGTCAGTGATATGAGGAATTACCTGAACCGTACCGCCTAAATAATCACCACGACGCTCTTTCGCAAGAACATCCGTATAGATACGGCCAGTGGTAAAGTTATTACGACGAGACATCTTGGTATTGATGAAACGCTCGTAGTGACCCAAATCTAAGTCAGTTTCAGCACCATCTTCGGTGACGAAAACTTCACCGTGCTGAAACGGGCTCATAGTGCCCGGGTCGACGTTAATATAAGGGTCCAGCTTCAGCATCGTAACCTTAAGGCCACGAGCTTCTAAAATTGCGGCTAATGAAGCCGATGCAATGCCTTTTCCTAATGAGGAAACAACACCGCCCGTGACAAAGATATAACGTGTCATACAGGATCCGAGAACTGGAGAAAATTTTTAAATTACAGAACGCAAGTTTCTGTACAAGATGGCGCTACATTATACGGATTTTGGCCCTTACGGACAAATGAAACTTGTATCAAATGGTTAAAAAGTGTCGAAACTTGTATTATCAGCCTCGATAGGTATTAACCAACCTGTATTAGCCTATTTGCGCTCAACGAGTTTTTTTAAAATATTATTAAAAGAATCATATGAATCATTCAAGTATCGATACCGTCAATAAGCAAGGTTTTGCCTTCGCCATCGGGGCTGCCTTACTCTTTTCTTGTAAGCCCATTATTATTAAATGGGCTTACGGCTATGGTATCGATGCCCTTAGCCTGATGTTGCTGCGTATGCTACTGGCTTTGCCTGTGTATCTGTTAATTGGCGCGATCGTTCTCCAGAAGCAAAAGATAAAGCTGCCCTTTAAGCACTGGTTTGCCGCCGCTTTTGTCGGTTTATTTGGCTATTACCTCGCGAGCTTTTTGGATTTAAAAGGCTTAGAGCTGGCGAACGCCCAATTAGAACGCATCATTCTATACGCCTACCCCACTTTAGTGGTGATATTAGGCGCGATCATTTTTAAGCATAAAGTCAGCCAGCAGCAACTGGGGGCCTTAATATTATGCTATGCCGGCATTATCTGTATCTTTTTACAGGATTTAAGCCTGCAAGGTGAGCAAGTAATTCACGGCAGCCTGCTGATTCTATTAAGCGCACTCTCTTATGCCATCTATATGCTATTCAGTAAAAAGCACATCGATCGCCTTGGCAGCTTACTATTTACCTGCATTTCAATGGCCAGCGCCACCTTTGCAACGCTTATCCATACGGGCTTAGTCGTCATGCTCAACGAATCCACCAGCTCTGGCTTTAATAGCTCCGGTTTTAATAGCAATAGCTGGGAGTTCAGCAATGAACTCATGGCGATCATACTGTTATTAACATTTGCGGCGACTGTAGTGCCTTCCTTTATGATCAGTGAAGCGGTTAAGCGTATCGGCTCAGCCAATGCCGCGTTAACCGGTACCGTGGGGCCAATAATGACCAGCATCATGGCCGTGATATTATTAGGTGAGGTGTTCACCCTTTATCATGGTCTCGGCATGGTATTGGTGATTTTAGGGGTTAGCCGCCTAAAACCCAAAAAGAACACAGCCGCTACCGCCATAAAACCTAAAGTAGAAGCTTAAAGTAGAAAGGATTATGACGATGCCTAGATTTCAGCAAGTACTCATTATAGGTTATGTATGGCCCGAACCTAATTCATCCGCGGCGGGCAGCCGTATGATGCAGTTGATTATGACGATGCAAGCTCAGTGTTGGCCTATAACCTTTGCTAGCCCCGCTCAACTCAGTGAGCACATGGTGGATCTTGAGGGGCTTGGCATTACCTGCCAAGGCATTGAACTCAATAACGAAAGTTTTGACGACTACATAACTGAGCTGAATCCTGACTTGGTGATTTTTGACCGCTTTATGATGGAAGAGCAGTTTGGCTGGCGGGTCGAGAAGTTCTGCCCACACGCATTACGAGTTTTAAATACCGAAGACCTACACAGCCTGCGTGAAGCGCGACAAAAAGCGATGAAAAAGGGCACCACTTTCGACATTACTAAGCCCAGTGAGGTTTCTCAGTTTTTACACAGTGATTTAGCGATACGAGAAATCGCCGCCATTTTCCGCAGTGATCTCACCTTAATGATTTCTCCAGTAGAAGTGGCGCTATTGATTGAGCATTTCCAAGTGCCTGAACAGCAGTTGATGTACCTACCCTTTATGTTATCGCCAGCGCAAGAAGACGATATTAAGCAGCTACCCAACTTCGAAGACCGAGAGCACTTCATCAGCATCGGTAATTTCCGTCACGCGCCGAACTGGGATATTGTCCTGCAATTAAAACAACATATTTGGCCGCTGATTCGTAAACAGCTACCGAAAGCACAAATGCACATCTATGGCGCTTACCCACCGCCAAAAGCTACTCAGCTGCATAATGAAAAACAAGGTTTTTTAATTAAGGGCTGGGCAGAAGATGCCAAAGCCGTGCTCAAGAAGGCCCGTATTCTATTAGCACCAATTCGTTTTGGCGCGGGCATTAAAGGTAAGCTGAGTGATGCCATGGAATGTGGTACCCCGAGTATAACCACCACGATCGGCAGTGAGGGCATGCTTTTTCAACTACCTTGGAATGGTGAAGTTATCAATATCCAGACTATGTTAAGTAACCCTCAAGCCTTTGCTGATGCGGCTATCAAACTCTATCAAGACGATCAACGTTTTATAACTTATCAAAAACATGGGTTTAACCTAGTACAGCAACAATACGACAAGGCTCTATGGCAACCTATATTGATCGAACGTTTATTATTACAGTTGAATCAACGCCTAGCCTTACGCCAAGCAAATTTCACTGGCCAAATGCTGCGACACCATTCAATGAAGAGTACCCAGTATATGGCGCAGTGGATAGAGGCAAAGAATAGCCCAAAATAGTCTAAACTTTAAAACACATAAGTTGTAAGAGTAAACCCGCCGTTCTGGTCCTCTAATTTTACGTGACTGCTGCTTATGAATATCAGGACTATTAAATAATGGTATCGATTCGAACTCTGACAGTACGCCATACCATCAGCTATATGATTGTGCTTTCAGGACTAATTCTGCTATCACGGTGGCTATGGACCTACCCTCAAGAGCTGAACCTCGCCATAGAGCACCAACAAAGAGACGTAATTAGCATTCAAAATGCAATTCGTTCCACTCATGACAGCCTAACATCCATGGCTTATGACTATGCTCAGTGGCAAATAAGCCAAGATTTTTTGTCATTACCCGAGCTTAAAGAAACCAGTGAAAAAACTAAGGCATTATTCCAGTTGGAAGAGCATGAGATAGCCTATTTGGCGATTATCAGCGCTCAAGGAGAGATTCCCTTGGCACTCTACCGAGAACACGCTAGTAATCATGTTTTTGATTTTAATAGCTCACAGCGAAAGGCCTTAATCTCAACACTCTATCCCGCATTATTATCAGAGGCAGAAATACGGACCTTTGAATTATTTAATAATAATTCTCTAATGACTGCTGCAGTCCCTATATTTACAACCCGCGAGCCACAACACCCCGCTGGCTGGATCGTCATTAGCTGGGATTTATACGGTGAGAATTTAAACAAATTATCAAATATCCTACAGGTGGTAATCACGAGTGCAACAATGGCTAATAACACGACAATTAATCACAGCCAATACTTAGATCTATATGCCCCCTTTACTAAGGTGGCCCTACCCTTTCGTATTCGCTGCCTTACTTCAATTAAGCAACAGTTTTCCGGTTGCATGAAGATCTATCATCAAGTGGAGTTAATTCCCAACCTTTTTAGTTTTGAAACCTTTATCGTTATATTCCTTTTCAGCTTAATTCCCTTTATTTCTTTCACTATCATTTTGCGTTTTCTCATTCGCCCCATAGAGACGACCACACAATATTTACGCAGATCCATTGAAAATAATGACCTAACGAAAATAAATCGAATTATCGGCATTACTGAACTCGATCAAGCACGAATAACGTTCAATGAATTAATTGATACCGTTAATCAGCAAAAAGATGAGCTAGAAAAGCAATCGACTACCGACTCGTTAACCAGCATTCCTAATCGAAGGGCTTTGGATATTGAAATTGAAAAGTCTTGGAATCGTATCAATCGATACGGCGGAAAAATCGCTCTGATCTTAATCGACATAGATCATTTCAAACGCTACAACGATTTTTATGGTCACCTAAAGGGCGACATTGCATTAATCAAGGTCGCACAGGCGTTACAACTTTTTTCGCGCAGGAGTGATGAGATAGCAGCGCGCTATGGAGGTGAAGAATTTGTATTACTATTTCAATACAATAATCGAGAGGAAATCGAACATTTATTACAAGTGGTGAATAAAACCATGGAGGCTCTACACGAGCCCCATGAAAAATCAGAATTCAATTACCTGACGCTCAGTTGCGGAGCTTGTTGGATTGAAAGTGATATCAATAACTTAACCAACAAGTCCATTTCAAATTGGATTGAAACGGCTGATAAAGCGCTATATCAAGCGAAAGATAAAGGCAGAAATCAACATCAGATAATGCCATTCAATATGGAATAAAAGGCCTACAACATATTGGCATGAAGATTAACTCATAATCCAATATCAATTGAATTACTTAACCTCTACTTCAATAGCCTCAATCACCGCTAACGCTTTTCGACAAGCGTGACCCACTTCCGTGCCACGAGCCAAAGCAACACCCATTCGGCGCTGGCCAGAAACTTCAGGCTTACCAAATATTCGTAATTGAGTATTGATTTCAGCCAATGCCTTATCAATTCCCGAATAGCGAATATTATTAGATTCCCCTGCCACCAGCAAAACCGCTGAGGCCGAAGGACCGTGCTGAACAATATTAGGAATCGGTAAACCTAAAATAGCGCGCACATGTAAGGCGAACTGCGAAAGGTCTTGTGAAATCAAGGTCACTAAACCGGTATCGTGTGGACGAGGAGAAACTTCGCTAAAGATAACGTCATCACCTTTGATGAAAAGCTCAACGCCAAACAAGCCACGACCACCCAATTCTGTTGTTACTTTTTCAGCCATCTCTTTTGCACGCTTCAAGGCGAGTTCAGACATAGCCTGTGGCTGCCAAGACTCCTGGTAATCTCCATTTTCTTGGCGATGCCCAATTGGCTGACAAAAGCTGGTGGTCAGTGCATTTTCTTTTACCGAGGCCAAATCAGAATGACGCAGAGTCAGCAGTGTAATTTCATAATCAAAATCTACAAAACCTTCTACGATCACTTTACCGGCACCCGCTCGGCCGCCTTCTTGCGCATAATCCCAAGCGGCATCGATGTCATCAAAACTTTTTAAGGTGCTCTGCCCTTTACCGGAAGAACTCATGATCGGCTTAACCACGCACGGCACTTGAATTTCTTTAACCGCGTTAATAAAGTCTTCTTTATTATCAGCAAAGATATAAGGAGATGTTGGAATACTTAAGGTTTCTGCAGCTAAGCGACGAATGCCTTCGCGGTTCATGGTTAACTGGGCGGCACGTGCGCTCGGCACAACATTGAATCCTTGCTGCTCTAACTCGGCCAGTGTATCCGTCGCAATGGCTTCGATTTCAGGAATAATATAATCAGGCTTTTCATCTTTAATAATTTTTTCTAATGCGTCGCCATCGAGCATACTCAAGGTATAGCTGCGATCAGCTACCTGCATGGCAGGGGCATTATCATAGCGATCTAACGCAATCACTTCACAACCCAAACGCTGAAACTCAATCGCAACTTCTTTACCCAACTCACCGGCACCACATAATAAAACTTTGGTTGCTGAAGGTGAGAACGGCGTCCCTAAAATGGTCATAGTAAATCCTAGCTGTTAAAGCACTATAAATTAGATTAAAACACTATCAAGTAGATTAAAGTGATGTGAAGCCAATTAAAACTTCATCATATTGCCGCTATCTTGCTCTCGCTCAGCGACCTTTTTCATGACATTTTTACGCTCGTCATTATTCATTGCACCCCATTTGCAAATTTCATCGCAACTACGGTAACACCCTAAGCAAATGTCTTTTTCATCCAAACAACAAATATGAACACAAGGGGATTTAATGGCCACTGATTCAGACTTGTCGCTAGACGTTTGTTTCTTTTTATCGTCCACAATAAATGCGCTCTTCTATTATTATTGTCACAGTAATCTTCGAAACTGCAACCTCACACCGATGCTTCTAATAACGCATCTTCAATACTGATCGGGGTCAATTCTTTACTATAGCGCTGTCCATTTTGCACATAATGATAAGCCCCAAGCTCTAACATTTTTTGCTGCTGTTCAGACAATTGACGCTTGATCACCGCAGGTGAGCCCACTACCAGCGAGCCATCGGGGATTACCATTTTTTCAGGTATAAACGTATTGGCACCAATTAAGCAATGCTTACCAATTTTAGCGCCGTTCAATACCACCGCATTAATACCAATTAAGGTAAAGTCACCGACCTCACAACCATGCACCATGGCGTTATGGCCTACAGTAACGCCTTTTCCTAGGGTTAGCTTAAATCCTGGGTCGGTATGCAATACCGCGCCATCTTGCACATTACTGTTTTCACCGATGGTGATCACATCATTATCACCACGAATAACACAATTAAACCAAATACTGGCGTTCTCTTTTAAAACCACTGAGCCGATGATACTGGCATTATCAGCAATAAAATGTGCACCTTCAATCACCGGTTTTCTTTTGCCTAATTGGTAAAGCATAAGGTCTCTCTTATTATCTATGATATTTAGAAACGAATCGCGATATCTGCATCGAGGTGATTATTCATCATCTCAGTAATCATCATGGCGGTTAAGCCCCAAATGCGAAAACCGTCATAATGAAAGCTCGGAATCGAGATAGAGCCTTGCTCAAAATAATCATGAGGTTCTGTTTCTAAAAAGAAGCGCAATGGCACTTTAAAAACAGCATCAAGTTCGTCTAGATTTGCAGTAAATGTCATATCGGCAGGAATTAGACCCACGATAGGAGTAACAACATAACCAAATCGAGAGACAACCTGATCTAGCTGACCAATAACAGTGACATCCTCGGCGGCCAGGTCTATTTCCTCATACGCCTCTCGTAAAGCCGTAAATACGATATCAGGATCGGTTTCATCCCGCTTGCCACCCGCAAATGCGACTTCTCCACTGTGGGTATTAAGGTGATCAGCACGTCGCGTTAGTATTAGGTGCGGCTCTGCTTCGTCAGTAATTGCTATCAAAACTCCCGCCTGAGCGAGACTGGGTTGATCTATCGTGCGGGCTTGATGCCGCTGCACACTGTTGATTAACTGCTTTAGGAGTGTCTGTGTTGTCATTAAACTATTTTACGGCTGATACTCTCTGGAATACAGAAAAAACGCTCATTTCCTCACTCCTTTCACTGAGTTCAATAAATTTACTCAAAAAGCATATATTAAAATCCTATCAAAGAACGAATGTTAATTCCTATTAATTATAAAAATTGTACCCTGCCTCGTCTTATCTTTTACTTAACACTATGTTTTTAAACGATTTTCGTCTCACTTTTTGAACAACGTGACTAACTAGACATACTAAATAACCCTATGTTTTCAATTGCTTAGCATATTTATTCAACCCTCCACAAGATTAAAAAATGATCAATTTCGCGATAGACTAGATACCTGAATTTGCAAATAATCAAATGCTGAAGGAGTAAGTTCCATGTTGCCAAGTTTTGAAGAATTAATGAATCTTGCTCTACACGAACCCGATACATTAGAAACGCTACGTCTGTCTTGGGTGGAAGAGACAATCAATAGCGCACCCTTGCACTTTCAGCGTCGTCTTCGGGGTCTACAGTTTCAAATTGATATGGAGCGTGAAAAAGCTAGCAATCCCGTGTCTTCTTGTGTGCGTCTTTCGCAAATGATGCATGCAGGTCTCGCTAACCTACACGAGGCCATTAATAAGCAATCAGAAGTAGATGGGCCTCAACACAATACTCAAGCTTCAATGGCAGCCATTATTCCGTTTCCATTAGCGCTGGTTGATTAATACTTAAGTTTTTCTTCTGCATTCTCACCGTTTGCATTTTAGCCCGCATTAAGATGGGTTTTTTTCGTTTTAGGCAATGCTTTGCTATCAATATGCGTTACTCGCTATACTAGAAAACTCGTTATTCACATTATTTTCATCGCCATCATTCATCGCCAGTAAAACGGACATTATCATGAAGTTCTGCTCAGAATGCGCCCAACCCATTAGCAAGCTAGTGCCTGCAGGTGATAATCGCCAACGCTATGTCTGCGTTAGCTGCGATACTATTCACTATCAAAACCCTCGTATCGTTGCCGGCACATTACCTACCTATAAAGGCCAAGTATTACTGTGCAAACGTGCGATTGAGCCTAGAAAAGGCTACTGGACCCTGCCAGCAGGGTTTATGGAAAACGGTGAGACCACCGAAGAAGGGGCATTACGAGAAACGTTAGAAGAAGCGAATGCCCGCATCCAAAACCCGCACCTTTACACCATGATCGCCGTACCTCACATCAGTCAGGTGCATATATTTTTTCAGGGTGAGCTAGCTGATCTGGATTTCTTTTGTGGGCCAGAAAGTCTTGAAGTCCGTTTATTTGATGAAGCCGACATTCCATGGCAAGAACTTGCCTTCCCCACAACGAGCACGACGTTAAGACGCTTTTACTCTGATCGCCAACAAACCATCGACAACAAGCAAAACCCTTCACTTCCTACCCATGTTTTTGATATCCCAGAAAAGGACAAGCTGAAGCTATAATATCCTTATTAAAGCTCAGCTAAACGCCAAACGTCATAGGCAGGTTCTTCATAAGGATGAGCCTGCTTTAATGCTGATACAGCTAATTTAATCAGCTCATCATGACAGACCATTTCAATACGGTATTCTTTAACCCTTTCGACTATCGCCTCTTTTCCTGCTGTGGGCGCTTCTCCGATAAAAGGCTGAGATCCTGCCAAAGGCCTAAATTGCCCCTGTCCTGAAACTTGCCAGCAGCACTGTTCATAATCGCCAATTTTCCCAGCGCCGGTATTGAATACAGCGATTTTCACGGCTTCGGCCTGATCTTCTGGGACATAAAATACTAGTTTATACATGAGGAAAACCTAGGGGGATTAAGGCTAATGGGTATTTTCTTCTAAATCGGTAAGAATCAGCATGGCTTGTTCATTACTTGTTCCGCATACCCACTCTTCAGCGCCGAAGGCAGCACACACTTTTGGTCTTTCCGGCTTGCCAAATAATAGACAAAGGTTGTTATCATCAAGCTGAACACAGCGTTGTCCTGCCGCTTTACCGGCTGGCATTCCAGGAATGGGCGAGCTAATGGAGGGCGCTATACAGCAAGCACCGCAACCTAGGCGACAATTCATACTAAGTACCTTGCCATCATAGTAATAGCTTTAAATTGAGCGCTATTAATACCGATAGCGACTCTTTTGTTCAAGCTTTTTCGATTTATCCAGCTTCAAGATCATCAGGTTATATCGATTCGCATAGCGCTTGAGGTTATAGAGAGCACGAGTATCTTGCTCTGGCTTTCTCGGCGAGGGCAGATAACGATTCAGAGAACGGATTCGATATTGCTTACGGACTCTTTTTTGATCTTCTGGCTTTACTCCCGGTAAAGTTAACTTCCCTGCTAGCAGAATACCAACCAAGTCCGAATTACCTCGACTATGTGCATTCTTTGCATCCAGAACAGGGCTAGCCAAAGCATTACTGTTAATGGCGACATCAAATGCCATCGCAGGAAGACTGTAAAACAGAGATAAGATAACGAACATCAGTTTTGATTTTCTCACGAAAAACCCTCGGCGTTACTAGCGTTAGTATCAGTATCTCTTATTTCTCAAAACTTGCTGTTGATATTTGTTACAACCACTCTATCCTGCTTTCATTATTGGGACTTTCAGATACAATGCGCTCCCGCTGGGCAGAGCTATCAAGAGCCTATCGAGTGCCATCGAGTTTTTAGAAGAGAATACCTATTATGATCAATCCAGTCGCCGTTCAATACATGTCAAAAGAAGAAATTGAGCGCTTGATGTACAGCTTTAACGCCAGTAAAAACAATGAAGAAGCGCAAACGTTCGAAGCCCTTGTACGCCGCTTATTAGCCATCCTTGAAGAGCAAAACCGTTAATGGAACAATCTCAGGCAGTTGAGCAAGCGATCTCTATTATTCATAACCATGCTGATTGGATCATTGTGAATAAACCCACAGGGATTAGCATGCAACATGAGCAAGGCGATATAAGCACTGCTAGCCTACAGCAAGTTGCACTGGCTGAGATTAAAAAAATAGAAGCAAAGACAATCAAACTTTGGCCGGTACATCGCTTAGATAAGGCGACATCGGGTTTAGTCATTTTCGCAAAGAACGCCGCCGCCGCCGCAGCGTTTGGCCAACTATTTAGCCAGCATAAGGTAGAAAAACATTATTTAGCCATTGCACTCGGTAAGCCAAAAAAGAAGCAAGGCTGGGTAAAAGGGGACATGGAAAAAGGCCGTAATGGCAGCTGGCTACTAACCCGAGATCAGAAAAACCCAGCGTCTACTTATTTCACCTCAATCGCCTTAGAAACAGATCAGGCCATCGCCAAACGCTTGTATTTAGTTCAACCTAAAACGGGTAAAACACATCAGATACGCGTTGCGTTAAAAAGCTTAGGCTGTGCGATTTTAGGGGATGAACGCTACAAGGGTGCTGAGGCTGATCGATGCTACCTGCACGCATTTTCGCTATCATTTAACTGGCAAGACCAAGTCATGACGTTTCAATGTGAGCCGATACAAGGACAATGGCCTGAATTCCGTAAGATAGAACTTTTATCGCCGTTTTATTGCTAGCAAGCCGCTAATCCCTAACGAACCGCTAAGCTCCTCGGCACAAAAACAAATTGCTTCTATGAGTCGTTTTTATCTTTCTCATAGAAGGCACTCGGTAATACTTCGATACCAAATCGTTTGCCTAGCTTTATGATGAAGGGAATCGTGATTGGAGCAAAAGGTAAAGCCGCGAATACGCCAATACCGAGTCCTTTAAGAACATCGACTAATTGCTCATTAGCCACCTTCATCTCAGCATCACTCGCCTCGCCATGAGTAAACTTTCGATAAATCGCCAGCATCTCTCGTGTCTCTTCTTTCTCTTGAGCCAATGCTTGCTTGATCACTAATAAATCTCGCCGAATACGGCGCTTACCACGCTTATGCCCTACTCGCGCCAATTTCAATGGGGAGCGAACAAGGTAATATAAAAACATCCTCATTACTTAACCCCTAATAATCCAAAAAATGTTATAAAGAAAACATTATACCTCACTCTGATACCTTGCTCTTGATTAATAATTCATGACCTTAATAAACGCCATTTTTATCAGCGCCCGACCTAAGACATTAGTCGTTTCAATTGCCGTTATTTTACTGGCTCAAGTCCTTGCTGCACGCGATCTAGAGCACTATCTATACGCTGATGGCTTAGACCTGAGCATCGCCTTTATGAGCTTACTTTGCTGTTGTTTTTTACAGATATCCGTCAACCTTGCCAATGATTATTTTGATGACAAAGCAGGTATTGATAGTGCTGCACGATTAGGCCCTATTCGCGCGAGCCAAGCGGGTTTGATCAGCAGCCAACATTTATTAATCGCTATTCTTAGCACCAGTCTATTCGCTGTAATGACTGGCTTGTATCTAATATTTAAAGGTGGATGGCCATTCGTTTTTCTCGGTCTCATCTCTCTTGCGGGAGTGTACACATACAGTGGCGGGAAAAAACCTTTAGCATCAAACGCACTAGGAGAGGTTGCTGTATTTCTATTTTTTGGCTGGCTAGGAGTCATGGCCAGTTATTACCTACAAACATCTCAGCTTAGCTGGGCACTGCTCTTTCCCGCCAGTGAAATTGGATTACTGGTTGCAGCCATTATGTTAGTCAATAATATTCGAGATATTCCGACTGATACTCATGCCGGTAAAAAAACACTCGCGGTACATTTAGGCCCGATTAAAAGCCGAATGCTATACAGTATCCTGTTACTTTTGCCCTTTATTTCTATTCCCTTCAACCCCTATCTACCGTGGTTAAATACCACGCTATTGCCGCTACACTTCGCTTTATGCTGGGTTATGACTAAACGGACAGGGCAACAACTGAACCAACAATTAGGCCAAACGTCCTTGCTCGTTCTATTTTGGGTATTAGGATATTTATTCACCTTCTTACTATCCCCTATTACAATCAATTAAATTCTAATTCACGTTTTTCTTGTCGAACAATTGGCTGCCAATACCACTTTATTGCGGCCACTTTCTTTTGCCTTATACAAAGCATCGTCTGCTTCTTTCAACCAATAGTCAGCACTATCTCCGCTTCTGGGTTCGTCGCCCATCAATCCCAAAGAAACGGTCATTGAGAAACTATGCCCTTCAGTACTCCATTGTTGATCGGCAATTTCCTCACGAATTTTTTCAGCAACGAGGTAAGCTCCAGCCACATCGGTGCTGGGTAAAATTATGGCAAATTCTTCACCGCCATAGCGAGCAATCAAATCTGTCGTTCGATGAACTACTTTTCGTAATATCTTCGCCACTTGTCGTAAAACATCATCACCCACTTGATGCCCATGTTCATCATTAACTCGTTTAAAATAATCAATATCCAGCATCAATATTGATAACTGCTCTCGCTCTCGTCGCGCTCGATTAAATTCACGCTCTAGCACTTGATCGAAATAGCGGCGATTACGAATACCTGTCAGAGCATCTGTCGTGCTTAATTCGGCTAACTTGTGATTAACACATTCCAATTCATTAGTACGCTCTTTTACTTTGTCTTCTAAGGTTTCATTCGCCTTACGTTGAATTTCTAACGCTCGATCTTGAGCTTCACGCGCTTCTCTTTCGTGTACCAGCGCTTTTTCCTGTGCACTACGAGCATAACGCTCTTGCTCTAACGCTTCCGTTTGAGCACTGCCAGCAATACGCTCGAGATTCAATGCCTGTATTTGTGCTTCGTAGCGCTCACGCTTTTCTTGATTCAATCGGTCCGCTAAAGCAAAGGATAATAAAATAATCTCGATGGCGGAACCCAATTGAACTGCATTTTCGGTAAAATTATTTCTGGGGACTATATTGAATTTATTCAGTGCTAAAATGGCTCCTCCCAACAACATGGAAGACCAAGCAATAGTAAAATATCGAGCGGCATTAAACCCCTCACTCCAGCGTAATATCCCTGTATAAATAACCAGACTAATCCCTAGCACAGCCAATCCAATGAGTACTTTTATTAACAAATAATAAGGAATAAAATTAACCGATAACGCCGTGACTGCGGAGGCAAAAATAACCATTCCAAATAGATTATTTAATATTTTATGATGCTCAGCTAACCCCATAAAATTACGCGTAAATAGACTAGTAAAAAATACCACTCCAGAAAGCATTACAATAATCGCACTATCGTTCCAATTAGTCGCAGTTGGCCATATATACTGAAAACTCAATCCCTGCAAGCTGGCTAAAAAACCCGCCATTGAGGCGACATAAAATACGTAATATAAATAGTTATTCTCTCGAACGGAGAAGAAGACAAATAAATTATACAGCGCCATGATAAGCATGATGCCGTAATACAGCCCCAACCCCATTAAACGGGATTGATCTTTAATAAAAAATTCGCGCTCAGGCCAAATCGTCATCGGCAATTGCATCGCGCTTGAGGTTTCAATGCGAATAAGCCAAACCTGTGTTTGTTTTTTGGATATTGCTAATGGTACGACAAAGTTTCTATGCTGAATTTCACGCTCACCAAACGAAATCTTATCTCCTAAATGGAATTGCTCAAGCAATTGCCTGCGCTCATCATAAACCCATATTTTAATATCATCTAAAACGGGATAGGCAATTTCAAGCAGGTGAGAAACATCGCTTACTGACGAGTTAGTGACGTTAAAACGAAACCAATAGACGGAACTGCTATAGCCAAATGATAGGGTTTCCTTATCATGAACATTCCACTTCTTATTAGGCTGTATTAATTGATCAGAACTTAATTCACCTTTAACATCGACAATGTATTCAACGTGATCATTTAAGGAATAGCCCTGATTCAAATCTCCGATTTCAACCGACTCAAGTGCTGATGCTGTAGACATTATTAATAAAAAACATACTCCTAAAAAATACGGCAACTGATAAACACCTTTCTTTATTCCATTCATAAAGTGTAACTATAGACAGGTTTTCTAGTTAAGCATGATAAATAACGACGAAGGCCTAGTAATATTTCACTAGATATAAATAAAATACACATTCGATTTTAGTACTTAAGTTCCGCTCAATTCCTAGAGTTACACTTTGTCACGAAATATCATTATTTCTTCTCCCTAACGTGACTCAATTAGCAGCTATCGCCAAAACTATTAGATAATATATAAAATCTAAATTCAACGCAGGTGAGTTCAAGTGAATATCATTCGGTTTTTCTCTATTTCATTTTTCCTACTCGCACTCTTAGGCTGTGAACAAAACTATAGTGGTGATGTTGGCGGGGCTTCTGTTCAAAGTAATCTCGACTTCGGTAATTTTAATGCTGAAGGCGCGCGGCTGTATGGCGAACAATGCGCGGGTTGCCACGGGGTTGAAGGTAACGGTACTGAAATTGGTACACCGTTAGTCGCTTGCGCCAGCTGTACGGGCATTGCAACGTTAGCAGAAGAAATTTCTTTGACTATGCCCATCGGCAAAGGCACCAGCGTAACGGATTGTGATGGTCAGTGCGCCAGTGATGTGGCTGAATATATAATGTATGCCTTTAATGGCTTGTCGCTTTATGAAGCTGCAAGCAGCTTAGAGGGGGTTTCTGTTATTCCCCTAGATCAAACTCTGCGTAATGCCACGATACAGCTTGCGGGTCGCTTACCTAGCGATGCAGAAACGGCTAAGGTATTGGCCGAAGGCGAAGTCGGTTTTGCCGCCGTGATGAATGAGGTGATGGCGGAAGATGAATTTCATGATCGCTTAAACGAGATATTTAATGATGTTTTCTTAACGGATAAATACCTTGCGGTAAATACGGGTAGTAACGGAGCACTTGGTCTATTAGATAGCGATGACTATGAAAATAAAGCTTGGTATTCAATAAACTATCCTTCTGACGTAGATGACGCAACAAATGATAACCGTGTTTGCGCTACCTATTTAAGCAACGATGCTGTCGCCCGTGAAGGCTTAGAACTCATAAATCATATTACGCGTAACAGTTTGCCTATTACTGAGCTAGTGACTGCCGACTATACTATGGTCAATTGGTACAGCCAAAAAGTTTATGATGCTATTCTCGTAAATCCAAATGACTCCTTTGCAGTACTGCCAGAGAGTGAAAATCCTTGCTTAAAATATTCAAGTAATTATGCGAGTGCCACTTTACGCCATGATCCTTATGACTTTAAACCAGCACGTATTACCAAAGCATTGGAGCATGATGGTAACGGCATTCCTCACGCAGGTATCTTAACCTCGGCAATGTTCCTCAACCGTTTCCCTACTACAGATACCAATCGTAATCGTCATCGTTCATACATGGTTTATGACATATTTCTGGATACCGATATATTAGACATTGAAGGCTCTCGTCCAGAAGACTCTATTGATACCACCAGTGCAGTCCCTACCTTACAAAACCCTGCTTGCTATACCTGCCATACAGTAATGGATCCTATCGCTTCAACGTTCCAACATTGGGATGATCGAGGACGTCGTATTCCTAGCTATACTACCGCGAATTCTTGGAGTTCAAATGATATTGAAGGACCTGGCATAGCAGGTAAAAAAATCGACCTATCCGGCACTAACGTTTATAGCAATATGCTGCAATGGCTAGGTAATGAAATTGCCCAAGACCCTCGCTATATGCGAGCCATCACCCGCCACTTATACAAGGGCATCATTGGCCAAGATTTATTACCGACCCCTGGAGACAATGCAGCAGCGGAAGATATCACCGCTTTTAATGCTCAACGCAGTATTTTAACTGGCATTGGGCAAGCGATGGCGGCAGATAACTGGAATATTAAAACTGCAATCAACGGCATTTTATTAAGCCCTTATTATCGTGCAGTTCAGGTTGATCAAACTAAAGTGGTTGCCGCAAACCATATCGGTGCCGTTCGCTTATTAACCCCTGAAATGCTACAGCGTAAACTGAAAGCAACTTTAGGTTTTGGCTGGGATGAGTTGGAGAGTAAGAAAAAAGATAATCGCATCATGTTTGGTGGAATTGACTCAGATTCAGTGACTACCCGTATCAATGAACCCAGTGGTCTAATGATTGCTATGCAAGAGTTAATGGCAACGGAAATGGCCTGTCGTGCTACGGCCTTTGACTTCACCAAAGAGCGCAGCCCAGAAGCGAATGAACGGCGTTTATTCAAGTTTGTCAGCACAGACATTCAACCCCTTGATAAAGATGGCTTTGAGCTGGCTTCAAACATTGAAGCCATTAAAACCAATATCCAATATTTGCATTCAGTAATGCTTTCAGAGGATCTAGCCCTTAACAGTGCAGAAATTGAAGCAACCTACCAGCTGTTCTTATCGACATGGAAAATAGGACAAACCTTATTAGCCAATCCAGATGCTTATGATCCGCGTCCTTCAAACAACATCCCCAGTAGTCACTGCCGAGGTTATTATGATTGGGAGAAAGGAGGATGGCCTAACGTTCTTGATGAAGAGTTTAGAATCACTAGCGACTTAAATTATGTCATTCGCTCCTGGTCAGCAGTCATGACTTATCTTTTATCCGATTATCGCTACATCTACGAATAGGAAGCTGCCATGAAACGTCGTAACTTTATACAAATGCTGGCAGCAACCGGCATGACTGCAAGTTTACCGCTAACAGCAAATAAAGCATTTGCTGCCGCGCCTGATCATTTTTTGGTTATTGTGAATGCGGGCGGGGGTTGGGATCCTACTTCTCTCTGTGACCCTAAAGGCGCTGGGGGTCAATATGCAATAGACCAGCCTGGGGCTAGAAATGGAGGTTCAATTAACTCTGTCGACATTAGCGAAGCGGGGACTAAGTTAGGTATCCAATGGAGTGGTATTCCCATTATTGATGGCTCTGTTGCCAGTCCAGGTGGAGCAACTTTAAGAGTCAGAAATCAATTTGAAACATATTTTGATACCTATGCTAATCGCTTAACCGTTATTAACGGCATTGATAACGGAACAAATAATCACAGCACCGGCAATCAAGCGACTTGGAGTGGCAACTTAGAAATGGGCTACCCAAGTCTTGCAGCACTCTTTGCTGCAAGTAAGAATCCAAGCCTACCCATGGCTTACATCAGTAATGGTGGCTATGATTTCACTGCATCGTTAGTTTCACGTGCTCGCGCAAGCAGTGCAGGCTTTATTGATCAACTAGCCGATCCAAATAGTAGTGAATATTTATATCGTAGCGATAAAGATAGCGACCAAGAAATTGATATTTATCAGAAAATTAAGCTCGCACAAAAAGAACGCTTAGCTCGTCAACAGGCTCAGGCTGAACTTCCGTTGCGTCGTCAACAACTTAACCAGTTATTCACAGTACGCCAAGAAGATAACGATCTTGCTGAACTAAGCAAAGCGAAAGGGTTAATCGAAGCCGTATTGCCAACCAATAGCCACATGAATAATCGTGATCAAGGCTTTAAAAGGCAAGCTTCTCTTGTAGCCGCAGCCTTTAAGGCAGGTGTTGCAGCTAGTGCTAATATTAGTACTGGTGGCTTCGATACCCACGGCAATCATGACAGTTCTCAGTACCAATCTTTAGGCGATTTGTTAGAAGGTGTCACTTACCTACAAGAAGCATTAGCCGAAGCCGGTATCGCTGATAAAACCACCGTAGTCATAGGTTCTGACTTTGGTCGAACTCCCTACTACAATTCTGGTAACGGCAAAGACCATTGGCCTATTACAAGTATGATGGTAATGCACCCAAGTGGTAGCACAAAAGGTGGTAAAACCTTTGGCTCTTCGACTAATATGTATCGTTCGCAAAAGCTTGATCTTGCCAGCGGAAATTTTAATGATGCCGGTCAGTTATTAACCCCGGCTCATGTTAATTTAGCGCTGCGTAAAGAGCTTGGTATTCATGATAATAGCCTAGCCATCAAATTCCCTCTGGATGTAGATGGTTTTGAAATTTTCTCATAAGGATAATGTTAAATGATAAGCACTATATTGAAGAGCTTTCTAAAACCCTTGGCCATTGCCGGTAGCTTATTACTGGCCCTAAACACTAGCAGCGCCTTCGCTGTTAGTGTCGGCGATACAGCCCCTAATTTCAAACTGCCTCGCCTAGAGGCTAAGGGAAATATTCAGCTTAAATCTTATCTTGGTAAAGTTGTTTACGTTGATTTCTGGGCGTCATGGTGTGGCCCCTGCCGATTGTCTTTACCGGTATTGAATACCCTGCGAAAAAAATATCGCAAGCAAGGCTTTGAAGTTATCGCGATTAATCTAGATGAAGAAAAATCTGAGGCAATGGCCTTCTTAAAAGAATTCCCCGTTGCCTATCCGACGGCTCGAGATGTTACAGGCACGACGCCTGATCAATACGGTTTGCAGGGTATGCCCACCGCTTACCTAATCGATCGTAAAGGCAAGGTAAGCTTAATTCATGAAGGTTTTAAAAAGACCGACAGTAGAGAACTCAGTGCTAATATTGCCACCTTGCTCAAGAAAAAAAGATAACTTATGAATAAAATAATTTTGCTTTCGGTTGTTGTCAGCTGCGTTATTATTTCTGGCTGCAGTACCGTTAAGCCATGGCAACGCGGCTATCTATCCAAGGATGTGATGACCTCGGCCAACGACCCTTTGGGCAGCTCTCTCGATAATCATATTTACTTCAGTAAAGAAGGCTCTTCTGGTGGCGGACAAGCTGCTGGTGGCGGCTGCGGCTGTAACTGAAAAGGAATTCTTTCATGAAAAAAATGACAGCCCTCAGCGCCTTATCCGCTGCGGCAATGGCGATTCCTAGTCAGGCGGAAGTCGCACCGACGGATAAAACGCTTAGTTATCGTTATACTAATTATCAAGAAGCAGATTCTCCTAGAGAGCGTACTTTTACGGCTGAAACAGGACGTTACCAAATAGATGTGCAGCAGTTTGGTTATCGAACTCCTGTCGGAGAGTCATGGTATATCGCCAGTGAATTACAGTTCGAATCGATGAGTGGGGCTTCCCCGACTCAAACCTACACTGATGCAGATGGTAAGAGTGCGCTCATCATGAGCGGCGCGAGTATTGAAGAGCAAAGAGTCGACATTAAAGTTGCACCGAAAAAATACTTCGCAGGTGGAACCGCGGGTGGGCTGCTTGCTATGTCAAAAGAAAATGACTATCAATCACTGGCCTTTGGCCTTGACGGCACATTAGATATTTTCAATAAACATACAACCTTAATTGGTTCATTTTCCGTGAGTAATGATGAGTTATCACCCACGGATGCAGGACTATCAACGTCGCGCACAGAAGCCGATGGTCAGAAAAAGCGCAGCTTTTCTGTTTATGAAGGCATTAGTCAAGTTATTGATAAATACAGCACCTTGCAAGCAGGCATTGGTTATACCCAATTAACGGGGTACTTATCTGATCCTTATAAATTTGAAGATAGACGCCCTGATATCCGTGACCAAATAACGCTGTCAGTACAGCATAAACAATTTGCTAATGTACTCGATGGCGCCGCACTCCACTCAAACTATCGTTATTATTACGATGATTGGGGAATCGCATCTCATACCTTAGATGTCAGATGGGCACAGGCGTTAAATCTCGGAAAATTCCGTTTAATCGCGACACCTTTAGTCCGCTATTACACACAGACTAAGGCAGATTTTTATACACTGAAACAAAATCCTGCTGATACCGATCTCAACTCCAGTGATTATCGCCTATCCAGCTATGGTGCTTTTACAGTGGGATTTAATAGTGAATTAAAGTTTGAACAGTGGGCTTTCCATTTTGATTGGCAGCAATATACCAGCCGTGAATCCTTTGCATTATTTGGTGCTAGTGATGATGAAGCCCCCGCTTTGGTGAATTTTTCTACCTTTACTGCTGGTGTCGATTATAAATTCTAGTTAACCTTAGCTTATGAATTTTCTTCAACACAACTTTACCGCCATGGCTTCTCCTTGCAAATTCATTTTGCAAGGAGAAGCACCTGCAATAAAACAAGCCTGCTTAAAAGCCGAAGCCGAAGTACAGCGCATCGAGCAAAAGTTTAGTCGTTATCGTGAATCCAGTTTACTGCAAGTCATTAACAAGAATGCTGGTATCAGAAGCACTAAAATTGATGCCGAAACTGCGGGTCTATTAAATTATGCTCAGCTTTGTTATCAGCAAAGCGACGGTCTTTTTGATATAACGTCTGGCATTCTACGAAAAGCATGGAATTTCAAATCCAATAGACTCCCTCGCGAAGAAACCCTTCAGCAGCTTTTACCCTTAATCAATTGGTCGTCCGTTCAGTGGGATCAAGATGAAATTCTTTTGCCTAAAAAAAACATGGAAATTGACTTCGGTGGTTTTGGCAAAGAATACGCGGCAGATAGAGCCGCTGAAATCTTTCAATCTTTAGGTATTCTGCACGGCCTTGTCGACTTGGGTGGAGACATTCGAATTATTGGAGATAAAGCGGATAAATCTGGCTGGAATATCGGCATTCGAGATCCTAAGCAGCCAGATTCGGCGATCTCTCATATCACACTGCATCAAGGAGCCATGGCGACCAGTGGTAACTATGAGCGCTTTATGCAGATAGAGAGCCAGCATTATTGTCATATTATGAAAGCTAATACGGGCTGGCCAGTCAATCATTGGGCATCAGTAACCATTCTTGCACCGCAATGTCTTGTTGCTGGCAGCTTAGCGACGTTAACCATGCTCGCAGAAGAGAATGGCGAAGCATGGCTTAAGGAACAAGAAGTCCCATTTCTTACAATTGATATCAAAGGTATTCAGTCTTCTAATCTATAACTCGCCAGCGCAAATACTGACATTGAAGTGATTGGCTAAATACCGCATCGTCCGTAAATGACACCAAGGTAGTGCCAACCCTAAGGTAAAGAATATGAGCAATGTATTCGTCGTCGATAAAAGAAGGGTTTCTAGATACAAAGATTCACTCTTTGTTTGAGTCGTATTGCTCGCTAGCCCGCTTAACAACCACTGTTTACGCCAAGTAAATAGCAGACTAAACGCAAACAATAAAACAGCCAACCCTAGCGGTAATAACCAGAGAGAGTTTGCTACAAGATTACTCCAAAATTCTGGACTACTGCCCTCACTCCCCATTAATAATTTTGAAAGCAGCAGTCCGATAAAAACCAGCAAAGCAAATACCACCAATAACGTTTTAACATACACACGGTATAGCGACATAACCCCCTGTTTCATCTGCCAATCACCACCCAAAAAAGTTGTATTTATTATTCGATACGCCATCATTTTATAATCAATCCATGGCCACAAAACACACAGTAACAAGAAGATCAAAACAGCCTGAATGAATTGATTGCCTTTATTTGCCACTTGATACTTTTGCAGCGGCGATAATTCAATACTGCCATGATTATGAGACTTTTCATGTTCCCCCAGATATTCTATTTCCTCCCGCGAAATATTTTCATTCCATTGCTCTATTTCACCCGCATGCGTATCAGCGTGTTCTAATTTATTAGCAGTAGGATCAGAGCCATGACCAGCATGTTGAGAATCTGCCTTAAACTCTTGCTCCGCTAGCGCCAAATATGAATCTTCAGCATAAATAGCGGGGGCATCTTTGGTATCAATACTGGCTAAAAATCGACTATCGATGATGTCGTTATTAAAGACCACGACAGCCGACAATAAAAAAATGAATAGCGGTAAGGCAATGGTTTTATAAAATTTAGTTAACGAAAGTTTAAAGTCAACCGCATCATCCCCCAGCGAAATTGCGTTCGATTCATATTGTTTCTCTCGCAGATAAAACCCAGGCAAACTAATCAGTAGCAATAACTGAACAATCCAAGTGATCGCGGGTAAAATATTAATAATCAAGATAGCAACGAATAGAAGCGCTAAAAAGAGAAGCCGTCCCTTAAAGACGTTGCGCGCATGTGGTGATAATAAAAAAGTTTGCTCACTAAAACGCGTATTAGAAACTAAATAACAGTTAAGTGTTTGTCTTGCCCAAGGAGCGTAGAGACCCAAAGATATTATTTTTAATACGGTAACCTTAAACCATAATAAATAATAGTGAATGGGGTCAATGGTGATACTCGCCCGCTGATACTCTTGTTCAATATTCATATTTAATCTCTTATTTTTATTATTAAATATTTACGTTGGATTCATACTGATAACAACCTTCGAAAAACCAGAGGTTATTTCGAGAGTTTCCAGCGATAGGATAAATCCAAACCGGCAAACATATCCGCCGCACTGTCAGACAATCCCAGACCAGCATGGGCACCCAACTGCCAACGTCTATCCAAGCGTACTCTCAAATCAAAGTTAATGCTTTTCACATCATCAAGCTGACTTTTCGTTGCCTCTTTATTATAAAGCGATACGCCCAGCCCGGTACGACGAGTTAAAAAGTACATACTTCCTAAGCTGAAATGATTGCGTGAGCTGTTATCGGAATGTTCTTTGTACTGGCGAAGGTGTCTCCCTACTCGACCATGAAACATCCAGCGCTGATATCGATAGCTACGGCTGATATTAGCCGTATATTCGTGGCGACCGTTGGAGAACCCCTGATCTTGATCCGCAGTTGGCACTTTCCAACGTCCCGAGACCGACCAACGCCCTGTTTTTGACTGTTTTGGCCAGCTATAACTCAAGTTTAAACTGGGATCAGAGTAACCTCTGCGCTGCTTCCTTTCTTCACTGCCGACGAGAAACACCTCTCCTGTTTCTCCATCTTCCAATAAGATCAGTTCAGCAGGGCCATCTTGAAAGATATAAGGTTGTGTAAAGCGGAGTGCCCACTGGTCTTGCTGATATTTTATCGAGGCTTGTGTCGCTAACGTGAAAGTATCCGTTTCTAAGCCATAATCGCCAATAAATCCATAACTGGATAAGCTGGTTTGAATTGTTTGTTGCGCAAAAGTTTGAGCACTCATTAACAGGCCCGACACAGTGACCAAGAGAATGCTTAAAACCCGGACAATCATAGGATGCCTAGGTTGCTGTTTATTGTTTAATTCTGTTTGCACGCTAAGGCTTCATCTTTACCGAATTCAGTATCCTAAAGTGATCACTTTTCCTTGAATGGTCAAGAGGAATTCTTATTTGTTCATACATTGGCGCACGACGACAACGATCTGGCTTGGTTCGCATGATGCTAACGTCATAGCCATCTGGTGTAGATGAGGTTTGCAAATGGAAATCTTCTTCTTGCGTACACCCGGTACTGATGACAGTAATAATGATGCTCTCTTGCGCTAACGAGAATCCATAAAGTACTTCTAGCTCAAGTAGACTCTGATTACGCAACTGCGCCCTTTCCTCAGCGGCAGGTAACGTGCAACTAATAACCGCCATAATAAACACACAGAAAACTGCAAGATTCTTGATAATATTCATATATACCTCGACTGCATGAACAGATAAGAAACTAATAAAATGCTAAAAAGGGAGGGCTTTCGCCCCCCAAAGCACAGGACATTTACTTCAAAACGATTGCTACTATGTCGGTTACTGCTGACGGCGGCTTCTGAATAATGGCAGCAGTAATAAACTCACCAATAACGTCAGCGGGTTAAACGCTCCGGCGACCGTAATGGTGGCTGATTTTTCTTCGTCATCTGATGCTGCATCAGTACCCGTATTTCCATCCGAGTCATTATCTGAGCCATCATTTGAGTCAACATCAATATTGATATCGCCGATACCATCGCCAGAACATTCTGCACCTTCGAAGTCAAAATCGATGTGGTGCTCACCTTCTCCTAACTCCGTATTATGCTGCTCAGAATCTGCTCCAGGCTTCTTGCGAAATTGACGCACTGACTTGCCGTTAACACTGTAAGCAAGGCGATTGCCTTCTGCGACGGAGGCGGTAAAACTGATTCGACCAGGGCCGGTGACTGCCAGTCCCAGTTCAGCACGGCCATCGTCACCCAACATGTCACAATTCACATCAAAACCACCGTTATCATTAGGATTCCAGCCATCGGTACCATCGTCATACCAACCCTCTTGTTCTAATGATTTTTTATCACTGCCAACCAACTCGATTTTAATCGAGCTATGTTGCTCATGGTCAGTTGCTACCAGTAGCTCTCCTTCAGAGAATTTAACCTCTTCATTCGGGGTGTAATTCAACTTGAAGCTACAGCTAACATCTGCGGCCAGAGATTGGTTTTCACATTGGTTATCCGTCAGGCTAAACTCTGCCCCCGTAAGCGTCATTGCGTTTACCATGAGATTGGCCGTCGCGTCCGCAGGATTTTTCAAGGTCATCGTTTGGCTAATCAACTGCTCGCCATTGGTAACGATAAAATCTGCAAACTCTGGCAGCCCCAGAACTTCGGTCATCTCTTCCATAGGTTCTCCAGGGCGTCCTGTATGCACTGGAACTTCGCCATTTTTAACCTTCGCAATCCAATCAATATAATTACCGACACGGGTATAAACGCCTGGGAAGTTGGCTTGAGCACAACCCTCACCAAAACTCACCACGCCCACTTGCACCCAACTGCCTGCTGACTCAATCACTAGAGGTCCACCACTATCACCTTGGCAAGAATCTTTACCACCCACCGCTAAACCCGCACAAATCATGTTATTGGTGACAGTTTGTCCAACACCTGCATAGGCCGTAGTACAGGTTTGATGATCAAATAAAGGGACTTGTACTTGTTGCAAAATTTCAGGAAATGTCTCACCCGTTGTGCTGGTATTTCCCCAGCCAATGACGGTTAAGGGCGTCGATACCGCTAAACCATCGATGAAGGTATTACTGGCCGCATTGACCAAGGTTTTGTCTACCTCAGAGGACAATTTTAATAAGGCAATATCATGGTCATCACCATATTGTTGATGGATGTATATCGCTTCAACATTCGCCTTCACTTCACCTGCATCTTCACTGTTCGTATTGTAATCAGCGACAACAACTTGCATGCCATCGGCTGACTCTCTTTCTACACAATGCGCAGCGGTTAATACCCACTGCTTATCTAATAAGCTAGCACCACAAAAATGACTACCATCCTTGCTTTGCAACGAGACTACCCAAGGGTAAGTACCACTGGTTGCATCCGTACCGCCAATGATTCTCTGCTCTACTGCCATAGATTGAGATGACGATAAAACAAGGCTTCCTAATGCGAAGGTCGCAAATGCCAGTTTGTTGATATTAGAACTGATTAATGCTGGTTTCATGATCGACTCCTGATGACATCAGCCCTTAGGCAAAGCCATCGTTATGTGTATTTTCGTTATTATGAATACATCACTTCCGAAGCGAGGTAATTTTTCCCTCAAGACACATACATTGTACGAGGGAAAAATTCCCTTGTCAAAGGAAAGGGCCATTTTTCACAACCTATTTTGTAACCCATGTTGTTACAAAATATGAAATCAAAGAAAAAGTGGGAAAAAATCCCTCGTTGAATTATGATGAATAGATGGACACTCAGAAAACACCGAGTCATCAACCTACAGGCATCCCAAAGGCCATTGAAACAGCAATACATAGGCTGTTGCGCCCACTTGTGCGCTTGTTATTGTCCTTTCAAATTACCTTCCCAGTATTTCAGCAGTGGTTAAAAGCCGCTTACGTTGAGATAGCCGACAAAGAGTTTCCTCTTGCAGGAAAGCCTCAAACCGATACCCGAATAAGCTTACTCACCGGTATCCACCGCAAAGATATGAAACGCTTGCGTCATGAAGAGACCACAGACCAAGGCAGCCCTGAAAACATCAGTATTGGTGTACAGCTGGCCGCTCATTGGATGGGGCAAGATGAATTTTTAGATTCGAATAAGCAACCGCTAGCCTTGCCCTTTAAATCACAAAGTCTAGGCCCTTCTTTCGAAATTCTCGTCGAGCAAGTGTGCAAAAAAGACATACGGGCTCGAGTTGTTTTAGACGAATGGCTACGCCTAGGCGTGGTAACAATCGAGAGTCCGAACGTAGGAGTGAACGAGGCGAACGTGGAATTAATTCAACTCACGCCTGGGGCATTCGTACCGAGTCATAGCATGGACGAGAAAGCCTTTTTCTTAGGGATGAACGTCGCCGACCATTTGGCAACCGCAACCCACAACGTCCTTAACAGTGGCCAAGACACTAAGACGGTAGAGGCTAAATTTGAACGCTGCTTATATTATGATGGACTATCAGACAGCTCCATTGCCGAATTAAAGCAACTCGCCAACGATCAAGGTATGGCGCTATTACAATCACTGAACCAGCGCGCTTTACAACTCAAGCAGCAGGATCAGAACCCACAACAAGATAAGCTCAACACTCCAATTATCAACACGCCAATTATCAAGACTCAACGTATCAACATAGGCTTGTACGTTTTTGACGAACCCGATGACTCTGATAACAAAGAGCCTTGTCATGATTAGGGCCTTAGTGGCAGCATGCTTTCTACTACTCATGGCTTGTGCAACACAAGATAATCGCTGGAGCGCCTACAACAGTGAAAATCAAAGTTTCCAAAATACCGGGCAAATTGAATACAACGGTATTGGTGGCAGTGGCCGTCAAGCCGATCCTCTCCCCGAAAACGGTTTAGGCGGCAGCGGCAATACTGGCGATATTAATTTATCCCAAGCACAAGCCAACGGACTAGGTGGCAGTGGCCGACAGAGCCCAGATATTATAGAAAATGGCCTAGGCGGATCTGGCAAACAGGCGACAAACAAAGCCGCTATATTAGGTCCCATCTCTGCATTTGGCAGTATTTGGGTCAATGATCGCCATATTCAGTTACCTGAGGGTACTGAGTACCTCATCGCTGGCAAAAACGCTCAACGCAGTGACCTGCGTTTAGGTCAAATGGTCGCCGTATTAGCCGATTCGTTAGACGATAGTGACTATCAAGCGCTAGAAGTTCACTTGCTATTTAATGTCATTGGCAATTTAAAGACGATAGAAAAAGAGTCAAATCAATCCGCTAAGCTTTCACTACTCGGCCAGACCGTATTATTAGACAGTGATACCCGCATCGTTAATCAAGCTGGGACTGCCTTATCTCAGCAGCACTTAAATACCGGTGAACGCGTAGCAATCAGTGGCTTGCGGATGCCCAATCAAGAAATTAAAGCCACACTCGTCATTGTTCAGACACAGCAAAGCATTCAATTAGCCGGTCCAGTTAGCGCGATTGACGGCCAGTATTGGATAGGACAACAAAAGCTCGCGTTTAATCAACAACCCGAACTTGATCAACCGTTGCGCCTGCACGGAAATATCCGTGATGGCATATTCATTGTGGACGATTGGGCTCCGCTGCCTCATCACCGTATTTTTGAGCTTGCCGATGAGGTTTGGTTAGAAGGTTTCCCACTTTCTGATGCGGAGTTCTTTATTGAAGGTTTTGAAGTCCAGCTGCCTGAATTTACTGATGACCTGTTTGATCCTAACGACAGCATGCGCATTGGCATTGATTTGGATGATCAAGAATTTTGGATGGACCACGAACCGCCAGAAGATGATATGCAGTGGCAACAAAATGATGATGCCTTCATGCGTCGCGGTCCTGAGTTCGATGAACCCTATTACGACGACTCTGGCTTTGAGGGTTCAGACTTCGATGATCAAGACTATTATCCACCGGAACATGATCATCACGATAACTACTATCCTGACGACTTTTATCCTGACGATGATAACCCTCCATTTAGGCATCCTTAACTCGACTGGCTAGCAGCTTCTGGTTACCCGAACCCTGTGCTAAAGTCAGACGATATAATTTAAACAATCAATCAAACTGCTATTAAAAATAATCATTCAAAATAAGAATCGTCATTTCGGGGCTTTAGATGCTAAAAGATTACGCCAACTATGATGCACTGGGCTTAGCTCAGCTGATCAAGAATAAAGACATAAGTGCCACAGAATTATTAGATACTGCCATTGCCCAAGCCGAGCAAAAAAACCCTGCTATCAATGCAATCATTACCAAGCTTTACGATTTTGGTCATCAACAGATTAAACAAGGATTACCAGAAGGCCCTTTTTCGGGCGTGCCCTTCTTATTAAAAGACTTATTGGGTTCTTTAGGAGGCACTCCAATGAGTAATGGCAGCGCCGCCTTCAAAGGCAGCATTTCTCCTAGTGATAGTGAAATGGTTAAGCGCTATAAATCTTCTGGTCTGGTTATTTTTGGCAAAACGAATACTCCAGAATTTGGCTTAATGGGTGTTACCGAACCGAAAGCATTTGGCCCGACTCGAAACCCTTGGAACTTAAATCATACTCCCGGTGGATCAAGCGGTGGCTCCGGCGCTGCTATTGCGGCAGGCATAGTGCCAATGGCATCTGGCGGTGATGGCGGCGGTTCTATTCGTATTCCTGCTGCCTGCTGTGGGTTGTTTGGTTTAAAACCTTCTCGTGGACGCACGCCAACAGGCCCCTATTATAGTGAACTTTGGGACGGTGCCGCCGCCGAGCACGTATTAACGCGTTCTGTTCGTGATAGTGCCGCTATGCTCGATATCGTCGCCGGCCCTGATGGCAGCTCGCCCTATCCTGTACGTAAAGAATCAGGCTATTTAGAGTCGTTACAGACACCTGTTCGTCCCTTAAAAATTGCTTATACCGCACAATCTTTCTTTGACCGCCCCGTGACAGAAGATGCCATTAAATCTGTGCAGCATACCGTACAGCTACTTGAGTCTTTAGGGCATACAGTAGAAGCCGTTCATCCATACATTAATGCTGACGATTTAACCGATAGCTATTTAACCATGTATTACGGCCACGTCGCTGCCGATCTTGAGTTTGCTGCCAAGCTATTAAATACCAATTTCAGTAATCTAGATGTTGAAGATACAACAAAGCTGATGGGTTATATCGGCAAGAAAATTTCTGCAGAACAGTTTGTGACCGCTAAACGCCGTTGGAATGAATTCAGCCAAAGCATGCATACTCTGCATCAAGAATATGATTTATTATTAACCCCTACCCTAGGCAGTGAGCCCGTTGCTATTGGTGAATTCGAACTGGGGTTAGTCGATAAAATAGGCACTAAAGTTGTTAATGCTTTTGGTCTGCAAAACCTCTTATTAAAATCGGGGATAACAAAAAAGTTAGCCCTCGAAAATTTAGAAAAACTTCCTTTTACTCAATTGGCCAATCTCACCGGCCAACCTGCGATGTCTGTTCCTCTTTATTGGGCTGAATCAGGATTACCTTTAGGGTCTCAGTTTATGGCACCGATGGGTGATGAAAAAACGTTACTCCAGCTAGCGCACCAACTTGAGCAAGCTCAACCTTGGTTCGACAGAACCCCAGCAAAAGAAAAGGCACAATCATGAAAACTGTTTTAATTACCGGCTGCTCATCTGGCATTGGTCGTGCTCTTTGTGAAAAATATTTAGCCAAAGGTTTTCACGTTTATGCTAGCGCGCGCAACATTCGTAGCCTAGAAGATCTAGCTGAAAACCCTAAACTAGAAAAGCTTACCCTTGATGTGAATAATGCAGGCAGCATTCGAAATGCCATCGCTCACATTAAACAAGATCATAATCGCCTTGATGTACTGATTAACAATGCCGGCTATGCTGCCATGGGCCCATTAGTCGACATGCCCATTGAAGACTTGCGTGCACAATTCGAAACCAATGTCTTCGCACCGATGGAGCTGACCAAAGCCTGCTTGCCACTTCTTATGTCCCAGCAGATGGCTAAAGATGAAACAACCGGCAATGCCCAAGTTGTAAACATTGGCTCGGTATCAGGAATTACCACGACGCCTTTCTCCGGTGCTTATTGCGCGACTAAAGCCGCACTACATTCGCTATCCGATGCCCAAAGAATGGAGCTTGCGCCTTTTGGTATTGATGTGATTACCGTACAACCGGGGGCCATTCAATCTAAGTTTGGCGATAACTCGCTAACCAATGTTCTACAACGTATTACTCCCGAGTCGCTTTATGCGCCGTTAAAAGACGCCATTAAAGCCAGAGCAACAGCCTCTCAAGATAACCCAACACCGGCAGCAGAATTTGCAGAAAGCTTAGTTGAGCAATTATCAAACAAGCCAAAGGCGGTGATTCGAATAGGTAATGGCAGTTTTGGCTTACCTTTATTGAAACGCTGGTTACCGTCAGCAATACTGGATAAGATACTGAGCAAGAAGTTCAATTTACCTTCGCTGGCTAAACGCTAGCGAGAATGAACTTTATCAATACGCTCTCGCTCTAACTACAATAATTAGATTTACAAACAGCTCTCCTAAGCTGTAAACACAAAGGTTATTCACTCATATGTTTAAGTCGTTTTTTCTAAATAGAAAATGGTTACCTTGGTCATTATTAGGCACCTTAGTCATCCTTTCTGTTACCTGGTATAAGGTACAACTGGATGTAAAAATTAACGAATGGTTTGGCACCTTTTACAATACTATTCAAGAAGCATTAGGAGCTCCAGGCACTATTGAGTTCGATGATTTCTTAGCTCAATGCTTAACCTTTGTTGAAATTGCCGCCATTTATGTTTTGGTTGCGGTATTGATCGAGTTCTTTGTTAAACACTATGTTTTCCGCTGGCGTACCGCGATGAACAGCTATTACATGGGCCATTGGGATCAGTTACGCCATATTGAAGGGGCTGCTCAACGCGTTCAAGAAGATACCATGCGCTTTGCTCGCATTATGGAAACTATTGGTATTGCATTCGTGCGTTCCGTCATGATGCTCATGGCATTCTTACCCATTTTATGGGGCCTCAGTGAACACGTTACCGTCTTACCGTGGATTGGCCATGTCGACCAAGCATTAGTATTCATCGCTATTTTTTCAGCCATGTTTGGTACCGCTTTACTGGCCTTAGTAGGGATTAAATTACCCGGACTAGAATTCAATAATCAACGCGTTGAAGCAGCCTATCGTAAAGAATTAGTATTAGGAGAAGATCACCTCGAACATGCAACGCCTCCAACAGTGAAAGAGTTATTCACCAATGTGCGTAAAAACTATTTCACGCTTTACTTACACTATTTATATTTTGATGTGGCTAAGTGGTCTTACCTACAATTCACGGTAATCATTCCATATATCGCACTTGGCCCAACAATTGTAGCTGGGACCATTACTCTAGGAATCATGCAGCAAATCATTCGTGCTTTCGGTAAAGTTGAAGATTCGTTCCAATTTCTGGTTAATTCGTGGTCAACCATTATTGAACTGATTTCAATTTATAAACGCTTACAAGCTTTTGAAAATGAATTAGAAAATCCTATTTCTGTTGCAACTGAAGTAAATGGCTAAAAAATAACGCATTAAATTAGGCTAGCCATAGTCTCTGGGACTTATCCCAGAGACTAATAAACTCCTGAGTTTAAGGTTAAATTGTTCATACACTCTGTCCCTCCCTACAACTAATCCCTAACAGCTGGCATAATAGCCCCAAATATCTAAGGCTTTAACCATGACTACTGAAAATACCCTATTGGCTCGCTGTGGCTCTAAATGTGAATTATGTGCTGCCGATGCACCGATCGCCAAATTTGAAGTTGCTCCTAGCGACGGTAGCGTTGAGCAAAGCGTAATGCTTTGTCCTACATGTACTGACCAGATTAATGACCCTGATACCCTTGATGGTAACCACTGGCGCTGCTTGAACGACAGTATGTGGAGCCAAGTGCTTCCTGTGCAAGTCATGGCATGGCGTCAACTTAAGACTCTGAAAGCTAAAGGCGAAGATTGGGCTCAAGACTTGGTCGACATGATGTATTTCGAAGAAGATGTACAAAAGTGGGCAGAAGCCGGCATGGTCGATTTCAGTGCTGAAACAACCCGTGATAGTAACGGTGCACCTTTGATTGCTGGTGATAATGTTACCTTGATCAAAGACCTTGTCGTTAAAGGCGCTAACTTTACTGCTAAACGTGGCACGATGGTTAGAGGAATATCTCTTACCGAAAACCCACTTCATGTTGAAGGTAAGGTTAATGGTACGCGTATTGTTTTAATCAGTGCTTACCTTAAAAAACAGTAATGTATTTTATTTGCCAGCCATTGTATTAATGGCTGGCAATCTGGTTAATTCTATCCCGTTATCTCAACGTAAATTCCAGTGATACCCTATGAATATTGAACAAATCCAAAACGCCTCTTTACGTTTACGCAATAACAAGATATTTGAACTCTTTGTTGTCAGTATCATTATTTTATCGGCATTATTGATTGGTGCAAAAACCTACAATATTCCTGATGGGGTTATGCAGCTGGTAAAGTGGCTGGATTTTGCCATCACGATTATTTTCTTAGTTGAAATCACGGTTCGTTTTATTGCCGAAGAAAATAAAAAGCGCTTCTTTCATAGTGCCTGGAACGTATTCGATACCTTAATTGTCGTAGTCAGTTTGATTCCCATTCAAGACAGTGAGATGGCATTGATCGGCAGACTCGTTCGAATTTTCCGTGTTTTGCGTATGGTTTCCATCATCCCAGAATTACGCATGCTACTGAATTCGTTATTGCGCGCGATGCCTCAATTAGGCTATGTGCTGTTATTAATGTTTATTATTTTTTATATCTACGCCGCGGTTGGCGCGACCTTTTTTGCTGAGATTAACCCAACGCTTTGGGGCGATATATCGATATCCCTACTCACCTTATTCCGCGTAATGACGTTTGAAGATTGGACCGACGTTATGTACGAGACCATGGATGTTTACCCACTTAGCTGGATTTTTTACTTAACCTTTATCTTTTTAACCGCCTTTGCTTTTTTAAACATGGTGATTGGGATTGTGGTGAATGTATTGGAAGATGAGCATGCTAAAGAACGGGCTGCTCAAGATGAAGCGGATGGTAAGATTTCGATGGATGAACTGGCGGCAGAGATTCGCTCGTTGAAAATGATGCTTGAGCAACAGCGGAAAGACTAAGGAATAAAAGAAAGAGCGGTTTACCACAGAGGGCACGGAGGCGCTTCGCTGCACGGAGAAAAGCACAAGATATATTAACCACAGAGGACACAGAGCGCTGCGCTCACAGAGGAAAAGAAAGAAGAATTTACAGGACCTGCACACTACTAACAACTCTATTTTTACTCTCTTCTCCGTGTGCGAAGCGCCTCCCTAGTGATTCTCTTTCAGCTTTCCTCTGTGCTCTCTGTGTCCTCTGTGGTTAATTAATTTTTTCATTAATAAGGCAAACTAATGCCGATGCTAGCTCGATGTTTCCCAACCTCATCATCCAGCCCACGTGCAAGACTCAAACGTACTGGCATAAACAAGTTATAAAAAACAAGAACCTCGATATTAAAATCAATCCCTACCCCGGTTAAATAATGAGGTGATTCTCCACTTTGCCAAGCGCTGCCATAATCAACATAGACGTTTGCAGAATAATCCCCTGCCGCGATTGGCCAAATGCCCCAGCCTTTATCGATTCGTCCTAGCCATTGATTGAAATTAAGGCGATTAACATTCATGTTATTACCGCCTTGTACCGAAGCCGCATAGCCTCTTAAGGCAAAGTCATCACGACCAAAAAGGCTGAGTTCTGTTAAGCGATTTTCTCCACCGATCGTAATCGCCTCATTTTCTTTACTGGTTTTGGCAGCCAATACTTGCAAGGATAATGAGCGTCTACCAGGTAGATCAAACATTTCCTGCCACTGGCCTTGTAGAATTCCACCACGGTAATCGCTATCTAAAGCACCCGTTAGCAAATCATTAGTTTCATAGACTAGATCAAGATATCGCCCTGATGAAAACCCTGGACTGTTTAAATAACCTTCCCGACTTTCAAATTGAAGCCCGATACCTGCTAGTGTTTTTTCACAGGTTTTATGCAGTTCAAAATTCGCATCAACGCAGGGGACTGAAAACAAGTTATCACGAGTAACCGTTCCTTCACGCTCAACGAGAATTGCAGCATTCAAAGATAATTGATCTTCGAAAGCATTAGCAATGTGATTGCGGCCAAAGATCCAACGGTCTTGCTCAACAATGTATTCCGGCTTACTGTCATTGAAAACATCGATATAGTCATGGCTACGCTGAAAGCCAACCTGATAACGATTATCATAATTGTAAATGATACTGGTATCCGCCAACTCATTATCGCTATCTAGCGCCAGCTGAAATGTATAATTGTGGCGTGCTAGTACATCACTACCCCCGGTTTCAAAACCAATTTGGCTAGCTTCAGCGGTAGCGCCGAAATAAGGAAACCACCAAGTAGGCAGTAAGCTGGACCAAGCTTGATAGTTTTCCGCTTGAGTTTTTTCAACGTCGATAGAATAAGGGGCAGGGTAATTATATTGACCTTGCTGCTGAGCAAGAGGAAAAGAGTCTAATGAGCTTAATAGTGTTTCATCTAAAGATAGGCTCCTCATTTCAAAACCATCGGCGGTATAAGCCTGAAAAATAATCTCCGTTGCTTCTGGATTACCTTTCGTCGTAATCGCTTTCGGTTCAAATGCCCCCGTTAACATATGCGTTAGCTGAGTGACGTTCCTACTGGATTTTTTAGATGAGGTAGAGTTTATTTTATTGTCGTTAAGCAAGAAAAGATTATATACCCCGTCATAATCTGCGCTGTATAGAATATTGCCATTGGCTAATATCTGCGGACTATTCTCAATCGCTTTGGTATCCGTAATGGCTTGCCAAGAAGAAATACTAACCGAATCTAATGACGCTCTTTGATCAAGACTATTACCTTTCATATCACTGCGTTGCAAATCGATACGTTCTAAGTTCCAGCCCTGCAATGAGCGCTTTACCGCCGCTACCAGGTAATCGCCAGCGGCAGAAATATCGTAATCACCTAATACCGTTGTTTCATCGTCACCGCGCCATAAACTTTTGCTATTACCTTGCTTGTCCAATAATACGAACTCACTTATACCCTGCGATTTTCGACTGGCAATCATCAAGTCATCATTCAGCCAACGAACATTGCGCAGGCGAGATTGAGTCGTTATCGCCTGCCATTCTTTACCAAAAAGACCATCGACCAATAAATACACATCCGCCCAACTACGCCCATCTTTCCAAGTGATCAAACGACTTGCAACAACGTCCTGCTGCTCATTAACATCCAAGGCTAAAACATTCTTAGTTTTGACTAATGCTGAATATTCGCCATCAATATACGTGGTTAAGACAGGTGTATCTTCACCATTGTTATTAATAAAATAATAACCATCAGCTTGACTAGTACTGACATCTTTAAAAAGCCCCTGCCTGCCCTGCTCAATCGTCAGCGCTTCACCTTGTGCCGTTGAATGTTCTAACGATCCAATTTCGTTAGAGAACTTTCCTTTGAGCCACTGATGGTAGTCTTGCCAAAGTTGATCAAAATCCTTTCTGACAATATAGGTCATTGCATTATTTTGCATCACCGAGGGAAATGCTTCGCCACTGTATCGATACAAATAATCTTGAATGGCTTTTTCACCGTAGGTATCGGCGAGAAACTGATAGAAATAACTGCCGTATAAATATTGCATACCTAATGGCCATTCACGTAAAGGCGCAGCAACATCGCCTAAGGTTTTCAAACGATCAGCGGCGACTTCTGTGCGCATTTGCATACGATAGAAGGAACCTTGTAATCGACCATAGCCCAATTCGTTATTGGTTTCTAAATAGGTAGCTAAACCTTCTAACATAAAAGAAGGCGTCATTGAGTGGGGAAACGCGAAAACTATATTCCCCAATACGTGATTAATATCTTTAGGTAAACCGCTTGCCATTTGCAGGTGTAATACATGAACGTATTCATGACGAATTAAGCTATGCAGCCAATCATCATTAACTTCTAAACCACTGACACTATCGGGTGGGCTGCTGAATAATCGAATTTGAGCGTAAGGAAAAAATGTCGCCCAGCCATTTGAAAAATCAAAATCATCGACCAGTGCCATTTTCGTTTTTGTCTTTGTTGTTATTTCAAAGAAAGGCACTAATTCTAAATGAACACGCTCTGCAATATTCAGCGCCTTGTCCGCCATAACCGTATTATCGGCAGAATAAGTAATGGTGAAATTCTCACTTTCTTTCACCTGCCACTGAGCTGCTTCATTTTCTGCTATTGGCTTATCCCAAGCAGCAAAATTTGCTTGGCTGGTCTGTATGCTAGCGAGCTGTAAAACGAAGACACTGAATATGACTAAAAAACGCATTGAATTTCCTTATAATGTGATTGGCTTTATTCTATTAAAGCGGCCTCTTTATGCTCCTACTTTTTGCCGTTATATTATGCCTTAATTGTTAATTATTGATGCACATATCCCTCAATTTATTTTCCCATAGCGCTTTATCGAGAATAGGCCTAGCATATTAGAAGATTTAACAATTATTTCGAAGGAGCCTGCTATGCAATGGTCCGATCACTATCGTCGTTACGCCCGCTACAATGCTTGGATTAATCAATCTCTATTAGAGGCGAGCTTAAGCGTATCAGTAGAGGCACAAAACCAAGATCAGAATGTATTCTTCCACTCCCTTACTGGCAGCTGGAATCATATTATGGTCGGTGATCTTTTATGGCTGAATCGACTCGCGAAAATATTTCCTATTCTCGATGATCAGATGGATAAATGGCCAAAGCCCACCCAGCTCAATCAAATTCTTTATAGCAATTTAGAAGCACTGGCCAAACCCCGTCAGCAGCTGGATGAATTGATTATTCAGTGGTGTGATTTTTTACGTGAAAGTGATTGTGAAGATAGGCTGCAATACCACAATAGCCGAGAAGAATTACAAGTACGCCCGTTACCCGACGTTCTGCAGCACTTGTTTAACCATCAAACTCACCACAGAGGCCAGATAACAGCACTGTTAAGTCAGCTAGGTGTAGATTATGGCCCGACTGATTTTATTGCGATGCCTGGAGATGATTAAACTGAATGGTATTCATAAAAAGTAGCGTGAGGCCTCGGCTAAAATCATAATGATCATCAGCGCCATGGCAATCAGCAAGCCATTGCCATTTCTTGGCATACCACCTTGTGCAATCGTCAACTGCTCACTTAAAGGCTGATTGGTTGAGTCGTAATCACGCATTAGCGATGCCCCTTGTGGCAGGTCATCGTCATTCACCAGCACACGCACCAGCGGGCTGGCAGGTAATTCCCCTACTGCACCGATAAGATACTCGCCTTCAATAAAAGAACTGATCCTATGCTGTTCTAGAAGCCCTTGAATCACATGGGCTTCTAATACATTAGACGCTTCATAGACACATTTCATATTGCCTTACCTATCAATCAACAATCCAACATTAGCGCACCATCCGCTAACTAACCTGCCACTAGCCACAACTTAGTATTAATAAGTTTAGCTTAGTTGATTGGATCTTGAGTCGCTGTTTTCGTTCGTTTATTCGTCATTCGCTATTCTTGCGGGCGGTAAAAATCGATAGATTTGGTAAGGACCCTTTGCCTCTATCTCTTCAGGGCTCATACCAATCACTTGATGCAAACTAGAACAGGTGAAATAGAGGTGTCCATCAGCGCTATTACTAAAGCCATCAGGCCAGCGAATCGATGCCGACTTAAGTAAGGTTTCTAGGTCACCCTCTGGGCTGCGGCGAACGATGGCTGAATTCTCCAAATCAGATAAATAAACATTATCATCACTGTCCATCGCCATACCATCCGTCATCGTTTTTTGACCTGCGGCCTCGACCTGCAAGGCAAGCTCGGTCGACGATAATTCGCTATCAATCAAGGCGGCATAAGGAATGCGGTACAGTTGGTCTGAGCTGATACTGGCATAATAAAGATATTCATTAGCGTGATCTAATACTAAGCCATCGACGCCAGGATTAATGGTGAATAAACCAAACAAGGTCATTTTACGACCTTGCACGATCGGCTCAAACATTCCTGCTATCACCGATTCATGCAGCTCTAATACTCGGCGAGCAGATTCATTCTCAACATCATAGATCACTAAAGCTGGGCTCTTAGCAAATATACTGGCATCACTAATAATGATAAAACGACCATCGTTGCTAATTTGAAAATCGTTAGCATGTGAACCTAAGGCAAATTCAGCACGGGTAAATGAAAAGCGCTTAAGCATTTCACCGGACACTATATTAAAAGCGAATAATCGAACTTTATCTAAACCGTGCTTACCATTATCCAATACCCACAGTCTTTGCTGCTTATCGATGCGGACCGAGAGTACTTCATTAAAGGCTAACGGCTCACTGCCACCGGGCTGCCAATCGAGAGACGGGAATGCTTGTGCTTGGCCTGCTACTAACTTAGCCACATTGATTGCAGGGCTGGCTTCGGGGTGAAAGGTAAAAAAGACATCACCATTATCGGCCACTGCAATATTGCCTGGAGGCAGTGGCAAATCAGCAACCAACTCCATATCCGTGCTCGCTAATATCGGCATGGCTGTGCGATCAGGAAAAGGCTCGCTTTCAACATACGTTTGTCGAATTAATACTAAAGCGACCGCCAGTACCAATATAAAACCTATAATAATCTGCTTAAACGCGGCAAAAGACATTTTCTTCCCCAAATTGAAGGTTAAAACTTGTTATAATTTTGCCACCATTCTTATGTATTTAGATGACAAATGAAACTGGAAATTTTATACCTAGATGAAAATCTAGTCGCAATCAACAAACCCTCTGGTCTGCTGGTTCACCGCAGTGAAATTGATCGCTATGAAACCTTATTTGCTTTGCAGCTGTTACGGAATCAATTAGGCCAAAGAGTTTATCCAGTTCATCGCTTAGACAAACCGACCTCTGGAGTGCTGTTATTTGCATTAAATTCAGAAACCGCCAGCTTGATGGTCGAACAGTGGCGCCAGCGAGATGTTGAGAAACGCTATCTAGCCGTCACGCGTGGCTACATGCCAGAAGAACTGCACCTAGACTATGCCATGGTGCCTCCGGTTGATAAACACGCAAAACACGAACGAATCAAGCCGGCGCAAGAAGCGATTACAGATTTCAAATTATTAGCCACCGTAGAAATCGATGTGGAGATTGATAAATATCCACAGTCGCGTTATTGCTTAGTAGAGGTAATGCCCAGAACTGGGCGTAAGCATCAGATTCGTCGCCACCTTAAACACGTAAGCCATCCCATCATTGGTGATGCACGCTATGGTAAAGGCCGTCATAGCCGCTACTTCCGTGATCATTTTGATGCCGGACGCTTATTACTGCATGCTTGGCAATTAAGCTTCGAGCACCCTTATAGTGGTGAGAGAGTGGATATCTACGCTGGCCTAGATCAACCAATGAAAGGCTTGTTAGCAAGATTCGATTGGCTTAATAGCTTGCCTACTCCTTTGATGCAGGCGACAGATCGAGTGTTGGTTGACGAACAATGTAGAGAGCTACCAGAACCCCCACCAGAGGAAGAAGAATCTTAACAGCGAGCAGTGGCACAATATAACTCGTCACACTCATACTAATCGCCATCAAGGCAATGGTGTATATTTTAGCTTTTAGCGGAATACCCTTGCCTTCTAAGTAATACACTAAGTACTTACCTAATCGCGGATGCCCTACAAGCCAGTTATAAAACTTGGGTGAGCTGCGCACAAAGCATGCGGCCGCTAATAATAGGAAAGGCGTGGTAGGCATAATCGGTAAGAAGATCCCTATTACCCCCAATACCACGCTTAACCACCCCACGAAGAGAAGCAGGCACTTTACCGCCTTATTTTTAAACCTAACGACTGCCGACATACTTGCCTCTAACTCAGAGCGATTTCTTAATATAAACCTTACTATTACATTAGCTTAACGCGAATGAATACCGTAATAAAATAACTTACTCACATTTTCTGTGGATAAAACCCTGCATAAGTTTTTTATAAGTATTGCTAGAGTGCATGGATACTGGGCTAAGAACAGATCGTCCATTTTTCGCACAAATAAAAAAACGTTATTTTTCAAGCTCTTAGATATTAGATGACAATTTAATGACAAAAAATCAGAACTGACAAAGGCATCAATATATAAAATAATTACTTGTGAATAACAGGAAAATTACGACAGAAGATTTAAATATAATTTCGTTCAATCAGAATAATGATTTTATCAGCAATTATTACATTAGACACAATATCCAGCAAACCCGCATGCCTACTGGACTCCTTTGGTTACCCACAGAATCTGTGGATAACTTAGTGGATAGACTCTTTAAAAGGTACCTTGAAGCCCGTGTTATCAGGCCCCCTGTCAGATTGTACATTTTTTGTACACGCCAAAATATTCATATATTTCAATGTGTTACGAGAGTCAATAGGCTAACAGCAAGGTTATAGTCACTTTTTAATAAAACGATAATTAGCGAAATTCGTTTTGTGAATAAAGTTTGAAGCTTTTTATTTCAAGGGAGATCAGTCAATAATTATTCAGAGGGTTTTCCTCTTTCTTTCAACCAATCCTGCTAACCATGGTGAAGCACGACTTCGCGGATTAGTGAGTACTTACCTTAGTAATTTTTACCAAGGTATGTTGATAACTTTTCATTAGTTGAAATACTGCAGTACTATTTCACTATTTCCATGACCATAATAATTCTAAAGGAAGTAGTTTTTCTTATGTTTTTCAACAAGGTATGAATGAGATTAATATTTTTTGGGAGGGTCGGCTATATTTTTGACAATAGTATTATTTATATTGTGTATAACTAATACCTTAGCGATAAAAAGGAGATAAATGATTATATCTGCCAATGAGGATTTGAATACTGAAGATTATGGCCAACCACATTTAATCCAAATATATGGCTAGCCATGCAGCAATAGTAAATATTACATACAATTAATTCGTCTGATTAACTTGCAGGCACTAACTTAAACAACAATTCAGTAACTTCAGTTGAGCTAATTTCTCCATCATTAAAGCCATTTTCAGAGAAAAAATCATCAAGTACCATCGTTGCTGCAATTTTAGAAGTTACACCATCAGCAAGGCTACCAGCGATCTCAGATTGTGTTTCAGATACCACAGTGGCTAGTTGCTCCAATTCTTCTTTAATATCATCAAAACTTGCTTCAACCAACTGACCGATGTCTTCTTTACTTTTACTCGCAAGGCTAGTGTCTTTTATTACATTACCTAAGAGTAAAATACTTTGCGCAGCCGCCGCTAAGCCCAACTCCACTTTATCTTCATCAGTCATTTCACTGATATCGCCATCTTCTGGCATTAATAAAAAAATTGCTTGTCGCCCATTTGCAATACGAGACCGGTACTGAGATTCATTATAGTAATTAACAAATGAATTCACTGTGGCGCTGGACAATTCAGTAATTTCATTTCCATCTTCATCGCTCGTTTTTAGTGACGTCATAAGCTGTTCTTGGCTAATACCTGCCTGACCAGCATAGGCACGACCTAAGGCTATTTGCACTTCAGGGCTTTTTGGATCAGCAGTATAAAGGTCCCCTAGGATTTCTATTGCACCGCTCCAGTTCTGCTCACTTAGAAGATCTGTAGCACTAGATAGAGATGTCGGCTCAACATCTTTCTTGCTTGAATTTTCTTTTGCGCAACCAGATAGTCCAATAATACCAACAATAATGATTGCCAATGCTTTCTTGATGTTTAAAATTTGCATAAGTATTCCTTTATTTACTAGAAAACCGGCAGCTTTTCTAACGCTGCCGGGAAAGGTGAATTTTAATCTAAAGTTAAAACAGTCACTGTTACTGTGTCAGTATCACTATGCAGACCATCATTAACCGTTAGCTCAAATACATAATCACCCGCAACACCTATCATTAATAAAGGAGACTCGCTGGCTGGGTTATCTAGGTCACTTAATAATTCAGCAGGAGACGATGTTAAAACCCAGCTAAAGGTTAAATCTGCATTTTCTGGGTCAGTACTATCAGTGGCAGACAGCTCCACTTCTACAAAGCTGCTATCACCACCTCCTCCTGGAGGTAGTTCTTCATTTTGATCTGGCCCTGCATTAGCTACAGGCGGTAAGTTTGGATTGACAACAATTAGCATGCTATCGCTCGCGCTATTATCGCCCTTACTTGCCGTTAGAGTTAACTCATAGCTACCCGCTTTATCCGTAGTAAAGGTCGTAGAAAGAATGCTCACATCAGCGATAGCGGGTGAACTACCTTCTACTTGACTATTGATAGTCCATTGATAAATTAACTCGATATTATCTGTATTTGTAATATTTGCTGATAGAGCTGTAGTTACATTTTTGGTTACTGAATTAAGAGTATGTGCTTGATCTACACCAGCATTAACAACAATGCTAAAAGTTTCTCCAATATCTTCGATTACATTTATTTTTATAACATCACTTTGGCTCTTATCACCTTTGCTTGCCGTTAAAGTTAACGCATAGCTACCCGCTTTATCTGTACTAAAAGTTGTACTAAGAGCATTTTCATCGGCAATCGTCGGTAAACTTCCCTCAACTTTATTACTAATAGCCCATTGATAACTTAACTCAAGGTTATCCACATTAGTGATACTCGCAGATAACGCTGCAGAAACATTTTCGGTAAGTGAAGTCAGAGTCAGTTGCTGGTCATTACCGGCATCCACATCAATATTAAACGGCTTTTCTACAGAAGCAGCGCCCGCTCGAAAAACGACTTGCGCCTTTACTATTTTTTCATTCGCGTCAGTAATAGCCAATGTATAAATATAATCTCCAGCAGCTGCTATAGTCTCAGTAAAGCTACCTTTAGCACTACTAACAATCGTCTCTATCTCAGTAGGCTCAGCAAGATCCTCAACGGTACCATTTGTGGTAAGCTTTCCCGTCCAGCTGTACCCTAATGAGGCACTCTCAGAATTATTCGCGGGAGCATTGATTGCAACATCAATTTCTATTTCAGTTCCGACTACTACTTCACTGGCCTTTGACTTTTGATAAAGTTGGAAATCGTCTTGAGAGTTATTTCTAAACTTAAGATTTAAAGTAACTTGTGGAGATATTGATGCGACAACATTAATAAATCTCGGCTGAACATCACAAGCTCTGTAACAAGTAATTACTAATGGCGCTGCACAATCATGTTTACAGATTCCTCCGAGAAAAATGCCTTGTTCAGTTCCAGCTGGTTTAATCTGTACCTCTGTACTAGTTTCCGTAACAATATTTGCACCACTTGATCTCCAGTCTATTATTTCATAATTCGCACTATAAGTGCATATATCACCAACCGCACACACATCTGGACCAGTAATACTAATGTCGACTTTTGGTGTACAACCAGTAAATATTACTCCACTCATAAGAATACAAATTGCAGCATATATCCGATACTTAATATCAGGGTTATTAAAAAGTTTCATTGAATTTCCTTTAATAGAGCAGTTCGACGACTGTCCAATCCATGTTTGATATTGCAGGGTTTACATTTGAGTACAATCTACCTGAATTGACTCAAACTGTCCAATTAATAACCTAATACACACTATTGACCTAGAGTACTACCCTGTAAATTATAACGTCTTTTATAAGATACTATCCCGAAAGCACAAAGTGTGCAGTAGCATAATACAACCCTACTGAGCAGGCATTAATCCTGAATAACGAGCACCACCTTCTAGCGGACGTAAAAACTCTAAAAAGAAATATATAGGTAGAAATAAGAAACCATCTGGTCGCGGTTTCTTATCCAGCATTCGATAACTAATATCAAAGCGTAAAACATTTCATACATGCCCGCATCATGAACTGAAATAACTCCCTGATAGTCATGGGTTACTTTATCTGAATAAGAAACGACTTTTGCTATGCCCTGCTCGATACAATGGCTGAATCGATAGTTCGTTGGAATACGCTCTAGCCAAGAAGGTAGCTCTAAAGTAAAACCTTCAACAGGCCTACAATAACGGCCAAGCCAAAAAGCTGTTGCACTTCCAGGATACTCATGAATTCACGAGCAACCCAAGCGACCAATAAACCAAGTAAGTTAGAGCCCAAAAGCCATATTATCAGTATATGGGAGAAGATTAATTTTACGGAGATACTTAAACCATAAAAGCACTATTATAAAAGTTTCAAAGCCCCCAAAAGAAGACAACCCCTGATTAAAAGCAAGAAATAACATCGGATTTTTTAGATATTCTATAGGATAATAAAAAGTCCGTGACCTATATGTCCTCCGACAATGACACTGAAGACTACCCATACAAAAATTGCTTTAACAGTTTTTTATCCAGTTCCTCTCGCTCAGCTCAATTTCAGGTAATAGCTGTCGCACAGATGAATCCTATACTGACCATAAGACCAAAACTATGAAACACCAAATTGTCGATTGGCATGAAACTAGGAAGCAGAATATTCAACTGAATCGTTGAGAGATATGGAATCAAGGCCTTTATACTGGCACAAACTCGACAATAATGAGAGGGTGGTTATATTGTAAAAACGGCCCATCAAATGATGAGCCGTTTAATAACTTAGATTATAAATAATGTTAAATTTAGTACTTTACTTTTTTTACTATTCTACACCAATCGTCTTCGCTAGTTCATCAGCAGCCATGTAACCACCAATAAAACGACCATCTTGCAATACGATAGCAGGAGTACCACTGACACCCACTTCATAGCCCAATGCGATATGCTCAGCAATAGGGGCATCACAATCTAGATTATCTTTAATCGTGCGATTCTTCTTCGCCGCGGTCATCGCTTCAGCACGGTTATCGTCACACCATACTGATTTAATTTTCTTGAAAGAGCCTGTTAGTTGCCCAGTACGACGATCAGTAACACCTGATCGAGGGTATGCGAGGTAGCGCACGCTGATGCCCAGATCATTTAAACGGGCCACTTCATCATGTAACTTGCGGCAGTATCCGCAATCGATATCGGTAAAAACGTTAATGACGGCTTTCTCTTCGCCCTTTGCCTTAAAGATAACGAGGTCTTTATCATCTAAAGCCGCCATTAAGCCTTCGCGCTTAATATTGTTACGGTTTTTAGTGATGTTATTGGGCTTCAAAGGCAATAATTCATACAACTCACCGCGATAAACCATATGGGTTAAATCAGGCGTTAGATGAACCAAAGAACCGTCGGCTAATACCGCTTCGATTATTTGCTTATTCGCTAAGTTAATCACTTCTTTCACTTTAACCGGCTGGCCAAATGATTGCGAAATTTGGGCTTCTACTTTTAGGCTTAATTGCTTATTTTGCTCGGCTGCATCAACAGCAGCTTGAGTCGCTTCTTCAGCAAAACTCGATGTCGCTACCGCAAAAACGGCCAACAGGGTCGCTAATATTCTCATTCTATCTCCGCGCTGTTCTTTACAGATGAAATTGTGTTAATGCTTTGAGAACAAAGCTCTCAATAAGTTCCAGCCAGTGTACAGAATTTCAGGCATAAAAAAACGGGCACAAGGCCCGTTCTTTTAGATTTGCTTAAAAACACATCACTCTTTAATAAAGAGTTACGCCTTTTTAACCAACTTCTCTTTAATACGTGCAGACTTACCGCTACGCTCGCGTAGGTAGTAAAGCTTAGCCTGACGTACATCACCGCGACGCTTAACTTCGATAGAATCGATTAAACGGCTGTGAGTTTGGAAAGAACGCTCAACGCCCACACCATGGGAGATTTTACGTACTGTAAACGCAGAGTTAACACCGCGGTTACGCTTACCAATTACAACACCTTCGAACGCCTGTAGACGCTCACGAGTGCCTTCGATAACTTTAACTTGAACTACTAAAGTATCACCTGGTGCAAAATCTGGAACATCTTTCTTAAGCTGTTCTGCTTCGATTTGCTGAATGATTACGTTTCTATTGCTCATTGCTCGCTCCCTAATAATCGTGAGGTTCTTCTGACTCACGCTTAAAATCTTCTAATAACGAAACTTGTTCGTTGTTTAAGTCTAGCTTGTCTAATAGGTCTGGTCGTCGTTGCCAGGTACGTCCTAAGGACTGTTTCAGGCGCCATTGTTGAATCAGCTTATGATTGCCACTCAACAAAACGCTGGGTACCGTTTGCCCTTCAAATTCTTCCGGGCGGGTATAGTGTGGGCAGTCTAGCAAACCATCCGCAAAAGAGTCTTGTACGGCCGATAACTCGTGCCCCAAAACTCCCGCTACTTGTCTACTTACTGCATCTAATAACGTCATGGCGGGTAATTCACCACCACTGAGTACGAAATCGCCGATTGACCACTCTTCGTCGATTTCGGCCTCGATTAAACGTTCATCGATGCCTTCGTACCGTCCTGCTACTAAAATAAGTTTGTCATGCTGAGCCAGTTCAACGACTCCTGCTTGATCCAGCTTGCGTCCTTGAGGTGACATGTAAATAACTTTTACAGTATCTCCTTCAACAACACCGGCTGCTTCTTTAGCGGCATTGATCGCGTCCCGTAACGGTTGAATTTTCATCAACATGCCTGGGCCACCACCATATGGACGATCATCCACTGTTTGGTGCTTATCATGAGTAAAGTCTCTAGGGTTCCAGATACTTAAACTCAATAAACCTTGTCTCACTGATCGACCTACTACACCCAATTGGGTCATAGGTTGAATCATTTCAGGAAACAGTGTTATCACTCCAAACCACATGGTTTCACCACACTAGCAGGCTTAATTAAAAGTCTGCTTCCCAATCAACCTGCATTTCACCAGCATCCAGATCGATCTTCCCAACCACTGCATCAACATAAGGAATCAGACGGTCTTGCTGGTCAAGACTGCCTTCATATCCCTTCACACTCATCACGTCGTGAGGAGCGCCAGAGTTGAACAAGTGATCGATTTTACCCAATAACTCACCGTTTTTATTAACGACGATCAAACCAACAAGCTGAGACCAATAAAATTCGTCTTCTGCTAGTTGTGGCAAATCTGTGGATCGCACTGCGATATCGGTTTGGCTTAATGCCAAAGCCAAATCACGGTCGTCGATGCCTTCAAATTTTGCAACTATGCCTTTACCTTGGGGCTTGGCTTCTTTCACTTTATAAAAACGCCACTGACCTTTTACTTTCAGTAACCAGTTTTTATAATCCAGAAGGCCGTTCATTGGATCGGTAAAAGAATGAATCTTTACCCAACCCTTAATACCAAAAGCAGTCGTCACTTTTCCGACGATGGTTACGTCAGAATCGCTAATCGATGTGGATTGCTGTGCTAATGCCATGATATTCCCCGGTGAAAGCTAGATTACGCTTGTGCTTTAGCGTTATCTTTTAATAACTTAGCAACACGGGCAGAAGGCTGTGCGCCTTTGCTCATCCAGTATTCAACGCGTTCAGCGTCAACACGTAGTGCTTCTTCAGAACCACGTGCTACAGGGTTGAAGAAACCAACGCGCTCGATAAATCGACCGTCACGTGGGTTACGTTCGTCTGCAACAGAAAGATGATAAAAAGGACGCTTTTTTGAGCCACTTCGGCTTAAACGGATAACTACCATAAAATATTTCGCTCCGATCGTTTTATGTGGGTAGGTGTTAATATTGCCTACCGTAAATTTTTAACCCATGAAAATTCATGGGTCGCGCATTCTACACTAATTCGTTAGCGAATCCAATAGCTTGCAGCCTCTACTGACCCGATGTAATCTGAACCTCTAAAAAGTAACCACTATAAAAATAAACGGGATTAAATCGATGTTTCAAACCCTAACTCAAGTAGCTTTGCCGATCGCGATCATATTGATCATGACCGGCGTTGGCTTAAGTCTAGTTCCTGCAGATTTTAAGCGTGTCCTTCAACAGCCCAAAGCATTTTTAGTCGGCGCTATCTGCCAAATGCTGATTCTGCCATTAATTGCCATTTCGGTTATTGCACTGACCGGCTTAACTGGCGAGCTCGCCATTGGTTTATTTATTCTGTCATTATGCCCAGGCGGTGCGACTTCAAACCTCTATAGCTATTTAGCTAAAGCGGATGTCGGCTTATCGGTATCACTAACCGCGGTAATCGGCTTTATCACGCCTTTCACCATTCCTTTATTAGCCGTTTGGGCAATTAATTTTTATGGCAGTGAAGGTGAGCAGTTTGCACTCCCCATTATCAGCACCTGGATTAAATTGATGGCTGTGACGGTTATTCCCGTAATAATCGGCATGGGTGTTCGTGCTAAATGGTCAGATTTTGCTAAGCGCTCTGAAACCTACGTCAGTTGGTTCTCAATGGCCGTGCTCGCTTTTATCATCATCAGCATTTGCATTAATTTAGGTGAGAAGCTGATCGACTTTGCAATCGCCACAGGGCCTGCCGTTATCATTTTAAACCTCAGCACAATGACCCTTGGCTATTTCGCAGGTCGCTTCTTATTAAACAAAGAAGCTCAGTCGCGAGCAATCACCCTTGAAGTCGGCATGCAAAACGGAACTCTTGCGCTACTGATTACCTCGGGCTTACTAGAAAGCAGCGCTATGTCGATAGCACCAAGCATCTACAGCCTCTTTATGTTTGCCAGCGCTTCCTTGTTTACTTATGTCGTATTAAAGCGCGATAAGTCTGCGGCATAAGCCGACAAAACCTTATATTCATTGCCATGTTCGCATTCCCGCAACATGGCTTGATATGAATCCCACACCCCAGCTATTAAAACCTCTCTGTATATTTCAGTTAAATCTAGCTACGTACATTTAATTACATCTTATTGCGCCACCCTGACTAGGCTTTAATTGATACATTGATTAAATGTTAACCAGGTGGTCCTAATGCTGTATGAATTAAATGCTCAATATATGAAAATGATCCAACCTTGGCATGAGATGGCAAACATAACTCGGCAACTGGTATCACACCCGATCAATCCCTTTGCCGACCACCCATATTTTCGTACGGCCTCTGCCTCGATCGAACTATTCGAACGCTTAACGACAAACTACGAAGAACCTAAATGGGATCTAGACAGCACCACTATTAACAAGAAAAAAGTGAAAATTAAACAACATGTCGTATATCAGAAACCTTATTGCGATCTACTGCACTTTGAACGAGCTAAACCTCAAACAGCACACCCTAAGGTTTTATTAATTGCGCCTATATCTGGCCACTTCGCAACGTTACTGCGCTCAACAGCAAAAGAATTCTTACCCGACCATGAAACCTACATTACGGATTGGCGCAATGCTCGTGATATTCCATTGAGCGCAGGCAGCTTCAGTTTTGATGATTACGTTACCTACCTTATTGAATTTATAAACTTCCTTGGCCCAGATACCCATGTCATCGCTGTCTGCCAACCCTGCGTACCTGCCATGGTCGCACTCGCAGTTATGTATCAAGAAAAAAGTCGCAACCTACCTAAATCATTAACATTAATGGGAGGCCCCATAGACGTGCGCATCAACCCTACCGATGTGAATGACTACGCAGGTGGTAAAGATTTGGAATGGTTTGAGAAAAATGTAATTTGTAAGGTTCCATCGGGCTTTGAAGGCCAAGGCCAAGCGGTGTACCCAGGTTTCATTCAGCTTTCTGCTTTTCTAAGCATGAACATGGATAGCCACATCAACAAGCACTTCAAATTCTTCGACGACTTGGTCAAAGGTGATGGCGATAGTGCTGAAGATCACAGACAGTTTTATAATGAATATCTTGCCGTTATGGATATGCCAGCAGATTACTACCTAGACACCATTCGCAAAGTTTTTTTAGAACACAAACTTCCCAATGGCACCATGGAGTACCAAGGTAAAGTAATCGATTTAGGCGCAATAACGAAAACTGCGCTACTCACCATTGAAGGGGAAAACGATGATATTACCGGTCGCGGACAAACATCCGCCGCGCTGAATCTATGCCACAATTTATCAGCCGATAAAAAGAAACATTACGAACAAGCAGACGTTGGACATTACGGTATATTTAATGGTCGAAAATTTAGAGAGAGCATCACCCCGATAATCAAAGACTTTATTAAGCAACACAATCAGTAATTGATCGTTAATAATTAAGTATTTAAAAAACGTTAACGGAATTAAAAGTTCTAATCCCGTTAACGCTAACGATTAATAAAACGTCTTTTAAACAATTCTTTTAATCAAGTAAATAGTTCCAATACTTTTCTCTCAAGGTTCGCTTTTGCAATTTTCCCGTAGCGGTATGAGGTAACTGATTAACAAAGATAATATCGTCAGGCAACCACCACTTCGAGACTTTATCGGAAAGGTATTTATAGATAGTTTCTTTTTTTAAATGTTCATTTTTCGCCACAATAAACAAAATTGGCCTTTCATCCCACTTCAAATGCTTAACACCAATTACGCAAGCTTCTATAATTCCCTCACAACCCTGAGCAGCATTTTCTAAATCAATAGAACTGATCCACTCCCCACCGGATTTCACAACGTCTTTAGCGCGATCGACAATTCTTAAATAGCTATCTTCGTCAATCGTGGCAATATCACCCGTATCAAACCAAATCCTGCCCTGCTGATCTTCAATAAAACAATCAGACTTATCCGACTTGTAATAGCTATTTAAAACCCAAGGTCCACGAACTCTTAATAAACCACGGTCTTTGCCATCATGCTTTAGAGGCAAATTAGTATCCTCATCAAATATTTCCATATCGATACCAAACATAGGCTTACCAGCAGAGGTCTGAATGTTATAACGCTGATCATCCGTCATCTCACTCATTACTTTTCTCTTCACCCCAAGCGTCGCTAACGGGCTGGTTTCCGTCATCCCCCAAATCGGTAATAAATAAATACCATAATCTTTGTCGAGAGTTTCCACTAAAATTTTTGGCGAAGCGGCTCCGCCGACGCCCACCGTTTTTACCGAAGGGATGATTAAATCATTTGCCTTCAAATATTCTATTAAGCCCAGCCAAACTGTCGGCACTCCAAGCATTAAATCAACCTTGGCATAATCAATTAAGCGATAAAGATCTTCCCCTGCCATACCCTGCCCAGGCAATACCAGTGTTGCTCCTGACATAGGGGCAATATAGGGAATTCCCCAAGCACAAACGTGATACATAGGCACAACAGGCATAACCACAGTATCGGAAGAGATATTCAGCGCATCAGGATTACGGCTAGCAAAAGCGTGCATAACAGTTGATCGGTGAGAATATAAAACCCCTTTGGGGTTTCCCGTTGTGCCTGAGGTATAACAAAGGCAAGCAGCACTATCAGCATCAAAATCTGGCCAGGTTAATTGATCGCTTTGCTCTGCAATCAGCTCTTCATAGTTAATAATATTATTTAATGAGCTAGCAGGCATTTGCGACCCGTCTATCATCACCACAATGCCTTTAACCGAAATCAGTTTATCTGCAATCGGCTCCAGCAAAGCAAGAAAACAAGCATCAACAAAAAGATAACTATCTTGAGCATGCTGAATAATATATTCAATCTGTTCGCTATAAAGGCGAGGGTTGATGGTATGGCAAATTGCTCCAATACCTGAAATACCGTAATAGCACTCAAAGTGGCGGTAGCCATTCCATGCCAAAGTACCTATTCGATCTCCTTCTTTGACACCTAAGACTAATAGCGCATTGGCTAAGCGTTTACAACGTAATAGAGCCTCTGCATAGTTATAACTATGCACATCTCCTTCAAGGCGATTACTGATGATTTTTTGTTGACCATGATGACTGGCTGCGTACTCGATTAGATCGGATATTAATAATGGCCTTGCCATCATCTGACCTGATACCCCTATTTCCTTAGCATTCATTGACATTCCTTTGCAGTCGCTGCTAGCAGATAACATATACCCAGTAATAATTGGCTAATAGTACAGCGTATTTTTAATAAAGTGTCAGGCCAATTTACGCTTTAAGTGCCTTATTACTAATTACTTTCAGCACAAGCCTTTAACAACTAAAAAATATAAGAAAGTGATCGTATCAACAGGAAAATCTCCAACACTAATCTAGTATTAAATCGCTAAGCAAATAAAATATCAACTGGAGTATCACATGCAAGAAGATCTAATCAACGCTGTTTCTGAACAATTGAAAAGCCAATATCAACCATGGCTGCAAATCAATTCGCTATGGCTAACAAGCCTAGAAAAGCTTGCTAACTTTCAACTAAATGCTATTAACAGCTACTCTCAAATAGGCTTAGAACAGGTTAAGAAAGCGATTGAAATAAATGGAGTTGAAGATCTGCAAGAATTTGCCAGTGAGCAGTCAAGCATCACAGAATCTCTCAATGAGAAGATCCTGGATGATAGCAAGGCATTAACTGAATTGACGCAAGAGTTCTTTGGTAATGTAGAGTCTATTTGGCAGTCTTCCTTAGCTTCAGCGGATACTCAAGCCTCTTTAAACCCAAAGAAGAAAACCAAAGCTGCTTAAGGCGTAAACCTAGTCTTCTTGATTCTTACCCAGCTGATTAAGAAGATTAGGATTGTAATCTTCTACTGATATATCCAAGCCTAATGATTCTATCTTCCTATCAAGTATTCTAATTTTCTCATTCAGCTCATCTATGGTTAAGGTATTATTATCTAGCTGATAAACCTGCTTCGACGCCTGAAAATTAAAATAGCTAATAATTATCGCGTTTTTATCATTAGCTTCAAGCGCTATTTGCAATTTCTTCGAACTGCGATAAATACGATTCATTTCTTTCTTTAAGTTACGAACATAGTTTATTTCTGCCATAAACGGCTTAGCAGCTACTATTTTAAACAAACCGGCAATAATACAAGCACCGGCAATAACCCCCCATACATTCCACCAAAAGTTTTCACCTTCGACATCACTACCCAATAAGGCAATAAGAATATTCGAAACACTTAAAGAGGTAATCAATAATACAGCCACACTCGCGACTAAAGCGATATTAAGGCGTTTTCGATAAAGAGCTTTATCGATGGTTTGTAATTTCATCAAGATATTCCGTTAATAACCCTCTACCTAAGCGATAGAGGTGAATTAAAATATTAACGGATTATAACCACTTTTAAGCCTAAAGGTGAGTAATACGACACTTCATTACCCGCAATTATCCTTAATGCACCAACTCATCTCTAAACTCATACTCATCATTTTCACAGCTAATTCTATCCTGTTCTTGCCCCGCCATTAGTTGCATAAATGCACCTTTATCAACCCTGACAAGATTCTCATGATCACCACTCTCAAAGAATATTTCATCCATAGTGGAAAACGCAGAGTCCCAAATTACCGGGTATCCATATACCTGTCCTAATGCAGGTACCGCACCAAGATCACAATCGGCAAATAAATCGGCCAACTCTTGCTCCATCACTAAACGGAAATGACCATTCATATGCTCATTCAACCAAGAAGTTACCAAGCGATGCGTCGAGGGAATTAAACAGAGACGGTAAGTATCACCATCATGAGTCATGACCGCTTTAGCAACGTGTTTCGGAGCAACGTGGGCAAGCCGTGCAGCTTGTAAACTACTGCCAGAATGAGGATGCGGAATCAAATTAAAATCAATCCCGGTTCGCCCTAAATGAGTTTCAATACTGGGAGCCATAGACATAAGTACCTCTCCTAAAAATCTCGTTACCCTGTAAGGATATGCCTCGATTTAAAGGGGCGCAAAGGAAACCGCCATAAAGAACTGATGCGTTTAAGCAAACGATTCTATAAGTCTATTTGGAATAAATCACGACTGGATTACCTTTTTAGGGCTATAAACCACAGCGATTAAAATACCTAACAAGACCAGAAAAAGACTATACAGATGCAGACTCGTTACCACTTCATCCAAGATTAAAATGGCTAATATGCCACTAAAGACCGGCAGTAAGTAATATACGATACCTGCATTCACCGCCCCGATAGATTCGATGGCTTTATTCCACAAAATAAACCCTAGCAAAGAGGAAAAAATCCCAACATATAAGATACTCAACACAGTTGAGCCTGCAAAGCGGTAGCCGACTCCAAAATACAACTCTAATAAATAAAAGGGCAATAGAAAAGCCAAGCCTAAAGCAAAGCTGGCTAATTGAAATGCAGGCACACTGATTCCAGCAGGCTTTCGCTTCAATAACATCGAATAAATTGCGAATATCAGCGATGCCATTAGCATCCAAACATCACCCTGAAAAAAGGTTAACTCCGTTAATACTGATATCTCACCCTTACTAATTAATAACAAGATACCGGCGGCGACGAAAACAATTCCGACTAACTTGTTCCAACCAATTGCTTCTGCCAAAAAAATCCGTGATAACAGCAATATAAAAACAGGAAAAGTAATCGCGATCAACGATAGGTTAATCGCACTACTGGTTTTCCCTGCGTAATAAATAAGCGAATTGAATAACGTCACACCCAGCAAAGAGACAATACTTAAATAACCAAGATTCTCTTTCAACCAGGATTTCTGGGCTAATAACGGTTTAATAGCAAAAGGGAACAAAACCAAGATAGCCACGACCCAGCGCCAGAACGCCAAACTCAAAGGTGCAATCGCATCACTAAGACCTCGCGCAACAATGAAATTCCCTGACCATAAAACAGTCGCAGCAATGGCGCAGGCGAAGCCAATTAACACGGGGGTTGTTGTCATGAAATTTACTCGATGAAATTAATACTGAAAGCCCTACAGAATATTAAAAGCCGACTTTACAGTCAAATAATAACCAAGGTCAAATCATGTCTTTATTGACTCATCTCGATTTAAAACCCAGCAGCGTTCATTATTTGTGAAGCCTATTTTTTGGTAATAATTGTTTGCGACTGGGGCTGAAATTAAGATTAATTTACATTTTGGACCTAGTTGTTTTTGAGTCTGCACTTGCAACTCTTTACCAATGCCTTGGCTTTGGTATTTTTGATCGACCGCTAAGTCGGATAGGTAGCAGCAGTAATGGAAATCTGTGATGCAGCGGGATATGCCGATTAGGTTTTCTTGGTCCCATGCGCTGATGATTAGGTTGCTATTATTGAGCATGCCTGCCAAGCATTCTTGGTCTTTTATTGGGCGACGCTCGCCTAGAGTGGAATTTTTTAGGAGCTGAGTGAATTGGATGGGGGTTATATTCAGGTCAGTTTTGTTATTTGAATTGTAGATTTGGTAGGTGATATTTTTGACTGCATTTTTCATTGAGATACGACTCGTTACAGACTCTTAAATTAAGAGATACTTCCTTGACTGGATCAACATGATAAATTACAGGCATAAAAAAACCAATACGAAAGGTATTGGTTTTTTATTGAGCGAACGATTTAAAACGCAAAATACTGCGTTGAAATATATTCTAGAGTACATCCTTGTAGTGTCCGCCGGCCTGTGCGTCTCCGCTATTGACCGCTCGCTGCGCGTGCTTCGTAGGTCAATAGCTGCACAGTCGAATAAAGCGGAGCTTTATTCCCATTCGATCGTAGCAGGTGGCTTCGAGCTTACGTCATAAGCAACACGGGAAATCTGTGCATGCTTTAACAACTCTGATTTACTTATTTTTGCCCTCAGGCACGATGAACTTGCTAATGCTTGTGACGATAGT
>JBALXI010000149.1:0-538 GCA_036960605.1 Oleispira sp. | reverse complement strand
CAATTAGCGATTAAAAAACAACGAGTAGAGCAGGCTGAGAAAGAAGGTTTGGATAAGATCTTTATAGAAGCAGGCTTTGAATGGCGTGAGCCAGGTTGCTCTATGTGCTTGGCGATGAATGCCGATAAGTTGGGCAGCGGAGAGCATTGCGCCTCTACTTCTAACCGTAACTTCGAAGGTCGTCAGGGTTATGGCGGTCGTACGCACTTGGTAAGCCCAGCAATGGCTGCTGCCGCTGCGATTGCAGGTCACTTCGTTGATGTTCGTCAATTTGATTTGGTAAAGTAAGGAGCAATATTATGAAAGCATTTGTTAAGCAAAGCGGTATTGTCGCTCCTATGGATCGTGCCAATATCGATACGGATATGATTATTCCGAAGCAGTTTTTAAAATCGATCAAACGCAGTGGCTTTGGCCCTAACTTGTTTGATGAGTTACGCTACCTTGATGAAGGTCAGCCAGATGCTGATAATTCAGGTCGTCCATTGAATCCGGACTTCGTATTGAATCAGCCTCGTTACAAGGGTGCGTCTGTTTT
>JBALXI010000148.1:0-539 GCA_036960605.1 Oleispira sp. | reverse complement strand
GCGTAAAAGCACGCCCTTTGCTGCCCAGGTTGCAGCGGAGCGTGCTGGTCAGGCTGCTCTGGAATACGGTCTGAAAAACCTCGACGTTAATGTGAAGGGCCCAGGCCCGGGTCGTGAATCGGCTGTTCGTGCTCTGAACTCTTGTGGCTACAAGATCAGCGGCATCACCGATGTCACCCCCATCCCACATAACGGCTGTCGTCCGCCTAAAAAGCGCCGCGTGTAACCAGGAGACGGAAATGGCTAGATATATTGGTCCCAAATGTAAACTGTCTCGTCGCGAAGGCACCGATCTTTTTCTCAAGAGCGGTGTTCGCGCCCTTGACTCCAAGTGCAAGCTGGAAAGCCCTCCTGGTGTGCATGGTCAGCGTCGTGGTCGTCTCTCTGAGTACGGCACCCAACTGCGCGAGAAACAAAAAGTACGTCGTATCTACGGCATCCTTGAGCGTCAGTTCAGTAATTACTATAAGGAAGCTGCCCGTTTGAAGGGTGCGACCGGCGAAAACCTGCTGCAGTTGCTCGAACGTCGTCTGGATAAC
>JBALXI010000147.1:0-541 GCA_036960605.1 Oleispira sp. | reverse complement strand
CTAATTAAAGCGGTGTCATTCACAGATCCGTTACGAAGCCCTATATTGGATATATATACACAAGTATTGTTACTGGGTGCTTTTCAGGGGGTATTTTTTGCTTTTCTGTTAATGATTAAGCATCGCCGCCGTATGATTAACCAGCACCTGGCGATCATGCTAGCGTCATTTGGACTGTTATTGTTTCATCAGTTTTTAATTGAAAGTGGCTATATCTACCAAGTTAAAGCCTTAGTAGGGTTTGCTATCCCACTGGATATCTTGTCTGGCCCCACCTTCTATTGTTACATTCGCAGCATTACTCGGCCCGATTTGCAAAAATCGAATTACACGCTATTGCGTCATTATGCCATTGTACTGATCCCCATTCTTTTATTAATACCCTTTTGGCCACTGAGCTTTGAAACCAAGCTGGCCTTAATAGAAGGGGGTTATGCGGTGGCATCTTGGCCAGAAAATATGCATTGGCATTTTTATGCCATGATGGGCACTGCCGCACTATCGTTTAGTATTTATATTATTTTAAGTATTAGATTGCTTA
>JBALXI010000146.1:0-542 GCA_036960605.1 Oleispira sp. | reverse complement strand
GTACTGCGGTGACGAAGTGGGCAGGGGAGCGGATGGATTTGGGGATGGCAGTGGAGGGGTTGTTGAGGAAGTCAGGCTGATGAGGTGCGTTTGTTGGGGGTAATCCTTAGTGGTGCTCTTTTTACGTAACATTGTTTTTGCACGGTAACACTGTTACTGTTATCGTGCAATTCGACTGTTACATAGATGATTCCTATGAATAATACCCCTTTTAGTAAGACCTCAGAACGTCTAGTTGAGTATATAAATCAGGTTTATAAACCTTGTTTGGTACTGGGCGATTGGCAGGTGTCTGAAAACTTACCTTTGTATCTACAGGGTGGCTGGGCTTACCAGCTATTGGAGCTTGATGGGCATGAGTGCTTATTAATGCTTGATGAACATGAGTCGCAAGATACCGCGCAACGCCTGAAGAAAATAATCAATAAAGTAAATTCGTATTTTAACGGCCCTATTATTTATGGGGTGGGCGAAATTACGTCTTACAATCGCAAACGCTTGATTGATCAGGGAAGTGTGTCTGATGCTGAATTGATGGATAC
>JBALXI010000145.1:0-572 GCA_036960605.1 Oleispira sp. | reverse complement strand
TCCTCGTTACGATCACCGCCCCACAACAAAAGCGTTAGGCAATGGGGTCTAGAATGGAACTCGATGACAATTTACTCGAGAAAATAAAATCTCTATGTCTATTGGGTGATGAATTATCTGATGGTGGTGATTATAAGAATGCATTACCACTATATAGAGAGGCTTTTGAGTTAGTCCCAAACCCTAAATATGATTGGGAAACCTCAACATGGATACTAACAGCCATTCTTGATGTGTACTTTCTTAGCGAGGAGTATGAGGCAGCTTGGGAAGTAGCTGATTATTTAACTCATTGCCCTAATGCTATAGGCAACCCATTTATTCATATGCGTATCGGGCAAGTAGCATTTGAACGAGGCGATTTAAAAAGATCAGTAGATGAATTAACCAGAGCTTATATGAGTGAAGGTTTAGATATTTTTTCAGAAGAAAATGATAAATATATTGTTTTTCTTAAAGATCAAATAGGTATCAAAAATGCCTAACAAAAAGTTGGTGGTTCAGCCCCTGCGGGGCTTGGACGCTTTCAGCGCCCCACAACAAAAGCGTTAAGGGAAAGTATGAGCAAGAAT
>JBALXI010000144.1:0-580 GCA_036960605.1 Oleispira sp. | reverse complement strand
GCTGAAAAACAGAATTTTTTGATAATGGTGTTAGTTGATTTAAAACTGATTCAACGTAATCAATATGAGGGGTATCTGACGCACTGGCAAAACTGGCGGGTAAAAAAATACCGGCCATAACGAGTGCAAAAATATTTATTATTTGACGCTTAAGAAATAATATTACAAGTAACTTTTGCGGCACTTCTAACGAGACCTTTTGCAATAATAGTTGCTTAATTGACATGTGACGTATCCTTTCAATTTTAACGGGTGGCGGATACTATAGAGCTTGTTGGAAAGTCTCAAGTCAAAAAAAATAATTAAATGAACAATAATTCAACTTATTATTTTACAAGCGCCTCCCTCCCCCTTAAACCGACGCAGCGTAACACTGCTACATATGATATAGACCCTAATAGTCAAAATCCTATTACTGCTAATCAGGCCAGCCGTCTATTCTGCCAGATCATTTTCCATAATGATGATTACCGCCCATCACACCTGTAATCACACAGACAAAGCTTATAACCAACCAAGGGGTTCCTAAGTTTGAAGCCTCTTCTCTACCGGTAATACTGAATAGCGCTAAGCCAATAAC
>JBALXI010000143.1:0-581 GCA_036960605.1 Oleispira sp. | reverse complement strand
CTTATTACCCACCTGACGCAACTGAGGATCCGTAATTAACTGGTTAACCACCGCATAAGCACACTGCCTAGCCTGCTCTAACGGATTCGCCGTGGTCACGTCTCCCCTATCGGTATTCAGCACGACACGATCATGATTAATATCTTTAATCGTCGCCAGCTTCCAATCCTTAATCTCAAGGAACAACAAGCCACGCTGAGGATGCAGAACAATGTAATCGGGATAGCGGCGCTTCTTGCCTAGGGGAATATCGAACCAACACAGGTAATCATCTTCTAACAATGATTCAAGACGGCGACCAAAGCGCTTCTCGCCAGAGGTCATTTTGCGAGCACTACTGCTCAAACTCGGTATTATTTTTGCCAAAATCCATTTCCACTTAAAGGCGTGCTTCTTCCCTAATTACTAGGGAAGGTTAATTGGCGATAGTTTACTCTTTAGTTGAGTTTTTTGTCACCTGCGCTTTGCGACTTAAACTATCTCAACGTCACTCACTACGCCTTTAAGCCGCCCTTGGTTAAAAATCGATCCAGTAATAAGGCGGACTTCACACGGATATTTTAATTTTTCCAACTTATCCC
>JBALXI010000142.1:0-583 GCA_036960605.1 Oleispira sp. | reverse complement strand
ACTGTGTTCTTAATCTACCTGTAAGGGCGTTATTTAGTTAGCGTCCGGCATTCCAGTTTTCGAGCCAGGGTATAAATTCACTGGCGGGTAAGGGTTTTGACATCCAAAAGCCCTGCGCTAGGTCACAACCCAACTTGGCGACTTAATTCCAGTCAACTTGCGTTTCTACACCCTCGGCAACCACCGTCATATTAAGCTTGTTGGCTAACGCAATGCTGGACTCTAGAATAGCGCGAGCCGCCATGTCCTGATGGGCGTCATGAATAAAGTTGTAGTCAATTTTAAGCTCCGAGAAGGGAATTCTTTTAAGCTGATCCAATGAGGAATAACCTGTTCCAAAATCATCAATGGATAAACCGATGCCTTTAAGGCACAGGCGCGTCAGAATATCCAGCGTGAGAGCAGAAATCCTGCATTAAACTGGTTTCGGTGACTTCCAGTCCAATGTTGGCAGGTTGAAAGTTATTTTTAGTTGCAATGTCGGTGAGTAGCTCGGGCAGGTCAAAGCGGTTAAGGTTTAAACCTTGTTGGTTCCATAGGCCTCCCTGCTTGGTTACTTTATCGAACATCAAATATGTCAGCG
>JBALXI010000141.1:0-587 GCA_036960605.1 Oleispira sp. | reverse complement strand
CTAGAGGATGCAGCAGCCTTACTCAGAGCGATACCTGGAAGATGTATCAGTGCTGGCAAGTAGTTTTACGCAGTTAATGGACATTCAGTGAAGCAGGATGCTGTATTTTCGACTTTAATGAATCTTTTTTATACAGTAGTTTTTGTTATCCGCTTCTGGGCTATCAGAATTACCTGAGTCGTTGAGTATTACTAGCTGAAATTAGGATAAAGTCTTTTATAAGCAATGGGTTAGGTGTGCTGGTTTGACATATTGACATGGTAGAGGTCCCCAGTTCGAATCTGGGTAGTCCTACCAAAAAGTTTGTTTAAAAAAGCCACTCAATAGTGGCTTTTTTTATGCCTGCGATTCGGGCGCAGACCAGAACGATATACTATATCTCAGCCAAAAGGAATTTGGTCATATCTCATAAAATGCCTAGGCAAGAAGTTACTAGATAGCTTAAACCTTATTTTAGGGATACTTTATCTACTGCAGCGATATATGACTGCGTATAAATTCCATTGAAATTTAGATTTTTAAATTTCATACATGCTAATCATGAAAGGCATTATTAGAAAGTTATAGGGTTAGTCTATTGAGTGGAG
>JBALXI010000140.1:0-591 GCA_036960605.1 Oleispira sp. | reverse complement strand
GCAATAACAATTAATTTTCGATACTTATCGGCCAATTAATAGTAATAATGGCCAATAAAGTCAGCCGTTATCGGCCATTATTATTAATTGGTAGCTGTTTTAAAATTTCTAATTATTTCAACATAGAGTCAATTTGTGTCGATTGTATCGACACATCAACAGAACGTGTCGAATAAAGGACGAAAAATCGACACGTAGCTCTAAATAAGAAATTACGGGAAGTGAGTGAGGTGTGGCTGAAGGGGCTTACAGTTTGACAAAATTAGCTTTCAAGATCCAAATGTCACACTCTGTATAAAGGCAGCAGTACGACATTTGGTATTCATATGTGTAGGTTTAAGCCGCCATTGCAACCGAAGCCCACTGACCATTTTCTTCAGAAAAATCAATTTCTAAACGATCAATTTCATCCAAAGCCAAACGTTCTAAATAATCACAAATATCTTTGCTAACAGAAATCATACTGGCGTAACGCATACGGATAATAATATCGACGGCTTGCGATTGCTCAGTCTTACTTTTCTCGTAATGCGCAACCGACTGATCAGAAACACCCAAGATGCTCGCAAGATCCTTTTGGCTAAGTTCGCT
>JBALXI010000013.1:0-95901 GCA_036960605.1 Oleispira sp. | reverse complement strand
AAGAAGTTCGTTTATTGATGATGGAGCAAACGGATTCGCCGAGCGATTCGTTATTAACCTTGCCGCAAACGATGGAACTTACCAACGTGGGATTAATGTTCGTGAACCGGCAGATGATCAGTTTTCGACGCCAGTAGGCACTTGGCCACCGAATCCCTTGGGCTTGTACGACATGACAGGGAATGTGGGGGAGTGGACTGTGGATAATTGGCACGCCTATCAACGTGAAGCTTTGGTGAATCCTCGGTTTGATGAATATGTTCCAGATCGCTCTAAGGTATCCAGAGGCTTTGGAACCTTGGGCGTTTCAGGAGGAAAAAAACTGTATAAGCGAAAACTAGTCGCGCCAGAAAATGGAGGCGCCGACAACGGCATTCGTTGTGTTGTGAATCACCCTGAACCTATCATTTAAATTACAGCCTGAACCTAACTGTAATTTATGTTCAGTAGATTGTTATGAATAAATTGATAATCTAAGACTGTTTGAATTTTGTCATTAGCAATGACTTTGAAATTTTTCTGGTCGCTGTCGGTGAAATTCATTTCTATTGAATGTTGGCCAGAATAGTTTTGTACGGCATGGGTATAAAATTCACGTCGGGCTGGGTGATGGCTTGAGCAGCCATTAAAAACCTCTCCCCAAATATCTCCTTCTAATAGGGCTTTAATGATACCGATGCAATCATCACGATGAATCATATTAACGCTGGCATCTGGATTTTTAATCGGTTTGCACTTAATCGAGCCATCTTCTTGAGTTTGAGCAAAGAACCGACCGGGATGGCGCTGATAGCCTATTAAACCTGAAAAACGAATAATACTGGTGTCGAAGTGAAGGCTCTCTCTAAATAGATTTTCGATTGTTAATAGCGGACAAGAGATTAAGGCATCCTGATTGGATTCGGTAATGGCAGGTGAGCTTGGATCTAACGAGTCTCCATAAACCGAAGTTGAGCTAATAAATAAGACTTTTTGAATCGGTGACTTTTCAACGAGGACAATCAGGTCTTTATAGGCTTCGACATTTTTTGAGGTGATGTTGATGATGAGTATATCGGCCTGCAAGAAGCTCACATCGTTCTGATCTGCTTCAATGTCGTAAACATGGGCAGAGATGCCTGCTTGTGTTACTTGGCTTAAGCGCGCTTCGCTACGAGATGACGCTTTTATCTGATAGCCCAACTGATTGAGCTCGATGGCTAAAGGTAAGCCGAGCCAACCACTGCCTAAAATACTGATTCGTTTCATGTGTGACCTTGATACTTCTATTTTCAGCAATTAAGCCTGTCTAAAGGGAGTCTACTATTGCCTTTCGGAAATGGATCCTTACAATCGCGGCTAAAATGATCATACCCAATCAATATAGCGAAGTCGTGTCATGAACCGTAAAAAGAAGATTAATAAGATTTTAGGCAAAAAGATGCGTAAGGCGAATGCCAAGCTAGCACCGAAAGACACTAAGCCGGCTTATGTTTCTAAAGCAAAGCGTGCAGAAGCCGAGCTTACTGCAAATCAGACAATGGATAACGAATCGGCATAAGTCGTTCTTATTTCGTAGCAGATGCTTTATTATGCCCTCATCCCAGGGGGTGGCGAGTTAGAGCAATTATTGACGAAAGTCTACGCGCTCTAATAAGCCTGAGATGCATTGCAAACTCCTTGAACCTGATCCGGTTAATACCGGCGTAGGAATGGGCAGTTGAATTGATTTCTCTATTAAACGTATGTCATCAACACTCCACGCTTGCTACGCTCGACCGGGTCTTCTCTCTTTTTTGAGGCAGACCTAACAAATGAAAACCCTACCTTTATCCCTCGCTATCGCTTCGGCTCTTAGTGCTTCCATGATGGCCAGCATTGCGACTGCAGAACAGACCACGGGAGCTGTTGAGCTTGATGTTGTGGCTGTTAGTGCAGATTTTCGTGATACCAATGTACAAGAGCTTGCGGAAGCCGTCACGGTGATTGGCGCTGATAATATCGAAGCACGCAGTGCACAGCACCTTGAATCGGTATTAAGTTTTGCGCCAAACGTTAACTTTTCTTCCGGTGCGTCTCGTGGTCGTTATTTTCAAATTCGGGGTATTGGCGAACGCAGTCAGTTTGTTGATCCAGTAAACCCTTCTGTGGGTTTGATGATTGATGGTATCGATATGACAGGTTTAGGCGGCGCAGCGACCTTATTTGATGTTGAGCAGGTTGAAGTATTACGTGGGCCGCAAGGTACTCGTTTTGGCGCAAACGCGTTAGCGGGCATGATCAATATTAAGAGCAATGAAGCCACTAAAGAGACTGAAGGTTATGTTGCCGCTAAGGCGGGCAATTATAATACTCACAGTGAAAGCGCCGCCATATCAGGATCTATCACTGATAACGTGCAAGGCCGCTTGGCGATTAATAGCTTTCAGTCAGATGGCTATATGGAAAATGAATTTCTAAATAAAGACAATACCAACAACCTCGATGAAGTTGTTGTACGCGGTAAATTAGCGGCTCAGATATCGGAAGATACTAATCTAGGCCTGACCTATTTCTATGCCGATATCGATAATGGTTATGATGCGTTTAGCCTCGATAATAATCGTACAACTTACTCGGATGAGCCGGGTGTTGATGCACAAGAAACCCACGCTTTTTCCCTGAACTTGGATACAAAGTTGAGCCGAGCGCTGATATTAGAAACGGTATTAACCACCGCGAAAAGTGACGTTGAATATCGATTTGATGAAGACTGGGCTTATGGGCAATATACTTGGATGTCTGATGATCCTGACTATACCCCAGACCCATGTGATAATTCTCAAGGGTCTTGTTTAGCACCAACTGATGGTTATAGCTCTACCGATCAGTACTTACGTGATTACCAGCGTAATAGTTTTGAAGTTCGTTTATTATCTGCGGAAGAAGGTCGTATCTTTGACAATTCAACCGATTGGGTCGTCGGTATTTATCATCAAACGCGCACCGAAGATTTAGAACGAAACTATACATGGGATCCTCAGTATGTCAGTACTCTTGACGTTACTAGTACCTCAATTTATAGCGAATTAACCACAAACTTAAGCGATCAAAGCCGAATCATTTATGGTGTGCGAGCAGAGCAGTGGCGCAATGATTTTGAAAATAGTTTAAGTACTGGTAGTGATGAAACTGAAACTTTATTAGGTGGGCGCTTCACTTATGAACGTTTAATTAATCACGATCAGCTAGCATACGTTTCATTGGCACGCGGCTATAAAGCGGGTGGTGCAAACTCTGCCAGTGTGATCGGTGAAGACAAGCGTACTTTTGATACCGAGTATAATAATACTCTAGAACTAGGCTTAAAATCGTCGCTATTAAATGATGCGCTAGTAACTCGAGTTGCCGCTTTTTATATTCAGCGTCAGAATCAACAGGTTAAGCAATCGTTCCTTTCTTATAAAGACAGTGGAGCACCTAAGTTTACAGAGTATGTGGCTAATGCTGCCGAAGGGATTAACCAAGGGATAGAATTAGAAAGTCAGTGGCAATTATTAGACGCGTTGCGTTGGGATTTATCGGTAGGCTATCTTAAAACAGAATTTACAGATTATGAGTTCAGTGCGAAAGATGACGACGATGTAAATAAAACAATTGACAAAAAAGGCCGCGCTCAGGCTCATGCTCCAGAATACAGCTTGGCAACAGGTTTAAGTTTTTCTGCGACAGAAATGCTTACCTTTTCGGTAGAATCTGAAGCAAAAGATAAGTTCTACTTTTCTGATAGTCACGATGAACAGTCTAAAGCCTATGTTTTATGGCACGCGCGTATTGAGTACAAAGTAGCTAACTTTAAAACAGCATTGTATGGTCGTAACCTAACGGGTAAAGATTATGCAACACGTGGCTTTGGCTTTGGTAATGATCCTAGAAATGGCTATTCTGATACTCAGCATATTCAGCTAGGTGCACCGCGTTTAGTGGGTATTGAAGCGCGTTATTCTTTTTAATGTGCGTATGATTTTTTATAACAATGGTCGTCAATAATAAGGATTTCGTTATGGAGCAATCTTCTATGGAACTGTCAGTAGAAATTAGTAAGTACCCACTAGCGGATGACTATATTCCGGCGATTAAAGATTTTATTGATCGCTTGCAGGCCATCAAAGGTTTGAGCGTGGTGGGGAATACCATGAGCACTCAAGTCTTTGGTGATTACGATCTTGTGATGGATACATTAAAAGAAGAAATTCGTCGTTCTTACGAGCAGTTTGGAAAAGCCATTTTTGTCTGTAAATTTATCGGCGCTAATTTAGATCCGGCCTTAAATCCACACGGTGATGTTTAATGGACGCATTTTATCAAGGCATTGCAGTCGCGGCCCAAGCAATGAGCATGTTAGAAGTCATTGCCGTTATTTTAGGCGTCGCATATCTAGTATTGGCGATGCGCCAGCATATTTTATGCTGGTATGCCGCCTTTGGTAGCACCGCAATTTTTAGCTGGCTATTCTGGGACGTTAGCCTGGTGATGGAATCTGGCTTGAACGTGTATTACTTGATAATGGCTGTTTATGGCTGGTGGGTATGGCGAGGTAATGCTCAGCCAAACTCAACAGCGAATGTCGAAATTAAAACCTGGTCGCTATCGCGTCATGCTTTAGTGATTGTGGGTATCGTATTAACGAGTCTTGCCACGGGCTATGGTTTAGAAAAAAACACATCAGCCGCGTTACCTTATCTAGATTCATTTACCACTTGGGGCGCTGTAATAACGACCTACATGGTGACGCAAAAAGTACTCGAAAATTGGCTATATTGGTTAGTTATTGATGCTGTTGCGATTTATTTATACATCGATAGAGAGCTGTATTTAACGGCGCTATTAATGGCACTTTACGTCGTCTTAGCCGTATTCGGCTGGTTCATCTGGCTGAAAGAATATCGCCAGCAAGGTGAATGCTCGGCAACCTCCTTAACAGCTTCTGCAGTATGAATATGACATTAAGCGACGTATTGGATGATTGGCCGCTATGGGGGCTTTCTAAAAGCCCTATTGAAGCGGATCAAGTTTGCGTGCTTGAAGGCGGGTTAACAAATACTTGTTATCAACTTTCGCTGGCAAGCGGTGAATACATCATTCGTATCAGTGCTGAAAATACCCAGGCTTTAGGCATCGATCGTACGGTTGAAAAAACGATTCATCAGCTGGTATCGAGCTTAAACTTTACCAGTGCTATTCGTTATTGTGATGATGAGGATCGCTACTGGATACGTGATTATATTGCAGGTGAAGTATTAGCTGATAATACTGACTTTTCAGATGGCAGTCCCTCTAGTGGACTTATTAGTTACAGCATTTTGACGTACATGGTTGAGCAGTTAAAAGCGCTGCACCAAATTCCAGTTGAGATCAATTTGCCGGTCGTCAATATCGCAGAGAAAGCGCAAGCGTATTGGCAGATGATCGAGGCTAAGCAACCCGATAATGACATTGTAAAAATGAAGCCGCTGATGCAAGTGGCGATGACTGAACCGCCAGCAGGTGAGTTCTGTCTTTGCCACCTCGATCCGGTTTTGGCTAATTGGCTTTATACAGCTGAAGGCTTGCAATTATTGGATTGGGAATATGCCGGTTTTGCTCATCCATTATGGGATCTGGCAGCATTATTTCAGGGGATTAAGCAGTCATTTAAAGCATCTGAAAAAGAATTACTGACCGATAGTCAGCCTAAAAATGAAGAGGATTTAGAAAATCAGATCCTTTCTTTATACGGCGTAACAGACCTAGTGGCGTGGCGCAGAGCGTGTGTGCAGATGGAATATTTATCATCACTTTGGTACCAAGCTCAAGGCAAAACGCCCTAGTTTCAAGGGTTGCTAGTCGACTCAGCCCTTGTTCTAAGCCTCCCATATGTTAAACTTATTCGTAATTGAATAACCATTCAGTGGAATTATGGCTAGAGTCGGAACCGAAAAATTACGTAAACAAGAATTAATCCAAGCCACAATTAAATCAATTGAGAACCATGGTTTTCAAGGTACTACGATTTTAACAATAAGCCGCCAAGCAAATATGTCGGCGGGTATCATCAGCCACTATTTTGGCAGCAAGCAAGGTCTTATCCTTGCCACCATTCGACATCTCCTAGAAGAATTAAAGCAGGGTTTATTACAGCAGATTACTAACTGTGAACAACCGCTGACGCCTGAATTAAGGCTACAAATGATCGTCGATACCAACTTTGCCTGTTTTCAACAATCGACTTCAGTAACGCGAACTTGGCTTTGTTTTTGGGCTCAAGCGTTACATGACCCTGAATTGGCTCGTTTACAAGCCGTCAACAGTAAGCGTTTACTGCGCAATTTACTGTATTCCTATCGACAAATTATTCCGAACAAAGAGCGTGCTGTATTAGCCGCTTCTATGACGGCCGCTATGATTGACGGTCTATGGCTGAGAAGTAGCTTAAGCCAAACCAGCGTAGACGAATTTAAACAAGCCGAAATATTGTGCAAGCAGTTCATTTCATCGCAATGCCAGTTGGAAAAAACATTATGATCTTAAAAAACTTTATCAATGGTGAACACCTTGATAATGCCAGTGGTGAAACGTTTGATGTCATCAATCCTGGAACAGGGCTGTTGGCTTATCAGGTTGAAGTTGCTGATGAAAAAATTCGAGCCGCTGCGATTGAAAGTAGCCAGCAGGGTTTCGAAACGTGGTCAGCGATGACTGGGTTTGAGCGTAACCGTATTCTATTAAAAGCGGTTGAGTTGTTACGTGAACGTAATGATGAATTAGCTGAGATCGAAGTTATTGATACCGGTAAGCCGTGGCAAGAAGCTTCTGTCGTCGATATCGTAACCGGCGCAGATTCAATCGAATACTTTGCCGCTTTAGCATTAAGCATTGAAGGCACGCAGCAAGATTTAGGCGGTGATTTTTATTATACCCGTCGTGAACCACTAGGAATCTGTGCCGGTATTGGCGCATGGAATTATCCCTTGCAAATTGCCTGCTGGAAAGCCGCGCCGGCATTAGCCTGTGGTAATAGCATGATTTTCAAACCGTCGGAAGAAACTCCACACGGTGCCGTGAAGCTCGCTGAGATATTTTTTGAAGCCGGCGTGCCTGCAGGCGTATTCAACGTCGTTCAAGGTGATGGTGAAGTTGGCGCTTGGCTAACGACGCATAATGAAATCTCTAAAGTTTCTTTTACCGGTGAAGTTGGAACGGGTAAAAAAGTAATGGCGGCTGCGGCCACCAACTTGAAAGATGCCACGATGGAACTCGGTGGTAAATCACCTTTGATCGTTTTCTCTGATGCTGATCTTGATGAAGCAGTTTCCGCTGCCATGCTAGGTAATTTTTATACGCAAGGCGAAGTTTGTACTAACTGTACGCGTGTATTTGTTCAACAAGATATTTATCCGAAATTTGTTGAACAATTAAAACAGCGAACTGAGAAGAATATTATTGCCGGTGATCCGATGGATCCAGAGACAAACTTTGGCGCATTGATATCACGAACACACCAACAGTTGGTTTTAGGTTACATCGAAAAAGGCACCCAAGAAGGTGCCTTTTTATTGACTGGCGGAAAAGCATTACAGCCAAAAGGTGTTGAAGGCGGCTATTTTGTTGCGCCAACAATTTTTACTGACTGTACTGATGACATGACCATCGTTAAAGAAGAAATCTTTGGTCCTGTTATGTCGGTCTTAATGTTTGAGTCTGAAGAAGAAGTCATCAAACGCGCCAATGATACTGAATATGGTTTAGCGGCCGGTGTATTCACTAATGATATCCGTCGTGCTCATCGCGTTGTTAAGCAGATGGAAGCAGGTATTTGTTGGATTAATGCTTATGGTGCTTCTCCTGCAGAGATGCCTGTTGGAGGCTACAAGCTTTCCGGTATTGGACGCGAAAACGGATCGTCTACGATGAACCAATATACTCAAATTAAATCTGTCTACGTAGGCATGCAGCCTCTAGAAAGTCCTTTTTAATGAAAAATAAAATGAGTGATATACGTTACGATTACATTATTGTCGGTGCGGGTTCTGCGGGCTGTGTGCTGGCGAATCGCTTGTCTGAAGATCCTAATGCGTCCGTTTTATTATTAGAAACAGGCGGCAGTGATCGCAGTATTTTTATTCAAATGCCGACGGCTTTATCGATTCCGATGAATACCAAAAAGTACGCTTGGCAGTTTGAAACAGAAGAAGAGCCTCATTTAGATAACCGAAAAATGCATTGCCCAAGAGGCAAGGTATTAGGCGGATCATCTTCAATCAATGGCATGGTGTATGTTCGAGGCCATGCAAAAGATTTTGATCAGTGGGCCGAACAAGGCGCGACCGATTGGGATTATGCGCATTGCTTACCGTATTTCAAAAAGTCTGAAACTTGGGCGCTAGCAACAGCAAAGGCAGAGTCTACAGATTATCGCGGCACTGAAGGCCCGCTAGGCGTTAATAACGGTAACGAAATGAAAAACCCTCTCTACCAAGCATTTGTTGATGCCGGTGTTGAAGCGGGTTACATGGATACTGCTGATTATAACGGCAAGCAGCAAGAAGGCTTTGGCCCAATGCACATGACGGTTAAAAATGGCGTGCGCTGGTCAACGGCGAATGCGTATTTAAGACCTGTGCAGTCACGACCTAATTTAACTGTCGTTACCCATGCGCTTGTGCATAAAGTATTATTATCAGTCGATGCAGGCAGTAAAAAAGCGACCGGCATACGCTATGAACGTAAAGGTAAAATCATTGAGGTGCAGGCGAATAGAGAAGTGATTCTTTCGGCTGGATCCATTGGTTCTCCGCACTTATTACAGCTATCCGGTATCGGTGCCAAAGAGACATTAGAAAAAGCCGGTATTGAATGTCAGCATAACTTGCCTGGCGTCGGTGAAAACTTACAAGATCATCTCGAGTTTTATTTCCAGTTTAAGTGTAAGCAACCGATTACTCTTAATGGAAAATTAGATTTGTGGAGTAAGTTTTTAATTGGTGCCAACTGGTTCTTTTTTAAGAAGGGCTTAGGGACAACAAATCATTTTGAATCTTGTGGTTTTATTCGTTCTAAAGCAGGTGTTGAATGGCCCGATTTGCAGTATCACTTTCTACCTGCCGCAATGCGTTACGATGGTCGTACAGCATTTGCTGGGCATGGTTTTCAAGTGCATATCGGGCATAACAAGCCGTCAAGCCGTGGTGCCGTCAAAGTCATCAGTGCTGATCCTAAAGCACACCCAAGCATCAAGTTTAATTATCTTGCAGAAGAAGCCGATAAAGAAGGCTTCCGAGATTGTGTAAAACTGACACGCGAGATTATTAACCAACCGGCCTTTGATCAATATCGTGATGATGAGATTCAGCCGGGCGTGCAAGTTCAAACAGATGAAGAAATTGATGCGTTTGTGCGAGCCAATGTTGAAAGTGCTTATCACCCATCTTGTACATGCAAAATGGGCACCGATGAGATGTCGGTAGTTGATCCAGAAACACGCGTGCATGGCATCGAAAACTTACGGGTTGTCGATTCCTCTATATTTCCAACCATTCCTAACGGTAATTTAAACGCTCCGACCATTATGGTTGCAGAGCGAGCAGCTGACTTGATTAAGTCAAATGTAACGTTACCGCCAAGTGATGCTGAAGTGAGTATGGCTCCAGATTGGAAAACCGTGCAGCGCAGTAAATTTTAAAATTAAATCACACCCTCAACCATAACTATAAAAGGAAAATAAAATGAAAGTAAAAACTCTATTATTATCAGCCAGCATGATGTTAGCAGGCGTTGCAAATGCTAACCAATGTGACACTGTACGTTTTGCAGATGTGGGTTGGACCGATATTACAGCGACGACTGCGGTAACGTCAGTAGTACTTGAAAGCATTGGTTACAAGACTAAAACTCAGGTTTTGTCTGTACCGGTTACTTACAAGTCAATGCAAAATAATGATATCGATGTGTTTCTAGGAAACTGGATGCCAACGATGGAAGCGGATATTAAGCCGTACCTTGAAAGTGGTACTGTTGAAAGTATTCATACAAACCTTGAAGGCGCTAAATATACATTAGCCGTGCCTAAGTCTGTTTATAACGCAGGGGTTAAATCTTTTGCTGATCTTGCCAAGCATGCAAGTAAGTTTGAAAGCAAAATTTATGGCATCGAGCCAGGTAACGATGGTAACCGTTTGATTCAATCTATGATTGATAAGAATGCATTTGGTTTAGAAAACTTTGAAGTTATCGAATCAAGTGAAGCGGGTATGTTGTCTCAAGTTAAGCGCATGACTCGTCGTAACAAATGGATTGTATTTTTAGGTTGGGCTCCACATCCAATGAATGCCAACTTTGAATTGGCTTACCTAGAAGGCGGAGATGATTTCTTCGGTCCTAACTATGGTGGTGCTAGCGTTCATACTAACGTACGTAAAAACTACACGACTGAATGTAAAAATGTTGGCAAGTTATTAACCAACCTTACGTTTACATTGCCAATGGAAAACGAAGTGATGGGTGCGATTTTAGATGGCGGTAAAAAGCCTGAAGTTGCTGCTAGAGAATGGATCAAGAAAAATCCAAAAGCTCTTGATGCTTGGTTAGAAGGCGTAACAACGCTAGACGGTAAGCCAGCATTAGCTGCTGCGAGCGCTATCCTTAAATAAGCTGCAATTGCAGTTTTTAAGCTGCACTACAGTATTTAGTGCAGCAACATTAACAATAGAAAGAGGCTGCGAGTAGTAATAACTGCTCGCAACAAGAGATTCCATGGAACAGTCAAAATTACCTTTGGGTAATTACATTGAAACATTTGTCGATTGGTTAGTTGATAATGGCGAGCCATTTTTTGATGCTATATCTGACTCACTAGAGTGGATGATAAGTTTATTTACTGATGCGCTACTATGGCTAAATCCAATAGCCTTTATAATATTAGTCGTAGCAATCGCATTGTACTTTCGACGTTCTGTGGGTCTTGCCATTTACGCTGTTGTGGCGTTAATGTTGATTTGGAATTTAGGCTATTGGGTTGAAACCATGCAAACCCTTGCCTTGGTTTTGTATGCGGCTTTATTCTGTATGGTCATTGGTTTGCCGATTGGTATTTATGCGGCGCATCACCCTACCTTTTATAAAGTTTTACAGCCTATTTTAGATTTAATGCAAACGGTTCCGACCTTTGTATACTTAATCCCAACACTCACCCTATTTGGTTTAGGTGTTGTACCTGGATTAATATCTACCATCATTTTTGCCATTGCGGCACCGATAAGATTAACGTACTTGGGAATCTCCGAAGTCCCACAAGATATTCTAGAAGCGGGTCGATCGTTTGGTGCCACTAAGCGCCAAATATTATTCCGTATCGAGTTACCTGCGGCTGCGACCAGTATTGCTGCCGGTGTGACTCAATGTATTATGCTGTCGTTATCGATGGTGGTTATTGCTGCACTTGTAGGTGCAGACGGCTTAGGCAAGCCTGTGGTACGTGCTTTGAATACTGTTGATATTGCGAGTGGATTTGAAGCCGGCTTAGCCATCGTATTGTTAGCCATTTTACTTGATCGTATCTTTAAAGCGGGACAAGCAAAATGATTAATATTAAAAATCTTGATGTGATTTTTGGTGACCAACCTGAGCGTGCGCTTGAGTTGTTAGATCAAGGCCTAGAACGCGATGAAATACGTGATAAGACAGGTTTGGTTGTGGGGGTTAATAAAGCCAACCTGAAAATTAATAAGGGCGAAATTTGCGTCCTGATGGGACTTTCGGGTTCTGGCAAATCGAGTTTATTACGCTGTATCAATGGCTTAAATAATACTACTCGTGGATCGATTGAAATTGATCATGAAGGTGAAATCATTGATTTAGTCAGTGCTGATGCTGATACGTTAAGAGCTGTGCGCACCAAGCGTATGTCGATGGTATTTCAAAAGTTTGCCTTAATGCCTTGGTTAACCGTCGCGCAAAATGTCGCTATGCCACTTGAATTACAAGGCATCGACAAAAAAGAGATTAAGCAGCGTGTTGATGCACAGCTTGAATTGGTAGGCTTGCAGCAATGGGCAAAACTGAAACCAAGCGAATTGTCGGGCGGTATGCAACAGCGTGTTGGTCTTGCGCGAGCTTTGGTAACGGAATCTGATATTCTATTAATGGATGAGCCTTTCTCTGCATTAGATCCGTTAATACGTACACAGCTGCAAGATGAACTGATTCAATTGCAAGAAAAGCTCCACAAAACCATTATCTTTGTTAGTCATGATTTAGACGAAGCGCTGAAGCTGGGGACTAATATTGCGATTATGAAAGATGGTGTCATTGTTCAGCAGGGTAAGCCAGAAAGCATCGTATTAAATCCTGTGAATGATTATGTTAAGCAATTTGTTGCCCATACCAATCCTATTCATGTGCTAAAAGCAAAATCTATTATGCGACCGATCACTGATATGTCGTTCACTGAAAAAGGTTATTGCTTAAGTAAACGTCATGATTATTGGTTAAGTGCAGATCAGCAGCAGGTTTATTATAAAGGGCAAGAATTCTCTCCTCAGCTGTGGCAAACAGGCCAAGACATTGTTAAGTTAAGTGCAGCACCTACCTGTGTGGCTGCCGATACGGCAATGCAGGATGTCATGGAAATTCGTTATCATACTGATCACGCGGTATTCATAATGAAAGGAAATGACGACGATATTGATCATGATGAGAAGACTCATCAGGATGAAAAAATTCAGGGAGTCATCGGTGATAAAGAGTTATATCACACCTTGTTGGGTAAGATGATGTTGAATGACTAAGCTGTTATTTGGTTTTATTAAATAACATATTATAAGAAAAGTAGAATAGGAAGAATCACAATGAAAAAATCTTTATTAGCAGTCGCTATTGCTGCTTCAGCAGTAGCTCCGGCCTATGCTTCAACGGCAATCTCTGGGGGGATTTGGTTGAATCAGCAGCAAACAACTGAAGATACTGGAGCACAAGGTTCTGAGCGTGAAGCAACTACTTTGGGTGTTACCAATAGCGAAACATTAATTTTATACATTGATCATCAGCAAGAAGGGACTGATTGGCAGCTATCTTCTGAATGGCGTACTGGCCCAGGTTCTTTTAGCGATAGCGCTAATAACTCGACAGGTGATACTTCTGGCTTCCATAAATTATGGGTAGGCTATAACTTCTCTGAAGATCGTAAAGTAGTTATTGGTAAGTCAGCAGTACCTTTTGGTTGGGCAACTATCAACTTCTGGCCTGGCGATATGGCATTGGGTGGTTATGCTGATCAGATGGACGTTGGTGTAAAGTTCAGTGATAAGCAAGATGCCATTAGCTATGATCTAGCTTGGTATGTATCTGATGATTTCGGCGCGACTAGCACAGACACAATGGATGATAATAGCCATTGGGGATCATCAACAACGTATCGTAAAGTGAATACTGCAGTTGCCAACATTGGTTATGATTTGTCTGCAAGCTCTACGGTTGGTTTTTCTTATCAACAGGGTGAACTACAAGATCTAACGGGTACTCAGCCAAATACTGATTCTACCTTTGGCGGCCACAATGCGTGGGATGTTTGGTATACCGGTACTTATGGCAACCTAGGTGTGATGGCTCAAGTAATGGGTACTCAGCGTGATGGTTTGGATCAGATTGCTGTTGGTGCAGATGAAGTTAAAACGCTTCGTCAGGCTTTGACTGTTTCTTATGCAGATGGTCCATTCAACTATTATATTGAATATACGGGTGCTTCATCTGATACTAAGGGTAACAAGGCCAGTGATATGGTTGCGTTTGCTCCGGGTGTTAGCTACAACTATGGCCCAGGTTGGTTTTATGCTGAGTATTTAACTCAATCTAACTATCTAGATACTAATGGCGATGTTGCAGATGCAGGTAATGCTGCAAACGATGAGTCTAAGTTCTCTGCTTTGTACTTAACTGTTGATTATTACTTCTGATTATTAATTCAGGCGTAATTAATTGCTAAAAAAATACCCGCGAAGTTCACACTTAGCGGGTATTTTTTTGCCTGCCTTTTATGGCAGAGCGATCGAATGCTTTTAGCTTTCAATAAGATTAGCGTTCTTATTATTTTCTATATTGAAGCCAAGCGTATAAAAACATTAGGCCAAATAATAAATCGTTAAGACCATAAATCACCATGAAGATCGTGGTCAGTATAGATTCATTCCACATAACGGCAATGTCTGGCTTCATCACAAACCAGAAGTACACGGCGGTGCCAACGTAAACCATCTTTTCAATGAAGAAAACAAAGATTAAGCGGGAAGCGCGTGGATGCTCAGTGGATACTGAGATATACGCCATGCCCCATAAAATAATCATGCCTAAACCAAAGTGGCTGAATATTTGTGGATAGTAGCTGGTTAATAGCTCGTTTTGAAAGCCTAAAGAAAAGCCAAGAACACCAAAGATGTTCGCCAGGCCCGCGAGTACAAAGCCAAACGTTAAGTATTGTTTCATAAAGATAATTCCGTCATCAGACAGTGGATTTTAAAGTTGGCAGCATTCTATCAGTCGTGGCGACTTGGCTCCATGGTGAGAAGCCGCCATTCTACGAAAAAGATCGTTTCCGTTAGATGTAGCAAATAATACAGAGGCAGTCAGTAGGCGTTAGTCAAACAAATCAGGAGTCGGGCACTCCAATATAGCAGCGATAGTTTGCACTAACTCACGCTCAATGACTTCTACACCGTTTGCCCGCACGCAGGCTGCTAGTGCCTTCATGATACGCCCTTTAACGTGAGGGAAGGCTTCAGTCAATGTATCGAGGGCCACATTAAAGCTTTTGAACGATTCTGTTTTTGCTTGCAGTTTTAACCCTTCAAACCCCGCGATGCCAGCGGCGATATCAAAACTCTCCAGTGCGCCTTCTAGCGAATCGTGGCCATGATTGGCGACAAAAGAAAGCACGGTTTCAATTTCAGCACCTAGCTTCTTAACATTGCCGTGTTTGGTTTTGATGGCTTTTGCTTTATCGAAAGCAGGGTTTAAGTATTGAAGAATCATGCGATATAAGCACCATTCGAATAAATCTATTTTGCCGTCAGCTTTTACTAGCTTGATCAGTAGTTGTTTAAATTCAGTGTATTGATCAGCGGTTAGCAACTTAAGTGCAGGGATCGCTTTGTCGATCATGGGTAAGCGCTTACTCTCATCAAGCAGTACGACCAGCGGAATGAGCTGCATAACCGATTGAAAGACACCTTCGCCACAATATTGCTTAATCAGGTCCAGCTGTTGGTCGTGTACTAGTGAGGTATTGGGCGCTAATAATAGGGTGTAGCATAACCCTCGGGCTTTCATTGGGTCGTGTGCGGCCTTGGTTAGCTCTGCTTCAGCATTGAGATGATCTTGCTTGCGCTTACCCTCAGAAGCACTCTTAGGCGCATCAAAATCGATGGCTGCCGTCATGGCTGCGGCGATTCCGGTTATTAGTTCTTCAGGTCTTATCTTTGCCTCTGGCACAAGTGCTGGTGACTCGTCGTAAGCTTGTTTCAAGGTTTGCGGTTCGACCCACTCGCCATCCCAGTTTTTATCAATGCGGCGAATACGTTCTTCTAATTTTGGATGGGTCGATAAGAAGCCAAAATGATTAGAGAAGTTGCTGTAAATGGCATTGCCAAAGAAGGCGTGACTGAACTCTTCGCGACGACTACTGCCAATAGCGGAACCGACGCCACCATAGCCAATCACTTTTAAAGCTTCTGCAATGGCTTGTGGATCGCGCGTGAATTGTACAGCGCTGGCATCGGCTAAGTATTCTCGCTGACGGCTAACAGCCGATTGAATCAGCTTGCCAAAAAATACGCCGCTATAGCCTAAGACCATAAATCCTAGGCCGATAAGAAATATGGGGGCACCACTTTTATCATTTTTACTCGAGTGACGATGGCGTCTGCCTGAGCCTAGCTCAAGAATAAATCGGCCTAATAAACCGATGCATAATATGCCAAACAAAATAGCGATTAAACGCATATTCATGCGCATATCCCCGTTGAGAATATGGCTGAACTCGTGGCCAATAACCCCTTGCAGTTGTAAGCGAGAAAGCTTGGTTAAGCATCCTTGGGTGATACCAATTACCGCATCCGAGGGCTGGAAACCCGCCGCAAAAGCATTGATGCCAATTTCATCATCCATTAGGAATACTTGTGGAACGGGCATGCCAGAGGCAATGGCCATTTCTTCCACGATGTTCAATAAGCGTCTTTCGTAAAAGTCGTCGCTATTAGGCTGTACTAAACGGCCCCCTAAGGAGGCTGCAATCGAAGAACCACCACTACTGAGCTTGATGGCTTTATAAATATAGGCAATACCCACAAAGCTACAGATGACGGCAGAAATCGTCAGCCAAGTTTGCCAAGAAATATAATGAAAGATATCGAGTAACGAGGGATCTTTTATTTTCTCTGCGGCTAAATTTGGGAAAATATCAGGATATCCCCAGAGCAACCCTGCGACCATCAAGTTGGTTAATAAAATCAGCGAGAAGAGCGCCAACACAAATAATACAATCAGCTGCTTGGTACGTTTACGCGCTTGGTCTTGATGGCCGAAGAAATCCATTATCTATTACCGCTTATCTTTAAAAACTAACTTTAGGTGCTGCTTGAATTTGCACAGTATCTTCAAATTCTAATAACGTTGCATCTTTGGTATGGCCAAATTTATTTGCAAAGAAAACAGGTGGAAAAGACTGGCGGAAAGTATTGTAAGTTGTCACCGCATCATTAAAGGCTTGGCGTGCAAACGCTACTTTGTTTTCAGTACTGGTGAGTTCTTCGGTTAACTGCATCATATTGGTATTGGCTTTTAAATCTGGATAAGCTTCTACCGTGACGTTAAAGCGGCTCATTGCGCCCGCTAATGCACCTTCAGCTCCAGCCAGTTTACTCATGGCTGCAGCGCTTGATGGGTTGCTAGCAACAGCTTTAAGGCCTGCCATTGCTTCATTGCGCGCTTCAACCACGGCGGTCAGTGTTTCAGACTCGTGCTTTAAATACGCTTTTGCTGTTTCAACCAAATTAGGAATCAGGTCATAGCGGCGTTTAAGCTGAACTTCAATTTGTGAGAATCCATTTTCATAACGATTTTTAAACGTAACGAGATTGTTGTAAATGCTGATGATATAAAAAATTGCAGCAGCAATTACCACGAGGGTAATGATTGTCGACATTTCCATTGGAGCTTCCTTGTTAAAAATTTATTTTGTAATGTTATTTTTTGTGCCACTTACCATCGATATCTTTAAAAAATTCACCTGCGTTTAATTTACTTGTGATTTTTTCACCGGCAATTTTTTCAATGCTTTTCAAATCTGTATTTTGCTTAGTTGCGATGCTTTGATATTTTGCTTTGCGCTTGCTATTCGTTACATCCATTAAGCTTTTCGCGTCGGCATTACCTCTAGGGGTCATTTCTAAATAACCGCTAGCATTTTCACCTAATAGACCTTTGCTCTGAGCTTCATCAACCGTCAGCGCTAATGTAAGTTGGCTTGTCATTAAAAGAGCAGCCGTTATAAATAAAGATTTTAAAGTCATAATATGTTCCTTTTTATTCATGTTATTCGCACATGTTTTTTAAAATATTTTTTAATCGATGTTAGAAAAGGTCACTATCTTCACTGAATAAATCTTCTAGCTCTTTTTCAACTTTAATGCGCACTTCGTGCTCAATCTTCACATTCAAATTAATGGTGATTGGCTTGTCGGGCGCGGCCACTTTTAGTGTGCAGGCGCTGGTCATTATTACCAGTGCTAATAGGGTGAATGTTTTCATGGTATTCCCTGTTATTAACGTATGTGTTTCGTCGTGTCTGATTTGTTGCATAGGATTAGTCGGTACGGCTTTGTCTACTTTTGCATTATTGATACTTATTCTCAAGCTTTTGCACAATATCATTACTGATGCGTAAGCTCTCAAGTAAGTCGAGCAAGTTATACTCTAGGTTTAAATTAAAATGTGTTGCTTGGCCATCAAAGAACGTTGGGTTATGACCCTGAAACTGCAAGCCCAGCTTTAGCTCGCCATTTGGTTGATAGGTAACTTTATTTTCAAGTTTGTCATAACGAAAATCGTCTAATACTTGCATGGCTAGACCTACGCTAGGGTCACTTTGCTTCAAGCTATCAGCCGTGGATCCGCGGTACTGGACAATACCTCCAGGGGCGCGGGCGTACAAAATACCCGCCGGTACTTGTGGCCCAGCAGGTAATAATATAATCGGCAATACACCATCCAATTGGCCGGTAGCGGTAATGCCTGAACCCGCTTCTAAGGCTGCCAACTGCTCGACTTGTAAGCCTTCTATTTCAATGCCAAAAGCATTCACTTCTTGGCGGGTATCAAAGCGAATTAAAGGAACATTGATGCGGCCGCCTAACACATCGGTATGTACTTCTTCGATAACGATTAACGCTTGGGAGAAATCTGCTGGAATGGTGGTGGTGCTTCGGGCCAAGACATTGGCGATATTAATTCCTGGATTAATACTGAGCGCAGATATTTGGCTGTCGATGCGGAAGTCGGTATAAAAAGGGCGACGTATGGCGAGTTGAACATCGATGTCTTCCCAGGTGGTTAACTCTTGATAGACACCTGACATATCATCGATGCGTAACATTAAGTCAGGCTGCCAACGCCAGGCAATACTTGAATCATCAAAAATGTCTGCTTGATACTGCCCCCATTGCACCCAGCCTTGGGCTGAGATACTGCCATCTAAAAGCTGTGCTTGGGTTAGCTCAGCCATTTTAATTAATCCCATTTTTTGCCAATCAAGTTTTAGGTTCTTTAAATACAGTTGAGCACTGCCTTGCTGTAAATTACTAAAATCGTGTTGGGCTAATAAGGTTAAATCTAAGCTATTAGCTAAGCCAGATAAGCTCATGGAGGTGTTCAATTTTGCTTGGCTTAAATCGATAGACGAAAGATCAATGTTCCCTTTGAAAGATAGTGAAGGGACGGGCCATTGATTCCATTGGCTTGCTTGGTTCTTTACTTGCCAGTGGCAGGCCAGTGGTAACTGTGACAAAGCCTGCTGACTTCTTAGTTGTGGTGAATACTGCAGCTTTAACCAATCGAAGTTACAGCTGAGCTGAGCATTATCTAGCTGCAATGACTCTTTCTTATGCTGCCAATTCAGTTGGTCAACAACGACAGAAAACGCTTTTGCTTGTATCAGTTCGCCGTTAATTCCTTCGATGAACCAATCGGGCAGTAACTGCCAATGGATAGCAGAGAGTTGGGCATCGGGTTTGTCCGTGAATAGTGTTTCTAAATATTGGCTTTGGTTATTAAGGCCGTGGGGTAAGCTCAGCTGCCAATGCCAGTTGTTATTATTTTTCTGTCCTTGAACGATAACCTCGCCTTGGCTTTCATTTTTTAATTTAGGCCATAACGGGTTTTCTTGCTGTGTACTAAAGTTCAGGATCTGTTGGCTAATGAATTCACTTGTATTGTTTGTCTGGCTATTAAACTGACCGTCTAATGTCAGCTCGGTTTTATGTTTTAGTTGCTCGCCGCTTACCTGCTGTACGAGCTGTCCTTGCCACTGGCACTGGCTACTTTCTTGCTTAAGTGCACAGGTTAATGAAATTGCTTTTTTAAGGGATTGTTTAATTTCAAGGTCAATCGGGGCGAGGGCATTGAGTTCTCCTGCAAGATCAAACGTATCAATACTGAATTGCCACTGCTCTTCACGTTTATTGTCGATATTTGTTTGCAGGTTAATTGCGAACTCAGCATCTTCAATAATGTTTTCTTTTTTCGTGGGATCAAAGAGATTGAAATCGTCGACTTTAACTTGTAATAAACCGGTCGCGGATAACTGGCTTAAAAACTGATATTGGCTGTCAAAAACTTTCGGTAGCTTGAGCTCTAAATTCCAAGCTTGAATGGCTACTTCTGCCTTTAACTGGGGTGCTTGGTCTTGCTGTTTGATTAACGCCAGCCAAGATTGAATGTCAGCGCTTTGCTGTAAATTCAATAGGATATTTTTTGTCTGATCGCTGGATACTGTCCAGTGAGCCTGTAGGTTGAAAATCGGAGCCGGCTGTTGCTCGATAAATATAAGGCTACTGATTTCACCCAGATTATTCAGCGTGAATTGGTGCTTTAATTTTTTTGTTAAGAGGTTCGTTGCAATAGTATTACTGATACTGAGCTGCTGTTTATTCAGCGAGATGCTGGTTTCAATGATGCCTTGGGGATGAACGAGTTTAAACTGCTTTATTTCTAGGCTATCGAGCGGAAGCTGATGAAAAATGGAGTCTAGACTTGCTAGTTCTAAGGCGACGGCTTCAGCCGCTTCATTTTCTACTGTCTCAGGCTGAACTCGGTTAATCATATTTTGATTGGGTGTTTTTTCATCATCAAGATGAGTCGGTAAAATTTCTAGCCGAGCAGACTCTACCGTGAGCTGTTTAATCTTGCCTGACATTAATTCCCAAGGTGAGAAGGTGATATTAAGATCGTGTAAATCTATTTGGCTATTGTGCTCAGGGAAGAAAAATTGAACTTGATCAATGTGGAGTTTTCGCCAGGTCAATTGGCTAATATTGGCGCTGCCTTGTTCGAGGTCGGCTTGTTCCATAACCCAAGGCAGCAGGGAATTAATTCCCTGCTTAGCAAGTGTGGGCAGATAAAAAATACATCCAGCTAATATAACGACACTTATTAACAGTGCTTTCAGCCATGATTTCATTCTCTGCGCAGCTCCTTGCGAATTTAGAGGTGTTCGTTACTTGAGTTATTTAGACGCTTTTATCGTCTTAACACCTTCTTGGGTCGCTAGCAGTAACGTATCCGCAGGGCGAGCTGCAAATAAGCCGTTAGTGACAACGCCGGTTAGCTGATTGACATTGGCTTCTAACAATTTAGGGGCAACACTTGAATCGGCGGCCATCTTGAAATGATGCACATCCAAAATGATATTACCGTTATCGGTCACAAATCCTTGGCGTAATACCGGGTCACCGCCCAGCTTAACCATTTCGCGGGCAACAAAACTGCGCGCCATTGGAATCACTTCAATCGGTAGTGGGAACTGGCCCATGTTATCGACTAGCTTGCTTTCGTCGGCGACGCAGACAAATTCTTTCGCCACGGCGGCAACGATTTTCTCGCGCGTTAACGCACCACCGCCACCTTTAATCATTTCTAGCTGATGGTTAATCTCATCGGCACCATCAACGTAAAACTCAAGTTCAACGACTGAATTTAGATCATAAACCGGAATACCATGGCTTTTTAGACGTTCGGCGGTGGCTTCTGAGCTGGCAACTGCGCCATCAAAATAATGCTTAAATTCGGCTAATGCATCAATAAAGCAGTTCGCAGTAGACCCTGTACCGACACCAATGATGGAATCGGTCTCTAAATGCGGCTTGATGTAGTCAGCAGCGGCTTGACCGACAGCGGCTTTTAATTGATCAGAAGTTAGGGTATTCGCAGATGATGACATGGCTAGGCTCTAAAATGGGAGTGCAAAATTAAATAAGGTCACGGCAAGCATTATAAATCCTTATTCGCTACAATGCTTGTTTTCATACACTAAAAAAGTATAGATCATGACTGCCCGTACTTCCGCCAGCCCAAGTTCTAAGTTGTTAGACCAATATATCAAGAAGATCCTGTCTGCTAACGTTTATGACGTAGCGATTGAGTCACCTTTGCATATTGCGCCATTTCTTTCAGAGCGCCTGGGTAATAATATTTGGGTAAAACGCGAAGATAAGCAACCGGTCTATTCTTTTAAAATTCGTGGGGCCTATAACAAGGTCGTGCAGCTTACCGATAAAGAGAAGGCGGCGGGTGTCGTTGCTGCTTCGGCCGGTAATCACGCGCAAGGCTTAGCATTAGCCGCGAAAAAATTGGGCATTAAAGCGACGATCGTGATGCCTCGTACTACCCCTGATATCAAGGTGAAGTCTTGCAAGGCGCGTGGCGCGAAAGTGATATTGCACGGTGATACCTTTGATGAAGCCTTCGCTTATTCGCAAAAGCTCGTCGAAGAAAAGGGCTTTACCTACATTCATCCGTATGACGACCCTGAAGTCATTGCTGGCCAAGGCACGATTGGTATGGAGATCTTGCGTCAGCTGAATGACCCTATTGATGCCATATTCGTTCCTGTCGGTGGTGGTGGCATCATCGCGGGTATTGCGGCGTATGTTAAATTCTTACGTCCTGAGATTAAAATTATCGGTGTTGAATCGACTGAATCTGCGTGCTTGCATGCGGCATTAGCGGCGGGCCGTCGTGTGACCTTGCCTCACGTTGGTATTTTTGCCGATGGTGTTGCGGTTGCTCAAATCGGTAAAAACACGTGGGAAATCGCTCGTCATTATGTCGACGAAGTGATCACTTGCTCACCGGATGAGCTATGCGCTGCGATTAAAGACATTTTTGATGATACCCGTGCAGTGTGTGAGCCTGCAGGTGCACTAGGTGTTGCGGGGATGAAAAAATACGTGGAGCGCGAAGGTATTCAAGGGGCTAACTTAGTCTCCATTTTGAGTGGCGCCAACGTTAATTTTGACCGCTTGCGCTATATCGCGGAAGTGGCAGAGATTGGTGAAGGTCGAGAAGCGTTACTCGCGGTGACTATTCCAGAGCGCCCGGGTAGCTTCCAGCAGTTCTGTAGCTTATTAGGCAAGCGTCCAATTACTGAATTTAATTATCGCTATCGTGATGATAACTCGGCGCAGATTTATGTCGGTGTGAAAGTGGGTGCCGAAAAAGATGCGCGCCAGCAGTTATTAACAGAACTGGATGCAAAAGATTATCCAGTACTGGATTTAACCGAAGACGAAATTTCGAAATACCATATTCGTCATATGGTCGGTGGTCATGCGCCAGATTCTGTTAATGATGAATTACTGTACCGCTTTGAATTTCCAGAACGCCCAGGTGCGTTATTGCAGTTCTTAAAATCTTTGGGTAAGAAGTTTAATATTTCTCTTTTCCATTACCGTAATCACGGCGCGGCGAATGGCCGAGTCTTGGTCGGTTTACAAGTTCCGAAAGATAAGCACCCGCTGAAAGAGATTGAGGTGTATTTAACCGAGTTGGGTTATACCTATTGGAATGAAACGGATAACCCTGCGTATCAGTTGTTTTTGCGTTAACAAAAAAGGCTAGTTAATATTAACTAGCCTTTTTTTTATTTATGCTGCAGTCACTTTCTTATAGCTACTCTTCAGCTTCTCAGTACACGCTTTCTTAGCATCATCATCGGACATTGTTTTCTTATACTCTGCTAAGCAAGCCGTATATAGCGGCTTAGCTTTATCTAATAAATCTTTATTAAGCATATCTTTTGAAATGCCTTGGCTAGCACACGCGGCTAAAGTTAGTAATAAAGTCAGCGCTGTTAGTACTTTAATCATGAGGTATTTTTCATTCTGGTTTTAGAGATTTTATATGATATTACTTAAAGGAATTGTTAGACAGTGCTGGCAATGCAGAGCTTCAATTTTTGATGCTGTTTTACATTTGGCACCCAATAATACTCAGCTAAGCGATTAAAACTGAATATTATGACGCTTCTTTACCTGTTAATGCTCCAATTAAGGCAACAAAAGTCTATATTGGTTGTCTATCTCTATCTATCGTAATGAATAGTTAATAAAAATAATAAAGGTTAGATTATGAAACGCTTAATGGTTGCAGTAATGCTATCGATTGGGATTGGTTCGGTTGCTATGTCTTTAGGCGAGAATCACGGCCAGCAATTAGATTGGGAACAGCTGAACCTAACTGAGCAGCAATCACAACAAGTTCACACTATTCGTAGTACCTATCGCGATGACTTTCAAAATCTACGTAAGTACGATATTGATAAGTCAGAGAAAAAGCACTTGATGTTAGTACTGCGTGACAAAATGATTGCGAATATGCAACAGGTGCTTTCTGCAGAGCAGAGGCAGCAAGCGAGTTTGATGATGGTCGAGCAGGCAGAAAAACGCATCAATAAACGCTTAGATCGCTTAGCAGGTAAGTTGGCACTGACTTCCACACAACAACTTACGATGCGTTCGTTGGTGAATACTAACTTAGTTGCGTATCAAAAGGAGTTCTTGGGGGGGCGTGCCATTGGAATAAATCACCAGCAGTCTATGTTTGATCGTGTTGATCAGATTTTGCCCAATATCTTATCTTCCGATCAGCTGCAACAATGGCAAAAGATTAAGTATAAGAGAATAAAGAGCCTTACTTAATCGCGGACACTGTCATCTTTGGGATGATTTTTTATGTTATTACTAGACCAAATGGTCAGAATATTGGTATGTTTTGACCATTAGTAATAATCAAGGAATTAAGTATGGCCAACCCCAATTCAGATTTACTGTATGGTCTTGATGATAGACCGCCTGTTCCCGCAGCCATTCTGGCAGCGTTACAACATATGCTCGCCAGCTTTGTGGGCATCATTACGCCCACCTTAATAATCGGTGGCGTCTTGGGTTTGGGAGCAGAAATTCCTTACCTTATCAGCATGGCGTTAATCGTATCGGGTGTCGGTACTTTTATTCAAGCCAAAAAAATCGGACCTATTGGCTCTGGCATGGTGGCGCTACAAGGTACCAGCTTTGCTTTTTTAGGTTCTATTTTGGCCGCGGGGTTTATTGCTAAGGCAAAAGGCGGCGGTCCTGAAGAGATATTAAGTTTGATTTTTGGCGTGTGTTTCTTAGGCGCCTTTATAGAAATTTTCCTGAGCCAATTCCTGCACAAGCTTAAAACGTTCATCAATCCGCTGGTAACCGGTATCGTTATTACAACGATCGGATTTTATTTAATTAAAGTAGGCATGACTGATCTAGCCGGTGGTTTTAAAGCCCCCGATTTTGGTAGCCTAGAAAATCTCGCGCTAGGTGGCGGTGTTTTATTAGTTATCATTCTATTAAACCAAAGTAAGAACCCTATAATTCGAGCTGGGGCGATTTTCTTTGGCATGGTACTGGGTATGATTGCCGCTTATATGATGGGCAAGGTCGACTTCTCCAAGCTTGCGACGATGGATTGGTTTGCCTTACCGATTCCTTTCAAATATGGTTTTTCTTTTGATGTTGAAGCTTTCATTCCAGTAGCGCTTATTTATTTGGTTACAGTGATTGAATCAGCGGGTGATTTAACCGCGACGTCAATGGTTTCTAAGCAACCCATCTCGGGCCCGGTTTATGACGCTCGCATTAAAGGGGGTGTATTAGCCGATGGTTGTAATTCTTTGATTGCTGCTGTTTTTAATACTTTCCCAAATACCACCTTTAGCCAAAATAATGGGGTGATTCAGTTAACCGGTATCGCCAGTCGCTATGTCGCTTTCTGGGTAGCGGGCATGCTAGTACTGATTGGTTTATTTCCTGTCATCGGTGGGATCTTTCAGCAGTTGCCAAAGCCTGTATTAGGCGGTGCGACACTGGTGATGTTCGGTACCATTGCTGCTGCCGGTATACGCATTCTCGCTACTTTAGAACTTGATCGTCGTACTATGTTGATTATGGCAGTCTCTTTTGGTCTGGGTCTGGGTGTTGCGATGGTGCCTGATCTGCTAAAAGAAATGCCTAAAATGGTACAGAATATCTTCGGTTCAGCGGTGACTATGGCGGGTTTATCTGCCATCTTGTTGAATACGTTATTACCGAAGATGAGTAATGATGTGGTTGATCCAGATACCGCTGAGGTAAGCCAAGGCGCTAAATAGACATCTAAATAGACACCTTGTTAGTTAATATTAATCACGCCCATTACTTAACCGTTCTCGGGCGTTTTTTTTGTTGCTCTCACTCTTACGTAAAAGAACGTACAAGGCTCCGGCGCCACCATCTTTTGGCTGGGCGGTGTGATAAGCCAAAACATCGGCTAATTGCGGTAACCAGTGAATGAGATGGCTCTTTAGTAGGGCAGGGTCCTCGTTATTTCGATCTCCTTTCCCTGGCATAATAAGCACGGTACGCAAATCATATTTAACACAGTCATTAATGAAGCTGAATACAACTTCTCGGGCCTTTTCTATCGTCATTCTATGCAAGTCTAAGCGGGCATCAATTGGGTTTTTACCCTGACGTAATCGGCGATAAGCATTATCTTGAATACCATGACAGCGATAGCCTAATTCAGCGTGCGGTTGCACACGATCAATCGCATAATCCTGTAGGTGATTGGTATTATTGCGAATTTTTTCTTGAGTAGCGGCTTGCTGGCGAAGTTGTTGCGCTTCGGTCGCTTTATGCGGTTGTGTTAAATCGACCTTTTGGGTCTGCTTAATTTTTGCTACCCCCTGCATTTCCTGCAGGAAAAAATCATCGTTATCAGTCATGGCTTATCAATGCAGAAGTAAGGTGTCTATGGGGATTATAGCGAGTCGGTGCTGCTACTTTTGCATTGTAATGGATTGCCAAATAGATAAAAACGATTTTTATTAGATTGACTGACCGACGGCGATTACTAGCCAGTAGCGCGCGCCCTTGCCAATCACCACAAGCAATAGAAATAAACTGAAGCGAGTGCGTGCTAAGCCCGCTACCAGGGTAATGGGATCACCAATGATGGGCAGCCAGGCAAATAACAAGCTCCAGCTGCCGTATCGGTTATAGGCAGATTGGGCATGTTTCCATGCTTTGGCATTGTGATATTTTTTATTAATATAGTCGCTCGCCCAATAGCCCAAAGCATAATTGATACAGCTACCTAAGCTATTCCCTAGCGTTGCGACGGCCCATAGTGCTAGCGGGTTATACCCTTGGCTGAGAAGGCCAAGCAAGATAACTTCAGAGCCCATGGGTAATAACGTTGCCGCAATAAGAGCACTCATAAAGAGGGCTAATAATTCCATAAAATGAGCCGCTCACTGATTTAGCTAATTGAGCTATGAGTATATAGAAAATAGATTTTAACTATCTCAATAAATGAAGAAATTTTTGAGAGGCTCTAATTAATTATTAACTACAGAAAATTTAGCCTGTAATTGCTTGAGCAAGGGCTTGCTGGTTCGCCAAATAGAGACCACTGATTGTAATAAATACCCTGCAACCGATCTATGATAGCTGACATAATTTATGGCTGGAGCATATTGAGGATGCCAGCGCTTAGCCCAGTCGGGATAGGTTACTAAACTTACTTTGTTAATCTGCTTATTCAGCAATGATTTCTTTATAACTTCAAGCATAAGTAAGCTGCCTGGAGCAACTTCCATATAATTTTGGTCAAAGGAAATTTTATGGATATATAGACTATCACCAAGCTGAAAGCCTAATGCGGAGGCGTAGATTTTATTTTCAGATCCATAATGAAAGATTCTAGCTTGTTTGCGTGAAGAGAATTCATTAATCATTTTAGAATAAAAAGAAATTAATTTATCACTGCTATTAATGGCAATACCGTCATTTCCTTTCCAACTACTTTCTTCGATTGAGCGGAATGTAAGCAGCGCCGTATTAATGTCATCTGTCGAGCTTACTTCAAATAATTCACATTGATCATCAATAGCAAGAATCTTTTTTTGCAATCGATTTAAGTTCTTTACTAATTTTTTAGAAATTATAGATTCTGGAGCATTACAGCTGCTGGTATCAAACCATGCGCTGTCATCAGTATATTCAATAACTGAGTCATTACTGACTAATTCTCTACTCATGACAGAATCAAGTAAGACATTGCGAATAGCTAAGCGGTGCCAATTTAACGGTAACTCATGAATGGAATTTTCTAGCTGTGAAAATATTTTTGATATTTTATCTTCAGAAATATCAGGTATGGAAATTAGATTCATGTGTTTATGAAAAGGAAGGCCAAATTCAACCCAGCGATATCCATACTTTTTTTGCTTGCTTAGGACCAAAGGTATTGCCGTGAATAATTTATCATTATTTCTAGCAGCAGCAATAAACACCTGTGTTTCCTGATAAAAATCACTGAGTAATGATCGGATGTATGACCAATGATTGTTTGCTGGCAAATTTGGATAGTTGCTTGCAAGCTCATTATAAATTTTTGTAATAATGTCGTGATTGCCTGAAAGTGGGGTGATCGTCCATGTAACCCCAGCTAATGTTGTCATTATATTGATCTCTGGCCATTAAGAAATTTGTACAAGCTTGGAAATATTTTATTGAGAAGTTTTGCTGCGATGATAATAAAGCCAACAGTAATTGTTGGCGCTAATACCCATAGCGTAACTTGGCCAGCGGCGCCATTAAACATATGAGTCATCGACAAAACTTGTTTGAATAAGATAATAAGAGGGAAGTGAGCTGCAAAAATAAAGAAAGCGTAACCCGAGTTATTTGACAACCAGTTAAATACTACCGGTACATGTTTGCGTAACTGCAGCGCTAGGCTGAAAACAGCAAAGGTACCTATTGAACGTAAAATCAGCTCATAAACTGTTTCGTATGGCATATCACCATTATTAAAATAAGGTGTGTATATACGGCCTAAAATTAGGGCAATAAACGTTACGATAGAAATATTGTTAAGAAAACTAAGCTCGCGGGGTTGCCAGCTACGCTGCCCAAGGTAGAGACCTACAGAGAAAAAAGTAAGTACTTTTAGATTAAAAAATACAGGCACTTCCCATTCCGCGGCCCATAAGATGAATAAGCCAGCTAAAAGAAAGGGCGCGCGCTTAATAATGGGATAAAGAATGGGCGTTAATAATAATGATAGAACTAAATCATGAATAAACCAAAACTGTAATGCGAAAGGAGAGTCGGTAACTCCAATTATGCCGTTGAATAAATGCAGCATCGAAAAATCACTAAATCCTGCATCGTAATAGGTAAATTGATTACTACTTTTTCCAATTGAATACAGTATGAAAGCAAAGGCTAGCCAGATAGATGTCCATGTTATAGAAGGTAATACTACGGTTAAAACTCGTTTTTTAAGCGCTTGAGCGTAATTTGGTTTACCTTTTTGGCTATATAAATAACCAGAGATTATACTTAAGACTGGTACTGCACTTAAGAAAAAATAGAGAAAAAAACTATTTATCGATGCTGAAATAAAATGTTCAGGATTTACCACGCCTTGAAATGGATCTAATGATGAATCTGGAAAGCTGCCAAAATGTACAAGTACTAAGCCCATAATAAGCAGAAGGCGGAGTGCTCGAATTAATTCACTGGTTTGATTATTCATAACAGATTATTGATGGGTTTCAACGAAACCCATCAAATACTTCCTTGTGATTATTAGGCTTTTTATACGAACTTAGCTAAATACCAAGGCATTGCGACTGCGATACCTTCTTGTATGTTATGGCTAGGATTGTAACCAATAAGTTCAGCTGCTTTTGATATGTCAGCTTGAGAGTGGCGTACATCACCGGCTCTAAATTCACGATACTCAGTCTCAATGGCTGGAATCGTTGGATTGAACTTTATTAAAGATGAAAAAATTATGTCTTTTAATTCGTTCAAAGAAGTACGTGCATTACATGCAACGTTAAATACTTCACTATCATCAGACGTATTATTAGTTGCTGCTAGAATATTGGCCTGAACTGCATTGTCAACAAAGCAGAAATCACGACTCGTCTCACCATCACCATTAATGAAAAGTGTTTCATTTTTAAGAATCGAAGCTGTCCATTTAGGAATTACAGCCGCGTAAGCACCATCAGGATCTTGGCGAGGACCAAAGACATTAAAATAGCGTAAACCTGTGCTTTTTAGGCCATAGGTACGATTAAAGACATTGGCATAAAGCTCATTTACATACTTAGTAACAGCATAGGGTGATAACGGATTACCAATATTTTCTTCTTGCTTAGGTAAAGCAGGATGATCTCCATAAGTCGAACTCGATGCGGCATAGACAAAACCAGAGACTTTTTCATCTCTAGCCGTAATCAGCATATTCAAGTGGCCAGAAATATTTACGTCATTGGTAGTGGCGGGATCATTGATCGATCGAGGTACCGACCCAAGAGCTGCTTGATGTAAAATGTAATCAGCCCCTAACGCTGCTTTTTTACAATCATCAATATTGCGGATATCACCCGTTTGCAGGGTGAATTTCGACCATTGTTCTTTTGAAACTAGGCCCTCTACTTCATCAAGGTTCCGCTGGTAGCCGGTTGCGAAGTTATCTAAGCCGACAACCGTTTGGTTTAATTTCAAAAGTGTTTCTAATAAATTAGATCCAATAAAGCCAGCAACACCAGTAATTAACCACTGCTTGGGTGAATCGAGTAGCTCTTGCTTAATAATGTCAAAGTTTTTCACGGTAGCTCATACTCATCTTAAATTAGTAGTAATTATAGGCGCCAAAGGTTTATGTTATTTTCTAAAAATAGATCACGATCAACCGTAGATTTTACGTCCATAAATACCCCGCTCGTATTAAGCATCGATTTATATTGCTCGGGTGTTACCGTTTTATACTCTTTATGTGAAACGCATAAAACAATGGCATCTAGATTGGTAAGTTCTGACCAGTCGCAAAGGCGGGTATTGTAATGACGTTGAGCCTCATCGCTATCGGCCATCGAATCATGAACCAGTAGGTCAACACCATACGATTGAAAATCTTTAACAACATCGCCAACTTTAGAGTTTCTTAGATCAGGGCAGTCTTCTTTAAAAGTTAAGCCAAGAATGGCAACCCTAGCGCCTTTCACATTACAGTCTGATTGAATCATTCTTTTAACAGTTTGCTCAACAACATGCTCAGGCATTGAATCGTTAATTCTGCGTCCTGCGGATATTACTTCAGGGTGGTAACCTAGTTTTTGAGCTTTATGCGTTAAGTAATATGGATCTACGCCAATACAGTGGCCACCGACTAACCCAGGACGGAATGGGAGAAAGTTCCATTTTGTTCCTGCTGCTTCAAGGACATCAACAGTATCAATACCCATTCTCTCAAAAATAATAGAGAGCTCATTCATCAGTGCGATATTTAAATCACGTTGAGTATTTTCAATAACTTTAGCGGCTTCTGCGACTTTAATCGTAGGAGCTTTATGAACACCCGCAGTAACAACACTGCTATAAACATTGGCAACAATATCTAGTACTTCAGGTGTCTGACCAGAAACAACCTTAGTAATTGTTGAGAATGTATGGACTTTATCACCGGGATTAATTCGTTCAGGAGAGTAACCAACAAAGAAATCTTTTCCGCAAACAAGGCCGCTGGCAGACTCAAGAACGGGAACACAGTCTTCTTCAGTAGCACCTGGATATACAGTAGATTCGTAAACAACAATGTCTCCAGTTTTTAAAATGCTACCGACTGTCTCTGATGCAGAAATAAGAGGAGTAAGGTCTGGTTGATTAGCATCATTGATTGGCGTTGGCACCGCAACGATATGAAAATCAGCTTTTTCTAGGTCGATTTTATTATTAGTAAATTTAATTAAACACTTTTCTAGTTCTTCTGCATTAACTTCAAGGGTTCTATCAATCCCATCTCTCAACTCATCAATTCTTCTTCGATTGATATCAAAACCGATAACTGTTCGATCTTTTGCGAAGGCTGCAGCAACGGGCAGGCCTACATAGCCTAGGCCGATGACTGAAATTTTACGGCTGTGCATATTAATATCCATATTAATTTAAAGTGAAAAATAGTTGGTTAGATTTATAGTGAAATAAATCTCAAAAATAATTTCAGCGCATACTAACAAAAAAAAATTATCATTGATAATAAGATTTAAAACGTTAAGATGCGCCCAAGACTAAGAAGATATTAAGAGAGCCGATTGAAAAACAATCTTACCTAGTGGTTTAGTGCTAGAGATTGGTGGTTTTAATTAAATCTGGTGTAAGTTAATAGTAAATCTGAATTTAATAATTTATTAGTTGGCTTTGTAAAACAATGTTAACTAATAAATTTGAATAGAAAAGATAGTGTTAAAGTTAGTGATAAATATATTTTGAATAATTTTCAATATATTTGAAGTGAGATTTTAACGGAAAAAATCTAGCTAATAATTAAGTACTGGGATGATGGTACTAAAATAAACAGGGAATAAATTAAGAGTAAATCTTAATTTTGTTAAGGTAAAAAATTGATAACAATCAAAGTATTTAATTTTTATTTAAGAATGCCTTTTGTATTATTGGCTGTTGCTGAGTCAATGGCATTTTATGCGTCTGTGAGGATAGCTATTTATTTACGCTTTGGTCTTGATGCCATTATTGAACCCCACCTATTTCCTAGCCTAGGAAATGTCGAGCTATTCTCTGTTATCTATTCAGTAGTCATGATGATATCCATGCTGGCCTTGGGTCATTACCAGAGCCAGCAACACATAGCTGATAATTATTTACCAGGTAATATTTTACGCAGCTTGGTTGCAATTACTTTGGGTGCACTTGCTCTTATCGTATTTATTTATGTTATTCCGGCTATCTATATGGGGCGGGGAATTACAGCAATTTCGATAATGACTTCATTTATATTAGTCGTCCTAGTAAGAGAGATATTTTTTCATACGATTGATAGCGATTATTTAAAAAGAAACATACTAATTTATGGCGCAGGTAAAAAAGCAGAGACTCTCATTAATGAAAAGGGAGGAGTAAAAGACGGAGTAAGCTATAAAGTGCTTGGTTACATTCCGATTGACGGTGAAGAGATCGCTGTGCCAGAAGAAAAGCTGGTTCATTTAGAAGGTTTGGCACTATCGTCCTACGTTAAGGAGAATAACGTGGATGAAGTCGTATTAGCTTTAGAAGATCGCAGAAAGCAATTTCCTACAGAAGGTTTGATTGCTTGTAGGATGGCCGGCGTTAATGTCATACACCCTCCGACATTCTTAGAACGAGAACAGGGCAAGATTAATCTGGAAATGCTGAGTCCTTCGTGGTTGATATTTACCCCGGGATTTACTCGGACAGGTATTAAAATGCTTCTTGCTCGATTTTTTGATGTGATTAGCAGTTTAACCATACTCATATTAACACTGCCTTTATTAGTAGTGACTGCTTTTATCATAGCCGCGGAATCAGGTTTTAGGCACCCCGTATTTTATAAGCAAACACGAGTAGGGTTGGATGGGAAAACATTCGAATTAATGAAGTTTCGCAGTATGAAAATCGATGCAGAAAAAGATGGCAAGGCTGTGTGGGCAAAAAAGAATGACGATAGAATAACCTTGATTGGGAAGTTTATACGTAAAGTAAGAATTGATGAACTTCCGCAGATAATTAATATCTTTAAAGGTGATATGCGCTTAGTTGGGCCACGTCCAGAACGCCCAGAGTTTGTTGAAGACTTAGCCGGTAAAATTCCATACTACAAACAAAGACACAGTGTGAAACCTGGACTTGCCGGCTGGGCACAGTTGAAATATCCCTATGGTGCTACTGAAAAAGACGCATATGAAAAATTACAGTATGACCTCTATTATGTGAAAAATTATAATGTTGTTATGGATTTCTTCATTTTAATACAGACAGTAGAGATCGTTGTTCTTGGTAAGGGTGCAAGGTAATAAGGACACTGTTTTGGCGAACTTTATATATGTAATTAAAGAGATATTACAGCTGCCCATTTTTTGGTTAGTGATATCCATATTGTTGTTATGTACAGCCCTGATATTTTTTAACTATAAAGCAATTGTGATGTCATTGCTTACGGTAGCTTTTTGGTCGTTATCGATTACTCCTTTGGGATCCAGTTTGTTCCTCGGTAGTTTAGGGCTAATCAATAATCGAGCGGATGTGTGTGTGAGAAAAGATGTGAATAGTCTAATTCTTATGCCGGGTGGCTTAAGCTGGCGTCCGACCATTGATGGCGGTCAACTTTCGGATTGGTCGATAACGCGTGCTGATAGGGCGCTTGAAATATTAAGAGTTAAACATAATACCCAGGTTATCTTGCCAGGTGGATTAGGTAGGGGGCAGTACTCTGAGGCCGAACTGTTAAAAAAATATATTCAAAGTAAGTTAGATATCAGTAATGTGCTAATTGGAAAAAAATCAAAGAACACATTTGAAAATTTAGAAACGCTAATGCCTATGATATCTAAAGATAAGCCCTATTTTTTAGTTACGTCATATTGGCATATGCCGAGAGCAAAAAGCGTTGCTGATAAATTATCAATCATAACCTGCCCAGTGGTAACAAAGATTGAGATTGATTGGAGTTTAATTCCAAGCTATGAAGCGCATTGGCACTCTAAGGCAGCATTACACGAGTGGATAGGCTTGGTGTGGTACAAGGTAAAGGGAAAAAATTGATATTGTAAGTTTAGATATTGATTTAAAGCGTGAAATCATCTTTATGGTTTCCAAGTTGATACAGGAAGTGACCCGTGGTGTACATATGTTAAATATTTTTCGACTTTTACTACTCAGTATTATATTTATGTCTGGCTGTGCTAATAATGTTATGCCAGAGAAATTAAATTTATTGCTTGATGCAGATCGTACTTACGCAACAATTCCTCAATATTATATTGGTGTAGAAGATACATTGCAGGTCAATGTATGGCGTAATGCAGATTTATCGGTATCAGTTCCTGTTAGACCCGATGGAAGAATATCTGTTCCTTTAATTGGCGATGTCATAGCCGGAGGGAAGAAGCCTGAGCAGGTAGCAGAAGAGATTAAAAGCAAATTATCAAAATACATAAGAGAGCCACAAGTTACCGTGATATTGACTCAGCTAAGTAGTCACGAGTTTATATCTCGTATCAGAGTAACAGGTGCTGTTCAAAAACCAATATCTGTTCCTTACCGACAAGGGATGACTGTGCTAGATGTTGTATTGGAGGCGGGAGGTGTAAATGAATTTGCCGCTCCTGATCGCGCGAGTTTATACCGTACGAATAAAGAAAATAAGGTTCAGCAATATGACATTCTGTTGGGGCAGATATTGAATTCTGGAGAGCTTGAAACAAACTACAAGCTGATTCCGAATGACATCGTTACAGTTCCAGAACGTTTTTTTTAGGATTATAAATAATGCAAGCTACTCAATTTGATCTTATTAAAAGTGCTGTCAATGAGGTGTGGAGAAATAGAAATTTTGCACTAATACTATTTTTAGTCATATCCATAGGTACGCTAGTCGCAGGTTGGTACTGGCCGCGAGTATATTCATCCAGTTCAACAGTTTTTGTGGATGAGCAAAATATATTACAGCCATTAATGGAAGGTACAGCGGTTGCGACAGATGTAAAAAATTTAGCCAAGAATGCAAAACAACTACTTTCTGGTCAAAAAACAAAAGATAAATTATTGGAGTATATGAGTGAAGACGTCAGTGGTTTTTCGTTAAAAGAAAAAGACCAATTCTGGGAAGACACATTTTATAAGACTAAAATTCTAAGTGTGGGTAAAGGTTTAGTGAAAATAGAATATAAATCTAATGATCCCATAAAATCTCAACGAGTTGCTGCATTTTTCACGGATTTATTTATTTCTGAAAGTACGTTGAATAAGCGACTAGAAAGCCAGTCAGCCTATGATTTTATTGCTACGCAAGCATCAAACTACCATGGAAAACTAAGGGGATCAGAAGAGGCGTTAAAGAACTTCAGGTCTGAACATCTTAGTGCATCACCTAATAGCCTTAATACTGTTGTAGCGAGAATATTAGAGCTTCAGCGATCAATAGAAGAGACTGAGTTAGAAATTTCAGAAATTAATATCCAATTAAAAAATATAGAAAGTCAATTGTCTGGGGAGGCAGAAGTCTCGGCATATTTGACAGAAGAAGGGCAGCTTCAAAATCGAATAGCAACGATTGAGAATCAGTTAGATACTTTAAGAATGACCTATTTAGACAGTTATCCTGATGTGATAATTCTGAAAGACCAAATAGCCGCGCTAAGAATAAAAATGGAAAATGTTAGAAATAATGATGGCAGTAAAATAAAACAAATAGGCAGTCTAAATCCATTATTTCAAGAGCTTAGAAGTCAGTCATCTCAGTATGAAACACAGCTAGCGGCTCTAAAAACAAGGCTAAAGGCAACTCGCAACTTACTGGGAGATGAAAAAGTAAGGGCAAGAAGTATAAATTCAGCAGATGCCGAGCTTGCACAGCTAACAAGAGATTACGAAGTTAACCGAGATATATACCAGAAATTATTGCGACAGCGAGAGAATGCAAGAGTATCGATGAATATAGATGTTGCTAATCAAGGACTTACTCTAAAGATACAAGAAATGGCGGTTGTTCCTGTTAGGTCTGTAGGACTGAGGTTGATGCATATTACTATAGCAGGATTTTTATTGGCAATTATGACTCCCTTTGCTATCGCCTATCTTATGTCAATGCTAGATGGAAAAATCAGATCAATAGCTATGTTACAAAATACGGTTAGCGTCCCTGTATTGGGTGCTGTTTCCGTGTATGTGAATAAAGTCGATAGCGTTAAAAATACCAGTTGGTTGGCATTAGCATCACTTTGCTTGTTATGTGTAATCGTAGCATATGCTTATGTCGCTTGGTTGCGTTTAGTCGTTCAGGGTAATTGATATGGATAAGTTAGAAAGAGCAATTAGACGCACTGTTATTAATGATGATCTTCTTTATGGCGATTATATTTCTACTGATAAAGAAACAAATTCTATTGGTGAAATATTAAAAATGAATGTAGGGAAGTTATTCTCCTTTCAAGAGCTCGATAAGAAAAAAATTGTGTATCAAAGAAGTGACCAGGCTGAGGCTTTGCATAAGTTTAGAGATATTAGAACCGCGCTTTCGACAGATGAGTCAAAAAATGTAGTCATGGTCACATCACTTTCAGCATCGAGTGGAGCAAGCTATTTTGCAAGAAATCTTGCTGCTGTTACTTCCTTTGACTCAACTAAAACATCATTACTTATCGATTGTAATATAGATAAGCCAAATATTAGCAGTGTATTCGAATTGCAGAATCAATTAGGTGTATTGGACTATATAGTCGATGAAACAATAACAGTTGATGATGTTATTCATGCTTCTGGAATAGCACGATACCGCTGTATTCCTTCAGGAAATACTACCGATGAAACCGAAGAGTACTTTACACATCCTCGTTTTAAAAAATTGCTAATGGATTTGAAAAACCGATATAAAGATAGAAATATCTTTATTGATGCTCCCCCTATTTTAAAATCAGCAGATACTAGAATACTATTGGAAGTATGTGATCAGGTGATCGTTGTTATTCCATATGGAAAAGTCGGGCAGGAAGAAATGAACTCGGCTGAGAAGATGATACCAAAGGATAAATTTAAAGGTGTTGTATTAAACGAGTATGTTCGCTGAGATATCATGAAGATTGTTATTAGAATTTTATTATTAATCACTATCTCCCTTGAATCATCTGCTGCTATTCATGGTAACGGCAGAGGGAGTGTGGAGATTGACCTAGATGAAGATGAAATTGTAGCAAAGGTCGAGGGAAACTATAACGGAAGCGTAGAGGCGAAGAACTATGATGCAAATAGTTCTCTGGAGTTTGAGAAGCTATTTGATGACGGTCGATCTGATTCTAACCACGGCTCTGAGTATTATACTACTTATATCAATTCAGTAATTGATCATAAGTACAGGCTGATAACCCCGAACTTGAGCTGGGAGAGCAGCACAAAATTTAATTATAATACTGATACAGTTAATACTGAGCCTCAATCATGGTCTCTATTAACAGGGCCTAAATATCTAAAGTACATTCGATCAGATATTAAGCTGGAGTTAGAGTTGCAAAAGGCAAGAGAGCTAGATCGCCAATATTTAAGAGATGAGATCTATGGCACTATTCGACTCACGAAGAGTATTAATACCGGCATGGATTTTACTGGAGAATTTGAACGCTATTGTACCGATTATAATAACGAAGATGCGATTGATAGTTGTAGTAATGAGGCATCAGTTGAGATCATGTTAAGGCAAGGTGTTTCTGATTATCGTGCCAAGGTGGGGCGATTCATCTCTCATAATAAAGTATATCCAACTTATGAAGCAGATTATAATTACACACTTAACACGTCGAATAATATTTCACTACAGTTCATAAAAAAAAATAATAGCATTAATAATAGTATGTTAACTACAGCAAATACTTTACTTCCAGATCCCGCTACTTTTACTACCTCTAAAATCGGACGTTATTTATATGATTTTAAGCAGCTAAATTTATTATTGGAAATGAATGCATCGGAAACAAAAACTGAAACGCAACTAACGCAGGAAAAACGGTATTCAATGCAAGTTGACTACAGGTTGTTAAATAATTCGTGCAAAGCATGTTTACTGAATGTGAGTGTTGATAGTAATGATAATGACGCGGCAAATTGGCAAAGTGCATCTGTGGGGATTGCTGCTCCTTGGATTAGAAATTTTCATAATCGGTTATCAGTAAAATATACTAATGTCGACAATGGTGAACCCTACTATAGTCTAGCTTTTATCATAAACTACAAAGGCCGTTCATCAATATTGTCACGATGAATTAAGGTGAATACAATTATCTATCTAGATTTTTTTAAATTTAAAAAACCTCCATTTCAGATTATTCCTGACGATGATTTTCTGTATCTTAGCCAGCAGCACTCTAAAGCAATGGCTTATATGGATTATGCGGTTAGCCAGCCAGGAGGATTTGTAGTTATTACAGGGGAAGTTGGGGCTGGTAAAACTATATTGTTGAAGCGCTTGATTAAACGATTTGACAAAAAAGTAGCTTGTATTAGTTTGCCTTTCACAAATTTGAAGGGAAAAGAATTATTTCAGTATATCGCTGAAGAAGCGGGTACGGTGGCTAATAAAGAAAGCAAAGTAAGCTTGGTCTTTTCTTTGAAAAAACATTTTCATACAGAGCTTGATCGTGGCCGACCTAGCGTCTTGATTATTGATGAGGCTCAAAATCTTACAGTTGAAAATTTAGAAGATATAAGAATGCTAGCAGGGCTTGAGGTTAATAATAAACCTCTTCTTCGAGTGATTATGCTTGGCCAGCCAGAATTTATGCTCAGTGTTAATGATTCTGAACAGCTTAAACAGAGGGTGAAGCTACATTATCACCTGAAAGGATTAAGCGAAGAGGATGTATCAAAGTATATCGAATATAGACTGAAAATCGCAGGAAATAATACTGATAATATATTTACAAAAAATGTGATAAGTGAGATTTTCAAGTACTCGAACGGTATCCCTAGACTTATTAATAAGATATGTGATGCATTACTGTTATGTGCATTTATTGAAGATAGAAAATACGCATTAAAAAATGATGTTGTTGAAGTGGCCTCTGATCTGATGATAAATATACCTAAGGTTCTAGGTATGGGGAATGCTATTACCTCGAATGTAGCGGTTAAAAAAATAAGTGAATTGGCGGAAGATTCGAATTCTTTCGAGAGAATGATTTATGCGTTAGAAGGCATAAATATGAGCCTAGAAGCATTGGCGAATAATATGAATACCAAGGATGAGGTAGAGTAATTCCAATGGCAAATACAGTATATATGTTTCATTCTATAGGGGAGTTATCGAAGGATGATAGTGCGGATGCTCACTATAATTATTCCAGTAAAAAATTCATTGAGTTGGTCAAAAAAGTTGGACCAATGACGAGTATCCTAAATGCTATAGAAAGTAATTATAGCGATTATCCAGTACTCACTTTTGATGATGGCCACATAAGTAATTATGATGCTGCGCTATCGCTTGTTGAAAATAAACTAGGTGTCGGTGATTTTTTTATTAATCCAGCAATGGTCGGGAAAAAAGATTTCATGAGCTGGGGTCAGTTACGTGAGCTATCAGAACTTGGGATGAGCATCCAATCGCATTCCTTTGATCATATCTTCCTTTCAGACTGCACTGAAAAAGAACAAGAAAACCAACTGAGAAGCAGTAAAAATAGAATTGAAGACGAAATTTCAAAAGAAGTGTTAATCCTAGCCCCACCAGGGGGGCGATATAACAAAATAACTGAAAAAATTTCTAAAAGAGTGGGCTATCAATCAATTGCGATCTCTAAACCTGGCGTGTGGGGTAATAAGGATCAGTATTTAATTCCAAGAATTCCAGTGATGATGAACGACTCGGTTTTTAAACTGGCAGAATGCAGTCAGTTAAACAGTAAAAATGTTCGTAAGCTGAAAAGAAAATACTATGTTACCGGGCTGGCCAAGAAAGCATTGGGTAATAAGGTCTATGATGGTGTAAGAAATAAAATACTGGGTGCTGATCAATGATATATATATTTGTAGGTCTTTTGGTATTCATCTTTTATGTTTTTGCTGGATATCCATTATTACTCGCAGCACTTACTAAATATAGTGGGGGGAGGAGTCACTCTATCCCCCGCGGAGATTATAAATTTACCATTACTGCTGTAATCATAGCTTGCAATGAAGAGCAGTACATTGTGGAAAAGATTAATAATGTATTATCTTTAGATTACCCTAAAGAAAAATTAAATGTGATTATTGTTGATGATGCCAGTTCAGACGAAACGGCTAGATTGGTTGGTAGTCTAAAATCAGATCGTATAACCTTATTGAAAACAAAAAAACGAAGTGGAAAAGCTGCTGGAATCAACCTTGCAATGACGCAGGTAAGTACAGAATTGGTTTTTATGTTAGACGCTCGACAATCTATAAATCTCACCAGTGCCAAAGATCTATCCTCATGGTTTGAAATGAATTCATCAGCAGGAGCGGTGAGTGGAGAGCTTCAATTTAAAAGCGAAGGTCAAAATAATGTATCTGAAGGAATGGATGGTTATTGGCGCTATGAGAAGTTTATCAGAAAATCTGAAGCCATAATTGGCAGTGTGCCTGGAGTCACTGGTGCTATCTATATGTTTAAACGTTCATTATATGAAACTATCCCGGCTGATACGATACTAGATGATGTGCTTATTCCAATGAATATCTGCAAAAAAGGATATTGGATAGGCTTTGATGAACGGGCGATTGCGCTGGATATTCCATCTAATGATTTGAAAAAAGAAAAAATAAGGAAAACGAGAACAATTAAAGGGAATTACCAACTGTGGTTAAGGAATGTTGCATTTACAATTCCGTTTTATCATCCCATATGGTGGCAGTATTTGAGCCATAAAGTATTCAGATTATTAGCGCCTTATGCCGCATTACTATCATTATTTATAAGTGTGCTTATTGGGTATCAAGGTTATCTAATGGGTTATATGTACGCATTACTATTCATGCTTACGATTATGCTATATCCATTAAGTTTAAAGGCCCCTCAATTGTTAAATTTTGCAATATTACGTTTAGGTATATCGTTCATTGCACTCAACTGGTTTAACATGCTTGGACTGTTTCATTATGCTTTTGATAAAAAACAGCAGGCTTGGAAAAGTAAATGAAAGACATTAAAAAAATACTAATTATTACCGATACGTATGTTGGCTGGCCTGGAGGCAGCGAGAGACATTTGCATAATTTTTTGACATCAATATCTGATGACTTTCAAGTAGAGGTCATTCAGATGACGCCCACTGGAAATCCTATGCTTGCTGACGGCCCACTTGTAGAGAGACCTAATGTCACCTTATACAGTCGACCGCTAATGAATGTTAAATCAAAAAAAATGTTCAGCCTGATCTTAGAGCTTTGGCTCTTAATAAGAAAAAAAGAAATACAGCTTGTAGTTTCTTATCATGAAAAGTCAGATATCGTTAATTTTGTATTGAAATTATTACCAGGGACGTCATTTGAGACAGTATCAAGTAAACGAGATATGGGGTTCAAGCTTGATGGCACCCTTAAACGCTTGATGCATATAATTACGCCAAAATTGAAGAATATTACAGCGCCTTCGAAGAGTATTACTAAGCAAATGGTGGATGAATATGATATTTCAGAATGTGATACGCATGTAATTCCAAACGGAGTTCATTTATCAACGTACAGCGTTACAACAGATAAAACTCGAATTACTTTAAAAAATAAGCTCGGATTACCAACAAACGTCAGGGTTATGACATCTGTTGGTTGGTTAAAGCCTGTAAAGGGTCATAAATATCTTTTGGAGGCATTCTCATTATTTTCTAAAAAAAATTCGACACCTTGGATATTAGTGTTATTGGGAGGAGGAGAGCTAGAGGATGAGTTAAAAGTACAAGCCAATAACTTATGCATATCAGATAGCGTTATTTTTGCGGGCTTTCAAGATAATGTTCAAGATTGGTTGGGGGCATCTGATTTAATGGTTAGTGCAACCCTATCTGAAGGACTCTCTAATGCACTTATTGAAGCAACGGCAACGGGACTTCCTATTGTTGCAACCAATGTGGGTGGTAATCCTGAAGTTGTTGAGCATGGATTTAATGGACTACTTGTAGATAAAGAAGATTCATTAGCCCTCGCAAATGCTATGTGGAAAACGGTGAATAATAATGAACAATACCTTGAAATGTGCAAGAACTCTAGAATTAAGGCAGAGCGTGATTTTTCAAATAATGTAATGGTTAAACGGTTAGAGACATTATATGAACAGTTAATAGGTTATCGTAATGATTGATAAGTTATCTGCTAAAAAAATTAAAGTCTTACATGTACGATCTACTATAGGAATGTACGGTGCTGAACAGGTCTTATTGAATGTACTCCCAGTACTAAACAATTTTTGTGAAGCATCATTACTTACACTAGAAACTGTCTTGGGCGATTCAGCTACATTGAGAACGTTATTATCAGACTTAGGGGTAGATACACATGGATTTATACCAAAAGGTCGGGTGGATCGACAAGTAATTAAATCTATAGAAGAGCAGATAAAAACAGCTGAATTTAATGTGATTCATACGCATGATTATAAATCACTATTCTATGTATACAGTACACTGAAAACTCTAAATATACCGATTGTTCATCATATTCATGGATCGCTCGGGAATACGATTAGTGAAAAAGTATACGCAGTAATTGAGAAGCTTATGATGCGTAAAGTGTCGAGAGTACTTACTGTGAGTCAGGAGCAGAAAAAAAATATTGAGACTGATCTATTTACATATCCTGAAATTAAGCAGGTTAACAATGGAACGGTAGTTAGTTCAATGCCAGAAAGTAATAAACCCAATCTAGATATATTGAATTTGATAATGGTTGCCAGGTTTACTGAAGAAAAGAATCATTTATTAGCAATTGATATGGTGGAGAAATTAAAGAACCTAAATGTTCCTGTTATTTTAAATTTACTTGGAAGTGGGCCTTTGATGGCTGTTATTGAAGAGATAATAAACGTTCGAAATCTAAAGGACTGTATTAACTTGGTTGGGTTTACTCGTGATGTAACTGCTTGGCTCGATCGGTCAGATATATTGTTAATAACCTCTACAACAGAGGGGATGCCATTGAATATGCTCGAAGGCATGGAAAGGGGTCTACCTATAATCAGTACTGCAGTAGGTGAAATCCCTAGGCTCATAAGGGAAGCGAATTGTGGAAGTACGTATTCAACAATAGGTGAGCTTATTAAATTAGTTATGGATATTCGTAATAATAGAACTAGCTGGAATGAATTAGGTCTGTTAGGAAGGGAGTACGTGAAAGAGAATCTTTCAGTTGAGCAGCAAGCTAGATCTCTATATTTAGAATATGTTGGACTAGTGTAAGTAATGGATAAGTTAAGTCGTTATGCATTACAAGGTAGTAGTAATAAGACTAATTGGGCACTTCTAGCTCTATTGTTCATCATGCCACTTCGTAATATACAGGTTCAATATCTACCTAACTTGGGTGGGGGGCTGAATGTTTTGAATATATTATTTTTTATAGCATTCATTCATTCGCATATGAATGGGATAAAATATGAGCATAAACTTGGTATAAACTCAGTATTGATTTGGTACATATTGAGTTCAATCTTTGCTTTAGTGGTTGGCTATGTTTTTTTGGGTGATAATGCCAGTGGTAATTGGAACTCTATGAAAGATCAACTTATTCCAATTATTCTTGTCTTTGTGATTCAAAGAAGTGCAGTTGATATGGTTCAATGGCGTCGCATATTAATAGCATGTTTATTACCTCTTCCCTATTGCTTTAAAGTAGTTTGGGCACAATACAAGTCAGTAGCACAGTGGCACTACTCTGATGATCTTCGGGTATCAGGGACTTTTATTGATTTGGGTGCTAATGAAATGGCTGCTTATTCTGTAACGCTTGCCTTAGTTAGTTTAGGTTGCATTATTACTTGCTGGAATGAAAAAAAATATAGAAATGTTTTTCTTATGTTTTTTATTTTTTCGGGACTATGTGTTCTATATTCGTACTCTCGTGGTGCATATGTTGCATTTATATTGGGTGCGATGGTTATTCTTATGCGGTATAAAAATACAGCAAAATTAATCCTTCCGACGCTAGTAATACTAGCTATTTGTATTGTAAACCTACCTCCATCGATTAGTGAAAGATTTTCAAGTATTGATGCAGAAGAGGGCGAGAGGGATGCTAGTGCTGAATCGAGATTTGTGTTTTGGGAAATCGCATTTAATAATTTTTTGAAAAGGCCTGTTGCGGGCTATGGCTACCATACGGTAACGGACCCAAGTATTAACCCATACGAGATGGATACTCATAATTACTATGTGAAAGTTCTAGTTGAACGAGGTATTCTTGGTTCCATTATGTTTATAATATTATTGAAAAGTTTGTGGTCGATTACAAAAAGAAATTTGGACTGGCGGGATGATGATAATATTGTAAACGGTCTGGTCTTGGGTATGGGGGGAGCCATTATTGCAATGATGCTGGGTAATATGTTTGGTGATCGATTTTCTCATTACGCAATGATTACTAGTTTTTGGGCATTCATCGGTTTGATTTCTGTTATTGAATTAATGCGGTTAGAAAAAAAGGAGGTTAAGGATGATCTTTAAACGTTGGTTGAAATATTTTATTGCTTTATTATTTCATTATAGTGGATTTAATAACTGGCGTATTAGAAGTTCTAGAAGACACTATATTTTAATGTTTCACCGTATAGAAGAAGACAAAGACCTTTTAAATATATCACTACCACTGCGCCATCTTGAGCGCGTTGTTGAGTGGGCAGGTTCGTTAGGCAGTTTAACGAGTATGAGTGATCTTATCCTATCAGAATCGAAAAGCATTAGATTTTGTATTACATTTGATGATGGATTTAAGAATGTACTAAAAATTAACGATTTGTCCTCTGATTTTCCATGTATATTATATTTAGCAACTGATTATATTGATACACAAAAAAAATTCTGGGCAGTTGAGTTGGAAAGAATGATTTTAACGTGTAAAAATATTAATATTGATTTATCTTCATTTTATTTGGGTTTTTTTGATTTAAGTAGTAATGATAAAAGAGAAATTGCAATTAAGGAATTAAATTCCGGGATTAAAAAACATCATCCAGCAGATATTGATGCCATTATTAAATATCTTGCGATGACATTGGATTTTGAATCCGAATCTTCTGATAATAATTCTTTCTTATGCTGGGAAGATATACGATCGCTTGCTAGTAATGGCATGGAGTTAGGAGGGCACACTCATAGTCATGTTATTAGTTCTATGGTTACACCTGATGAATTTTCAAATGAGATTAAAAAAAGTAATCAATTGATTTTTAATGAGGCTGGCATAAATACTAAGCATTTCGCATATCCAAATGGCAGGGTTCAGGACATCTCCGTGTTTAGTCGTGAAATTTTAATCGATGAAGGGTATGTATCAGCAGTGACAACAATTGAAGGATCAAATGAACTTTATGATGATCCATTTTATTTGAAACGATTTAATGTTTCTAAGGAACGAATTGTCAACCCGCTAGGTGGAGCTTCTAAAGCAATGTTTACTACTATGTTAGTTAACCCTATAAATATACATTGAGCTTAGTCATGCCTAATCGAAAAAAGATATTATTTGTTTCAGCGAGATTGCCTTATCCTGCGTTAGAGGGGCATCAAATTCGTGCATTTGGAATTTTAAAGCAACTCTCCAAAAAATATGACGTTCATTTGTTGAGTCTATTGAGAGAAGGGGAAGAAATCGACAGAAGCAATGAGCTTGGTAAATTATGTTCATCAATTTCGGGTGTGAAAGTTAGTTCTGGAAAGTTTTCTTCTCTTGTTGCTGGGCTATCTGCGCTAAAACTTAATTGTCCTCTAGTAGTAACTAAGTATGTTACGGCAAGATTGAAAGATCAATTTGAAGATAAGATCGAAATAATAGAACCAGATATAGTCCATCTTGATCTTTTACCGCTAGCTGGCCTGTTGCCATTAATTCCTGATGGAATAAAAATTGTTTTAAATGAACACAATCTGGAATCTGATTTGATCAAACAAAAATTAACTACGATAAATTCATTTTCTTCTAAGATTATTTATAAACGCGAATACAAAAAGTTATTAAACTTCGAGAAAAGCTCAATAAGTTTTGTTGATGCTGTATTGGCATGCTCCCCTAAAGATGTTGAAGATTTAACTACTTTAGGAGGAGGGAGTGTATATTGCATTCCCAATGGCGTTGATGCTGAGAGATTAAAACCTGATAACAATAATAAAAAGGATAAAACAATAGTATTTTTAGGTGGGATGGGCTGGTATCCAAATAGGCTAGGAATAATTTGGTTTTTAAATGATGTGTTACCTTTAATTAATAAAATTGATCCTGAAATAAAATTACAAATACTTGGAAATCCTGAACCTGCAGTTGAAATACCTGAAGGTATAAAATCTAATGTTGAAATATTAGGGTTCGTTGACGATTTTATCCCTTATGTACAGAGTTCAGCATTGATGATTGTCCCTTTAAATGTTGGCAGTGGGACAAGATTAAAAGTGGTTGAAGGTTTGGCTCTAGGTAAATGTATGGTTTCTACTAGTAAGGGGGCCGAGGGCGTTGGCTTAACTCACGGTGTAGATATTCTCTTTGCGGATACCGCGAGTGATTTTTCAGAACAAGTAATAAAGGCAATTTCATCGACGGAATTCACCAATTCAATAGAACTAAATGCAAGGAAGTTGGCGGAAAATGTATATGATTGGAATGTTATTGGTAAAGACTTACATAATATTTATGAATCGTTATAGCCTAAATAACACATGATATTTAGTGATTATTATTTTCATACTAATGATTAATGGTATTAAAAAAATGAATTTCAGACGAAATGTTACAATACAAATGCAAGCAATTATTGCCGATGCGCGCATTTATTGGTCTAAGCGTGCTGGACATTCTGCCCTTAGCTCTCTTTTATATATAATGACATGCCATGGGTGGCACATCATGTTTTGGTTTAGGGTTGGTAAAATAATATATTCTATTCCTATTCCTGGTATCTCACATGTTTTAAAAATCGTATTTCAGCTACTTTGGTTTGTTCTTACAACGTTATATGGAACCTGGCTTGATGCATCAAATAATATTGGCAAAGGTTTTTATATCGGGCATTTTGGAGGGATTATTGTTAGGGGCGATTTTGGCGATTACTGCTCAATCGGACAGGGTGTTACTGTTGGTTCTAAGGGAGCAGGGAAATCCAATGGCTGGCCTGTGATTGGTGATAGGGTTTATCTTGGGGCAGGGGCAAAAGTTATTGGAAATGTCACAGTTGGAAGTGGTGTGGTTATCGGTGCAGGCGCTGTTGTTACAAAGGATATACCCGACGAGAGTCTAGCAATAGGCGTTCCTGCAAAGATATTTAATAAAAAATAATGGCTATTAAGTTATGATAAAAAAAGTAATTAGTAATATTAAAATCAATAGGATTTCTATATTAAAACTTTCTATTCTTATTTTCTCACTGAGTGGGCTTGTTTCTTGTAGTGACGAGAAAGTGGGGGTTTCTGGTGGTTCAAATCATGAATTAAACGACAAAGATTTATCAGAATTTGATTTGTCTCGGGATATAATAAACCCCGATTTTGGCAGGCTTCCTCCAGTAAAAGGAGAGAGTCGCATTGATCCTACTACGGGTACAAAAATAACGCGGCTGACAGATGCAAGTGAGCTGGAAGGAACCGATGACGCCTTAATAGTTTATTCTAGATATACTCCTGAAAATACAAATGGCAAATATTTTCTTGCTTTTGGTGATGGCTCAGATAAAAGTTGGGTAATTGAGCGTGCTACTGGTGAAATAATAATGCCGCTTACCGATACTAAATTCAGAACCATAGGTGAATACCACGAAGTACGATGGGATACGTCGGGCAATCATCCTAATCGATTATACTATCGTCACGAACTAACTTTTAATCAAATTGATATCGTATTTGATGCTGCTGGAAAAAGTACTCTTGAGCAGACATTGTTAAAAGATTTTTCGACTCTGCTTCCAAATTCTTCAATGATTTATAATGATGTAGAGGGAGATAGTTCCAATGATAGTGATCATTGGGCATTTATGGCCATTCATTATGGCCTTCATGATACGCAAGGTGATGAACAGTTTCTTGTTGATGCTTTTGTGCATTATCAGCTATCTACAGGGGAAACTCACATCATGACACCTGGAGATTTAGCTGGATCGGAACTCGACATTGAAAAGGATAGGTCCTACTTTTCATTTCGACCCAATATGGTCGAAGTGTCGCCACTTGGAACTGGCATAGTTATACATATGGGACGTAAATGGGATAATAATGGCTCACTAACTCCATATGTTGATACCTGGTTTGATGGACCTCACCTATGGCCTTTAGATTTTAAGTATGCAGACAAAGCACCGATCAAAATTTCTATAGGTGAAACTCATTCTGCTTGGTCGCTTGGTAAAGATGGTAGAGAGATATTTATTAGTCAAAATAATCGAACTGACAGGCTTGATGCTGTTTATGTAGCTGGATCGAATGCTGGATATGCAAATCGGTTAGCAATAGCAAAGCACTCAGATTTTGGATGGTCTAACGGTTTTCACTACGGAAAAATGCCACCAAGTAGAAAAGGCTGGGCATTCATTAACACTTATTCTGATGAAAATAGTAGTTCACATGATGATGACTGGGGAGCTGATCAGTTGATTATGATGCAAATAATAGATGTGTCTGAGGATCCAATAATATGGAGAATTGCCCCAAATTATAATCTGTATAGTGGAAGCTATAGGGACGAAGCACCTGCAGCAATCAATACCTTGGGTAATCGTATATATGTTACTTCTAATTGGGGTGGTAAGCTAAAAAATAGGGAAGTATTTGTTTTTGAGCTTTCTAAGGATTGGCATCTAGCAGAAGAATTCAATTAAAAATAATTATATCGTCATTAGTTGTATAACGTATTGGTATTAAAATAAATGAAAAGAAAAATATTAGTAGTTAAAGAGGGTGGTGGTGGTTTTTCATTTGAAACTAAGTGTCTACTAGAAAAAATTGAAGATAATTATGATCTGTATTTTCTTGTCCCACAGGATCGTGAAAAAAATGAAACTATTAGCTCTATAAAAGAATTTGAAATTCCGAAAATAACGTCAATTTATGATAAAAGTTATATTCATACAATATTGGCGTTCTTGAAGTGTATTCTAGCGACTATAAATATTCTTAGGAAAAGTGACTATCACGCCGTTATCTGTATAGGATCTTCTGTAGCTGTACCTGTATTTATTGCTAGTAGATTTTGCGGCTTAAAAACAGTCTTTATTGAGAGTATTACGAGAATAAATAATATCTCGAAAACCACAAGTCTGCTTTTGAAATTAAGAGTATGCGACAGAATTTATGTTCAGTGGAAACCCTTAGCTTGTGCCCACTCGAAACTAATCTATAAGGGGAGTGTGTTGTGATTTTTGTTACAGTAGGGACTTTTAATTTTGATGATCTTATTTATCAAATTGACAAATTGATAGGGCAGGGGGTCATTACTGATAAGGTGATTTGTCAGATTGGGAATGGTCAATATCAACCGAAGAACTGTGAATCCTTCGCTTATACTAAAAAAATTGGTAGCTATATTGACGATGCCGAAATGGTTATTTGTCATGGTGGAACAGGCTCGGTTCTAGACTTGATAAAAAGAGAAAAGAAGTTTATTGCTGTCGCGAATAGGGCGTTGGCTAATGATCATCAAATGGAGTTTTTATCAGAGCTAAGTCAAGAGGTTGATATACCTTGGGCTAGCGATATGGAAAAGCTATGTGATATTTATATAAATATATCAAGTTATTCTTATTCATCGCGTGATGGTTTTCTACGTAGTGATTTAGTAGATGATTTGAAAAAAGTTTTATTATAAAAGTTTTGATATTACTTGCTGTGGGAAGTTGATTTTCAATTTAGTATGCGTCTTGTAACGTAATGTGGAATGTTTAATGTCAAGAAAGTTATTAAAGCAAAGTACAATTTATAGTTTGAATCATTTGTTTACTACATTATCTGGTCTAATCACCTTTCCGTTATTGACCAAGAATCTTTCGGTAGTCGAGTATGGGGCTGCGGGCCTGTTTACTATAACTATTGGGATGCTATCGTCTTTTAATAAGTTTGGGCTACAGCAAAGCATAATACGTTTTAATCCAGATCTAACTAAAGATGAATTGCAATCAAATATTTTTTATCCCTGTCTATTTTTAATATTGATGAGTAGTTCTTTTATTTATTGCTTGGGATTGTTTTTGTCGGATTATTCAGACTCCTTGCTGTTTACGTCTCCAGCCATGATAATTGTAATAGCATCATCATGCTTACAATCTATTCGTGCGCTGACTGAAAATATACTTATAGCAGATCAAAGAAGTGTCCTGTTAACAGTATTTTCATTAATCTATAGAGTGCTAACTTTAAGCACTGTTGCCATTATTATATTGTATGTTAATAATTCTGCTATAGGGTTTATTTATTCGATTTTATTAGCAGATATCGTACTAACGGTAATAATTCTTGGTTGGTGCTACCAGAAAAACATCCTTACTTCTTTTAAAGTAAAGCATTTGAATATGGGTTTGATTACAGCATCTTTAGCCTTCAGTATTCCTATGTTTGGTAATGAAATTGCACATATGCTCCATGCTTTTATAGATAGATACTTTATTGAATATTTTATTTCTAGGGAGGCTCTTGGTATCTATTCTGCTTCATATAATATGGCGAATATTATATCTAGCACTCTGGTTGGAGGGCTTAGTATTGCTCTTGTACCTATCTACCTCTCTACTTGGAAAGAGCAAGGATTGGAGGCTACTAGAAAATTGCTGTCTGATGTTAATAGAATATACCTCCTTCTTTCACCAGGGATAATTGCTGGCTTATATCTTGTTTCTGAGCCATTGCTAACTATTCTTGCAACCAGTGAGTATGCTGAGTTTAGTTATCTTCTCCCTGTAATATCTTCGGGTATTTTCCTATTTTCTACTAATGTGATATATGCAGCTGGATTACAGATAGAAAAAAAGCCTAAAAAATTATTTCAATTTGTTCTTGAAAGCGCAGGTATAAATATATTATTTAACTATATATTTATACCTATATATGGAATTAAAGCAGCAGCGTTTATAACAGTTATTAGCTATCTGTGGATGACAGTTAGAATGTATCGAGAGGGGAGGAAAGTGATTGATATCGGTTTTGATTACAAGCTATTTATTAGATCAATTGTCTATTCACTTGTAATGATTGAAATTGTTTCTTTGGTTGAAATTGAATCGAAGTTAGTTTACTTAATATTATGTGTTTTCCTAGGGGCCTTTATATATTCAAGTTTAATTCTTTTGGTTGAAAGAAATGTAAGGGAATTTGTTTTTTCTATATTAAAGAATAAAACTGTTTGACCTCTAGGTTTTTTTATTACCCTGGCAGGTTATGTTTGATTATTCTTCGATGTTAGACTTGAAACATTATTATCAAGATATATAATGATGCGCATATTTCATAGTTAAATTGATGTGCCAATTACTAGAAGTTTTGTATTTTACTATCGGCATTATTGATTATTGATGATGGGGTTGTAATTAAAAGGAATTAATTTATAAATGTTTAAAAAGATATTATTTACACTGTCAATCCTATTTCAGTGGCTTCCTCGAGCGCTAAGGTTCTCTCTACTTTCAAAAAACAATGAAACTATTCATGTTTTGTTTTGTATGACTGATCATTATGAACCTGGATCGGGGGGAGTTAGTGATGGCGAAGCTCGGGATAGGGTGGATCAATTATTGATCGAGTACCCTAAGCTAGCTGATAAACATCAGGATTCCGCTGGAAACAAACCTACTAGATCTTGGTTTATTCCACCGCATTACCATATAAACAGCTACCTTAAAGATGTTGTTGGATTATGCGAGAAAGGTTATGGCGAAATCGAATTGCACCTACACCATGGTAAGCACTGTCCAGATACTTCTAGCAACCTTAAAGAGACCATTGAGTTATGTGTCGCTGAATACTCTGAATTTGGTATATTTGGGAGTGAGAATGGGGTTAGAAAATATGGTTTTATTCATGGCGACTGGGCCCTTGATAACTCAAGAGGAGGAGCATTTTGCGGCGTTAATGATGAAGTTAGTATATTAAAAGAATCGGGTTGTTATGCCGATTATACATTTCCTTCGCCCAATGAAGCATCTCCATCTCAGATTAATTCAATATTTTATGCGACGGATAACCCTATAGAGCCGAAATCTCATGATAGAGGTGTATTAGTAGAAAAAGGAACAGCACCGACAGGGGACTTGATGATTATACAGGGGCCTTTGTATCCATACCTTAAGAATGGAAAACCTTGGGGGCTTAGGGTATCGGGTGATGAAATAAATGGACAATCAGTTGTTACTGAAGACAGAATCGATGCCTGTGTTAAAACTGGAATATCAGTAAAAGGGAAAGATAACTGGGTTGTTGTTAAAATGCATACCCATGGGGCTACGGATGCGAAAGGCGTTCTAGGTAAGGAAATGGATGATATTTTTACCCATCTTGAGGCATCCTATAACGATGGTAAGAATTACAAGTTGCACTATGTAACAGCGAGAGAGCTGTACAATATTATTAAGTCAGTCGAAGCAAATGAAGAATGCAGCGATCCTGAGCTGTATAGGAATTACAAAATATCAGCACCTGATTATAACTCTTCACCAGAAATTACCGAAGCGTCTAGTAGGTTGAAGGAATTAGTTTCACGTACGTATAAAGGTTAAACCCTATAAGTGCATAGAGATTACTTGGTCTCTATTGTTATTGGTAAATATTTAAAATAAGTAAGGGATACTTAGTGGTTAAAGTAAATGCAATTGAAGGGATTCGAGGCGTTGCATGCTTCATGGTTGTTTTGTCGCACTTAAGCTTAACATTTTTTCCGTATTTACACGGATTTTCTGGGACCGCAGGAGTAGAAAACCAAATCCAGAGATTTATATATGATTCTCCACTAGGATTTATGTATTCTGGATCTTCTGCAGTGTATGTGTTTTTTGTTTTGAGTGGATATATATTAACATTTGCAGCTTTCAAAAATAATATTAGTAAAATAATTTCCATGTCTATTAAGCGATACCCACGCTTAATGATTCCTGTTGTGATTTCATGCTTCCTGTCAGTGCTATTCTTTTCTGTATTTTCTATGGATACATCAAGGCTACCTGAATGGATAAGTACTTACGGCGATTTTGACCACTCCTTGGCAGGAGCAGCATATAGTGGAACTGTTGGTGCATTTCTTACGGGGGAAAGCTTGTATAATCCAGTTCTATGGACAATGCAGACTGAATTGATTGGCTCATTTGTTATTTTCATTATGTGCTTTATAAAAATCAAATATCAATTAAGATTTTTGGATTTTTTTATTGGACTGTTATTGCTACTGTTATTGTTTTTTAATGCTATAACGCTAGGTTTGGCAGCTGGTTTGATTGCTTTCATTGTAGGTCACTTGTTCTATATCCATGGAAAGGCTGTTAAACCTATTGTCTCATTGCCATTGTTGGTATTAGGATTGTATTTAGCGGGTGCTCATAATGAAAGTTCCTCTTATTCTTTGATTGTATCAATGTTAGGTGAAAAGACTTACATCGTAGCTAACTTCCTATCAGGAATGATGATTGTGTATTCTATTATATTTAGCACGAATTTAAGTGATATTTTCTCTAAAAAAATATTTGTATTTATGGGGCGAGTATCATTTTCAGTTTACTTAATTCATATACCAATAATATCTATTGTTGGAGTATTCGTATTTAATATTCTTCATAATTACTTCGATTATTCCAGTTCGGCAATTTTATCTTCGATAGTTTCAGTGTTGTTAACTTATTATATGGCAATATATTATTTTAAATATGTGGATAATGTTGCCATGACTTTATCTAGTAAATTTCAAATTGTTGTTGTGGGTTCTTTCAATAAAATTAATTGTGCACGATTTAAATTTACTACTGCTGATACAAGTGAATAGGCGTATTTATATGTCATAATTAATCTGCCGAGTATGGTAATAAACTTTTTATTCCTATGTTTAGATCTGCAATTGAATAGTATTAGATATTGAAATATTAATTAGGTCTAAATACTTCATGAATATTTAAGTTAGTATGTCAGTGATTTAGTGTGATATTGATAATGTACGTTGAAGATTCCTAAGAAAATGTCCTGGGATTTAGTATTTTATTTCATGTGCTTTATTAATGCTCAGTTTGCAATGCATGCGGGTGACTTGATTGTTACTTGATAGATGTGAGTGTTTAGAATGTAGGTTTTTGCTTCTGAAAATTGTTGATGTGTAAAGTTATTATTATGATGCGATATTGTTCTGTAAGAATATATTCGGCAGGTTTGAACGTATCGATTAGTTATTCATATGTTGGGTTGCCAATATTTATTTTTTAGTTTCGATCGCTTAGAAACGGTTTTGTTGAGATGTACATTATGTTTTCTTATCTGTTAAAAATCATCAAGAAAGAAAAAAGTAGAAAAATTTCTTTCATTGTTATTGGGTTGTATTTGTTAATATTCCTTATTTATTTATACAGTGGAGCGCTTTCTGTAAGTGACTATAAGTTATCATCTGCCGTTGTGCTGATTTTAAGCTCAGTAATCGCCACCTCTTCTGTTTTACTTATTATGTCTCTACCTATAAAGCGGTTAGGTTTATTTATTGCAATAGCGCTATCAGTATTAAATGCTTGTATCATATTTCTTGGCTCTAAGTATGGCGGTGTATCAGAAGGCATAGTTTCATCTATTATGGATACTAATATAAGCGAGTCTTTAGAATATGCATCTTCTAATAGTTTCCCACTAAGTGTGCTGCTGTCTATTATTCTATTTGTGGCCTTGTGGAAACTGAATAGTATATCAAGTGATTTCTTTAAAAATACTCGCTACTCACTAACTTTTATCATTGGAACTATTGTTATCAGTTCTTTACCTTTTTTATATAAAGCAGAAAAAGTAGATTCTCCTATTTGGTATTTATTAGAGGTTGTTCCTGAAGTTAGGCTGGGAGTTATGATTATAGGAACATTAGAATCAAGACGGTTAGAGAGAGAGTCTATAGATAGCCAGTGGAAAGACATTTCTTCAAATAAAAATGGGTATACCTATGTAGTAATTATAGGTGAATCAGCTCAAAAGAAAGCATTTCATTTTTATGGTAATTCGGTTAATACCACAGAAGAAATTAAGTTACTGCCTGGATGGACAATTATATCCGATGCGATAGCTCCTGCGGTACTGACACGAACATCTGTTGTTCGATTATTATCAATTAATGAAAAAAATAATGTTAATGTAAATTTAAATATTATTGACTTAGCTAAAGCCTCTGGTTTGAAGACGTATTGGTTTTCAAATCAAGGAGCGATGGGCTTTAATGATACTCCTGTGACGCGAATAGCAAAGAGGGCAGACGAAACCTTATTTCATAATTTTGATTTTTCTAGGGCAAAAAGTGATTTTGTATTACTTGATGATTTAAAACGATCTATAAATTCTAAGGGTGATCAGTTGTTTTTTTTGCATACGATAGGATCACATTCAGATTTTTGTAAAAGAACAAGTGAAGCATTATTTAGCGTGACTAAGAGGCAAGGTGTTAAAGATATTGATTGTTATCATGACAGTATACTTAATACGTTTCATTTTATTAAAGGTGTTCAGAGTATGATGATAAGTGAGAAGCTTAAATACAAAATAATTTACTTATCTGATCATGGTTTAGTCGATGTTGAAGATGCTCCTTATAAAGTCCATGGCGCTGGGCGGCTATTCTCAAGAGAAGCCCTCGAAGTACCATTGATATTTATAGATGATAGTAAAGCAAAAGGAGTTATGAAAGACGCTACTTATTTCTTGAGAGATTTTCCTCATACATTTGCTGATTGGATTGGTGTTGAATCCCTAAATATTGATGAAACTAAGTCTGTACTTTCTATGAAGAAAGGTGATGAACAAGAACCTTATGTTATTGATAGTTCTGAGTCCTTTACATATTTTGAATGATATTTATATTACTAGAAAGTAGGAGAGCTATATCTCTTCTTTAACACGGCTAGGTGTAAGAACCTGTATGGCAATAAACACCATGGAGCTTTGAAGCTAATTCACTAGTAGTACCTTTAGATTTAAAGAGCCTACCAGTGAATTTTATATTTAGATTACTGTTAATCTTTTAGCACAGAATCCCAGTTACTCGGAAGTTCAAATACAAAAACCTCCCTATTTGATAATTGTCCGCCCCAATTATTACTAACATAAACTCGGTTGCCAAAGGTATTGATTGCAGCAGGTGCCTCATCTCGGTAGCTACCGCTAAAAGCATTGTAATTCGGTGAGATTCTCCAAATCTTGGGGGTTTCTGATTTGTGCTTTATCTGCATCATGAATAATTGATTTGCCGCCCAAGCACTGCTGTGCGAGGGTGACTCTACTTCAGAATAAGTATTAACAAAAGTCCAACCAGGTTTATTTACTGGCATTTTTCCATAATGAAAGCCGTTCGACCAACCAAAGTCTTCATGCTCACCTATTTCTATTCGATCAGTATAGCCCGCATTCGAACCGGTTGCATAAACTGCATCTAATTGATCTGTGCGGTTATTTTGGCTAACGAATATTTCTCTACCATCCTCACCAAGTGACCATCCAGAGTGAGTTTCGCCTACTGATATTTTAATAGGTGTTTTATCTGAGTGTTTAAAGTCTAAAGGCCATAGGTGAGGACCATCAAACCAAGTATCAACATAAGGCGTTAGTGAGCCACTGTTGTCCCATTTCCGTCCCATGTGTATGACTATGCCCGTGCCAAGTGGCGACACTTCAACCATGTTAGGGCGGAATGAAAAATAAGATCTATCTTTCTCCATATCGAGCTCTGTTCCAGCTAAATCTCCTGGCTTCATAATGTGAGTATCACCCGTGGATACCTGATAATGCACAAAGGCATCAACAAGAAATTGCTCGTCATTTTCTTTATCATGAAGGCCATAATGGATGGCCATAAATGCCCAGTGGTCACTATCGTTGGAACTATCTCCCTCCACATCATTATAAATCATGGATGAATTTGGCAGTAGAGCGGAAAAATCTTTTAGTAATGTGTGCTGTAGAGTGACATTTTCTGCATTATCAAACTCGAGATCAAGCTGATTAAATGTTAGGTCCTTGCGATAATATAAGCGATTTGGATGATTTCCTGATGTATCCCAGCGCACCTCATGAAACTCTCCAATAGTTCTAGGGTGGGCATCAGTAAGCTGTATTATGACGTCACCAGTAATACGCTCGATGATCCAGCTCTGGTTGGATTCAGAGCCAAAGGCAAGGAAGTATTTTCCACTTGTATTTTCGGGCGTATATCTAGAGTAAACGATTAGGGCGTCATCGGTTCCTGCGAGTTCACTTGCATCAGTGAGGCGAGTAATTCTTGTGCCTGAAGTAGGGTCAATTCTTGATTCACCCTTTGCAGGAGGCTCAGACCCGTAGTCTGGAGTAATAATATCTCTTGAGGTGATATAGTTCGAAGGGGACGATGCAGACGTCGTTATATTAATCGTCGCAGTAACATCATCATTATTATTATCGCTTGCGGTTACTTGAAGAGTTTCCACACCTATTGATGCGCTATTGTAGATGATTTGGTTAGTCTGATTTCCTTGCTCCGTATTCATCGAGTCTGTTACAGAGTAATTAATGTAATCTCCATCAATATCGTTTTCAGGACCGAGGGTAATCATGAGCTCAGTCGACTCCATTGTTTCTAATGTTTGATTATAAATAACCGGTGGTAGATTGTTCTCGGTTACGAGAATACTAAATTTATCAAGGTTTACAGTATCGACCTTATCTGCAACGGAAATAATAATATTCTCAAACAAGGCTGCTGTGCTAGCTTGGCCTTTCAGCTCCCCCGTCGAAGTATCAAACTCTGCCCAGCTTGGCTTATTGATAATCGAAAATGTTAATACGTCATTGTCAGCATCTGCAGCCACCGGGGTAAACAGATAATCAGTATTTGTTAATAGAGAGCTAGTAGGAGTCCCGGCTATAGTCGGTGCTCTGTTCTCATCGGCCGGGGGGGGGGTTGTCTCTGGAGGCGGCGTTGGCTTTTTGTCCAAGTCACTTTGGACTTTGTTTGGTGCACCGCCGCCGCAACCTGAAATTAGAATTGCAACAGTTGTTAATATTAGTATTTTTTTCATTTGAGTATCCTCGTATGGAGACTTTATAATAGACTTCGATTTTGTATGCAAGGTGTGCATGGGTCTCATGATTACAAAACGTGACCGCTTTAATACAATTTAGAAAAATAATTACAGAACCACACAAATGACAATATTTTATTGGTTCTTTAGTATTAGCGAGTAAGAAAGGATTAGATTATTTTATTATTATTTATTAAATAATTATTTATTGAAATAATATTTCTTAACTATGAAATTAATAATATTTAGTAAAGTAATATTTTAAAATACTACATTGTACTTATTGGTGGGTGTTATTTTATCAGGGGTGTATAGATGAAATGTAAGTGTGGTAGCTGAGGCATTCACGAAGTTTGTCTTTTACGTAAATGCCTAGAAAAAATTTAACTCTAAAAACTATAAACTAAAGTAACCCCGATTGTTGAATCTGTATTTTCAGTTCCTTCTGGTACTTTGTCAGTATGTTTTATTTGATAATTTATTTTCATCGCGAGTGTACCTATTAAGGTACTTTGCAATCCCATGTCAGATTTATAAACAGTGCTCGAGTCACCTCCTTCAATGGTAATTACCTCGGTAAATTTAGCGGTCTCGCTGATGAGAACTTCTAAATTTAAGCCTAAACGACCGACAGCTTCTTCTTCTATTTTTTCACCATGTTCATTACGGGTTTCCAGAGCATTACGTCGATAACCTGGACCCGCTTCTAAATCGAGCTTACCTTGCTTATCGTTCCAAGCTCGATAACCATAACCAAGAGCAAGGGTGCTTTGATATTGGTAGCCGCTAAAACGATCATCTTCATAGGATAAAAGGGAGGTAAAGTAATCAAATTCACCTAGTGAATAATCGACTTTAAATTCAGATAAGTATTTCTCTTTTGATGCTTCGCCATCTTCTTCACTGGTCAGTGCATCAAATTTAAAGGCTGTTTTTAACGGTTGCAGGTCGCGGGTGATACTGAACTTGCCATTGAAACTTTGAGTATCACTATTACCATTGGTTTGAATAAATCCAAGTTCGTTATTGCCTGACCAATTAGCAATTACTGGCGCTGTCTCCGTTTTAGTATCTGCACTCTCTGCTACTTGAGTCTCTGTAGCTAGGGGCTCTGTTGCAAAAGATAGGTTGGATAGAGCGAATAAGCCTGTAAATAGGCTAGTGGTGAGTAGTGATTGATTCATGATGTTGCTCGTGATTTAACTTTATAGCTGAAAATAATGAATCAGGTTAATGGCTTAAGATCTCTTGTACAAGGTATGTTGACCCGATTTTACAGAGTTTAATCCTTAGCAATGGAACAATGAGTTCGACCCGATTATTTTTTGATCTGTTATTATCTTTCCATCTTTATTTTACAGCTCTATTAATAGTGATGACTCTAGTGGTGAATGTGTGAGAGACGAAATAGTTTCAGGCCCTGTCAGTCGTGTTTTATATAAACTGACGCTGCCTATGGTGATTGGCATTGTTGCCGTGTTTTTCTTTAACTTGGTTGATATGTTTTTTATTGGCTTATTGGGAACGACCAGCTTAGCGGCGGTGAGTTTTACCATGCCGATTTCGATGATTGTTATGAACCTAGCGATTGGCTTGGGGATAGCGTCATCGGCATTGATTGCCCGAGCAATAGGGGGTAATGATCATAAGAGTGCTCAGCGCTATGTTCTGGCCAGCTTATTATTAAGCGGATTTGTGGCGAGTCTGATGCTGGCATTGGGGTTGTACTTTAATGATCGATTATTTTTATTGCTAGGGGCAGAGGAGTCCTTGCTACCGGTTATCTGGCAGTACATGCAGTTTTATTGGCCAGGCGCTTGGATGATGATGCTGATGATAGTGATCAATAGCAGCATGCGGGCGGTGGGCAATACCAAGTTGCCGAGTATGATGATGTTGGGGTCGGCGGTATTGAATGCGATTTTAGATCCAATTTTCATTTTTGGCTTGGGGCCACTAGAAGGCATGGGAATCGCTGGGGCCGCACTGGCAAGTACAGTTTGCTGGGCAATCGTGGTGGTGGTGATGATTTATTCATTGGCGAAAATAGATTTATTACATTGGGCGCAATTAACCCTTAAAGAGTTATTGGGTATTTGGCAGCGTCTAATGGTGCTTGGCATTCCGGCGATGATCACCAATGTTTTGGTGCCGGTTGCCAGCGGGATTTTACTGGCGATGATCGCGCCGATGGGTGAACAAGCGGTGGCTGCCTTCGGTGTTGGCGCACGAATAGAGCCTTTTGCGATTGTGGTTATATTAGCGTTAACGTCAACCTTACCTGTTTTTGTCGGTCAAAATTTTGCAGCAGGTCAGCATGAACGCATTTGGCAGGCTCTGTCGGTTTCGATTCGATTCATTTTGGTATGGCAATTAGCGGTGTGGTTACTCTTATGGCTGGTCTCACCTTTGATTGCGATGATATTTTCTCAAGACCCTGTGGTGATTGAGAAGGTCGGCCATTATTTGATGTTGATGCCGATTGGATATGCTGGGATGGGAATTGTCTTGTGCGCGAATGCCGCACTCAATGCATTGCAACGCACGGGCATTTCTATGACGCTGAATCTGGTAAGGCTATCGATCTTATACGTGCCACTGGCTTGGGTAGGCGGCTATTTTTATGCTTTTGAAGGTCTTCTTTTAGGTGCATCGATCGGTAATTTGTTAGCCGGTATGATGGTCTGGGGTTTGATTCGTCGTGCACAAAGCCAACAGGCTTTTGGTGTGCACAACTATTCTACAGAGCTTTCTCTGCAGCCTATAAAGGACGACTAATTAAGCGGCGCCTTTTAAATACGAAAGTGCTTTTATTTGCGAAAGCGTCCGAGCAAAAAGTCTTTTAGCATCACCCAGTCCCCGGCGAAGCTATAGAACGGATACTTGAATGTCGCTGGGCGGTTGTGTTCGATAAAAAAATGCGCGACCCAAGCAAAGCCGTAACCCATTAATGGCATAAACCACAACGCCATATAGTTACCCGATATGATGGCATAAGCAATGATGCTTAATACACCGAAGCTGCCGATATAATGCAATGCTCTGCAGGTTGGATGGCTGTGTTCAGTTAAATAGAATGGATAGAATTCGGCAAAAGATTCGAAGCGTTTTTCAGCGCTTTGCTGCTCATCAATGGTGGGTTCAGTCATATCACGATCTCTTTCTAATTATTGTTTTTCTCAAGGATATTACTTTGTGGATAACTGGGCAAGAGATTGTGCAGCGCGAGATAATTCTCGCACTGCGATCTTGGCTGTTTAATGCCTAGCGCTCAATCCTTAGCGTTCAATGGTAAGCGCAACACCCATACCACCACCGATGCAAAGCGTCGCAAGACCCTTGTTCGCATCGCGACGAATCATTTCATGTAATAGCGTTACTAATACACGGCAACCGGAAGCACCAATTGGGTGGCCTAGTGCGATAGCACCGCCGTTAACGTTGACCTTATTAGTATCCCAAGCCAGTTCTTTATTCACCGATAAAGCTTGTACTGCAAAGGCTTCGTTCGCTTCAATCAAATCAAGATCGTTGATATCCCAGCCGGCTTTGGCTAAGCATTTGTTAACCGCAGGAATTGGGCCTGTTCCCATGATACTTGGGTCGACACCGGCACTGGCATAACCCGAAATCGTTGCCAAAATAGGCAAGCCTAACTCTTCCGCTTTTTCACGGCTGGCAAGCATGACCGCTGCAGCACCATCATTTAACGAAGAGGCGTTGCCGGCTGTGACGCTGCCGTCTTTCTTAAAGGCTGCACGCATGCCAGAAAGCTTTTCTGCTGTAACAGAGCGTGGGCCTTCATCGGTATCAAATACGATGTCATCGCCGCGGCGCTGAGGAATCGTTACTGCTGTAATTTCGTCTTTAAATTTTCCGGCTGCAATCGCGGCAATCGCTTTTACTTGCGATTGCGCGGCAAACTCATCTTGATCACAGCGAGGAATTTCGAACTGCTCAGCAATGTTCTCTGCCGTGATGCCCATATGATAGTCGTTAAACGCATCCCATAGACCGTCGGTAATCATGGTATCGACCATGTTCCAGTTGCCCATGCGCTGACCATTACGAGAGTTTGGCAAGACGTGAGCCGAGTTAGACATAGACTCTTGGCCGCCGGCGATGATGATGTCCGCATCGCCCGCTTTAATTGCTTGTGCGGCTAAGTGAAGCGCTTTAAGGCCAGAGCCGCATACTTTGTTGATGGTCATCGCAGAAGCCGTTGCAGGGATGCCTGCTTTAATAGCCGCTTGGCGCGCTGGATTTTGACCACAGCCCGCTGCGAGAACTTGGCCCATTAATACTTCATCAATCTCATCGGCAGAGATGCCTGTTTTTTCGATTAAAGAACGAATAACAATCGCGCCCAATTCGGTGGCCGGTAAGCTTGCAAGTGAGCCACCAAACGTACCGATAGCAGTACGAGTTGCAGCAACAATAACGACATCTGTCATAAGGTTCTCCAGATTGAATAATATAAATTCATGATAAAGGCTTAAGTAAGTTGGCCCACTATACCCTCTGAGACAGCTTCTTGCTCTTTAGGTTTCTGCGAGCCACGATTTTTCATATCCATAGATTAAGCCATCGGCCTAGCGTGACATCACCATAGAGACAGTTTCATGACTCGGTTGCAGAACAAGACCTTTCTCAGTAGCAATAACATCAATCAGTTCAGCGGGGGTGATATCAAATGCTGGGTTAATCGCCTCACAGCCTTGGGGTGCAATGGCTTGTCCTTGATAATGAGTCATCTCAGAGCAGGCGCGTTGCTCAATCTCGATATCGTCACCCGATGCGGTCTGCATATCAATGGTACTGGTGGGGGCGGCAACCATTACTTTAATGCCATGATGCTTGGCTAATAGCGCTAAACCATAAGTACCTATTTTGTTCGCCACATCCCCGTTAGCCGCAATACGATCAGCGCCGACTACTAGCCAATCAATATTACCTTGGCGAAACAATTGCGCCGCCGCACCTTCAGCGCAGAGTTTTACCGGAATGTTGTCTTGTATTAGTTCCCAGGCAGTTAAGCGTGCACCTTGTAGCCAAGGGCGGGTTTCACCGGCATAGACTTGGATTATTTTGTCATCGGCGAAGGCTGAGCGGATCACGCCCAAAGCGGTACCATAACCGCCGGTGGCTAACGCACCGGCATTACAGTGGGTATAAATTTGGCTATTCTCGCTGATTAATCCCGCACCCAACTCAGCCATTCTTAAGTTTGCCTGAATGTCTTCTTGGTGAATGTCTTGCGCTTCTTTTAGCAGGGCAGAATGGCTTTGAGGTTGAACGGTGCGCATGCGTTCAAGTGCCCAAAATAAGTTCACAGCGGTGGGGCGTGATGCTGCCAGCTGTTGATAGGCGATCTCTAGGTCTTCATTGTTTTTGGCCGCCAGCGCAATACCATAGGCCGCGGTGATGCCAATGGCGGGTGCACCTCGAACAATCATGTCGGTAATGGCTGCTGCTGTTGCTAGAGCCTGAGTGAAGGAGAGGTACTTAACAGTGTGCGGTAAAATACGCTGATCTAATAATTGCAGCTCACCCTCATCATTGTTCCAACGGATGGCTTGCACCGTATTGCCGAGGTTTGATGGTTGTTCAGTGAGGTTCGAAACTATCATGATTAAAGCGCCCTAGTTAACAATCTAAAGTAGGGCGCCAGTGTAGCGGGATTGTATGAAGGAACGAATAAACTTTCTGTTTTATTTAGACCTTAAATTCGTTAACAATCTTACTTAAGTTTTGTGCTTGTTCTGCCAGATCGGAAGATGCTTGCGAGGTCTTCGCGGCTTCATCGACGGTATCCTCAGAGACTTCATTAATTTTCACAATATTAGCGCTCACCTCTTCGGAGACCGCACTTTGTTCAACGGCTGCACTGGCTACTTGGCTGTTCATATTACTGATGGTATCGACATTGGTCATAATGTGAATGAGGGAGCTTTCAGTCGCTTGGGATTGGTCAACAACCTTAATCGCTTTTTCACGACTGCTTTCCATCGCATTCACGGCTTGCTCTGTGCCAAATTGTAGGCGTTCAATAATCGATTGAATTTCGGTAGTGGATTCTTCCGTTCGTCCAGCGAGTGAGCGAACTTCATCGGCAACCACGGCAAAACCGCGGCCTTGTTCGCCTGCTCTGGCGGCTTCAATGGCGGCATTGAGTGCTAACAGGTTGGTTTGCTCAGCGATCCCTTGAATCACTTGTGAGGCATTACCGATCAAGGCACTTTCTTTTGCTAGGTTTTGAATGACTTCACGGGCATGTTCAACATCGGCAACCAAAGCAGAAATAGAGGTGATGTTTTCGGCCATGATTTTCTGCGATTGATGAGTGCCTTCCTGTGCTTGTTTTGTTGCACTGGCTGCTTCCTCTGCATTACGGGAAACTTCTTGGGCGGTTGCCGCCATTTCATTAACCGCAGTGGCCACCAGATTGATTTCATCTTGCTGGTTGTGTATGCCTAGCTGGGTTTTTCCCGCAATATTTTTAACCTGACCTGCACCGTCTGAAACACCTTGGCTAAGGTTTGCCATCACTTTTACTAGCAGCTGTAAGTGAGTAATGAAGCCGTTAAAATTATTGACTAAATCTCCAACCTCATCTTCGGCACGGGTTTGTAGACGAATGGTAAGGTCGCCTTTTCCTGTGGACATGTCGGCCAACGAATGCACAATGCGGTTAATTGTTTTCGTAATGATGTTAGCAATGGACCAAGACGTAAAAATCAGAACAAAGATAACGACTGAAGCGATAATAATGCCGAACATGCCTGTTTTTTTATTTTGTTCATTCGTCGTTTTTATTGTTTGCTCAAAATTGCTATAGCTTTGCTCTCTAAACTTGGACAGTTCGGCGCTAAAATCATCATACGATACGTTCACTTTTTTTGCTTGGCTCGCAAGTTGAGTGAAATCGATAGTGCCATCTAACATGCCGCGGGCTAATGCGATAGAAGAATTTTGATACTGACGATAAGCCTTTTGAAGTTGTAGTGGGCCTTGGCTCTGCTGATTCAAATCTATTATTTCAATTAGCAGCGTTTCTAATTTTTGTGCAGAGATTTCAGCTTCACTCACTAGATCAAGATCTTCTTCGCTTAATGCAGTGCCTAATTGATTACGCAGTTTAAATAATAAACTGCCACTACGATCAACCCGCTCAATGGTTGGAAATATAATATGTTCAATTCTATTGAGTTTAATTTCAGTCGCTTGCTGTGCTTGAATTGAAAAAAATAAATAGATGGATAACCCTAAAATTCCGATTAGAGCGATGGCCATGATTTTGTATCTGATTGATAGACGGAGAATAAACTTCATTGCTAATCCTTGCTAAATATAAGGTTTTACGTGCTTATGAGCTTATTAATAATTAGTTCAAAAACAGCAAGACAACAAGGATATGGAGTGAGAAATTTTAAAAACTCTAAGAGCGGAGTTATCTAAAAAAAATAGTTCTAGAAGACTGATGAAAAAGTATTAACTAGGCCCCAGTGACGAGGAGCCTAGTGGATTATTGCGACGAAAAACTTAAAGGTAATAATCGCTATTTATAATAGATCCTGCATTTTTTTATAGGCTTGTACTAAGCCACTGGTAGAGCTATCGAAGGCGCTACTGTTTACTTTTCCCTCTAGGGCGGCGAGTACACTATTGCCCATGTCTTTGCCTAGCTCAACACCCCATTGATCGAAAGAGTTTACTCCCCAAATCATTCCTTGAACGGCGACTTTATGTTCGTACAGTGCAATTAAAGCACCGACGGAATGCGGAGTCGATTTAGGGAAATACAAGGTATTGCTGGGACGATTTCCAGGAATCGCTTTTTGCGCGGCCAGAGGAATCGCTTCACCTTCGCTCATTCCCATGGCTAAGCATTCATCAATTGCTTGCTGTTCGGTTTTCCCCGTCAATAAAGCTTGGCTTTGTGACAGTGCATTCGATACCAGCATGGCATGGAAGTTATCAATCGGATTATGACTGCGCATCGGTACGATAAAATCGCTGGGCGAAAAGTGGCTGCCCTGATGCAATAATTGGTGATAAGCATGCTGCCCGTTGGATCCCACGCCGCCCCAAATAATCGGACCCGTATGATAATCAACTTTACGGCCATCGCTGCCGACAGACTTACCGTTACTCTCCATGTCTAATTGCTGCAAATGAGCCGGCAGGCCACGTAAATAATGATCGTATGGCAAAATGGCTTGAGAGTTAATGCCAAAGAAATTTACATACCATACGCCGAGTAAGGCCATGATGACGGGCATGTTTTTTTCTAGTGGAGCGGTGCGGAAATGTTCATCCATTTCGTGAGCCCCACGCAACATTTCGCGGAAGTTGTCGATACCGATAGCCAAGGCGAGTGGCAAGCCAATCGCTGACCATAATGAATAGCGACCACCGACCCAATCCCACATAGGGAAGATATTTTCTTTGGCGATACCAAACTCTACGGCTTTTTCTACGTTGGCAGAAACGGCAGCAAAGTGTTTTGGTAAATCCTCGACGGTGCCGCCATTATCGAGAAACCATTGGCGACAAGCGAGGGCATTTTTTAAGGTTTCTTGAGTATTGAATGATTTTGATTGCACGATAAAAAGTGTGCTTTCAGGATTCAAGTGCTTCAAGATTTCGGTAATGTGTGAACCATCGATGTTGGCGAGGTAGTGCACATTAATTTGGTTGTCGTTGTAGGGCTTCAATGCGCTCGAGGCAAGTTTTGGCCCAAGGAATGAACCACCAATACCGATAGAAACAACGTCAGTGAAAGGTTTATTGGAATAGCCGCGCCAGTGTTTACGGCGCACTTTCCAGCAAAATTCTTCCATGCGGTTCATGGTATCGCGTACTTCGGGCATCACATCGATACCATCAACAAAAACAGGGCGATCGCTAAAGTTACGCAACGCGGTATGCAAGGCAGGACGGTTTTCGCTTTTGTTAACCAGCTCGCCTTCAAACAGCGCTTTAATTTGTTCAGGTAGGTCTCGTTTCTTCGCGAGCTGCGTAAGCAGGTCCATCGTTTCAGTGGTGATACGATTTTTAGAATAATCTAACGTTAGGCCCGCGGCTTCGATATTAAAGCGATCAAAGCGTTGGCTATCCTGCTTGAACCAATCCGCCATATGTTGCTGGTGGATGTCGCCATAGTGTTGTTGTAACTGCTGCCAGATGTCGAGACGTTGTAGAGGCGTGCTCATAAATATCCTTATATGAGTCAAATATCATTATTAGCGGCAGTATAAACTTTTGTGCTTGCTTGGGACAGAGGGCAAAGCATGCAATTGGCTAGGGAACTATTGAGCTGGAAAGGCAGAAACAAAAACGCCACAGCAAGTGTGGCGTATGAGTCGTCAAATTATCATCATCGAATTAGAATCGATTAAGCAACCTGAACTGGAATGTCGAAGCTGGTATGGCTCACGGTGTTGTCGGCGTTGGTATAAACCATTTTAGGTTTAAAGTTGGCCAATTCTTTTTCGTCGTAAGTGCCGTAGGCACAAATGATCAAGCGGTCACCCACTTGAGCTAGGCGTGCTGCTGCGCCGTTGACAGAAATAATACCTGAATTATCTTCACCACGGATGACATAAGTGGTGAAACGAGCACCATTTTCCATGTTGTAGATTTGAATTTGTTCAAATTCGCGCATGCCTGTCAATTCTAACAACTTACCGTCGATAGCGCAGGAGCCTTCATAATTCAATACGGCCTGTGTGACTCGAGCCTGATGTATCTTGGCTTTCAGCATTGTGGACTGCATAGAAAAAACCTTTAATCCGGTTACGTCTCAATGACTCAGCAGGCAAAAAATGCCTCTGTTTTCACTGGTTAATTTATAGCCTCATAGAAGGCGGTGCGAAGTATGCCTCAATCGCTAGTCTGATTCAACGAAAATGGCAAATTATCAATAAGGCGCGCACTGCCCAAAAAGGCTGCAATAAGTACTACAAGCTTGTCATCCTCAGCTGTGGCGGGCTTTAAATCAGATTCGCGACATAAAGCTAAATAGTCAACTTTGAAACCTTGTTGGTTTAATCTCTGCTGAGTTTCATCCAAGGTTGTTACAAAATCATTACCTTGTTGGATGGCACGAGCGACATTTTGCAAGGTTTTGAATATAACAGGTGCTAAGGCTAATTCATTGGCCGAAAGGTAGCCATTACGTGAACTTAGAGCCAAGCCTTCAGCATTTCGTTCGGTCGCAATACCGACAACGGTAACCGGAAGAGATAGGTCAGCGACCATCTTTCGAATAACGGCTAACTGCTGAAAATCTTTTTCGCCAAAGAAGGCTTTATCCGCTTGTACCATGTTGAACAACTTAGTCACGACGGTCGCAACACCATCAAAATGACCAGGGCGTGTACCACCGCATAAGCCCATCGAGACATCAGGAACCGAGACGATTGACTGGCTTTGTTGGCCATTCGGGTACATCTCAGCGACCGTGGGTGCGAAGAGTAAGTCGCAGCCATTGGTTTCTAATAATGATTGATCTTGCTCTAGGGTGCGGGGGTAGTTCGTAAGGTCGCTTTGATCGTTAAACTGTAAGGGATTAACGAAAATGCTAGCAATAACCACATCACACTGCTTATTGGCGTGCTTAACCAGACTCATGTGGCCTGCGTGCAAGTTCCCCATCGTGGGTACAAAACCTACGCTTAGACCTTTAAATTTAGCCTGATGAACATATTCGCGTAATTCAGCGACGGTAGTAACGGTTAACAAACTCATGTAACAACCTACTTCTTAATTCTGCAATGTTAAATACTGTCTATCGTTGAATGCTGGCGCTTAGGAGAACTTATGCTCAGAACCTGGGAAGGTGCCAGATTTTACTTCTTCGCCATAAGCGGCAATCGCTTGCTGTGGTGTGCGCCCTTCAATCATGAAGTTCTTCACAAACTTAGGGATATGCCCAGCATTAAGCCCCAGCATGTCATAGACCACTAAAACTTGGGCATCGGTATCGCTACCCGCGCCAATGCCAATGACAGGAACGTCTACCGCTGCTGTAATCGCTTTTCCTAAGCTGCTAGGGACACACTCTAATAAAATACAATCTGCGCCAGCGGCAACCAGAGCTTTTGAGTGTTCAATCATCGCCTTAGCTTGCGCTTCATCACGCCCTTGAACACGATATCCACCTAATTTATTCACTGCTTGAGGGGTTAGGCCTAAATGTGCACAGACAGGAACGCCTTGACGCGCTAAGCATTCAACCAAAGGGACTAACCAATCATCGCCTTCAACTTTTACCATATTGGCGCCAGCTTGCATTAGCAGCGCTGCATTAGCTTGGCCTTGCTCAAGTGTGCTGTAACTCATAAATGGCATGTCAGCCATGATAAGAGCACCTTGATTGCCCTGAGCGACGCAGCGGGTATGGTATTCCATTTCAGTCATTGTCACTGGCAAGGTACTGTCTTTACCCTGGCAAACCATGCCCAAAGAATCACCGACCAGAAGGACTTCAATACCGGCAGCGCTGGCAAGATGGCTAAAGGTAGCGTCGTATGCGGTCAATACGCTGAATTTCTCGCCCTTGTTTTTGCATTCACTAAGGGTGCGGATACTGACATTATTCATGCTGAACCTCAGGTGTTCTAATTATGATCATCATTCAAAAAGGGTGCGGTACTTGATAACAAGATTAATCGCGGATGCGGATTAAATCATTATCCAGCTCAGTGAGCAATTGCTCTAAAGCGGTGCCGTCGGGGAAGGTAAGTGCAGGGTTGATTTCAGCTAAAGGAAATAAAACGAAGCTGCGTTGTTGTGCATGGGGATGCGGTACTTGTAAGCGCTCGTTATTAATGACTTTATTGTCGATTAATATGATATCCAAATCGAGTGTGCGCTCGCCCCAGTGGCGTTTGCGAAGTCGGCCGTGGTCTTGCTCTAACTGTTGCAGTGCATCGAGTAGGGTAAGAGGCTCTAATTGAGTCTCTAATAAGGCAACCGCATTCACGTAATCTGGCTGATCTTGCGGGCCTACAGGCTTGCTATGATAAAGCGAAGAGTGTGCGATTAATTCAGCGTGAGGGAGCTGAGCAAGCTCGTGTAAAGCTTGCTCTAACTGCTGCTGAGGCTGATCAAGGTTTGCGCCTAAACCGATATAAACCAATGCCATTAACTTTTAGCCTGCTAAAACTCTAAGATTCTGGGTTGCGTGAACGTTGGCGGCCATTAGGCGTACCACGGTCAGTGCGACGAGGGCGACGCTTCTTAGTATGGCGCTCTTCTGGTAGGCGATTGGCGGCAACTTCTTTGTATTCATCCGTTTCTTGGTACTGCGTCCACCAGTCACCTAAACCTCTTAAGTTCTCGCCACATTGCTCACGCAATAAGACGAAATCATAAGCAGCGCGGAAGCGATTACTTTCAGCCGCTTCAGAGGCTTTCTTACCTTTCTTACGCTCTAAACGCGACTGCATATCCCAGATTTCTTTCATCGGAATAGTGAAGCGTTTAGGGATTGAAGTGCGTTTTAATTGCTGTTCAATGACCCGACTAGCCGCTTTATGTAATGCCGGCTGTGGTGGCATGCCTTGCTCTAAAAACTCAGCTTGGACTCTTTGTAGAGACGGCCAAAGCAATGCAGCAAAGAAATAGTAAGGGGTTACTGACTTTCCTGATTGAATACGGGCATCGGTATTAATCATGGTCTGCTCAACAAAGCGTGCGGCAAACTCATCGTCAGCGACACATTGCTCAGTCAATGGGAACAACTCACCAAATAACTTATATTCACGTAATAAACGGTAAGTGACGAGCGCATTACCCGACAAAAACAGCTTCAAAACTTCTTCAAATAGACGCGGTGCAGGGATCTGTTCCATCAAAGGCGCCATCATTCTAATCGGCGCTTCTGTTGTAGCTTCAATGGTGAAGTTTAATTTACCGGCAAAGCGAATGGCACGTAGCATGCGCACAGGATCTTCACGGTAACGAGTCTCAGGGTCACCCATTAAACGGATGAGTTTATCTTGTGCGTCTTGATAACCATTGGCATAAGAATGCACAGTAAAGTCATCGACGGCGTAATACATCGCATTTATAGTGAAATCACGGCGCATGGCGTCATCACCGATTTTGCCATAAACGTTATCACGTAAAATCATGCCGCTATCGCCAGTTTGGGCTTGATTACTATTGTGCTCTTCTTTTGGCGAGGTGCGGAACGTGGCGACTTCAATCACTTCACGGCCAAATAGTACGTGAACGAGTTTGAAGCGGCGGCCGATTAAGCGTGAGTTACGAAATAATTGATTGACTTGCTCAGGCGTTGCACTGGTTGCAACATCAAAGTCTTTTGGATGGGCGCCCAGCATCGAGTCACGCACACAGCCGCCGACAAGATAGGCTTGATAGCCCGCGTTGTTCAGACGATATAAAACCTTTAGCGCATTTTCACTAAGCTGGCGACGGCTAATGCCATGTTCATTTCGCTGCAGAATTTGCGGTTTGATTTCGTTATCCGTATTTTTAGCTTTACGGCCTCCTATTAAAGAAGGGAATAAGCGCGCTACAGTTTTAACTATGGACATCTATGGTTGCCTGGTTCCGCGGTTACAGGGGAAGTTACTTCAAAGAAGAGCTAGCGCCTGTCGAGTATGATTATTGTTCGATAATATTTGGTTTACGAGTTTACCTGATGGATTGGTGCTTTCAAAGTATCTGTAAGCATTACATCGCTATTAATAGGCATTTATGGAGCATGTTAGGAGTAAAGCTGGTTGAATCAGGGGAATAACGGATTTAACAGATATCAGTATTTAAGGGAATTAAGGAAATAGAAGTAAACCAAGGCTCGACCATTATTATTTTTATTGGTGTCGAGCCAGGTTAAGTTAAATTAACTGTTTTGAATACGCAGGAACTAAAGGCCCCGTTATTATTCTTATTATATGTGCGCTAAGTGATGCTCACTTCGCACTCAAAACAACCAATTTTATCAATGCCTCTATATTGTTTTTATTTTGAGGCCACCTCTTAATGGGTGTTCTTAATTTCAGAAGACGCGATTCTTATTTTTATTATTGCGTCTATCGTCAATCGTACGTTTTAGCTTTGTTATTTTTATTAGTGCTTAACGCTATATATTTAATATATAGCTAAAGTCGTGCCAACTTTTGTAAATCTAAGTAAATCAATGGCTTGGAGTGATAGTGTGGTCTCGGTGAGGACTTTGTTACGCTAAAAGTGTTACCTGAAGTAATGTTCAACCGTAACAAAGGTAACAACTAGGTAACGCTGTGTAACATTCTGTCTAAACTGCGCCACCTTGTGCAGGGCGTGACGGTTTTGGTAGTAAGTTAGCTAAGACATAAAAGTCAGGTTGTGCGGTGTGGTGGGTTTTTTGGCACTGATCTGGCTCAAAAAGAAACAAAATTGGTAGAGGCTTAGTGATTTATAGATTGAGCGAGTGTTAAGGACTTAATCTTGTCGCCCAAGCCTCTTTTCTTTCACGCACAGCAAGGTTAGGTAAGTTAAAGCACAATAAAATGATTTGGTCTTGAAGATAGAAGATATAAGGAAGTTTGAGATTTTTACGATACTAATAGGAGGAGAATAAAGGAGCAATTGCTTTACACTTCTAGTTGGAGTGTAAAGCAATTGATACTTAGTGAGCCCGGGGTATTATTATTATTTTAAGCTCTTGATCAGCGTTATTATTTTTATTGCTGCCGATCTAAGGGTATGCCGCTCTAATATTATTTTTATTGTCTGAGCAACATTATTGTTATTAATGATTTAGATATAGCAGGTAGCGTGCCAACTTTTAAGTATCCTTTAAAATCAATGGCTTAGCTTTATGTTCGTGAGAGGCGGTAACAAATTGGCGCTGCAATTTGTTACCGCTAACGAGAATCTAGGGTATAGCTTGATACTTTAGTGGCGGCTTATGACCGAATACTGGTTTGCGAAAGTCATATACTTAACTAGACTTGGTCGATTTTTTGCGTGGAATGCCCAAGCGTTGGCGACGTTCCCATAAGCACTTACGTGACACGCCTAATTTACGCGCGAGGTCGGTTTCGTTCATGCCATCTTCGTTCTCGAGTACAAAATGCATAAAGTAATCATCCAGAGAAAGGTCCCCTTGATTGGCTTCGCTATTTCTAGACGCTTCTGGCTCTAATAAGTTCTCTTTTAAAGCTTGTGGAACAAACGAGTCGGGGGATACGTCAATGGCCATGTTTTCTAAGGTGACTTCATCACCATCAGCAAGAATAACAGCACGCTCAATGGCATTTTCTAGTTCCCGCACATTGCCTGGCCATTGATACTGTAAAATTGCCTGACGTGAGGCGTCTGTAATCTTCATCAAGCCGCGGTTCATTTTTTCACAACTACGTTTCAGCATGAACTCAGCCAGCTCGATGACGTCTTGTCCGCGCGCTCTCAAAGGAGGCAGATGCAGTTCTAATACGTTGAGGCGATAATAGAGATCTTCGCGGAACTCTGCTTTCGACGCTAATTCTTTTAAGTTTCTATGGGTTGCCGCAATTAAGCGCACATCGACCTTCCTACTTTGCACAGAGCCGACACGACGAATTTCACCTTCTTGTAAAACGCGTAATAAACGCGCTTGCGCTTCTAATGGTAGCTCGCCAATTTCGTCTAAAAACAGTGTCCCACCATCAGCGGCCTCGACTAAGCCTAAACGCAGTGATGCGGCACCGGTGAAAGCCCCTTTTTCATGACCAAATAATTCTGATTCAATTAAGGTTTCAGGAATGGCGGCACAGTTGACCGAAATCATTGGCGCGTCTTTACGACGACTTTGGGTATGCAGAGCACGCGCAACGAGTTCTTTACCAGTGCCGGATTCGCCTTGAATCAATACAGTCGCATCCGTGGGGGCGACCTTACTGATCTTGGTAAACAGGTCGTTCATCGGCTTGCAGCTGCCGATAATGCCGGTGACTGGGTATTCTTTTTCAATTTCGTTTTGCAGCACTTCATTGCTGCGACTGAGGTTGCGCTGCTTTAGAATGCGCTCAACCGTCAATGACATTTCTTCGTGATCAAAAGGCTTAGCAATATAATCCACCGCGCCGAGCTTCATCGCATCGACGGCTGATTTTAAGCTGGCATAGCTGGTCATGATGAGGACCGGTGTTTCACCCGCAAGCTCAATCAATTCAGTGCCGTTGCCGCCAGGAAGGCGTAAATCACTGATGATCATGTCGTAATCGCTGAAAATCAGTTCTCTGGCGACATGGAGAGAATCCGCTTCAAAAATTTCATGGCCTTTGCGTTCCAATAAACGTTTAACCGCTTGGCGGATAATTTTTTCGTCTTCAACGACTAAAATACGGCTCATTCGGATTTGTCCTCAAGCAATTTGTCCTGCACTTTGGGTAAGCGCAAGGTGACACAGGTGCCGGCATGTGGAGCCGCTGGCTGTGATTCTAATATGTGGGCAGGCACTGGGCTTTCAATACTGATGTGGCCATAGTGCTCTTCAATAATACTATAAACTAAAGCCAGACCTAGGCCGGTGCCTTTGCCGACTTCTTTGGTGGTAAAGAAGGGGTCGAAAATATGATCGAGCTTATCTTCTGCGATACCGCTGCCTTGGTCAACGACATGGATTGTCGCTTGGTAAGGGTCAACTTTACCGAGTATGCGAATGCTACTGAAATCTGGGCTGGCATCACGAGCGTTACCCAGCAAGTTGATAAATACTTGCACGAGGCGCTGGGAATCGCCGACGACTTGCCATAGTGGGTCGCACTCATTGAAATATTCAATGTCGCGACCTTCATTACTCAGTAATAACAGCTGAATCGCTTCATCGATACAAGTGCCAATATAAACCGGCAAATGCTCAGTGGTTTGATGGCCAGAATGAGAAAAGTTCATCAGCGATTGTACGATACGGGTCACCCGTTTCGTTTGCTCTTGAATTTGTGCAGCCATTTCCAGAACTTCTGGGTTATCGGTTTCATAACGCATACTTTGCGCTAAGCAATCGATACCGGTAATCGGATTACCAATTTCATGAGCGACCCCAGCGGCTAGACGACCAATCGACGCTAAGCGTTCACTGTGCATTAACTCTTCTTCGAGCATCTGGGTTTCGGTCTGGTCTTCTACCAAGATAACAATGCCGCCTGGCTGACCTCCCGTGGCTTTAATGATCGATTTATGCAAGTTATACCAGTGTGGTCGACCTAGCTGCTCAATCCGTTTTTTATGCTGGTGGATAGCATTGTCGAGTAAAAACTCATTGAGCATGCTGCCCCAAGGCTCGGCGACTGAGCTTAAGCGTGAACCGGTAACGTCGACAGAAGTAATGGTGGTTAATTCTTCCATCGCGGTATTCCACATCAAGACTTCACCGTCGTCGGATAGCGAGCAAACACCAATAGGGAGACGCTCAAGTGTTTGTCGGTGATAGCGACGTAGATTATCAAGTTCGCCGGCCAGACCACTTAAGCGATCGTGGAAACCTTCGATACGTTGTTCAATTTGATAAATATCTTCGCTTAATTCGGCATTGGCTTGAAAGGGCAAATTGCGGTTGATGATATCGTGGGCAACTGTCGGGCCCATTAAGCCTGACAGGTTGGCTTCTAAGCGAGTTCGCAAGCGGCGAAGTGCATAGGGGCGATCTTCGTACGACGGTAGGCCTAAGTCTGCAAGGGCTTGATGCACTTCTCGTTCAGCCACGTAGCGTCCTAAAGGTTTGCTTAAGGACATAATAATATCGTTGGAATTACCGGCAATCAGTGGCTTACGGCTGGGGCGTGAGATGGTATCAACCGAACAGGCTTCAGCTGCTGATTTTTCAGAGTCCTTTTGCTTGGTGGTTAAGCTGACGATGACAAAAAGAATGAGATTGACGGCAAAACTGCCCATCGCAGCCACATGCCAGTTATCCATATCGGTTGCGGGCAACGGAATCGAATACTCCCAGCCCAGTGTTAAATGCGAAAGCGGCAGCAAAAGGGTATAAGCCCATACGATGATGCCGACACTGAGACCGGTAATGAGGCCCCAGCGATTAGCGGTTGGCCAGTATAAAACGCCTAGCACTCCCGGTAAAAATTGCATGGCGGCGACAAAGGCAAGTATGCCGAGCAGTGTAATTTCAAGATCAGCGCCAATCGCACGATAAAAACCATAAGCGCCGAGCAGTATTGCGCCAATGAGCAAGCGTCGTACCCAGAGTAACCACTGATAAAAATCCTGTTTGGGTCCAGGCTTGTAGCTTGGCAGTACAATATGGTTTAAAAACATCGCCGCTGTCGCCAGCGTGGTAACAATGATGACCCCAGAAGCGGCGGCGAGGCCACCGACAAAGGCCATGATAACCAGTGCCTCAGAATTCAGTGCCATGCCTATGCCTAGGGCATAAAACTCAGCGGGTACTTCCAGCTCTAAATAAACCCCAGCCCAAAGAATCGGCGGCACAGATAGGCTCATCAACAATAGGAAAAGCGGTAGGCCCCAGCTGGCTTGGCGTAAGGCTTTCGGATTGATGTTTTCAGTAAAGGTCACATGAAACATATGCGGAGCAACGACGGCTGCGGCAAAGAATACTAATAATAACGTTCTCCAAGGGCCTTCTTGTAAATTGGTCTGGCGACTAATTAGTTGTTCTTGATTGGCGGCGAGCCAGCTTTCCATATCTCCAGAACCATCAAAAACAAAGAATAAAGCGGTGATCCCTAAGATAGTGATCGCGACTAATTTCAGCACTGATTCAAACGCTAAGGCGACAACTAAGCCCTCGTGTTTTTCTCGTGGGGAAACATGACGAGCGCCGAATAGAATGGCAAATACCATCATGGTGATGCAAAAGCCAAAGGCCAGCGTCGTTGCGGGTAAGTCGGCATTTAATAAATACATACTCTCGGCGACAGCACCGATCTGCAATGTGAGCAGAGGCAGAGCAACCGCCAATGTAAATAGGGTGACCATAACGCCCGCTAAGCGGCTGCGATATCGAAAAGCAAACAGGTCGGCTAACGAGCTCAGCTGATAGGTTCGGGTAATATGCAGTATGGGCTTAAGCAAGATGGGGGAGAGAATAAAGGCGCCACTGATCCCCATGTAATAGGCTAAAAAGCCATAGCCATATTGATCGGCCATGGCGACGGAACCATAGAAAGCCCAAGCGCTGGCGTATACCCCAAGGGATAAAACGTAAACCGCAGGATGATGCACCCAACGTTTCGGAATCCAGCCTTGTTCAACGATATAAGCCGCAGCGAATAGGAAGAATAGATAACCAAAGACGACGAAACTGAGCTGAATTAAACTAAAACTCATCGGGGCCTCGTTTAAATTCTACCCATATATAAACAGCGATTAATAAAAACCAAAATGCGAAAGGGTGATACCAGGCGCCATTAGGCGCTAGCCACCAATCAATGATAACGGGTGAAAAAATATACAATCCCACTACGACAAGCAGTGAGACTCGATAATCGTACATATCTGGCTCGTATAAAAATAAACAGGTAGCTGTGTTACTGAGAGTAACATATTCGTGGATTTGTAAGTATTGATTGGGCTCGCTTCGGTATTTAAACGACTAAAGTGGCGGCTTGAGTCTTAATGCCCATCAAGGGTTTGGGGTCCCAGTGTGCGATTCCCCAGGCTAACAGTTCTTTGACGCTGGCTGAGCGTAAGTTTTCTGGCGGAGATTGCCTAAGCCAAGACAAAGCGCGCCACAGGTTTTCTTCTGGCTTATCGAGGTCTAATGCAGGGGCAAGGTTTTGTTTGCTGAGCTTCTGGCCGTTATGTGCACACGCAACAGGGATATGAGCGTAGATCGGCAAAGGATAGCGAAGGGCGGTTTGCAGCATGTTCTGGCGCAGCGTTGAATCAATAAGATCAATTCCCCTGACGACATGAGTGATCCCTTGCAGGTAGTCATCAACCACCATTGCTAGCTGATAGGCCCAAAGCTGGTCTTTGCGTTTGACCACAAAATCGCCAATGGTCTGAGCTATCGACTGATCAAAATTACCTTGCAGTTGGTCATGAAACGAAACATGGCCTTGTTGATTGCTGGTTGTCGCTTGCTGGCTATCAAAGCGCCAAGCAAATTGGCAGGCAGTATGCTGGATGCTGGAAAGGCAATTGCCAAAATGCACGCCATTGAATTCAGCCAATTGTTTGCGCGAACAGGTACAGGGGAATACTGAATTTTGTTTTATTAATTGAGCAAGTGCTTGCTGATACTGATCACTGCGCTGGCTTTGGAAAATGATTTCTTGATCAGAAAATAAACCATAGATATCGAGGGCGTTAAGTATTAAATCTTTTGCGCCGTTCATTTCACGAGGAGGATCAAGATCTTCCATGCGAATGAGCCATTGGCCATGATTGGATTTTGCATCAAGATAACTGGCTAGGGCAGCCAGTAGTGAGCCAAAGTGCAGAGGCCCTGTCGGGGAGGGAGCAAAACGGCCAACATAAGGAATATTGGCCGTTGAGTCAGACGAGCGATTCAACACGAGCGTCTAAGTACCCGATTTTCTAAGCAGAAGGTTTCTAAACACCCAGTTGGCGTTCTTTAATCTCGGCTAGAGTTTTACAGTCGATACATAGGTTTGCAGTTGGGCGGGCTTCTAAGCGGCGAACGCCGATTTCAACACCACATTCATCACAAAAACCATAATCGTCTTTTTCGATCAGCGCTAACGTCTTGTTGATCTTTTTAATCAACTTACGCTCACGATCGCGAGCACGAAGTTCGAGACTAAACTCTTCTTCTTGGCTTGCACGGTCGCTTGGATCCGCAGCGTTATTCGCCTCGGACTGCATATGTTCTTTAGTACGATCAACTTCTTCCATCAATTCTTGTTTCCAGCTCGCAAGAATTTTACTGAAGTGTTTACGTTGTTCGATGTTCATGTACTCTTCACCGACCTTTTCTACATAAGGGGTAAAGGTAGTTATCGCAAAAGCTTTATTATCATCTGGCATAATTGCAGCAGCCTCATATCGCTACAGAGCTCGATAGTATCTCGAGTCGAGCATTATTCCATGCGTTCATTCTGAGCTTGAACGCTTTATTTTTCAACGCAGGCAAGCTATCAGATAAATAACCAAATGACTAGCTGCTTGAAGCATTTTCTTCAATTAAATTAACACTTTAGTGGTGACTCTGCACGAATCTGGCACAATATGGCGATTATTATCAATTTAAATGTTTTTAGGATGATTACGTGACAGGATTTGCTTCTCGCACTGAAGAGATCGCGCCATTTCAAGTAATGGCCATTTTACAGCAAGCGCAAGCGTTGGCTTCTAAGGGGGTCGATGTTATTCACCTCGAAGTTGGAGAGCCTGATTTTACCACGCCAGAGCCCATCACTCAGGCTGCGATTGAAGCCTTAAAAGCAGGTAAAACGCATTATACTCCCGCTTTGGGGTTGCCAGAGCTACGCCAGAAGATCGCCGATTTTTATCAATCCCGCTATGGCGTGACAGTCTCTGCAGAACGCATCGCCATTACACCGGGTGCTTCGGGTGCTTTGCTGCTGTTAATGGCTGCGCGCTTAGAAGCCGGTGACGAACTGTTGATGGCCGATCCGGGCTACCCTTGTAATCGCCATTTTGCTCGGGTTTTTGAAGCACATGGACGCTTGATCCCCACCGCTGCTAAATCGGGCTTTCAATTAACCGCCGAACAGATCAAACAGCATTGGCATCCTAACGCGAGCAAAGCGGTGCTAATGGCCAGTCCCGCCAACCCCACTGGGGCAATGATTCCTTATCCGCAGTTAGAGCAAATAGCCGAGCAAACACGTCAGCTGGGCGGTGAACTTTGGGTCGACGAAATTTACCATGGTCTGACTTATCACGATGCTGTGGAGGATGCCGACGATGATTCAACGCTAGCAAGTAAGCGCCCACAAACCGCGCTGGCGTTAGGGGATGATGTGGTGGTGATTAATTCGTTTTCTAAATACTTCGGCATGACAGGTTGGCGCTTGGGCTGGATGGTCGTGCCAGAGCACTATATTCCGGTGATCGAACGCCTTGCCCAAAATCTATTTTTAGCGCCTTCAACTCCAGCGCAATACGGGGCTATCGCCGCTTTTAGTGAAGACTCACTCAGCATCATGGAAGAGCGGCGCTTAGAGCTACAGCAACGACGTGATTATTTATTAGCAGAGCTGCCGAAGTTAGGCTTTAAAATTCCCGTTATTCCAGATGGTGCTTTTTATATCTACGCCGATGCGCGTGCGCTCACACAAGATACTCAAGCTTTTTGCCAACAGCTGCTACAAGATACGGGGGTTGCACTGACACCGGGTTTTGATTTTGGTGATCAAGATGCCCATCTTTATGTTCGCTTTGCTTATACCACCAATATTGAACGCTTAAAGCAGGCCGTTTTACGCATAAAGACCTGGCTTGAGCATAAAGCAGGGGAGAAATAGAGTATGGAATACGAACGCCCTTTATTAACCGGAAAGCTTATTCAGCGCTATAAGCGCTTTTTGTCGGATATAGAGCTGACCAGCCCCATTGAGCGTGCAGGAGAGGTCGTGACAGCGCATTGTGCGAATACCGGCTCAATGACGAACTGTAAGGACGAAGGCGCTAAGGTGTGGCTGTTCGACAGCCAGAACCCTAAGCGCAAGTTGCCACTGAGCTGGGAATGGGTCGAAGTGGAAGGGCAGTATAAAGCTTGCATCAATACCGCGAGAGCGAATCAGTTGGTGAAAGAAGCTTTATTGGCAAACCGAATCAAAGAAGTTGCTGTTATATCAGCGCAGCATTTAAAAGCGGAACCGAAAGTCGATGAAGGACGGTTGGATTTTTTGGTTAGTACTGATACCAGTGAGTCACTGACCTATATCGAAGTAAAGAGCGTTACACTTTTAGGCAATGCTGATAGTAATGATGAGGCTGGTTTGGGCGAAGAAAATGTCGGCTATTTTCCTGATGCGGTCACCAGTCGTGGTCTAAAACATTTAGAAGTGTTAATGCGTTTGAAAGCGGAAGGGCAGCGTAGTATCTTATTCTTTTGTGTGCCTCACGAAGGTATAAAACAGGTGAGAGTTGCTGATCATGTTGATCCCACTTATGCTAAAAAATTACGTGAGGTGATGGCCGCAGGTGTAGAGGTCTTGGCCTATCAAGTTGAGTTCCAAGCACAAGGTATGGTATTAAAAACACCGCTTCAAATATCGATTTAGACGATGGAACTACTATCGTACTATCGATAAAATAACTGATCAAAAAAGACGTTGAGTCGCTTTAACGAGACATTAAAAGGATTATTAAATGAGTATATTACCTAAACTATTTTCCCTCCCTGTCATTGTGGTAGCTGCGTGGGTAGGAGCCAATATTTATCATGGCAATGATTTATTCGCCAATCCCTTGGAAGAACAATCCGTATTAGACAAAATGGAGAGTCGTGGTACAAATTATTTTGAAGAAAAATTAGAAGATGCGACTGATGCCGCCAAAGAAACGTTTACAGACAGTGTTGATGATATTGCTGATAAACTAAAAGATGCTTCAGAATAGAAAGCCCCATTTTTTGGTAGGGAAATTTTAGCCCTAATAAAAAAGTAAAAAGCGATGCTAATGTTAGCACCGCTTTTTTTATAGCTGTTATCTACGACATTTTAAATTCTAGAGACTAGCTCGTTTGAATCCCCGCGATTGTATTATTAACCAGCTCTAAGTCTTCATTCGATTCTTGCGAATAAGGTTTCGTATCAAAGGTCAGCAGCATGGCGGGCAATAATAAGAAATCAACAATCAAGGCGATCGTAATCGTCATTGCTGTAATTAATCCCAGCTCAAAATTAAGCTTAAACGTCGATAACATTAATACCGAGAACCCAGCGGCTAATACGGCTGTTGTGATGATCAGTGCAGGACCTACGTTTGAAAAAGCATAGCGTACGGCTTCTTCGGCGCTGAGCTGTTTTTCACGACGGCCTCGGGTATATTTACTTAAAAAGTGCACGGTATCATCGACGATGATGCCGATGATCATGCTCACCGAAAGCGCTAATGCAAAACCGACTTCACCGACTAAAAGTGCCCACAGACCAAACGACATCATCGGTGGAACTAAGTTAGGAATTAAACTGATTAAGCCGATTTTAAATGAACGTAACGAGATGAAGATTAATAGTGAAATTAAGGCTAAAGCAAAAGCGACTCCCCCCGTCATTTGCTCTACCGTACGCAAACTAATGTGAGAAAACATAAACTGCGGACTACCGACGGTTTGTGTGATCCAAGGAGCCTGTTCGGTTAACCAAGCTTGGGCGCGAGTATTAAAAGCGATCATTTCGTTATTCGATAACGTATGCAACGATACCGTGACACGAGTACCTGACTTATCCACATTGATTTGATTGTTGAGATCTAAGCCGTAAGGGAGAGACATTTCGTACAATAATAGATATTGTGCGGCGAGCTCTCTGTTTTCTGGCAAGCGATACCAGGTGCTATCATCAGCGTGTAGATTTTTATTCAAACGCTTCATTATATCGGAAAGAATATTCACGTGAACGACTTCATCTTGCTGATATAACCAAGTGCGATAGTCATCCAGTAAGGTTAAATATTTCGGTTCACTAATGCCACCGGCAGAATTAGATTCTAAACCGTATTCTAAATAATAAGGCCCTGTTAGATGTTCTGAGGCGTAGTCGGTATCAAGTCGAAAGGCGACACTCTCATCGAAGAATTCCCAGATTCTGTCGTTAACAATGTTCAGTGGAATTAATGCGGTTAGTACAACGGTAATTGCCACCATAGAGACCAAAACTTGCTTGCGTTTGGCAATAACAAATTCACCTAATTGGCTTATCTTTGTTGTTTCTGATTCTTTATGAATTTTAATCTTTACTGGGAATAGCATTAATAACCAGGGTAGAAAGGTCATTGAGAGTAAGAAAGAAATCAATACCCCAGCCGCGACCATATTAGCCAAGTGGTGAAAAGGCGGTACGTCAGAAAAATGCATGGTTAAGAAGCCAACGACGGTAGTGATTGTCGCTAATACAACGGGTTGCATATTTACGCGTAGGCTTTCACTTAATGCTTCGCGCTTAATCATCCCGGCGCGCATATTATGAATCATCGTAATCAGTATGTGCACCGCATTAGCAACCACAATGGTCATTACAATCGTAGGTGCTCCAGCCGATACCGGCGTTAATTGCACACCTAACCAGCCCGCAACGCCCATCGTCGCCATAACCGATAAAATGATAATGGCCAAAATACTAAACGTTGCCGTAATACTGCGTAAGAAGAACAACAAACCGATTAAAATCAATGCAAACATCGCCAGCGTTAAGGAGCTCATATCCGACATAGACGCTTCCATGAACGCGTTGTCCATCACGACTAGGCCTGTTAATCGGACTTCTAAGTTGGGATTCTTTAACTCAAGCTGCTTAATTAAATCACGGGTATAATTAGTAACCGCAGGGCTACCTTCAGGATTACCTTTGGGCAAATTAATCGTGACGTTCACAGCCGTTACTTTCGTATTTGAAGAAATCGCGCTGTTAAGCAATAAGGGTTCAGCCAGTGCGACATCTTTGATGTGAGCGATTTCACTGGCCGTTAAATCTGCAGCATTTTTTATCAAATCTTCAACGATTAAGTCATCATCATTCGCATAGGTATATTGAAAATTACTTAATGAATCAACCCGTGTCGAAAAAGGAATTTTCCAAGCGGCGTTTGTTAACCATTCAATACTGGCTAGAGTTTCATTACTGAAAACCTCTCCATCTTTGGGCGTTAATAAGATAACGACATTATCGGATTTCACATAGGTATTTTGAATCGATGAGAAATCTAAGTATTGCGGGTTATCGTCAGAAAACCAGATTTCATAATCGGTAGCGAAGGATAAAAAGCGAGCACCACTGGCGAGCGTAAAAACCAGTGCCAGTGACATAATAGCAAATAACCAACGCCACCTGACGAGGTTGCTTGCAATTGAGTGAGGGATAGATTGATTCATAATATTCTCTGTATTTACACGTCTTTAGAATTAGGAAATGTTTAGGTCTAAGGAGTACTTAGGATTAACGATTACGTTTTAAGGCACTTTTATTAAAGTCGCTGTCTTTTAAACCCGTCTTGAATTGATAATTAGACCAATTCAATTCCGTATTTTTTCCTGTCTGGTGATTCACCATAAGCATGGAGTCTGCGCGCCAGAATTGATTTTCATATTGTTGGTAATTAGCATAGGAAAGGGTTTTTAATAAGCTGTCTTTACGATCGTAAAAGTCGATTTTCTGTAGGCGATACTCACTTTGGTCAACCCAAACTATACGACGGGTATAACCTGAGTTTTTATCCACAGGATATTGTTCAACTTTATAGCTGGCTAAATTGTTAATGGTTTCATCGGCTAGATATTTGTAGTGATACTTTTTTATTTCAAAAGAACTTAAATCTTCAAAGGCGAACTCGCTACCCATGAAAGGGCCCGATTTGTTACTGGACGATATTCGTTTAACGCGTTTCAGTGCTGGAAGATAAAGCCATTGATCATCCGCTTTTATTGGGTGAGAAAAGCTTAAGAATGACGTGCCTTTTACATCTCTAGGCTGAGTAAAATTAGTTAAACTCTTATCGCCATCATTGAGTTGTTCTAGATTTTTAATTTTTACCTGACGAATACTTTCTTGGCCCTGCTTATTTCGTAGGGTCATCAGCATATCGGCCGTATTATCGACCCAGCCGGTATCTTTAAACTTGGTTTGTTGCGAGATTTCTAAGCCTTTCTTTTCAGCTTCTTCTACTGAGAGAGCCTGAGCTGAAACTGAAAATAATAAAGCGCTGGTTGCCAATAAATGCACAATAGGCTTAGTGAGCGCTGAGCTTGAGGTGAATGTCATGGTGATGTATCCATCTGTTATGAGTAAGGAGTAAATTCTTATCAACAGGTTAGAGGACACGGTGACGGTAGAGTAGATCGAAACTTCGTGAAGCTTGGTGCATATTTGCACCAGCTTGATGTGAAGGGCATAGAGTTAGGCTAGAACGCCTGAAACATAGGGCTTTAATGAATAATGAACATTACTTTGTGGACTTGAAAGCCCATTGGGTGGAGATGGAACAGTCTTTTCTAAGCGTACAGCTCAATATCCTGCTTATACAGTAATCTCAATCTGGCCATCAACTAGGGTGAAATCGAACGCGATTAATGATTGTCCTTGGCATGGACCCATCAAACATTCACCATCTTCAATTCTAAAAAGCGCGCCATGGCTACTGCATTGAATCATGCTGCCATCGATATCTAAAAATTCATCAGGCTGCCATTCCAGCTGAATTCCCAAATGCGGACAGGTATTCTCATAGACATAAATTGCATCATTCTTCTTTACGGCAAATAAAAACGTCTCTTTGATTTGAAAACCTTTACTTTTTCCTTCAGCAATTTCGTCGCTATGGCATAGAATGGGCATACTTAAACCTTACTTAGACTTGATAGGTAATTAAAGGCGCTAGTTTAGCCTTGTTTCGCTCATGATTAAAAAACTTTTAATATCGCCGCTTGGCTGGCTGATCGGCATTCTGTTAAGCCTTGGCATTTGTATGGCAGCACTTTTTCTTGGCTCTATCGATGTGCAAACCCTCATGAATACCGATATTGGCAGCAAAATTCTGTGGGACATTCGAGTCCCGCGCGTATTGCTGGCATTCGTTATCGGCGCGAGTCTATCGTTAGCGGGGGTACTGATTCAGAGTAATGTACGTAACCCACTGGCTGATCCAAGCTTAATTGGGGTGTCGGCGGGTGCGGCATTAGGTGCGGCATTAATGATAGTCTTGGCTGATTTTGTTGATTTCCAGGCCCATTATTATATTCCTATCGCTGCATTTATTGGTGGCATTCTCGCGACGGTCGCGGTGCTCAAGCTCGGTCGTAATGATTTACCCGGAGGCATGGCGCTATTGATCTTAGCGGGTATCGCTATCAACGTGGTAGCGGCTTCACTGATTGGCTTATTAACCTACCTCGCCACGGACAGTGCTTTAAGGCATATAACCTTCTGGTCCTTAGGCAGCTTGGCCAGTGCTAACTATTTCTGGTTAACCCTGTGTTCCATCGCCTTATTAATCATCTGCCTTTGGCTGCCTAAACAGCACCGTAAGTTAGATGCCATTCTGCTCGGGCAAGCAGAAGCGAATACCATGGGGGTCGATGTAAAACGCTTACAGAAGCAAAGTATTGTACTGGTGGCTTTATTAGCCGCACTGGCAGTATCGGCTTGCGGCATTATCGGCTTTATTGGATTGGTCACGCCGCATATTGGTCGTATGTTGGTAGGGGCAAGTCATCGCTATTTATTGCCATTATCTTTCTTCCTCGGGGGTAGCTTATTAGTCATTGCCGACAGCATTGCGCGTACTATTATTGCGCCGGCTGAATTACCGATTGGTATTGTCACGGCATTGATCGGGGCGCCGGTTTTTATCTGGTTATTATTACGCGAAGGGAGACGTCTACAATGGTAATGTCTTTACACGGTATTAGCCTGAGCCGTAATGGTAAACAAGTATTGGATAACATCAGCGGAGAGCTTGCCGCGGGAAAAATCATCGCCTTACTTGGGCCTAATGGTGCTGGTAAATCGACCTTAATTAAGGCCATGGCGCGCTTGTTAGAATGCCAAGGTGAAATCCTTTTACAGGGGCGAGCGCTAGAGCAATTTTCCTCTGAACAACTCGCACAACATCTGGCGTATTTACCCCAACACAGTCAGCTGCAGTTTCCATTAGAAGTTGAAGAAGTTTTATCGTTGGCTACGCTGCCTTTTTCTTTAACGCGTTTACAGCAGCGTCAGCAGGTTAAACAGGTTATTAACGACTGGGGAATTGAATCTCTTGCCGACAAAGATTTCCGCCAACTTTCTGGGGGCGAGCAGCAGCGCTGTCAAATTGCCAGAACCTATCTGCAGCTGTCTAATATGAAAGCCGAGGGACGTGGTTGTGGGCTCTGGTTATTAGATGAGCCCGCGAGTAGCCTAGATTTAGAACATCAGCAACAATTGCAAAAGATATGCTTGCAGGCGGCACAAGAAGGCCACTGCGTCGTGATTGTATTGCACGATTTGAATCAGGCGTTTAGTTTGGCAGATGAGGTCTGGTTATTGGATAACGGTCAAATTCGAGCGCAAGGAAAAACATCGGAAGTGATGACTGAGCAGATGATTAGTGAGGTCTTTAATGTCGCCGCTCGGCGTATTAATGACGCTGGTAATAGCATATTTGTTTTTGGTTAATAGGGTGAGCTAATTATTGTTTTCGATATATTCAAGTTCGCCAAGTTCAACTAGGTCTAAGTAAGCTCGCTCAATTTTTTGTAATACTTCAAATGCACTCGGAGTTGATTTTGAAACGATGAAATAGACATCGATGGTATAAAAATTTGTATACTTTAACTGTGGAATTATCAGATTTTTTAATACATTTTCAGCCGGGTGTTTATAGTTCATAACATAATCAACGCGTTTCTTTTTGAGCATTTGGAATGATGCTAAATGTTCAGATGTTGGCGCAACTTCAATGTTATTGTTGGGATCAGAAAAGTAATTTACTAAACCACCGTAACCATAACCCCGCATCGTGCTGATTTTATGGCCATTAATATCTTCTTTTGTTATCGGCAGTGGCGTATCTCCGGTCGCATAAATACGCATTTGAATTTGAGATATGATGGTTTTGCTATAAAAAACTTTATCATCGTATTCAGGTGAACCTTTGATTCCTAGATATAAATCAGTTTGTCCACTGCCTAAATTAAGATATAAACGCTTAGTGGGGTAATAATCTACGCGATAGCTTAAGCCAGCATACTCTAAAGACTTTTTCATAACGTCAAGATAGATGCCCGAGGGCGGTTGGCCTTTGTTTTTTAGGTAGTAGGGAGGAAATTCCATTGTCCCCACTTTAATCTCTTGTGCTTTAATTACGGGCGACAGAAACATTAAAGCAAAGGTTAAAAGGGTTAAAAACGATATTTTCGACATGAAATCGATATCATAAAAACGGCAGTCAAATAATGGGGTGGCCATTAGAGTGTAGCGGGTGTGCTGAATAAATCATTTTCTGACTAATCATCATTTGTAATGTATTCCAACTCTCCTAGCTCAATTAGTTCTAAGTAAGCCAGCTCCAGCTTGTTTAATATCTCCGCTGCGTATGGTGTTTCTTTCGAGACAATGAAATAGACCTTAGCGTCATAAAAACTGGTGTATTTAAGGTCTCTTATTTTAAGATCTTCTAAAGCCGTCTCAGAAGGGTGCTTATAGTTAATAACATAATCTGCCCGCTTATTTTTCAACATTAAAAAGGATGAACGATGTTCTGAGGTTGAGGTGACGGCGATATTGTTATTCGGGTTAGCAAAATATTTTACCAGTCCATGATAACCATAACCTCGCATGGTAATGATTCTGTAGTGATTAAAATCTTCTTTGATTAAGGGCAAGGGAGTATTACCAATGGCATAAACTCTCATTTGAATCTGCGAAATTGCCATTTTACTATAAAGGACATTATCGTCGTATTCTGGAGACCCTTTAATACCCAAAAATATATCCGTCTCTCCAAGGCCTAAGTTGCGGTACAAACGCTTAGTAGGGAAAGAATCGATTCGATAATCTAACTTCGCATGCTGGAGTGTTCTTTCCATAATGTCGACGTAGATTCCAGAGGCACTGTTGTCGCTATTGATAACGTAAAAGGGTGGGAAGTCGGTTGAACCTACTTTGATGAGGAGTGCAAAACTTACGCTGGATGACAAAAATAAGAAACTAAAAACTAATAGTCGAATTGCATAATACGGCGTATAGAAAAGACCCATGAATATGACGAACCTAAAAAGCTGTAGTTTCTTTTAGTCTAGACGATGTAGTGATAAAGACTGTGATTTAATAATTAGATATCTAATTAATATAGGCCTACTTTCGTAGGCTCACAAGTTTTAGCACAATCTATACATAAAATTTACTTACTCTAGGGTCAAACCAATGCTTTCGCCTAAACGTAAAGGTTGCTCCGCTTTCATGTCTTCTAACCAATGCATTTTATCCTTACCAAAGCACATCACGATGGTAGAACCGAGGAAGAAACGTCCCATCTCGTCGCCTTTCTCTATGACAAGAGGCTGCTGGCTTTCACCTTGAACAGGATAGCTGATAGAACGTACTTTACGATCGAATGGGGTAATGCGGCCAGCCCAGGTTGTTTCAATACCGGCAACGATCATCGCGCCGACTAATACCAATGCCATTGGACCCAGTTCGGTATCAAAAATTACGACAACACGCTCATTGCGAGAAAACAAACGCGGTACGTTTTGCGCTGTGGTTTGGTTTACCGAGAAAAGGTCACCAGGCACATAGATCATTTCACGCAAGGTGCCTGTTACTGGCATATGCAGGCGATGATAATCCTTTGGGGATAAATAAATGGTGGCAAACTCGCCGCCCATAAATTCATCTGCGGTTTGGCTCTTTCCGCCTAACAGTTCGATCAGCGAATAATCATGTCCCTTCGCTTGGAATACTCGGCCATTTTCAATAGGACCTAACTGGCTAATTGCGCCGTCAGCAGGAGAAACAATGGCATTGCTTTTTAAGTCGATCGGACGCATGCCAGGCTTTAGTTCACGAGTGAAAAAGTCATTGAAGTTTTCGAAGGCTTCCGGCGTTTGGCGCTCGGCTTCTTCCATATTGACGTTGAATTGTTTGATGAATTTACTGATGAATAAATTCTTAATCCAGTCGATACGCGTTTCCGCAATCCAACCGACGAGGTGTGATAATAAATGTTGTGGCACGGCATATTGAAATGCGATGAATAACTTGTCTTTAATTGAAGTAGCCAAAATAAAATCCTGTAATGTTTCTTAAAAAGTGTAATTAGTTATGCTTGATTACCGGTATTAATCGGAGTGTTTTCGTCGTTGCCCCATTCGGCCCAAGAACCGGCATAGGCTTTCATATTGCGGCCTAAAATCTTACCCACAAGGTAGGTGAAACCTGAACGGTGATGGGTATGGCAATGCGTTGCAATCTCTTTATCTTTAGTCAGACCTAAAGAATTGAGTAAGGCATCAAATTCCTCTAAATCATTAATGCGTAAGCCTCGGTCATTGTCCATGCCTAGCGTCCACTCGTAATTTACAGCGCCAGGAATATGACCACCACGAGCAGCAATAACTTTCTCGCCACTGTATTCTTTCGCCGAGCGAGCATCCCAAATAGCGAAATCATCTTGCCCCAATCGTGCAATTATTTGAGCTTTACTGAGCTCATGTCGAAGATCAAGTTCAGCAACGGTATAGTCACTCTTAATCGCTTCTTGCGGACCTTGGTCTGTGGCTAGTCCTGCTTGTAACCAAGCATGAATACCGCCATTTAAATAGGAGTAGCGAGTATGGCCAATGGCATCCAAAGCCCAAATCAAGCGACCTGCCCAACCACCACCTTCATCGTCATAGACAACCACATGCTTATCCAGCGTGAGGCCAATGTTAGAAAATACGATGCTAAGTTGAGCGAGGCTGGGTAAGGCTCCTGGCGTCGGTTTTTGACCTAGCTGGAGATCTTTAAAATCAAGGTGAACCGCGCCAGGAACGTGGGCGTTCAAGAAAGTCTCTAGCTTACCTTGGTCAATGATCAATAGATTCTCATCGGTCAATAAAGGCTGCAGATCTTCTGGTTCAATTAATAGCGGGTAACTCGGCATAGTGCCATCCGTAGATAATATTCAGTAGTTACCCGCATTGTACTATCGGTATTTGTACTCTGGCAAATGCCTGCGGTTAGGCTTGACGCCGTTTTGCTTTGTTATTCTCGCTACGGACTTTCTTTTGAGTCGCAATTGCAAGTTTACCTAAACTCTTACTCGCAGCCATACAGAGGGATTTGAAGGCCGTATATTCAGCAGGTTGCATAGGAAGATTGAGCGGAGTATTGCCGAGATCTGCAAAAATTATCCCGATCGGACGCTCATTAGAGAATAAGGACATCATCATAAACTGTTGAGGTAATACACTTTGTTGAGTGGCTGTTATACCTCTGAGCATCTTTTCTCTATTGTGCTCGGTAATCATTAAACTGGCGGGTTTCTCCAACATTTTTTTGAAAACACTGGCGCTGTCTAATTCTATGCCAAACTGGCAGAGAGGATCTGTTTCCGCCAGGCCTTGCTGGTAATATACTTTAGCCGCAGTACCTGATTTATTTTGTACCATAATATAAGCATGCTTTAGGCCGATGCCTTCGGTAATTCCTTTTAAAACTGAACGCATTAAGTAGTGTAAATCACCAAAACTTTCAGGGGTTTTATCCAGCTGCAGCATCAAGCGTTTTAATAACGAGTGATCAATTTTTCTTTCCTTGATGGCGGCATTAGAAACAGGTTGAGGTGCATCCCGCTCCATCTTAAAGACAGCCGGCTGCTTCTCACATTGATAGACTAAGCCAGGAGGTGTCGCTGTGTTGGTCGGCGCTAATAGAGTTGCGATGGCCGAACCTCGATCTTGCCTCGCTAACTGGAGGTTAAGAGATATGACCTCTTGATGGATGTCTTCTGCCTCTTTATTCAAAAAATTAGCGCTTAATGCTAACCAACGCCTGGTCTTTAAGCGATAGGCTCCGATTCGATATTGGCTAGCCAAAGCGTTGGCAATATATACCAACATCTCAGCCTGCTGACATTGATGTTTTAAAGCTCGGTGGCCTTCTATGCTAGTGAGTTTTTGCACACGTAGAGCCTGCCATTCTTTAGGCTTGGGCCAACATTGGTGTTGCCATAACGATTGGCAAGTACTGGGCAGGGCTAAATTGTGTGCCAGCTTCCGCCACTGCCCAAGACGATTTTTAGTGAGCGCACCGAAACCTATTTCTAGAGCAGGAATTAAATCTTTTCCTTGGCTCATATGATTAAACGTTTGTTGGCTAGAACTCACTTGCTGCAACTGCCAAGGCCATAGCGGAGCAGAGGCGAGCATCGCTGACCATTGAGCCTGGTGTTGATTGAGGCTGGGCTTAAATTTAGCCCACTGAGCCGCAATGCGCCCCGCCAAAACCGCAGTATGCAGCATCGCCATATAGTTGCGCTCAGAGCGGCGACTAGGAGATATATCGAGTACCGGCAGGTGCTTGACCAGTTTAACAACCTCCTCCATTCCCAGTAGCGATATACAGCCGGCAGCGGTATGTATTTGCTCTAAACTAGCGGGATGGAGTTGTTTAATACGCTGTAGCATATGCAGACAAAGAGCAGGATCTTGCTCCGCTATTGTGGCTAAGCCATCAAAGCTTAAGCTGGTTTTACGCATCAGCTGCTGAACGGAACGTCGAGTACTGGGCAATAACGGAAACCGTTGAAATTTCTGTATATTTTGCCAATCATCAGCATCTGGCAGTGAACGTGTCTTTCTAGTATCTAATGTCATCAGTGTATTTGAGAAAACTCTAAACATAACCTTTACTTACTATAGTCAGTTTCCTCGAAGCTGCTTATTTTCCTAACATGACTTTCAAAGCATCTTAAAGTTTAGGGACATTCGTTGAATAATCTGGAATAGTTCAAATGCTGTTTATAATCGGAATTATTATTGTATTTGGTAGTGTTGGCTGGGGCTTTGTATTGTCTCACGGCCAGCTGGCTGCGCTGTGGCAGCCATTTGAAGTGATGATTATTATGGGGTCTGCGATTGGCGCCTACCTTATTTCAAACCCATTTCACCTCATCATAGAATCATTAAAACTAATGCCTCAGGTGATTTTGGGCTCAAAAGTTAATAAGGCCATGTGCCTAGATGTCTTGAGTTTAATCTACGACATCCTTAATAAATCTCGCCGTGAAGGCATGATGGCGATTGAGTCCGATGTCGAAAATCCACACTCGAGTGCGATTTTTGCCCGCTATCCAGCGATATTAATGAATGATGCGCTGGCCCGTTTTATTGCTGATTACTTTCGCATAATCTCATCTGGCAACCTTGCGTCTCATGAATTAGAAGCGCTCATGGATCAAGAAATTGAGGCGCGGTTGCATGAACTAGAGCAGCCGGGTGCTGCGCTAGGAAAGGTGGCCGATGCCTTGCCGGGCTTTGGTATCGTGGCCGCCGTGTTAGGTATCGTTATTACCATGGCCTCTATTGGCGGTGATCCGGCGATTATTGGTAAGCACGTGGCAGCCGCGTTGGTAGGTACCTTTATGGGGGTACTCTTTGCCTATGGATTAATCGGCCCCATCAGTATTAGCATGAAGCATATCGCCGAAGATGAAATTAAATTATACGATGCAGCAAAAGCCTCCATCATTGCCTCGATGAATGGTTTAGCCCCCCAGTTAGCGATTGAATTTGGTCGTAAATCATTATTCACCCATGGCCGCCCTTCCTTTGATGAAGTCGACAGTAAGGTGCGTGGGCGTTAAGCCTGATTCGCTAAGGAATTAATAGAATGGAGAATCTAGGCCAAAACAATATAATCATTCGCCGTATTAAGAAGGGCCGTCATGAAGAACATGGCGGTGCCTGGAAAGTAGCGATGGCGGATTTCGCGATAGCCATGATGGCGTTATTTATTGTTCTTTGGTTAACCAATTCCTCTAACGAAGAGGAGCGTGAAGCCATTGCTGGATATTTCCAAGACCCGCAAGCGTATGAAGATGGCAAGCGCATTCCTAGTCCTTATGTGATCGATCTTGGTGGTACTCCAACGACTGCGGATAATATGGCCGTTTCTGAAACGTTGGACCCTGAGAAAATTCTACAAGCTGAAGAAATTGAAAGTCTGGCAGAAGCGATTGAGAAGAAGCGCCTAGAGCAATTGAAAGCCGAAATCGAAGCCAAAATTGAAGCCAGCCCAACCTTGAGTCCGTTCAAAAATCAGATGACGATTGATATCACCACCGAAGGTCTACGCATTCAGATTGTCGATCAAACCAAGCGTCCCATGTTTAATGCGGGCAGCGCCGTGCTGAAATATTATAGCGAAGACATTCTTTATGAATTGGCCCCTATGTTAATGACGGTGGATAACCCACTATCGATTACCGGGCATACCGATGCCGATGCGTATTATGAAAATAATCCAGAAGACGATGTCAATTGGGAGCTTTCAGCTAAGCGAGCAGATTCAGCGCGCCGTGCCTTGATGGAAGCAGGGGTAGAGAAGTCTCAAATTGCGCAGATTTTAGGCATGGGTGATACCGCACCACTGGATGTTGATAATCCTGAAAGCGACATTAATCGCCGTATTGCCATTGTACTGTTAAATAAAAAGGCGCAAGCAGGGATTGAGTCTCGGACGGGGACGAATGGTGCGGGCATTAAGTTTGTGAACGATGGCGAAGGTGCCGTCGATGGTGAAAATCAAGATGCGCGTCAACCCGTCATTAATACTTCAGGCTCACTGATTAAGAGCTTGAAAGATGATCGAGAGCGAATTGATAATACTTACGATACGCCACCGAATGAAGAAGAGAGTTTCTGGTAGCGGCAACGTCGAGTATTTATTTTCTCATGACCATAAAAAAGGCTTCTGATTATGAAGTGACCCCCAATAGTTAGACAAATAACTTTGGGGGACTTCATGTCCAAATACAGTAGAAGCTTAAAAATAGTCATCGCTAAAAGATATTTAGATGACGAACCCTCTCGCCAGTTAGGTCGAGAGTACGATATACCCGCCAATCAAATTCGGTACTGGGGCGCGGTTTATTCCTTCAATCATGAACAATCATTTCTCCCCCCCACTTCAGCATACAGCGCTAAAGACAAGCTCAAAGTGCTGACTACGATGCAGACAGAAGATTGGTCACTGGTGCATACTAGCGCCTTTTTTAACCTTTCATCACCAGGCACGCTATTCGTTTGGCTACGCAATTACGAATCTTTTGGTATGGAAGGGCTAAAGCCTAAAAAGCGCGGAACCCCAATGAAAAAGACTCCTATTATAAAACCCAAGGCTGCCGCTGAGATGACAGAAGGCGAGCTAAGAGATGAGCTTGAGTATCTTAGAGCGGAGAATGCCGTGTTAAAAAAGTTCGATGCCTTACTCCAGGAGAAGAGATTAAAAGCAAAGAAAAAGCGAAAATAATCCTGGAGCTTAAGGCAAATCATATTCTAAGTATGTTACTTCGCGCATGCGATCTAGCCCGAAGTGTCTTCTACTATCATTGTAAAGCGCTTGAGAAGCCTGATGTTTGTGCAGAAGTGAAAGCAAAAATTATAGAGATATTCAAACTACACAAAGGGGGTCGTTAAAATGTGGTCGATTCTAAGTCCACGTTTGGGTTCATCAGCAAAGCCTTTAG
>JBALXI010000139.1:0-608 GCA_036960605.1 Oleispira sp. | reverse complement strand
GATAAGTGAAAATTTGTTAGTCAGCAGTGGTTCAGACGGAATAATTAAGCTGTGGGGAGAATCATAATGGCTAGCAATAATGAAATGGAATTAGCTTACCAAGCTGGATACATTGCTAGAGATGAAAATCACAGCAATACAGAGTGTCCTCATGGATACGATCAATTAAACTTACGCTGCCAGTGGCTTGGCGGATGGAATGATTCAGATATGGAAGACAAGTAATGGCAAAGAAACGCAAGCAGTACATAGCTCATGTATCCAAAGCTCGTAGCTCTAGGGCCGTTATGCGAGACCTAGCAATAGGCTTTGTGGCTAATCGTGATCGGCTTGAGCTGATTAATGTTAAATCAAATCGAATTGAGAAATGCGGGCCCTCTATTGATGCAGCAATGTCGAAAATCCGCCACAAATGGATTGTGTATCTTGGTTCAATGGGTCGTACCGAGCTAGGCAAGGCTTATATTAAATTGGAAGAAGTACGCGTAGCTAATGAAGTGTTTAAGCATGAAATTAGCGAGCAGGTGGGTAAAATTCATAAGGCATTGACCGACTCGATACCCTCTAAGCAATTATCTAACGTTGGCTGGATTGCTACGCCAACGCTC
>JBALXI010000138.1:0-608 GCA_036960605.1 Oleispira sp. | reverse complement strand
CCAATTAATGTTGACGTAATATTTACTGATTTAGCTCTAGCTTTTAAAAGGTAATAAACATTTCTCATTCCCCAACTAACCCTAAGTGCTTTAAATTCGCTCTTACAACCTCATCACCCGGATCAACTTCCAAAGCTTTCTCATAACACTTCCTAGCTTCGCCATAACGCTTAGTCGCACCATACAACGATCCTAGATTGGCATAGCCATAAACCTTATTAGGATAATACTGAATCAATGCTTCAGAAACGTTAATCAACAAACGGTCACCCTCTTCCGATTCCAGTCGAAATAACACAGCAGTACGAGGCAATAAGCCTTGAATCATGAATTCTTCCGGATCACCCTCCATAGAACCGACTTTTCCCCACTGCCATTTATTATCGATTTCTTTTGAGGTTTTAAGCATGCTAATGAGTTGATCGGCCATAACCGATAATTCACCAATGTTTTGGGTAATGGCAATAATGCCAAAATGAATATCGAGCTGATTAGGGAATGATCTAAGATTGTCTTGTGCAATATGAACTGCTTCGAGAATAGAAACCTCATCAAAGCTTACGACTTCACGAAGAAAGCCCTTGGTATTTTGGTCATCTAGCGATGTC
>JBALXI010000137.1:0-614 GCA_036960605.1 Oleispira sp. | reverse complement strand
AGCGCAAACCATTTCTGCAAACGCTTTTCAATTATCTGCATCAAATGATATTCAATACGCCAATTTTCTTCCTCATGTCACTATTAACGGCGGACAGCCGAGCGGTGAAGATTTTTATCGTATTTCAGTAAAAGCAGATACTACTTATATTTTTGATGTGGATTATGGCGATAATTCTGGAGGTAGTTTCGATAGCTATTTGACCTTGTATGATACCGAGGGAAATCATTTAGATTCTAACAATAATTCAGATACTGCCAACGGGGCTGGAGGAAGCTTCTCGGGGTATGACGCATACTTGGTATATCGTTTTGATTCGGCGGGAGAGTATTTCATCGTTGTATCAGGCTGCTGTTCTAAAGGCCCTGGTGGACTAGGCCTTATTCCAGATGACGCTACTTATAAATTACAGATAAGCCAAAGCATCGATGCCGATTACGACAATATGGATGACAATTGGGAATCTCGATTTGGTTTAAATGCTCAAATAAATGATGCAAATGATGATGCCGATGGCGATGGTTGGTCAAATGCAGAAGAATATGAAAATGGCAGTAATCCTCAAGTCGCTGACCGAGATAATGATGGGATTCCTGACAATCGTGAAGCTGAAT
>JBALXI010000136.1:0-626 GCA_036960605.1 Oleispira sp. | reverse complement strand
CGGATGCGCTAATTGAAGCTGATGAATATAAGCGCATGGTATTTCAAATTGTTCTGAAGCGAATAAGTGGGCGTCGAATAGCAAAAGCTATGTACGATGCGCTGCAGCTTAATGTTACTCCAGAAGAGGCGATACACCTTGAGAAACGCCTGCAGTTGCTGGTAACTATGTTTGATAGTCGTTTGAAAAAAGGGCAAGAAAGTTATGTGGAGTGGGTGCCAGCAGAAGGAACTCGTATTGTTATTAATGGCAGTGAGAAGGGTATAATTCCAGGTAAGGATCTCTACGATGCCATTATGAGAATTTGGATTGGTGAAAATCCGGTAGGCACTACCTTTAAGCGGCAGGTATTGGGTCTTGAGGAGTATCAGGCACCAAAGTCCATGCGTAAGAGAGGTCGTCGCTAGACACATCGTGCAATTTTATTCGCTAATAAAGGAGTGGCAAGGTAAAATTTGGATTACCAAAGCTAACAGATGAATGTTTATTTTTTGCATTTTAAATCCGTTGCTTAAGTAATATTTCAAATAATGAGGTGCAGGTATGAAGTTGTCCTTCCTCTGCCAATGCCGTCAGTATGAAGCGCATGGCGCTCGTCTTTATTAAAGGCAATCCAGAGCCTAGTA
>JBALXI010000135.1:0-646 GCA_036960605.1 Oleispira sp. | reverse complement strand
GTATGGGATGACCTTGATAGCAACGAAAATGCTAATAGCTATCACTTTGTTCTTATTGTTGATACTAGCTCTGGAACGAATGGTGCAGGAATGACGGCATCAACTTTAGAGCAATTAAGATTGTCATTGATTGAAACGGTTAATGCCCAGCGTAGCCCTGTGTACTTAACAACAGATATGACTCATGGTGGTTATCCTGCGGATAAAGGCACCGGAAATGGCTGGATTAGCTTAGTTAACCAACGCAGTGGTCAATGTTTGGATGTTGCTGGTGGCCGTACTTTCAATGGCACTAATGTTCAAAGCTATCAGTGTAATGGGTCAGATGCACAAAAATGGTTATACGAAGCATCAAGTGGATTCTTACGCAGTGGCGTTAATTCCAATAAATGTTTGGATAATGGCGGACAAAATAGGAATGATGGAAAATTGGTTATTTGGGGCTGCCAAAACTCAAACAATATGCGTTGGGATTTTGTTGGAAATACCATTGTGCCACGCACGAATCATAACTATGCCGTTGATGCCTATGGCACGGGTAATAGTTCTAATGTAGGCATCTGGTCGAAGCATGGCGCAAGTCAGCAACAGTGGGTGAGGAAGTATTAATACCTTTTAATGTGAAATGGTAAACATACTCGATATA
>JBALXI010000134.1:424-654 GCA_036960605.1 Oleispira sp. | reverse complement strand
CCTGTGGCTTGCTAGCGGCTGCTTGCTGGGCCTTTGGCTTAAGTAAAAGGAAGAACGTCCCTTTGTGCAGCTCTCTATGATCCTCTTATTTATAAATAGCCGTACACAGCGTCACCAAGTTATCCAACTTAGTATCACCACCATCGGCGCGATAATGTTAATTATTGATACGGTTTGGCTATCTCGAAAGACAGCCTCAGGAAACGAACATGAGTAATAACAATCTGGCC
>JBALXI010000134.1:0-414 GCA_036960605.1 Oleispira sp. | reverse complement strand
GCTTTATATGATGACCTTCGACATAACGGGTTTCACAACAGCCCGGAAACTGGCAACTGCATCACATGCGGCACTGGGGACTAGCCATCTTCCGTCGAAGTAAGTGTCTGATTTCATTAAATCAAAAGCTCCTTTCTTTTCGATATCCACACAGCCACTAAATTAGGTTAAAATTAATACATCTGACCAGCTTCAGGAGGCAACAGTGAATCGTAATCAAACACTAAACATTTTGTCTCGCTGCAAGCCGATCCTGCAAGAACGTTACAAACTGACGGCTTTGGCCCTATTTGGCTCCACAGCACGCGACTCCGCGACTGAAAAGAGCGATATCGATATTCTCGTAGACTTTGATGGCCCTGCTACTTCCAAGCAGTTCTTCGGCGTTCAATTTTATCTTGAAGACATGCTAGG
>JBALXI010000133.1:0-657 GCA_036960605.1 Oleispira sp. | reverse complement strand
CCTGCTACACTCTCCTGAGAGGTAGCAGGCACTCAGAACTCTCCGTATTGTTGGCGCTATTTAGGGTAGGAGACAAAAGGAGTGTGTATGAAAGTCAGGCCTTATCTAAAGACCTGAGGGGATAAGAGATTAAGCTTCTCTAGCTGTTTTAGATGCGTCAAAAGCTACGAAATAAAAACAAAATTACTCAGAGGACACAGAGCGCTTCGCTTCACAGAGGGGAGGTGAGGGTGTGGTGTTTTTTCAATGGAGGTCAGAGAAAATAGATTGCTATACTTTCTCTGACCGGTACTGAATTGATATGTATTTTAAATAATACTATTAGTTTTCTAACCAATAATCTTTTTTAACCAACTCACAGCGAGTGACACCACCTGATAAAGTTTTAGTACCACTAAGAATCACTGATCCAGTTTGTTCGCAAACATCTCCATCATCATCACAATCTTCTCCGGTACAGCAGCTTTTATGACCTGGATTGTCAGCACAAAAGTCTTCATCTCCTTTGCTCGTGGTTCGTATTTCTTCCGGAGGTGGGAGGATGCCCGGGCTATCTACGGCTTCAACGATGAGTTCCGGGCCGCTTGTTCCGTCATGATTACCTTTCATTTTGATATAATAAGCAAAAGACGAGCCTACATCGGCTAAGCAGGAACC
>JBALXI010000132.1:0-682 GCA_036960605.1 Oleispira sp. | reverse complement strand
TTTACGTCGAATCGACCTGCAAACAGGTGCGATTCAAATCATAGGCAACGCCAATATTCCTTATCGCTCGCAAAGTGGTTTAACATCGACAGGAAAACAGTTAATTGGATTAAGTGAGTCTGGCGGAAGGCTTTTCTCAATTGATGTCATGACTGGACAAACGATAGATATCTCGAATACTCATTCAAGTCTAGAGTCACTGGCTTTCGCTGGTTCAACATCAGGTTCAGATAATGATGGTATGGCTGATGGGTGGGAAGAAGCAAATCAATTAGACCCAACTAATCCAGCAGATGCCTTGGGCGATAACGATGCAGACGGCCTGATTAACTTACAAGAATATCTAAACCAAACCGATCCCAACAACGCAGATTCTGATAATGATGGCCTAAAGGATGGCGAAGAATTCTTTATGTATCGTACTCAGTTAAACGATAGCGATACAGATAGCGATAACATGCCAGATGGTTGGGAAGTCGACAACGGTTTAAATCCATTAAGCAATGACCGCAATAATGATTTCGATGGTGATGGTTTATCAAACTTGCAAGAATTTCAAGCGAATACGTTAGCCAATAATACTGACTCTGATAATGACGGCTTAAGCGATCAGGAGGAGGTGAGTTCTTATGGTAGCAACCCGCGATCCCCTGATAGTGATAGCGATAGAATGCCAGATGGC
>JBALXI010000131.1:0-687 GCA_036960605.1 Oleispira sp. | reverse complement strand
GGCCATAATCATCATGCCGCCAGATAACATCCAGTAGAGAAAATCATTGTTATCTGATAGCACTCTTTTGAATCGCTCACCAGGCTTTTTAATTCCGTATAGCTTTTTCCCAGCGCCATCAATTAAGGGACATATGAGAGTTAATCCAGTACTAAAGTCTTCAGCACAAAGCCGATCAAATATTTGCTGAAATCGTTCTTCAAAGTTGTTCAATAATCCAATCCTATGGAGGGCTAACGCTTTTGTTGTGGGGCGGTGATCGTAACGAGGAACGAGTGAAGTATCACCGTCCCAGCACCGTAGGTGCGAACACCAACTTATTGTTATGTTTCTTCAATTGGAAACATGTCAATTGTAAAAACAACAAAATTCAAGTCCTTCAACATACTAAATAGAATAAATACTTTCGCACTCCCATTTTTAAACTGACATATACCAGAGTACTTTAATGCAGTAGGTATTTCAGGAAATGCATTTTTTTCAAATTCCCCTTCTTTGCAACTATCAAATCCCCCAAGCTTAGTACCTTCTCTATATAAGTGTTCGAAGTTATTAACATCTCTAACTTGTGGGTGTAGTAAGGCCTCTAGATCTGTATATTCCCAGTTTTTTGATGTAGTAATTATTGTTGTACCTACAGCAGTGGCTAAACTTTCATATTCATTTTTGTCCCTGTTAGAGAGGGAT
>JBALXI010000130.1:0-700 GCA_036960605.1 Oleispira sp. | reverse complement strand
ATGCTGTATTGGAAAAAATATTAGTGACTAAGTTGTAAGTAATTTAATGGGATAGCCCTGTATTTTCGGTAGTCAGCTTACCCTTCTGCAAGCTCTAAATATTCAGCCTTCACCAGTCGAGTCCGAATTTCTTGTTTCGTTCTATGAAAGTGGTAAGCAGCAGTATCCAGATTTCTATGATAACTACTCGTTTGAAGCCTATGTTAACTTCCTTAAGTCAGCTGGTATGGTGAATACCGAAAATGGTAAATATTTTCTAACTGTCTTGGGTCGTGGGTTCCTGTCCTACTTAGTGGAATCAGGCATCAACTCTAAGCGGTATTATTAAAAATGTAACGAATAAGAATAGATAGCGCGCAGCCGCTATTTATTCGACTTGTTGAGCAAGCCCTGAGCTTCGCGTCTGGTATGCTTCTTATTTAAGGGAATAACTTTTTAACGGCTTACTTTGTCAAAGATTGATTTCTTGTAAATTCTTATTTTTTTATTACTTCAAGTTTTAACGTGCTTCGATATTCATGCTAATAAATGGAAATAACTACAGTTCAGCCTGAATTTATTGTCACGACATTCCTATTTATACCACTTTCTGTATTTTAGTGCAGCTCCCGCTCTTGGCCTCTCTGCCAATCATATTTACATCGTCAATAAACGTCCCTACTAAACTAATCGGATTATGTTGTACGTGTCAGCTTTAAAG
>JBALXI010000012.1:5988-100849 GCA_036960605.1 Oleispira sp. | reverse complement strand
GTAGTCCTATTTATGTTCTATTGCGGGCGATGGAAAGCGATAAAGAGCTATCTGATGGGCTCCGCAATTTTCTGCGTGATAGAAATCAAGCCGCAGAAATAAAATCTGAAATTGAGCGAGTACGCTCAGCTTATGATACTTCGCTATTAGAAGTGATTGCTCAAAATCACAGTGATAAGCAATCAAGTGCCAATGAAAATACTCAGTACCTGAAACAAGAGATATCAACATTAACGGCCAAGCTTAATAGTCTGACCAAAGTTGAGGTCGATACGGTATCGCGTCTTTCTGAATACGATTTAATGGTGCAGTTTTTTGAGCTGATCGCGGTCTCTGGAGAGAATAATAGAGAGCTGCTGCTGGCGGACTTACGTGATCTGAACTTCTGGTATCCCGTTAAGCGGTTGATGATGGAGTTGCTATTTTTACTGCCATTGATTCTTGTTTTTTACTTTTGGAACTCTAGAAGTCTTCGTACCCACCAGCCTTATCAAGTTTTAGTGTCTTCACACCTGCTTATCGTTGCCTTTATTCCGGTTATTTTTAAGGTGCTGGAGTTGGTCTACGAAATAATGCCGAAGACGTTCTTAAAGAAGATGTTTGCCTTACTGGAGTCATTTAATCTGGTCGCGATTTGGCATTATTTGATGATGGGGCTGGGCATTGCGCTCGCATTAGGATTGATCTATGTATTGCAGCAAAAGATATTCTCTCAAGAAAAGCTGATGCAGAAACGAATTGTGAAAGGTCAGTGTCAAAACTGTGGGGTGAATGTGCCCTCAGGTGATAAAGCTTGTACTGCGTGCGGCTTTAAACAGTACAAGGGGTGCGGGCATTGTCATAATGAAACTTATGTTTTTGCCAAGCATTGTAAGTCATGTGGGTGTGCTGAATAGCCGATAGAATGTCAAAGTGATATTGAACTTGCTCTTGATATAGCTCAGAAGTGTTTATTACGGGAGTTAGAGATAAACATCTCAACTCCCGTTTAGGCTAATAAATATTTAGGTCTAAGTCCCTGTTTTTCTATTGACGCGTCCATGTTTGAGTAACTTCAACAGTATTATCATCTGCTAAATTTTGCATTTCAATCGTGATCTTATTTACGTTATCAAACTGAACGGTTTGAATGTCTGAATCATTAAGTGCAGTCTTTAATTCCGCTTCTGAGATAGAGGCCGTTGCTTGAAAAGTATTAGATTCGTCAAGATCATTAACTGCAACTGAAGTACAAGGCGTTCCAATATTCATCTCATTACGGAAATCTTGTAGTTGAGTATAAGAATTCCCATCGTGAGTAAACGTTATATCAGAGTACTGAACGGTAACCGCATCACAAACATCATAAGATTCTGTCACCCTCCATGTTCCGATCAACGAGATAGTACTCAAACTTGATGACGCGGCCATTGTGCCTGTAAATGAGTTACTTTCAGCTTCACCATCTGAAAAACCATTAACACTAATGCTTATTGAAATTGTATTGCCGTTAACTGCGGTAGGGGCCAAAGTCCAATTCCAATAATCATTATTAGCAGCTCCATCATCATAATCACTACCCTCACGGAATGTTAAAGCACCCGCAGAATTAATAAGCCACGTTATATTTTTTGTATCGTCCGTTTCAAAACCGTTATCTTCAGTAGGTTTGAATTTCATTATTCCAGTTCCACCTGAAGCAAGATCTAAGCTCTCCAGCTCACTATCACCACTCGTTATCGAAAACTTCTTATCTGCAAGGAAGCTCTGAGTAAATTTGAAGGGTAACTGGCTATCGAAATGTTCGATTGCATCGTCGGCATCAATCAGTTCAGTCACATCAGTATCTAGGCCAGCATTCGTTATTAAAGAGGTCACGGCTGCAGAACTTGCGAATTGCGTAACTGTTTGTGAGAAGCTGACCTGGGTAGCTGAAGATTTCGCAGATTCTGTGATTGTTATACCATTACTTGGGTTAGCATCTTTATCTAACGTCTGCAGCAATCTAATCATGTTAACTACTTCAGGATCATTTATATCCTCTGTTGCAGCTAAGTCTAGAGGTGTCACTATACCTTTAGCGGCAACGGCTGGAAGTTCAAGATCGCCAATGAAGAACGTGACCGTTTCACCCGCTAGGTATTCGAATTCGCCCTTGTCATTAGTCGTGCCTTCAAGTGTTTCTGTGCGGTAACCTATGTTGATCACTGGGCTATCGATAAAAACACCCGTGCTATTTACAGGCTCAGAAGAACCGCTTGATGAACCTCCTCCGCAAGCAGTTAGTACAGATAGAAGTGATGCGTATAATAGTACGTTGCTATTTTTCATTGATGTATCTCCAGTCTCGAAAGATTTGTCGTGTGTATTACGGAGCATTGAGGCGCTCTGCATTTAAGGTGTGTCGCAAATGGTGGGGTTACAAAAATTGGTAAAAGCCCCTAGGCTTTCTATCAATACGTTCAAATACTGCTAGGTAGGGGGCTTATATTCATCGTGTCGCGATCATTTAATAGGCAATATACCAAGTGGAGCGACAAAAATCTAAGCTTTTCGATTTACTATTAGGCTTTGAATTAAGGATACAGGTCTGATATAAACCTGCTTTGGACGCTGGTACTACCGTTCGCTACAAGCTTTATTGACTCATGAGAACTGGCGTGTAGAAGGGATTAAGGCTTAGTCGATAAGACTTGGTTTTTGGCCCATGAAGTTTCCGCCTCCTTCAGCGGCGGTGTTAAAATATTTTGATTACTTATAAATCTCTAGTTGTGGCTCATGTCTTCATGAATTTACGCAAGTTACCCATTGCCATTTTAGATACCTTGTTGCGCAGTAAAGGTGTCCAGCCGAGTAGTAGGCCTGGTGCGCCTAATGCTTGTCGACTCCAGCTCCAGAAATCAAAGCGATCGACGTGCTTTAAAATCAGCCCATCTTTAAATTCAAATTCTGCGTCAATAATGTTGTGCACGAAGCGGCCCGTTTGGCTGAAGCTGTATTTAGGCTCCCAGTGGGCTGTGATTTTGCCTGCTTTCTCAGTTACGTAAAATTCTAGGGTCATATCTTTGCCTCTTTTGCAGAGCATGTGCCACATAGCGCCGATTTCTTTGCCGGTGAGTTCAAAGGCTTCATCACGGAAATAGGCTTCAGGGTGATAGCACTCAGCCATGGTTTTATGATCCTTTGTTTGAAAGGCGGTATATAAACGTCCGATAAGTGCTTTGTTGTCTGCTGCTTGAGTCATTATTATTTTCCCGAAATATCTATTTGTAGAGCTATTTGTAGGTCTATTTGAGTATCGTTTAATTGATGATACTAGTTTAGGGCGAGAGGGCGTTGTTTACGAGTGGCGTATATGACAACATGGGGTTGTGATTTGGACGCCTAATGGGTTTGGACGTGTCTTGTATTTGAGCTATTGATGGGGAAGCCGTCGTTATGAAGTGTGTATTGTTAATTTTGGATAATAGCCCCATCACGTCGATTACTGGGCCGATGGAAATATTGTCCCTAGCGAATAGCTTGGTTAAGCGAGAGCAGCGCGTGCAATTAACCTTGGTGAGCCCAAGCGGCGAGTCTGTTTCTTGTCTCGGCGGCTTGGAGTTATCGGTGCATGGCAAGCTGGAAGAGCAGGGGCAGGTGGATTTGGTTCTTATTGGTGCTATTGGCCATCCTGCTATGCGCCCCGAAGCGTTCGATAACGACGTTTTAGAATGGTTGAAAGCGCGTCACGCAGAAGGCAGCAAAATTGCCAGCATTTGTACCGGTGCCTTTGTATTGGCCGCGACGGGGCTGCTTAATGGCAAGCAGGCGACGACTCATTGGCAATGTGCTTCTTTGTTTCGACAGCGTTTCCCAGACGTTTTATTACGCAGTGAAGAAATGATTACTCAGCAAGGTCGTTTGTATTGCTCTGCGGGGGCCAGTGCCTATCAAGATATGAGCTTGTATTTGATTCGTGAGTTGTTTGATGAGGCGATTGCGCAGACATGTGCGAAAGCGATTTTGATCGATGCTGATCGTAATAGTCAGGCTCAATATGCCAGCTTTGTACCTTCACGCCAGCATAACGATGAGGCTATTCACCAGCTGCAAGATTGGCTGCGTGATCATTTTACCGATGACTTTAGTATTGTTGATTTAGCCGAGCGTGTGCATTTAAGTGAGCGTCAGTTAAAGCGTCGTTTTAAGCAGGCGACGACGGAATCGCCTTTGGCTTATATTCAGGCGTTGCGTATTGAGGCCGCTAAGCATGGTTTAGAAACTTCACGAAAAACAATTGAAGCCCTTAGTCGGGAGTCAGGTTATGAAGACGTGCGATTTTTTAGGCAGTTGTTTAAACGCTTTACGGGCTTGGCCCCTAGCGATTATCGTAAGAAGTTTGCCTTACAGTGATCGTTTAGTATCATTGCGGGGGTTAATTTCCAGCTCAGCTTAATTTCGAGCAATCTGTATTTTGAGAGTTTTATGTTTAAAAAAATATTATTGTCGTTTGTATTTGTCAGTTCCTTAGTCAACTCAATGTTCAGCCCCATGGCCTTTGCTGTCGTTGATTTTGATGTTAATTCAAACTCGAATTCAAGTTTTGAACTGATTAAACAATCGGCACTGTTGTCGGCGGCTTCTTATGATAAAACTGATCTTATTGCTAAGCGCTTACAGGTTTTTGATTATGCCTTAGTTCACTACGCTGAATTGCCGGGCTCTGCGGTGAGTTATTATTTAGCCCGTTCTTCTTCAGGCTTACAGCAATTGGCCTTTCGTGGTACGGCTAATTTAGAAAATGTGTTAGTGGATTTGGATGTGCAATTGCAGTTGGATAAGGGCTTAGGGATTCAGTTGCATCAGGGTTTTTCGGCGGCGGCAAAGGCGGTATATGACAATGCACTGCCTTATCTTGATAAAACAAAACCGGTACAAGCTACAGGGCACAGTTTGGGTGGGGCGGTTGCGGTTATCGTTGGCATGTATTTGCAGCGCGATGGCTTTCAATTAACCAATGTTATTACCTTCGGTCAGCCTAAGGTTACCAATGTTAAGGGCGCAGGTGCATTTCAAGGCTTACCATTAACCCGAGTGGTCACGCCCAGTGATATCGTACCTTTGGTGCCACCTTTAAGCCCACTACAGCTTCAGAATTTGGATATCTATTGGCATATGGGTAATGAGGTTATCTTGTTGCCGGGGAAACAGTACGCGTTAACGGACGGCATTAAAAGCATGATGCGTGCGACAAAATTCGTCAGCAGTGTGCCAGACGAAAGCAATCTTCATGCGCATCAGATGGAAACGTATTTAGGTTTAATTGAGCAGAAAATCGAAGGCGCTGTACAGACGGAGTACAAGATGGAGCTCAGCGTATTCGGTTTTAGTTTTAATTAAACTGCTCTAATACCGTTAGGAAGGCGGGGCTGTATTGATCGAGCTTTTTTTGTCCGACGCCAGAAAGACTGCCGAATTCATGCTGATTTTTAGGTTTTAATTGCAGCATGGATTTAAGCGTAGCGTCATGAAATATCATAAAAGGCGCGATGCCTTGTTCCCTTGCTAGCTGCGTTCGGCAATCGCGTAATGCTTGCCACAGTTCCTGTTCTTGCTCAGGTATTTCAAAATCTTTATTTGCACTGTTTTTGCTTGAGCTGGTTCTATTCTTACTTCTTCCGTCAGATTCGAAATTGTCGAGGCGTAGGGTTAGTGTTTCTTTGCCTTGTAGTAAGTTTCGGCTGGATTCATTGAGCGATAATTGGCCGTAATCATAGTTCACGTCGAGGTAGCCGTGGGCAACCAGTTGGCGAAAAACGGAGCGCCATTGGCCATCGCTTAGGTCTGTGCCGATACCAAAGGTTGAAATGTTCTGGTGATTAAACTGGGTGATTTTCTCGCTGCTCTTGCCGCGCAATACATTAATCAAATGGACAGTACCAAAGCGTTGGTCGGTACGGAATACGCAACTTAAGGCTTTGCGCGAGGCTTCTGTGGCATCCCAGGTTTGTACTGGCGTGATGCAGTTATCACAGTTTCCACAGTGCTTTGAATTTTGATAATGATTGCTGAGCTGGTCGCCAAAATAGTTGATTAGCATTTTACGGCGGCAGTCGGTTAGTTCGGCTAAGCCCAGCATGGAGTTCAGTTTTTGCTGTTCGATGCGCTTAAACTGTTCATCGCCTTCGCTCTTCGCCATCATCTGTTTTAGCTTAATCACATCTTCAAGACCATACGCCATCCAAGCCGTAGCGGGTTGACCGTCTCGGCCAGCACGACCGGTTTCTTGGTAATACGCTTCAATGCTTTTCGGTAAATCTAGGTGTGCCACAAAGCGCACGTCGGGCTTATCGATGCCCATGCCAAAGGCGATGGTCGCCACCATAACGATGGCGTCTTCGCGCAAAAATCTTTGCTGATTTACTTGGCGGACTGTTTTGTCTAAACCGGCGTGATAAGGCAGGGCGTTGATGCCTTGCTCGGTTAGCCACTGCGCAGTGCTGTCGACTTTTTTACGTGATAGGCAATAGACAATGCCGGCATGGTTTTGATGTTCGGCTTGTAAGAAATTGAGCAGCTGCGCTTTCGGATTATTCTTTTGCGTTATGCGGTATTGAATATTGGGACGGTCAAACCCTGAGACAAACAGCTTGGCATTTTGCAGGCCTAAGCGAAATACAATTTCTTCACGGGTTTTAACATCGGCGGTCGCGGTTAAGGCGACGCGTGGAATGGCGGGAAAGTGTTGTTGCAATAAACTGAGCTGCAGATAGTCACTGCGAAAATCATGACCCCATTGTGCTACGCAGTGCGCTTCATCAATGGCGAACAAGGAGAGTTGGCATTGACTCAACCATTCAAGGGTTCGCTGCAGTGTTAATCGCTCGGGGGCGAGGTAGATAATGTCTAATTCGCCGTTAAGGGCGAGTTGCTCTGTGTGTGCATTATGCGCGCTGGACATGGACGAATTTATGCAAGCTGCGCGGATACCGGCTTGGGTCAGTGCATCGACCTGGTCTTGCATTAACGCAATGAGTGGCGAGATAACAATGCCAATGCCATTACGTACCAGAGCAGGGATTTGATAACACAGAGACTTACCACCGCCGGTAGGCATTAAGACAAAGGCATCTTCACCATTAAGTAGGGTTTGAATGATTTGATCTTGCGGAGGGCGGAATTCTTGATAACCAAAAGTACGATTCAATACCTGATAAGCTTGATTCATCATGATGGTTAGTGGCCCTTGGTGCTATCGATAAGTGAGGTCTCTGCTAGCAAAGACTCTTGTTGTTTTAAGTATAACGGAATCTTAGCAGACTATTTATTCTTCTAAGAAACAGACTATTTATTCACCTAAGAAACAGACTTTATGCTCATCTAACCATAATGGGTATTTGGCCATGGCTTTGCCATATAAACGACTTTGCATGTGGCCTTCTAACCATGTGCGCAAGTTTGGATAGGGTGCTTGAATAAACCAGGAGCGATTGACTCTAGAAAATTGGCGCACAAAAGGCAGTAGGGCGTAATCGATAAGGCCGGCTTTCTGACCGATGAAAAAACCATCGGTGGCCAATTTTAGCTCTAGCTCAGCGATGAAAATTTCACACGCTTGACGCTCTTCAATAACATTTTCAAGGCGAAAGCGTTTTGCTTTTTTGTAGAGTTCTAGCTGTGGTTTAAATTCTTTATCGTTGCGCTTAATTAAGTCAAGCATGGCGATTAAATCACTGGGACTGTCTTTGTGGAGTAAGTCTTCAGGATCATTTTGTTGCAGTGCCCAGACCATGATGTCCAGGCTTTCATCGATGATGATGGGTTCTTCACCGAACTCTTTAATCGATCCGTTATCCGGATCTTTAACTGACTCTTTAATCGACTCTTCAATTGAGAATGAATCGGGCAAAACCAGTACCGGGATAGTCCCTTTAGGAGATACCGCGAGCATTTCTTCGGGTTTGTTCTTTGTGGTGATGGCGCGCAGCATAACGTGCTGCTGGGCCATCAGTAAGCCCAGACGTGCACGCATGGCATAAGGGCAGTGTTGTAGCGAGTATAATATGGGTAACATTATAAAGCTAAAGGCCTTGACGATATTGAGCGTTGGTTGAAACCGTCACCATTTCGTTTAAGTGGACTGCCGCATCTTCATTACCTTGTATTAGGTTAGTGAAGTGTTCAATAAGCTGTGCCTTATCTTCTACCGCCGTTTCTCCTGAACCAATATTCGTTAGATCGATAAAGAACTCGTCGAATAAATCGCCAAGCTCATTAACGATGTCTAAATTCAAGAACTGCTCGTCGTTATAGATACTCGGATAGCCACCTTTTTGCTTATCGATAGAGTACTGAACACCCCTAACACTTTTAATCGTCGTGGCTTTTTCACACTTCAACATGCAGCCATCTTCAATGCTCGGCTTCTTACAACCAACGGTCGGCTGGAAGAAGCACTGACGGCTGGTCATCATCAGAATTGGGTGGTAAATGCTGTAATACAGTTTGAAATCAGCAGGGCGAGCAATGTTTCTTAATTGCAGGCGATTAATTTCATTGGACATAAATGCCCCTGCGCAATTTAACTCTTCTTTTAACGTCAGTAGCGCATAAGAGTTCGTTGTATTTAGGAAGGGGCCTGCAACCCATTCAATACCCATCTCGAATGCTTTATAAGCAATACCGGTATTATTGGTGACGATGCGCTTAGGCTTTACTTGCTCAAGAATTTTAACCGATTCTAAATAATCTTTACCAATTAATACCGCTGGGAACCAAGGGATTAACCTTGGATTAGCGTTTAATAAATCGATATGTTTTGTGCAGTTCTTTTTTAAACTTTCGGGAATTTTGAAGTACACATCAGCGTCGGTCAAATCACATAAATGAAGATCTTTTTCATCGGCGATTAACATCGATAGGGTCGGTTTTTTCGCGCTTTGTTCACCTGGATTTTTTGGAGTTTTACTTAACGCAGGCACTTCGACATTGGGAATGACTTCTATTGAATCATTTAATAAAAACGTCAGCTGGCTTTTAAGTTCGGTTAATTCTCTAAAGGGAATACTTAAACCTGTTTCGTAGTTTTGAAAGTCATATCCCGTTAAATTGAATTCTGAATTATCAAAACTCTTAAAACGTTTTATTAAATTCTTCTCGTCTAGCTCAGACTTGCCGGTTGGTGCTAATAAAGAATTTGATTGAAGAGTGATGGTTTTAGCATCTTCGCTTCCTTTCTCTACAGAATCATCACCCACCGTCACAGTGATTGTGAGTGGTGCATTAGCGGATCCCGAAAACTCAAATTTAAGCGGCAATTTGGCCGTGCTTAAATATTGGATTTTATGTCTTAGCTCTGCACCTAGCTGATTTTTATCGATGTAAAGTTCGTCTTTCACTTCTTGAATCTGAACCACAGAAATAGCATCGCTGCTTTTGTTTACCGCGCTTTTTTTAACTAAATTGTCGACGGCATGCTGGACACTGTAATCACGAGGATTGTCGATAAACATGTCTTTGGTCAAGTTGCCTGTCAAAAACGAATTAGTGAAATCGCGGTTAAATACTTTGTGCAAGTTAGAATCATCAGGCAGAAGCTTGCCTGTTTCAACAAAGCCATCAATGCCCTTGCGCCACGTATCAACCACGGTATAAACGTAATGCGCGCCTTTGATGCGGCCTTCGATTTTAAGTGAATCAACACCCGCTTCAACCAATTCTGGTAGATCAAAATAGGCCGAGTTATCTTTTAAATTCAGTGGGTACTTGTTACCTGTTGCCGTGACTTCGTATTCTTCTCGACACGCTTGGCTGCAGCGACCACGGTTGCCTGAGTTACCTACGCTGACTGAGCTGGAGTAACACTGGCCAGAAAAGGCAATACACAATGCGCCGTGAACAAAAACTTCGGTCAAAATACCGACGTCGTGCGACAGCTTAGTCAGTGATTTAATTTCACCAAGGTTCAGTTCGCGCGATAGGTTAAGTCGAGAGGCACCAATTTTATTTAAAAAATGTATTTGCCCTTCATTGTGTGTGGTTAATTGCGTCGACGCGTGAATGTCTAACGTCGGGAAAAACTTTTTAACCAGATTAAACATGCCAAGGTCTTGTACGATAATTCCGTCAATGCCGCTATTCACTAGCTTGTTGAGGAGTTTGATCATGGTTGGCAGTTCTTGCTCAAGAATCACGACATTGAGGGTTAAGAAAACCTCGCAGTCGTACTTGTGCGCTAAGCGTAAAATGCCAGTTAAGTCATCAAAAGAAAGATTGGCAGCTCTGTTGCGCGCATTGAAGGTATCGAGTCCGCAATATACTGCGTTTGCTCCGGCTACTATCGCCGCTTTAATGGCTTCAACGTCGCCGCCAGGGGCTAATAATTCAATCTTTCTGCTCATCTGATTCACTGCTTTTACAACTTGTAATTTTGAGGGGCGATTCTAGCGGTATCTTAGCCTGATTGCTACAAGCAGGCGTTTATTACAGGCCATTATTGGTTAAGGTTTAGGTGGCGTAATAACCTTAATATTTCTACGGTAATCTTTGAATTTGATGCCGAGTTTTATTAAATTTAATTGTAAAAGTTTGCATAACTGGGCGTCTAATAATGTCAGTTCTTCGGGCGGAAGGTCGTGACGTAAATAGCAGCTGATTATTAGGCTGCCGGGGAAATTGCTCCAATCAACCTTGTACGTAAAATGATTAAACGCTGGCAGGGTAGCCGCTTGGGTCGTGGCCATAGCGAGTGATTTACGGATGTTGTTGGTCAGCTTAGTCGTGACTTTTGTATGGCCTGGCTTTCTGATCGTTTTCTTGGACGGTGTGAACGGATCTTTTTTCATGGGTTATATCGTCTTGATTCTTAGTGGGTGGCGTAATAAGTCGCTGCTGAGTATAAGCAAGGCTAGCCAGGTACAGTCAAACGTGAATAGGCCGTTAGGCTCAGGGGGCAGTATAAAGCATGGGGCTAAGTCTATACTAGAGGACTTGTTAGTTGAATAAAGCCGAGAGGCGCAGTAAGGTGTGGCCAATTTTATAGGGCTGAGGAAATCGCGGTGAAAAATCGTAATTTGGTTGTTGTTATAGCCGCAGTTTTTTTGACTGCATGTGGAACTTTTACCAAAATAGAGGGTCCTGTTAAAGGGGTAGACCCAGTCCCACCGGTTTACCCGGTAATCGATATTAAGCCGGTTGTCGATATTAAGCCGGTTGTTGATGATAGACCTATTGTTGATGTCATTCCGCCAGTGTATAGCCCAAATACCATTGGTCAGGTTGAGTACGTGGATATATTGCCAGAAGGTATCCGCCAAAAAGCGCGTATTGATACCGGAGCAAATACCACGTCAATCGGCGTTCAAAATATCCAACTATTTGAGCGTGATGGCAAAAGCTGGGTTAAGTTTAAAATACAGTATGGGGCGGGTACGGAAGCAACTGAATTCCTTAAGCCAATCAAAAGAACGGTATTGATTAAACGCCACGGAGCCGAAAACGTAAGGCGACCGGTGGTTATGATGACTTTAGCGATGGGTTCTATTGAACAACGGTTGGAAGTGAGTCTAGCGGATCGCTCAAAATTCGAATATCCGGTGCTGATTGGTCGTAACTTCTTAGACGGTAATGTATCGGTGGATGTTAGTGCTAAATTTTTAATGCTCGATAAATAACCTATTTCAGCTGCCGTTGACTTGGCTCTTCATTTTTGGATTTTAACTATGTCGTCAGTTCGTCAAATTCAGTTTCTCGTTACGCTATTAGTGGTCATGGGCATTAGTGCAGTTTCTTATAAGCACTTTGTCTTAGGCTTTCCATTATTCAGTAATGATAAAGAAACTATCTGGAATCTAGAGGCTAAAATCACCTTCGATGCTATTGCACCTGATGTGAAAGTGATTTTAAATCTGCCGGACTCTAACCCTAAAAGAAAGGTTTTATTCTCTGAGGTGCTATCACCCGGGTATGAGTTTGAGATGAGCAAGCAATCTGGGCTTGATTATGGTTTGTGGACTGGACAAAACGTAGTTGGCGAGCAAACTATTTATATTCGATCGCAAACCTACTTTACCGGTGGTGAATCTCAGGCAGTGGAGTCTGATCAAAAGCCTGTTGACCTGGTTTGGGAAAAAGGTGCGTTGATTGCTGCCCAGGCGTTATTGGATTCTATTAAAGGCCAGGCACTTGATGCCGGAGATCGTATTAAAGCGATTGGTCATGCGTTGAATCGTGTGTCCGATAACAATGCGATTGTTTTATTGCAGGAATACTCTCATAACAAAGGGCGACACTGGGTTATGGCTCAGTTGTTAACCTTGGATGGTTTTGACGCACGCTTAGCTCAGGGCATCTTATTGGAAGATAAACGTCGTAAGCAGAAAGCCCACCATTTTATAGAAGTTAATGAAGGTGATCGTTGGGTCTTATTTGATGCTCGTGAGATTGAGTTTGTTGAGTGGAGTCATGCCATATTAATGCAGCGTGGTGATGAACCCTTGTTTGATGTTTTTGGCGGTAACAATTCAAGCATTAGTTTCTCTACGTTAAAAGAGCAGCGTGCTGCGTTCACTACCGCGGTTGCGGCGGCGGAACGCGACAGTAATCCATTGGTTGATTTCTCTATTTATAGCTTGCCGATTGCTGAACAAAATACGTTCAAATTGTTATTGTTAATTCCTCTGGGTGCATTGGTCGTCGTTATTTTACGAAACCTTGTCGGTATTCGTACCTCGGGTACCTTTATGCCAGTACTGATCGCTTTGTCTTTTCTGCAAACCAGTTTATTACTGGGCTTGGCCTTATTTATCTTGGTGGTCGGGGTAGGCTTAGTATTACGTTCTTATTTAAGTCGTTTGAATTTGCTATTAGTGCCGAGGATCGCTTCGGTTCTGGTCTTCGTTATTATTATTTATGCCGCTATTGGGATTTTAAGCTTTAAGATGGGCTGGGATTGGGGGCTGAAAGTAACCTTCTTTCCGATGATTATCTTGTCATGGACCATCGAGCGCATGTCGATTCTTTGGGATGAAGAAAGTGGTCGTGAGGTCTTTATACAGGGCGGAGGCAGCTTGTTAACCGCCTCTATTGCTTATCTATTAATGAGCAATGAGACGATTGCAGATACTATTTTCTTATTCCCCGAGCTGCTGTTAATTGTATTGGCGATTATTATCGCGATTGGTAGTTATAGCGGCTATCGATTATCTGACTTACGTCGTTTTGAATCGATGGCAAGGCTTTAATATGTGGGGTTTTGCATCGCCTAAACGTTTGCGTGAGCAAGGTATTGTCGGCATGAATAAGCGTAATGTTTATTATATTGCTCAGCATAACCCTCGCCACTTGTATCCGACGGTCGACGATAAGTTACAGACCAAGGATCTGTGCCAAGCACATGATATTGCGGTGCCTAAGTTATTAGGTGTGTGCAGAATTCAACGCCATGTTAAAGAGCTGGTCGAGTTCTTAAAGCCTTATGATCAATTCGTTATCAAACCTGCCAAGGGCAGTGGTGGTAAGGGGATTTTGGTTATTAGCGGACGTGATGGTGATGTCTTCCTAAAACCTAGTGGTCAACCTGTTACGCATCAGGATTTGCGCCGTCATGTTTCTAATATTTTAAGCGGTTTGTTTAGTTTGGGGGGTAAGCCTGATAATGCTTTGATTGAAGATATGGTGCAGTTTACCGATGACTTTAAGGGCTTCTCTTACGAAGGGGTGCCTGATATTCGGGTTATTCTTTTTAAAGGGTATCCGGTTATGGCGATGACGCGTTTATCGACACATGCATCGGATGGTAAGGCCAACTTACACCAGGGTGCTGTGGGCGTTGGTTTGAGTATCAGTTCGGGTAAGGCCATTGGTGCGGTTCAGCATGATGCCCCGATTGAAAAACATCCTGATACTGGGCGAATTTTATCTGAGCTCGTCGTACCCGATTGGCAGCAAGTTTTGATTCTTGCAAGTCGAGCTTATGAAGTCAGTGGTTTAGGTTATCTTGGGGTTGATGTTGTACTTGATCGCCGCCACGGCCCTCTCTTATTGGAGTTGAATGCACGCCCTGGTTTGGCCATTCAGATGGCTAATCGAACAGGTCTTGAGCCGAGGCTTGACTGGGTTATTGAGCAGGAAAAAGATGATCTTGCCAATACGCGTAGTGCGGATGATAAAGTCGCACTGGCGATGGCTGCTTTTCTTTAGCAGCGGCTATTTTGGTTTAGTGGAGCGCGTTATGCGGCCTTGTTTTTCAGCTGGTGGCGTAAAGAATCCCAGCTGAATACCAATAAGGCTAACCAAATAAAGCCAAAAGTAATCATCTCTTTTAAGCCTAATGTCTCACCGTAAAAATTCACTGCCAAGATAAACATCAAGCTCGGGCCAATATATTGAATGAAGCCAAGTGTTGAATATTGCAGGCGTTTTGCTGCGCCGGTAAAGCACAGTAAGGGCAGCGTAGTCACAATCCCTGCGCTCAGTAATAGTAAGTTAGTTGAGGTGCTATTGTTTGCCATATTCGATGTCGCGGATGGCTCCATGAAGATCCAGTAGAGAATGGCAAAAGGCAGTAGTATTAGCGCTTCAATTAATAATCCTGGGATAGATTCAATGTGAGTCTTCTTATGCAATAAGCCGTAAATTGCAAAAGACACCGCCAGTGATAAGGCGATATAAGGCACCGAGCCAAAGCTGATTAATTGGATTAATACGCCGGATAGCGCCAACACAACAGCCAACCCTTGGCGTTTTCTGAGCCTTTCCGATAAAAACAGGTAGCCCATGAGTACGTTAATCAGCGGGTTGACGTAATAACCTAAGCTAGCCTCTAACATGTGGTTGTTAATCACCGACCAGATAAACAAACCCCAATTGAAACCTAATAAACAAGCGCTGACTGCGAGTAGGGCCAGTTGTTTAGGCTGCTTTAAAATGGCGATGGTTTTGTGCAGCTGGCTAGAAAATAGACTGACGATGATTAAGAAGATAACCGCCCAAATCACTCGCTGGGCTAAAATTTCTAGGGCATCGATATGGATCAATTGCTTGAAGTATATCGGTGCAATACCCCACATAGTAAAGGCAGCAAGTGCTAGCAGTACGCCTTTTTTCTGTTGTTGTTTTTGCAGTTGCTCGGGTGATAATGTCGTTGCTGCTAGTGGTGTTAATTGTGACATGAGGGGTTGTATCAGTGGTTAAGTAAAGGTGCGGAAATAGTTAGGGATAGTTCTGAGTAGATGATGTGTGTAATATTAACACTTAAAGTTCGCCACATGTTACTTGGGGTTATTAAAAATGTTGATACAGGCTGGATATCGAAGTTTATTACTCATAGGTGTCTTCTTAATGTCAGCTTGTGCGTTTTACCCCAGCACCTCGAAACTTCAAGATCATGCGGATGAATGCAGTATGGCGACTCGTTCATTGGATTTAGATTATGAAGATATATCTGCCAATGCATGTGCTGGAGTCGGCGCTGAAGGTGGTCTTCTTTGTTTGGCTGGCCTGGGTGTGATTATTCCGGTTGGGTCGTTGGTAGCGTCAGGAAGTATTGTTTTAGTGGGTAATACCTTGCATTGGCTGGAATATCACGGCACCTGTGATGATGGTTTGCTATGGTCTTTTTTCGAAAGTAGTCAATAGGATTAATGTATAAATGGAACAACCAAATCTCGTTTGTCTTGGCGGTGGTCACGGCTTAGGTCGCTTGCTGGTTTCTTTGAGAGACGCGGGCCAGCACCTCAGCGGTATTGTTGCGACGACCGATGAAGGTGGGTCAACAGGCCGCCTTAGAGAAGAAGCGGAAACGATTGCTTGGGGCGATTTACGCAATTGTCTGTCACAGCTCTGCACATTGGATGGCATTGGTCAGTTATTGTTCGAATACCGCTTTCAAACTCAAGGTGAGCTAGATGGTCATAATTTAGGCAATTTAGTTTTATTTGCTTTGGACCAGTTGTCTGTTCGGCCGACGGATGCTATTCGCATCATGCGTGACATGTTGAATATCAAAAGCCATTTGCTGCCGATGGCGGATAATCCTACAACCTTAATGGCTAAAACGGTGGCGCTGCCGGGTCACGAAGGTAATATTTTAGTCGGTGAACTGTCGGTTGATGATACTGATGAAGAGGTTGATCATTTATATCTGGAGCCTCAGGTTTTGGCCGGACCCGAAGTTGTTTCTACCATCGAAGAAGCGGATGCCATTATATTGAGTGCGGGCAGTTTTATGACCAGCATTATGCCGTCGCTATTAGTCGAGAATATTCGTGATTCGATTAATCAAAGTACTGCGCCACTGATACTCGTGGTCAATATAAAAGAAGAGAGCTTGGGGGGGGATTTAGTCTTAACCTTTACTAAGCAAATTGAATTATTACAGAAGGCAGGGATACGCTCTCTGGATCATATTCTTTGGCCCGCCAATCGTGCGTTATCGACGCAAGACTTGGCAAAATATCCTATTGCACAGTTCGATATGAAGCCTTGTGAAAGAGGTTTGCATAACGAAGAGGTTTTAAAAGCAGCGATTTTCAGTGTGATATAAATATAATATCCAATAAAAAAGGCTGCGTGAGCAGCCTTTTTTATGTCTAAAAATTGAACAGAGGGTTCAATCTTTATCGCAACCTATATTTTGAAACTTAAAGAACCATGTCTTTTAGTTTTTTCAACGGTAAAACTTTTACTTTGGTGCTTGCTGGCTTAGCAGCAACATCCATCAACTCGCCAGGCTTGAACGGGTTAGGAACGTTTTTACGGGCTTTTGCAGCAGGTTTCTTAACCGTTTTGATCTTCAAAAGACCCGGTAAAGTGAATTCACCAACGGCACGCTTTTTAACGTGGCGCTCAATGATGTCGCCTAGTTCGTCAAGAACGCTAGCCACTTCTTTTTTACTTAATTCAGTTTTTTCAACTAGCTCGTTTACAAGCTGAGTTTTAGTGAATTTTTCTTTTACAGCTGTTAGCTTTTTAACAGGTGCAACTGCAACAACTTTTTTCGCTGGAGCTTTCTTAGCAGGTGCTTTTTTAGCAACAGGTTTTTTCTTAGCAGCCATGGTATTTCCTTTAATTATCAATAAGTAGACGTAAGCATTTTGGTAAAGGATACAAGGTGTCGATCAGCGTCCTGCTTACAGATCTATTTTTAAAGCAAAAAAATAGGGTTCGCAAGTGCAAAACCCTATTTTTATAGTGTTTTTATCAATTAATTTCAAAAAACACGATTATAACACCTTAATTTAGCGTGCTAGCTTGAGAAGTGCACCAAATATGCTGGTGTATTTCTCTGGGAATAAGCGCTGAATGCGGTCCATAAACTTAGCATCTTGACCAATTAATATACGGCGTTTGTTTTTACGAACACCGCTTAATATAGTATCGGCTGCTTTTTCTGGGGTTGTGCGCGCCATCTTATTGAACTCTTCAATTTGCTGGCTATGTGTTTGCTCTCCTACCATTGATGTGTGCATGCGGCCATTTACGACGATGTTCGTTTTGATGCCACCAGGGTGTACGCAACTGACTTTAAGGTTACTGTCTTTTACTTCTTGGCGCAGTGATTCGGTGAATCCACGGACGGCGAATTTTGCGGCGTTATATTGTGATTGAGTCGGTAGGGCGATAATCCCGAAAATACTGGAGACATTGACAATGATTGCTTCTGGGCGCGTCAGCATATGCGGCAAGAAACTCTTGGTGCCGTAAACAACGCCCCAGAAATTGATGTTCATTAACCATTCGAAATCTTCGTAGCTACAGTCTTCGACGGTTTGGGCAAGGGCAACACCGGCGTTATTGAACAGCATGTCGACTTGACCAAACTCGCTGAGGGTTTCTTTTGCGTATTGTTCAAACGCGCTGCGGTCGGCGACATCCAATTTGGTTAAGGTGACTTTCCCAGTGCCTTTCAGGCTGGCTTTGGTTTCTTCTAAGCCTTTATCGTTGATGTCGGATAGAGCTAGTTGAGCACCTTCTTGGCTGAGTTGCTGAGCTAAGGCGCGGCCGATGCCGGAACCTGCGCCAGTGATGACGGCAGTTTTATGGGCGAATGATTTCATGAGATACCTTAATTTTCGTTATTATTATGTGCATTGTTTAAATGGTGTAGCGCCAGCCTGGTTGAACGATTACCTGAAAATAGCCCTCTACATCTTGATAAGGCTAAGATTACCCTAGCTGAAAGCGTCAACAAGGTGCTTTTAAGCCGGATATTTTACTTTTAGATGACATTTTTAATTAAAGTCATACAAAGTTGGCGAACAAGTGTCGGCAAGCGCGTGAAAATCGGTATAATGCTCGGCTTTAAATATTTTCATATCCATCTATCTCTTCTATTAATAGGATTAATCAATGCGTACGCACTATTGTGGTGATATCAACGAAACCTCGATTGACGATACCGTCACTTTTTGTGGCTGGGTTCACCGTCGCCGTGACCACGGTGGGGTAATCTTTTTAGACGTACGTGATCGCGAAGGCGTCGTTCAGGTTGTTTTTGATCCAGATACGATCGAAGCTTTTAATACAGCTGATAGCGTTCGTTCTGAATTTGTTGTGCAGATCGTGGGTCTAGTTCGTGGTCGTCCTGATGGCGCAGTCAATGATGGTATGCGTACCGGTAAGATTGAGATCTTGGGTAAAGAGATTAACGTTTTAAACAAAGCGCAAACGCCTCCTTTCCCATTAGATGGCTATACCGATGTCGGCGAAGATATTCGTTTGAAGTATCGCTACATGGATATGCGTCGTCCTGAAATGCAAGAAAAAATGCGTTTCCGTTCAAAGGTAAGTTCAAACCTTCGTCGCTATTTAGAAGAAAATGGTTTCTTAGATCTAGAAACACCTATTTTGACCCGTGCTACTCCAGAAGGCGCGCGTGATTACTTAGTACCTTCGCGTACGCATGAGCATAGCTTCTTTGCGTTGCCACAGTCTCCGCAGTTGTTTAAGCAGTTATTGATGGTTGCCGGTTTCGACCGTTACTACCAGATTGCTAAATGTTTCCGTGATGAAGATTTACGTGCCGATCGTCAGCCTGAATTTACTCAGATAGATATCGAAGCCTCATTCATCAACGAAGATGAAATCATGGATCTGACTCAGAACATGATTACTGAGTTATTCGAAAAAGAATTAGATGTGAAATTGGGTGAATTCCCACGCATGCCTTACAGCGAAGCAATGTCTAAGTACGGTAGCGATAAGCCAGACTTACGTATTCCTTTGCAGTTAGTTGATATTGCCGAATTCTTGCAAGACATCGATTTCAAAGTATTCGCTGCGCCTGCTAAAGATCCTGAAGGTCGCGTTGCTGCATTACGTGTTCCTGGTGGTTCAAGCATCAGCCGTAAGCAGATTGATGCCTATACCAAATTCGTTAGCATCTATGGCGCTAAAGGTTTGGCATGGATTAAGGTTAATGACCTTGAGAAGGGCATCGAAGGTTTACAATCGCCAATCATCAAGTTCATTGGCGATGACAATACCATGGCAATCATGGAGAAGTTGGGCGCTGAAACAGGCGACATCATCTTCTTTGGTGCTGATAAAGAAATGATCGTAAACGAAGCTTTGGGTGCGTTGCGCTGTAAGCTGGGTGAAGATCTTGATCTTTATACGTGCAAGTGGGCACCAATGTGGGTTGTTGATTTCCCTATGTTCGAAAAGACAAAAGATGGCGGCATTACTGCTATTCACCATCCGTTCACGGCACCTTCGTGCAGCGCTGAAGAATTGAAAGCCAGCCCATTAACCGCACTTTCTCGTGCGTATGACATGGTCTTAAACGGTTGTGAGTTGGGCGGCGGTTCAATCCGTATCCACGATCAATCTATGCAAGAAACTGTGTTTGAAATTTTGGGCATTAGCGAAGAAGAACAACAAGAGAAGTTTGGTTTCTTGTTAGATGCACTTAAGTTTGGTGCGCCACCACACGGTGGTTTGGCATTCGGTCTTGATCGCTTGGTGATGTTGCTAACCGGTTCTACTTCGATTCGTGAAGTGATTGCATTCCCTAAAACACAATCTGCTGCCTGTGCAATGACACAAGCGCCAGGTGTTGTTGGTAATGCTCAGCTACGTGAATTGAATATTAAGTTGCGTGAGAAGCCAAAGACAGATTCTTAATCTGTATTAGGTCATCTCAGTCAATATAAACGGGAGCTTAGGCTCCCGTTTATATTTCTGGGTTTTATTAGCGATGTTCCGTAATCAAAAGCCGCAATAGGCATGGATTGAATATGAGAAAATTACTAGTAGTTATGTCAATACTACTTTGGCCATTATTCTCAATGGCTGAGGGTCAGCTTTCTTTGAATCGAGAGATTGTTGAAGCTCGGTTTTGTGATGTCGATGATGATTGTGTCAATCTTGGAGATTATGGTCTTACGGGCTGTAATATCGTGGTTAATCAATATATGGCTCAGATTATTCAAGATAGGCTTGATCAGCTACCGGGGAGTAATCAGCAGTTTCATTGTCCGAAAGATCAAATTCCTGTGTGTTGGAATAATAAATGCCGAACTAAACCGGCTAAATTTAAATATTAATTAGCAGGAATTATTGATAAAACCTGCTGAATAGTTGCATCAGTTTTACTGTTAAGTGGTCAGGTTTGTTTGCTTTCGGTATAACAAACTCAAAATAAGACAGAATGTCGATAGCATGGGGCTAAGTATGAATACACGTAAATTAACATCTGAAGAATTTCACGCGACTAAAATTGGTAAGCCTGAAAAAATTGAAGCCGGTGAGCCAGTATTTGATTTTTGGGCTTATGTTGAAGCGATTCCTGCTGAAGACTTTGGTGAGAATGATTGCACTGCCGGTGTGGTGGGTCATGTTTATCGCATGGGTAATCAATTCGAACACGTTCTGATTCAATCTCAATATGCTGAAATTGCGATGGCACTGGTTTTAGATCTCGAGAAAAAAGAAGTCTACGGCCATTATCTGTTGGATATTCGTCGCGGAATTCCAGTTATCGAGTGAGCAGCGCATCATGAATTTGGCAACATTCTCTATTGAAAATTACTCTCTCGTCACCTATTGGTTAGGTATGGCTGCGGTTGCTGCGATGGCGGGCGCCGCTGTGGTTGAAGCGGGTGCAAAGCGCTTTGATTTATTTGGCGTGATTGTAGTTGCGTTAGCGGCGGCTTTGGGCGGCGGTTCGATACGAGATATGTTGCTGGATCGTCCTGTTTTTTGGCTTGCTGATGAATTGTATTTGTTGGTCGCGATCATTGCCGCAACCAGTGTGTTTATTCTAGCGCGTTGGTTGGTGATGCCGGTTCGTACTTTCTTAATACTGGATGCGATTGGTTTGGCTTTATTCAGTATTATTGGTACTGAAGCGGCGTTGAATTTAGGCGCCTCTTGGTTGGTCGCTAGCTTTTTGGGTGTTATTACCGGAGTCATGGGCGGGATATTACGCGATGTTTTATGCAACGAAGAACCGTGGGTTTTTCGCAGTCCTCTATTTGCCACTGCGTCGTGGCTAGGCAGTTGGTTGTATATTTTAATGGTTGAAAATGAAGTCGCAGAATTGACCGCTAGCCTGATTGCTAGTAGCAGTATTTTAATTATTCGAGGTTATGCCATTCGTAAGGGCGTTAAGTTGCCTCGCTTTAAAGAGAAGAAAAAGCGTTTATAAAACAATGGCTTAACTATTTTAACCGCCGTTAACGTTTTGTCTTGAGAGTTCTTCTCAAGCTCTATAGTATCCGCCACCCGTTAAAAGTGGAAAGGATGCAAATCATGAATATCAAGAAACAATTGCTGCAAGAAGTATCGGAAAGTCTATTGCAGACATCATCACGTAAACTCCAAATAATAATAAATACTTTTATGCTCGTTATGGCTGCTGTTTGTTTACCCGTCAGTTTCGCCACCGCGTCAAATACTCCGCATATCGATTTTGTTGAGTCGGCACTTAATCAACTGGCGCCGTTATCAAAAAATTCTGTATGGCAGCGTACTCAAGGTAATAAAATTGCCGGTTATGGTCAGCAATCAGATTCTTGGTTATTGCAAACGCCTAATTGCTGGGGCGATGCAGGTTGTTCAGATACCGGCGCTCTAACGCATTTCGCCAATACCATCGAACAGGATATTTCTAATGCCCAATACTGGGTGGATATCACAACTTTAGTGACTTACCCCGATGGTATATTTCAGCGCGCAATTGTTGCGGGAATTAAAGCCGCTTATGCAGCACAGCCAGCGGTTCAAATTCGTATCTTAGGGGGGACGCCACCGGTATTAGGCAATTTTAATACGCCTTATACCGAAACAGCGCATAACTATATGAAACGTCTTAAGGCTGATTTAGGCAGCAGTGCAGAGAATATTAAAATTTCAGTCGCTGGTGTTGAAACCAGCTGGTTGTATTCTTGGAATCACTCCAAAATCATTGCCGTAGATGGCAAAACGAGCATTGTCGGTGGTCATAACTTATGGGAATCTGCTTATGGGCAAGTGGCCAATCCGATCAGTGATTTAACCATGCGCTTAGAAGGACCTGCTAGCCGTAGCGCGCAAAACTTTGCCGATTTATTGTGGGGTTTTTCTTGTCGTTGGGGTGATGGCGTTGTTAATTCGACTTTTTATGTTGATCTTGTTTCTACGGCTGCCGTGTCTGCCTGCCCAGCAACTTTCTCTGCGCCTGAAAGTATTGGCTTTGGTACTGTAGAAGTATTAGCCTTAGGTGGTTTGGGCTTTGGTATGGAAACTCCTGGAGGTGACCGTAATGGTTTGCCGAGTGCTGATGATAGCAAAGCGGATTGTTCATGGATCTTCACTGATTATGTTAATGAAAATGAAGCCTATACCGTCGCCAATCCGGAAGAAGCGGGTTTGCGTGCCTTGATTGCCAGTGCGAAAACATCAGTATTTATTTCTCAGCAAGATTTGATTGCTCCGTGTGCTCCGCCGTTCGCTAATTCTTATTACGACGCGCGCTTATTTGATGTATTAGCCGATCAGCTTGAGCAAGGTATTAAGATTAAAATTGTGGTTAGTTCCCCAGGCGCAACGCAAGGGTTAACCGCTCCTTATTCAAATATGAAGAACATGGCAGAGATAACCGACGTATTGGTTCGTAAGATTAAGTCGCGTGCAGGTCTATCAACCTCACAGGCTCAAGCTAAAGTTTGTGCTAATTTGCAATTGGCTCCATTGAATATTGCTTCTGGCGTTGTTGCTTGGGAGAATGGCAATAAGATTGCTAATCATGCAAAAACAGTGGCTGTTGATGATGCCGCTTTTTATATTGGATCGAAGAACTTATATCCAGCAACCCTACAAGACTTTGGCTATATTGTTGAAGATGAGAAGGCAGCTTTAGAATATAAAACACATTATGCGCTGCCTCTTTGGGCTAACTCAAAAGGCTCCGCAGCGGTCGATTTTGAAACAGGTATTTGCACCCTATAATTTAATCCGTGTGCTGGATTAACTGGAGAACAAAATGAAGAACGTCGTTATAACCGGTGCTAATCGTGGCATTGGTTTGGAGTTGGCAAAACATTATCGTGAAGCAGATTGTACTGTTATTGCTATTTGCCGTGAGTCATCAGAAGAGTTAGATGATATTGCCGATATGGTCATCAGTGATATTGATGTGCGCTCTGAAGATTCAATCGCCATGGTTGCTGAAGTATTAGCCAGTACCTTGATTAATTCTGACTCCGGTCAGAAAATTGATCTGCTGATTAATAATGCCGGGGTCTTTATGAATGAGTCCTTAGACGCTATGGATTTTGATAGCATTCAGACTCAGTTAGAGATTAATGCGATTGCTCCTTTACGCGTAACTCATGCTTTCCAAAGCATGTTATGGGAAGGCAGCAAGGTCGCCATGATTACTAGCCGCATGGGTTCGATTGCTGATAATGGTTCCGGTGCTTATTATGGCTACCGTGCATCCAAAGCGGCGTTGAATGCGTTTGGTAAAACACTGGCGATTGATCTTAAGCCAAAAGGTGTCGCGGTTGCTTTATTGCACCCTGGTTTCGTTCAGACTCGTATGGTCGGTTTTAATGGCGATCTTACGCCAGCACAAGCTGCTGCAGGTTTAGCTCAACGAATCGAAGAGCTGAATTTAGACAATACCGGCAGCTTCTGGCACTCCAATGGTGAAGTTCTGCCTTGGTAGAATAGTATCCTTGGGCTAGCCATCAGCTCTCGGTAGCCATAAGATTTTTCCGTAATGGAATAAAAAGATGGCGAGAGCTGAGATGATGCAGAAAATTGCTAGCATGTAAGATATCTCTGGTGCCACGGATGGCCCAATTAAGCGAATAAGTGTGGCGATTTGTAATAACGTAAAGCAAAGCGCCATATAAGGAAGGGCTCGTATTTTTCGCCCGGTATGTCCCAAGCTGATCCGCGCCATCATACTAATAATCATTGAAAGTAAGCCTCCAATCGTCATGGCATGAAGCCATGGAAGTTGCATACCTGTCGATAAATCCTTAATGCCCATTAGCAGGTCAATGGCGATCAAGGTATAGCCTGCGATGAGCCATGCAAACGCGAGGTAGAGTGACCAAAGCATTGGCTCTTGAGTGACTCCCGTGCGATAAAATAAGGCTAGACGATAGCTTTGAGAGACTGCTGCGCAGAGGGCGATCATCGCAGTGATTATACTGAGGGCCGTCATATCAACATATTGAGCGGCTAGGTAAAAAGGAATAATTAGCCAGCTTGATGTCATTGAAAACTCTAGCAAGCCTTTTGGTAAGTCGCGTGCCGGTGCCTGTAAGCGTGCACGAGTAAAGAAGGGCAGAACGCGCCCTGAAACCCAGAATGTCATCGCTGCCATAATCAGAACAGCGACTTGCATTAGCAGAGTGATGTATTCAGCTTGAAAAATCAGTAGTAAATGAAAAACAATCTGAATCAAGGCAAAAGCCGTGAGTAATATAACAAAAGGCCAGTTGTGCTTTTGGCTGCCTTTGCCATTGTGTTTTTCACCCATGGCTAGAATTTGCGCTAGGCCAAAGGCTGACAGTAAAGGAGCAGAAGCATCGAGCAGCATTAATAGCAGCGTTGGTATTGCAGGAATAAACCAAGCGATACGAGCACTTAACCAGCATAAAACAATGATCTTAAGCATGCTGTTTGAAATACCGATTTGCCCAGTCCAGTTTCGCGATGCGGTTAATAAGAATCCAATAGCAATGGCTTGGACAAAACCAAAAATCATTTCATGACTGTGCCATACCAACCAGCCACCATAGGGGTGGTGCTGAGCCAAGTTGCCGGGCAGGCTATTGGACAAAACTAATGCCCATACAATAAACCCCAGTGTGATGAAAATGCTCGCCGCCAGAAAGAACGGGCGAAAGGCGCCCTGCCAAATTGGGAGTGGGTCTTTAGGCGTGTTATGGGCTGATTGTGGCATGGGGCTCTCTACGCAAAGTGACACGGTAAAATCAATTTTCACTATATATCAGTTACACTGGGGTTGATTGATCTAGCGCATTAAATATTCAGCGCATAAAAAACAGTGGGTTAGAAATTAGGACAGTAAGGCGTAATGATAAAAGTTTATCTGGCAAATCGCCCTCCCTTGGAGGATTACCTCAACGTGGACGTGCTTGACCGTTTGCAGTCTGGAGAAATAAAACGAATCGGCACTGAGACGGGTAATCACTGGCGTAAAATATTTAACGTCTATGCCAAACTCATTTATTGCTTGGCTGAAAAGACTCATCATCCTTTATTGCAGCAACATATACGCTGGCAGGATTATCGCGATCAGACTTTATTACAACAGGGCAGTGGCACCGAGTTGCATCTTGCTAGCTCATCTATAAGTAGCTCATCCGTAATTACCGATAAGTGGATACATATCGTTATGGGTAAGTCTTTTTCTGAGGGCATATTGGAAGGGACTGCGTTAGAGTGGTTAGATAAAGATTTTGCGGTCAATCGCCCACAAAAAATCATTGTGTGCCCCTATTTTGATTATCGTCAGCTATCTAATATTAAGATTCAATCATTAGCTGAATTGATCATATCGTTGAGGAGTTGATATGAAGCAGGGTTCCATTAGGCACTTTTTCAGCGCGACCTTTCTAATCGTTATTCTTCCAAGCAAGGTCTTTGCTGCACCCGTTACCTATGTTGATCTTGCGCTGGGGGTCGGTGTTCATGTTATTGATGATTCTGATCAAGGCGCGGCCAGTGAATTGATCAAAACAGGGGTTGGTATTCAATGGTTACCTTTTTTAAGTACTCAGGTTGGGATTTGGTCGTGGAGCAGTGAGAATCAATCCAAGCGTGACCCGAATGAAGATTCTGAGCGACAGAACGTCGGATTGTTTGATGGCTTAAGTGTCTCTTGGGAAGTCGCAGTGCAGTGGCCGATTGAAAATGCGAACTCAGTATTAAGTTCTGGGCCTTATTATCGCTATGGTCGTCATTGTTGGTCTGCGGTATTAACCGGCCTAGTACAGCCCTGGTCAAAGAAGGGCTGTTCAGAATTAAATACCCTAGGCTTTACTTTCCCGACCGGGAGTGAGGAGGATGTTGGGCTGTATATTGAATTTACTCAGACTGACTTTGATGACTTATTCTCAAGTTCATTACAATTAGGTGCAAAACTTGCGTTTTAACGTTCATTTAATACATCCGCTTATTATAAAAAGTTAACTAATTAGTTAGAATATGGCAATTCGATTAAATTAAGAGTTTTTATGTCTACTCCGATTCCAAATGTACCTTTAGGTACCGCAAGCGATAAACCCATTTCACTCACTTTAGCCTTACTGCCAGTGATCTTATTGATGATCATGTTGGCCGCGTCGGTCTATTACTTTGCTGATGACTCATCTTATGGTGGTAATCAAATTGGCTTACTCATCGCCGCTGCCGTCGCATCAATGATTGGGGTGAGAATGGGCTTTAAATGGAGCGTCATCGAGCAAGGCATTATTGATGGTATTTCTAATGCCATGATTGCAGTACTTATTTTGTTGGTTGTTGGTTCATTGATTGGTAGCTGGATGTTATCAGGCACCGTGCAGAGTTTAATCTATTATGGCCTTATGCTGATCAGTGCAGAATGGTTCTACGCTGCAGCGTGTTTGGTGTGTGCGATTGCTGCAATGAGTATTGGCAGTTCCTGGACTGTCGCGGGCACCTTGGGTGTTGCGTTTATGGGCATGGCAACAGCGATGCAGCTTGACCCTGCAATTGCAGCCGGTGCTGTTATTTCGGGTGCGTATTTTGGTGATAAATTATCACCCTTATCGGATACTACTAACCTAGCCTCTGCTGTAACCGATACGCCGTTATTCGTGCATATTCAAAATTTACTTTGGACAACGATCCCAAGTTTTGTGCTGGCGTTAATATTATTTACGGTTATGGGAGGTGAGCCTTCTTTAGCGTCTGCTCAATCGATTCGTGAAACGATGGAAGGCTTAGATGCTAACTTCACAATCGGTCTGCATTTGTTATTGCCTGTTGTTTTTGTTTTTGCTTTGGCTTGGTTAAAAGTCCCTGCATTACCAACGATTCTAGCCGGTGCTTTATTAGGCGGTTTGTTCGCAGTTATTTTTCAACCAGAATCTGTCAGCCGCTTTGTACTGGCATCCGGTTTTAGTGCGGGTTTATCAGGTATCGAGCAAAGCATTCTAGCGGTTTGGAAAGTGCTGTTTGATGGTTATAAGTCGAACATCGGTAACGAAGCATTGGATAGCTTGTTATCACGCGGTGGTATGAGCAGTATGTTAAATACAGTTTGGCTGATCTTATGTGCGATGGCATTTGGTTCGGTAATGGAAACTGTAGGATTATTACAGCGTATTCTAGCGGCCATTATGAGCTCCATTGAGTCGACGACGGGCTTGATCATCACCACTGTATTTACCTGTATTGGTGCTAATGTGATGACGGCAGATCAGTATATTGCGATCGTATTACCGGGCCGCATGTTTAAATTGGAGTATGCGAAGCGTGGTTTAGCACCGCAGAATCTTTCGCGTACGTTGGAAGATTCAGCCACGATGACATCACCGCTTATTCCTTGGAATACTTGTGGTGCATACATGGCTGGTACTTTGGGTGTAGCGACATTGTCTTATTTGCCATACGCCTTCTTTAATTTACTCGGTCCGTTATTCTGTATCGCTTTTGCGGTAACGCATTTCCGTATTATTCCGTTAGCTGTAGAAGCCAATGCGAAAGAAACTGTTTAATGCCTGCTAGAAAATAGAACGTCTGCTTCTTGAGGCGCATGCTTCTAGCTTCTGTTAAAATCCTCTGCAATTAACTTTCCAGGGGATTTTTTATGTTGATGACTTTTCTTTATATCGTAATCGGTGCTTTATTGATCTATGCCTTAAGGCGTGCATTTTCAGGAACCAGTGGCACCAGTGTGGCCGGAAATCTCGATGCAGGTGTTGAATTTCTAGCAGAAAATAAGAACAAAGAAGGGGTTGTGGAAACCGAGTCGGGTTTGCAGTATTTACAGCTGCAAGCGGGCACGGGCACTGAGCATCCTCAAGCAAAAACAAAAGTTCTGGCGCATTATCACGGTACCTTAATAGACGGTACGGTATTCGACAGTTCAGTTGATCGTGGGCAGCCATTAGACTTTGGTCTGAATCAGGTTATTCGCGGTTGGACAGAAGGTTTGCAATTAATGGTCGTGGGTGAAAAAATGCGCTTATTCATTCCAAGCAAGTTGGCCTATGGCAGTCGTCCTGCAGGATCGATACCGGGTGGTTCAGTATTGATCTTTGAGGTTGAGTTAATCGCCATTAATTCATAGGGTCTGACTTAACATTACAAATTAGTCTTTGTTCATGCAGATAAGAAGGGTTTGTCACTTGAAATTCCCTGTGACACCCTTATTATCAATCTTAGTACACGAAATTATAATCAATGGAGCGGCAAATGGAACACGTAAATACAGGCACAGCGCAAATTGCGACCAGTGCAGAGAGTCAGAAGGTATTACGTAATACCTATATGCTACTGAGTATGACACTGGCTTTCAGTGCGATGACTGCAGGCATTTCAATGGCTATGAATCTAGGCGGCGGCGTTGCTATGATGATGTCTTTGGCTGCTCTTGCCATCGTATTCTTCGTATTGCCACGCACGGCGAATACCGCTATGGGTCTTCCAGTCGTATTTTTGTTTACTGGCCTTTTAGGTGCAGCGCTTGGGCCTATGCTTAATCGCTACCTTTCTTTACCTGGTGGTTCTGAGATGGTGATGCAGGCATTAGGGGGAACGGCGATTATTTTCTTCTCTCTTTCTGCTTATGTTTTAACCACTAAGAAAGACTTCTCTTTCATGCGCGGTTTCTTGTTTGCTGGCATGATCGTGGTGATCGTAGGCATGATTGGCGGTATGGTTGCTTCTTACTTTTTCAACGTAGATGTTTCCCTATTTCGTCTTGCTTTGTCTGGCGCGATTGTCATGCTTATGTCTGGCTTCATCTTGTTTGATACTAGCCGTATCATCAATGGTGGCGAAACTAACTACATCATGGCGACAGTTAGCTTGTACTTGAACATCTACAACTTGTTCACTGCTTTGCTGCACATTATTGGCGCTACTAGCGACGATTAATGGTGTTGAGAAAAAGAAGGCCATGCCTTCTTTTTCTGTTCTTGTTTACCTTTTCCCTATCTCATTTTCACTTCCTGTTTTCGTCTTCAAATACTTTCCCTTTTGCTTGCAAGCGAACTAACCCTAAATTTTATCTTTTAGTACTTATCAGCGCCTGCTATTTAAAATTTACGATATGAAGCTGGTATTTTCTCTTTAAACATTGAATGATGAGGGCATAAAAAGTTAAGAGTTATAAGATGAATAACCTTCTGTTAGTCGATCAATACCAAATATTAAAACAAGATTTACGTGCCCGTCGTGATGATTTCACTCAGGTGCACAGTACTCGCTTGCATCGTTCTTTAAGCTGGTTAAAAGCTGCGGGGGAGCAATTGAAAGCCGACAATGTTGATCAGGCTTTTATTAATCTGTGGATTAGCTTTAGTGCCTGTTTTTATATCGAGGGTGAGGAGTCGATAGACCCCTTTATAGAAAAGCTGGTGGCGCTGGATGATCAGCAACGCATTTATACTTGTTTATGGAGTGAGTATTCAGGTTCGGTAAAAGCGCTCATTAAAAACCCTTATGTGTTTGCTGAATTCTGGCAAGCGCAGCGTTTGAAAGGCGAACAGAGGGAGGCTTGGCGGATTAGCTTTGATCAGTCATCGGTTGAGGCACTTAATTGCTTGAGTAGAAAGAAGGTTGCGCCATTATTCTCGATCGTACTGGATCGTTTATATGTCTTACGCAATCAGGTATTGCAGGGTGGCGCGACCTACCAAAGCCAAGTGAATCGCGAACAGGTTGGGGATGGTATTGCTCTGCTATCGAGCATCATGCCGATTATTATCAGCATCATGTTAAATAGCAGTGAAGAAGACTGGGGCGAGATTGCGTATCCAGTCATTTAAAGAGCCTACATGCGTTCTAAGGTTTCAATACCCAGCAGGTTTAGGCCTTGCTTAATCGTCTTACCGGCAAGCGCTGCTAAGCGTAAACGGCTCTGTTTTTGTTCTTCGTTGTCCGCTGCAAGGATTGGGCAGTGCTCATAAAAACTAGAGAATAAACCGGCCACTTCATAGATATAGCTGCATAACGTATGCGGTTGGCCACGCTGGCTGATGCGTTCTAGAATTTCAGGGAACTGCATTAGCTTGTTGGCGAGGTCTTTTTCTTTTTCTGCTTCAAGTTTTACTGCGCCTTGAATACTATTCATATCCAAGCCGGCTTTGACAAAAATACTGGCTACACGGGTATAGGCATACATTAAGTAAGGGGCGGTATTGCCTTCAAAGCTCAACATCTGGTCGAAGTTGAAAATGTAATCACGGGCGCGGTCTTTTGATAAGTCGGCGTACTTCACGGCAGAAATACCCACGGCTTTACCAATCTTATCGACTTCAGCTTGATCCATCTCTGGATTTTTACTGCGCACTAACGCAATGGCGCGTACTTCAGCTTCGTCTAGCAAATCGACAAGCTTAACTGTGCCGCCACTGCGGGTTTTGAAAGGCTTGCCATCTTCTCCGTTCATGGTGCCAAAACCTAAGTGCTCTAGGCTGACATTCTCATTAGCAAAGCCTGCTTTGTGGGCGAGGGCGAATACTTGATTGAAGTGCAAAGCTTGGCGCTGATCAACAAAGTACAATACACGGTCGGCCTTTAACTGCTGGGCACGGTAGCGGATAGCGGCCAAATCACTGGTAGCGTATAAAAATCCACCGCCTGATTTTTGCACGATGATGGGCAGGGTATCGCCTTCTTTGTTTTTAAACTCATCCAGGAAAACACACTGGGCGCCATTACTTTCGCTAAGTAGGTTGGCTTTGGTTAGTTCATCGACGATGGATTGCAGATCATTATTGTAAGCGCTTTCGCCGCGCACATCGGCAGCGGTTAAGCTCACGCCTAAGCGTTTATAAAGAGTTAAGCAGTGTTCTAGCGAGATGCTATTGAATTCTGCCCAAAGTTTATTGCAGTATTCTTCGCCAGACTGCAGCGCAACGACTAATTCACGGGCGCGGGTTGCAAACTCTTCCGATTCATCGAAGCGACCTTTTGAGGCGCGGTAGAAACCTTCAAGGTCGGCTAAGTCTAACGATTCTCCACTGTTCTGCTGTTCTTCCATATAAGCCAATAGCATACCGAATTGGGTACCCCAGTCGCCGACATGGTTTTGACGAACGACATTGTGCCCTTGGAATTCAAGTGCGCGCACAACGGCATCACCGATGATGCTAGAGCGGAGGTGGCCTACGTGCATTTCTTTAGCGAGGTTGGGGGAACTGTAATCAACCACAATCGTTTGCGGTTCGATGGCGCGCTTTATACCAATATAGTCATCGGCTAAAGCATCGCTAACTTGCTGTTCTAACCAGCTGTCATTGACGAAGAAGTTAATGAAGCCAGGTCCGGCAATTTGAGTATCGCTGATGCGAGGATCATTAGGCATCGCAGTAATGATTTTTTCGGCCAGGTCGCGAGGATTCATGCCCGCAGGTTTGGCGAGCATCATGGCAATATTACAGGCGAAATCACCGTGGCTTTTATCTTTGGTATTTGAAATGTTGATACGCGGGCTGACATCTTCAGCAAGTACGCCTTGCTGTTTTAGTATCTCAATGGTTTGTGCTAATAGTGCTTCGACAACCGATTTCATGCTGCTACCTTTATATTGCTCATGCGAGCCCGCTGGAAATTTCAGGGTGCAGATTTTACGCGATAGTCAAAGGCTTGTCTTGTTTTACGTGTGTTCGAGCGCGTTTATTAAGCTTCGCTGCCTAAGTGTTCTAGTGCACTGGGCTTGCAGAGAAACTTCTTTTTGGCAGCACTGCGCAGGCATTTACCACAGATGAATTCGGGCTCGCTCACCATGCGTTGAATGCGGTCGATTTCGCGTACGATGTCTTTTCGTTTGATTTCACATAGCGTCATCAGTAATTCACCTTAATAGGGCGCTTTGAATTTTGTTGAGAATTTAAACTTGTTGCAATTATAACTCAGAATCGTTCGCATTTAGAAGGTTTATCTTTGGTCTAATCCTGTTATGTCTGAATCTTCTGGTATATGATTTTGAAAAAAATGAACAAGGGTATGTGAATTGTGATTAAGGATGATTTTAGACGGAAATTGCTGACTAATTCTTTACGTATTGGTTGTGTATTAGCGTTTTCTCCACTGCTAGTAAGGCAGGCTGTAGCCAAGGATGATTTTTCAGATTATAAGTCAGAATTGAATGCTGGCTTATTCCAAATAGAAGATGAATTCGCTCAATATAAGAAGGCTTACGCTGAGGCTTATCGTGCATATCAGGGTGAAATTACTCAGTTTTGGAGTGATATCGAGCTGTCAAATAGCACTACGTGGGTCGACTATAGCCCCACCATGGATGTTAAGCGGGTAGTCGATTTCGCTAATAATGAGATCCGTATTTCGATTCAGGGGGATAAGCTACAGGGTTTTTCTCCTGAGGATTCAGAGCGCGAAATATTAGCCGCATTATCAATGGATATCAGTGAAGCTTATAAAGTGGATCCTGTGCTGGCGCAAGTTGTAGGAGATCAGCAGCCTGATAGTCAGCGAAAAATTCTAGGTTTAGATAAAAGTTTGGCGAGTGTCTTAAACAAGTCGGCCAGACTAGAGCGTAAGCAAGGCAAGAAGGGTGAGTTGCTAACGATTATTGCCAAACTACCCGCGAATAGTCTCTCCATCAGAGCAAAAAATTTTTTACCCAGTGTTGAAGCTTCGGCGGCTAAGTGGCAAGTTCCCGCGGCGCTAATATTGGCCATTATGCATACTGAGTCGGCTTTTAACCCATTGGCTCGCAGTCATGTCCCTGCGTTTGGCTTAATGCAAATAGTGCCTAAGTCGGCAGGACGTGATGCCAGTCGTTTAGTCTTTGGTCGTGAGCGATTATTAACCGGTCAGGATTTGTATAAGCCAGAAACCAATATTGAAATGGGCGCTGCTTATTTGCACATACTGGACAGTAAATATTTGAAAGGTATTACCGATGCTGATAGTCGCCAGCTTTGCATTATTGCCGCTTACAATACCGGCGCGGGTAATGTCGCGCGCGCCTTTGGTGGAACCACGTCGGTTAAAAAAGCCCTGCCGGTTATCAATCGATTATCGTCAAAGCAAGTTTATGCTCATTTGCGCAGTAATTTGAAGTATGAAGAAGCGCGTAATTACGTCAAAAAAGTAACTCGGACTTTACCCTTATATTCTTAAGTAGGGTGGCCTATTTGGTCTCTTTACAGGGGGTATGTGATCGCGGCATACTTCCTTATCGATAAAGTTTCTGTTTATCTAAAACTTGTGCGAGAGGGAATTATGCAAGAATATTACAATAAGAAAGCGAAGGAATGTGAAGCTGCCGTTGATCAGTTACAACAGCAGATAGCGCGTATGAATAAAGCGGATGCGGATAGTTTGCAGGCGCAAATGGAGAAAGTGCGCCGTGAAATGAAAAACTATCAAGCGGCACTTAATACCGCGACAGCAGAAGCCTAAACTTCGAAAATCGCACCTTTATTAATACCTTCAAAGGCCTTTACTGTAATTCTGCTGTTCGGGTTCTCATCATGCAGTATTTGCGCAATGTGAGCGGCGATACACTCTACGGTGGTATCGCAAGGCATCATGTAACAAACCTGCTTAGGTAGTGTTAATTCAAAGTGTCCTTGCGGTGCATCATAAGCAAAATGCATTTGAGCTTTCTCATCGTCACTGACGCTTACTAGATCGTCATCACTGCCAATGTAGATATCACTCCAGCGTTCAGCCCAGTTACTTTCTAGGTCGGTATCACGAATGCCGTCACACCAAATTTGAATGCGCGAGCGATGCCCATGGGCAATACGCTGACAATTGCCATCATGCTTTTTTAGACCATGGCTGTAATGATAATAAGCAGCGTTAATTTCTTCAGCTTCAAAGGTAAGCTGAATGTGCTCAAGATTGTCTGGGAAGTAACTTGATAGTTGCTTGATGGACCATTGCGCGACTGTTTGGTCGTTGATCTGTTCTGCATCAATTAAAGCAACCGCTTCTAGTGGGGCATCCATCGTTAAGACATCACCATTACCAAAGCTCCAGCTTAAGGTAATGCGATCTTGATTGATTTCATAGCTAAGGCGCTGCGATTGAATAGGTACCAGTAAGCGGTGATCCAGTTGATCGTCTAGCCAGTCACGGAGTACTTTTTTAACGACGCCAAAATCCCAGATCATGCTGGTCTGATTTAGACCACCGTCTAATAATACGGAAGCAAGCCACGTTTCGCCGACTAAACCGCGCTGGTCATCCAGGTAGCTAAAATCTACATTGGTGAGGTTGTCGACAAATAACTGCATGTAAATCTCTTGCTTGGGTTTGAAAAGAGGGCATTCTACCCGAAGTTATCCCCACAGCGTAGCACCAGTTACGTTATAATGACTTTCTTTATTGTTTTACCCCTTTCACAACCGTTAAGAAATAAGTCGAGTGGCTATGAAATACCTCAACCTGGAAGATTTTGATCGTTCATGGATCTTCCGTCATAAAGACCTGCCATTAAGTGATGATCTAAAAGCAGCCATTAAGCCTTATACCGAAACGGTATCGAATCAGTTGTGGAATCAATATATTTCTCAGCAGTCGGGTCACTCTTCGCAATTTAGCAGTGGTGATTGGCCAGCTCGAGGTGGTGTTTGGTCTGAGCGTGGTGATTGGCAGAAAGCATGGGATTCTGATAACAACGACTTGCCGAGCATGATCATGGATTTCCTTGATTGGGATGATAATACCAACGTATTGTTTTTTTACGACAGTGATCGTGTTGTCGAAACCAGCTGGAAGGTCTTCAAGTTAAGCTGGAAGAACTTTTTGTTTTTTGATGACGGCCCAATATTGCTGGGTAAAAAACGTAAGCAAGCGTTACAGTTTTCACAAGACGGTCATTTTACTTTGGGTAAGCTACCGGAAAAATGAATGGATTTAATGTTCGCCGCAGCGCTTTATGGATGGTTGGGGCGATCATCGCTTTTTCTTTGACCGCGATTGCCGGTCGAGAAGCAACTCATGAGCTTGCTGAATTCCCCCTGACGATCTCTCAATTGGTGTTCTTTCGTAACATTATTGGTCTTATCTTGATTACGGGCTTGATCGCACTGCGCTATGGTCGGCACAGCCGAGATATAGTCTCCAGTCAAAATCTATCCCTGCACTTTGGTCGCAATCTCTCGCATTTCTGCGGCCAGTGGTGCTGGTTTTATGGTTTAGCCTTGCTACCCATGGCCCACGTTTTTGCTATTGAATTTACGGTCCCTATTTGGACTGCATTATTTGCCAGTTTGATTCTGGCAGAATCGCTGACGCTTAAGCGAATACTCTCTATTACCTTGGGATTCGTTGGCGTATTGATTATTTTGCGCCCAGGCTTGGTTGCTATTGAAGCAGCATCTTGGGTTGTATTGGCCAGTGCCATTGCTTATGCGATGGCTCATACGTTAACTAAGCGGCTGGCAGGTATTGATGGTGCTTTGACGATTCTGTTCTATATGCATATTATGCAATTGCCGATGGCTTTCTTTTTGGTCGCTTTTGATTTTTCTTGGCCTCAGGAAAGTGCTTGGCTATGGGTTGCATTGACTGCGATAGCGGCGTTATCAGCGCATTTTTGTATGGCAAAGGCGCTGTCATTAGCCGACGCAATGATTGTGATGCCAATGGATTTTTTGCGTTTACCTTTGATCGCGCTAGTGGGCTATTTCTTGTATCAAGAATCTATTGATGTGTTTTTATTGTTCGGGGCTGCGGTGATGCTGCTGGGGAATATGCTGGCTTTAAGGGAAAAGCCAGCTCGATAAAATACACTGGGTTATTTCTTTTTGCGTTGCTTCTTCGGATAAAAAGCCGGCTCACCTTCAGGGCGAGAACGAAAGCGACGGTGCATCCATAAGTATTGCTCAGGATGGATTCTTATAAACTCTTCTAGTTGCGCATTCAGGCGCGTAGCTGCAGTAACATCTTCATCTTCCGCGATATTTTCAAAAATGGGTGAGAAGTGGATACTATAAGCGCCATCTTGCTCACGAAATTGACTGACCATTAATACAGTCGCTCCCGTGTCGCGAGTAATCGCCATGGTTGTCTTTAAGGTTGCCGTTTGGATGCCAAAGAAAGGGGCGAAGACAGAGCGTGGAGCCCCAAAGTCTTGATCGTAGCCATACCAAACAGTATTTCCCTGCTTCACAAACTCAATCATGTCCTTTAATTCATGTTTATTGAATTTCTCATGACGGTAGCGCAGGCGATGGCGTTCGATAACGGCATCAAACAACGGGTTGTCGTTAGGGCGGTACATATAGCTAAAGTTGAAAACACTATTAACCATCGGTCCTGCAAGATCCAGAGTGCTGAAATGCCCACCGACTAATAAAACGCCTTTACCACGTGCTTCGGCTTCTTTTAGGTGCTCTAAGCCGTGAACTCTGAGCTTATCAAGTATCGGCTGGTGGTTACACCACCAGGCGATTGTGGTTTCAACTAAGCCTTTTGAGTTGGCAATAAAAGATTGTCGAATGAGTTCTTCACGATCTTGATCGTTAAGTTCAGGGAAGCAAGCGTTGATATTGGCTCGAGTAATCTGTAAACGACTGCCGCCTTGTTTGTACATTAAGACACCCAGCTGGGTACCAAGCCACATTTTCGCTTTATACGGCAATAGTGAGATTAGAAACATAAGGCCGATGCCGAGCCAGGTAATCCAATAGCGAGGGTGAAGATACTGAGAGTAATAATATTCTTTCGGAATAGAAGTATTTGTTTTCATTTTTATTGTGTCGTTGCCGTTATGAAACTATGTACGAATCTGGGATTGCACCAGTATGATGAATTCAATGACGCTAAGGCATTCTAATCTAAAACGGTTATGGCTAACAATACGAATAAATTAACCCAAGGAGTTAAAAATATTTTAGCTACAGAAAATTTCAATTAAAGCCTTGCAAATTGATCTTTCCTTATAAAACAGTGACTTAAAAAGATGCATTTTGGCATTCGATAAACTGGTCTTAAATCAAGTAGGGGTGCGAGCAAAAAGGGCTTGATTTTGTCGGCTAAATCGAAGAAAGTGCGCGTCCTTTTTTGCTCTTGCCTTGTCATCAAAGAGCCGCTTTATTGAGAATATACAAATGAATAACGTACTTACCGAACAGCAAATTCAATCCGTTGCCAGTATGAGTGAAGAAGCTTTGTATCAATACTTCATTCAGCAGTCGGTTGAGCATAAGCAGGTTTGGGGATTACGTGATGAAGACGGTTTTGTACAGCTAGGCACTGACGATCAAGTTTGCTTGCCTGTTTGGCCACATGCTGAGCTGGCTGAGCAATGCGCTATGGACGAATGGGAAGGCTGTGAGGCGGTCGCGATACCTGTGCAGGTATGGGCTAGTCATTGGTTAACTAATATGGGTAAAAAAGGCGCTTGGTTGACGATATGCCCTACGGAATATGATACGTGCTTGGTCTGTGAACCTTTGGATGTGCAGCGTGATACGCTTTGCGCCATGCCAGTAGCCAACGATAATATTCACTAACCGTCGCGATAGATTACGTTAAAAAGTAAAAAAACTCCGCCGAGATAATGATAACGACCTTAAGTGTAAGCTTCAGGTTGGCTAATTCGGCGGAGAGATTGTCTATTACTGTGCCTACTCAGAAGCTAGCCTTCACCTTCTGTATTCGTGCTGTCATCAGAAGAAGCAAACAAAACATCCGCTTTCCCTTTAATAGCTTGTGCTAATAAATCCTTGTTGCGAGCAAAGACAAGTCCAATTTCTTCAACTTGTTGTTCGCTTAATCCTTCGATTTTGTTTTCCATGAAATGACTGACGGCTTCTGCAAGCTCAAGCATTTTGTCATATTCATCGGCTTCTTTTTTACTGGTAAAGGTTTTGCTGGTATCGCGATCTGACATAAATAAAGTTACCACTGCCATGGGTCTGCTCCTGAGAAGTACTGTATGGCTAAACAGTATTTGATTGTGCTGAAGGAGTCAAGAAGAGAAAGGGAAAAGCAGGAATCAATAACTTAGAGGGCAGTCGTTGATCCACATTTTTTTAATAATGGAGGATCATGCTAGTTATCGGCAGGTCTAATCGCTATTATCTCATGATCACTTTGAACTCTAATTAGGATTGTCCATGCAGTTTATGCAAGAAATAGTAGTGAACTCGTTTTGCTTAGTTTGGTTTTTTGTCTGTTGGGTTGGTTACACTTTTTATGCGCGTCATCGGGCAAGTCGTCAATCATGCCTAGCGTCAGAGCTGCATAATTATCGCGAGGCCTGGATGCGCCGAGTCTTATTAAGAGATATTAGAGTCGGTGACGCAGCCTTGGTTGCCAATTTAGAGCGTAATGTGAGTTTTCTAGCCTCAACCACCATCTTAATCTTGGCCGGTTTACTGACGGTCTTTACTGTTTCTGAGCAGATATCGATATTAGTCTCGCAGATTCCTTTTGCGATCGCTGCGAGTACCTTGTCAGTGCAATTAAAGGTGCTCATGCTAGTGGTGATTTTTGTCTACGCCTTTTTTACCTTTACTTGGTCTATGCGTCAATATGGCTTTTGCTCGATTGTCTTGGGGGCGGCGCCGATGATTGAGGAGCAGAATGTAACTGCGGAAGAGCGTGAGCGTTATGCGTTTTATGCGGCGCGCGTTATTGATCTGGCAGGGCTTAGCTACAATCATGGGCTGCGTGCTTATTATTTTGCCTTGTCGGTCTTAGCTTGGTTTATTAGTCCCTACTTGTTCATATTATCGAGCAGCTTTGTTGTGGCCGTATTATATCGACGAGAATTTAAGTCACGTTCATTATTGGCGTTAAAGCAGAAAGATAGTGATCATGAACACCCTGTGAATGTGTAGGCAAAGCAAGGGTATTATTTAAATAAGGGAACTTCTTATCGTGCGGTTGTCCAAGCAGCGGACGAAAAATAGGCAAAAAAAACGCCCACCATGGAGGCGAGCGTTTAAAAGTGTGCAGCATGATATGTAAATCATGGATAGATAATAGTGAGTTTTATCTGATAGGTCTGTTGCTTAATTGCAGCGCTGTGTAACAAAATGTCTCTGGCCTTCGAGATTTGTCAATTTTGCCCCTATAGCTGGCTTCTTTTCATAGCATTAGCTGCTATTATCAGTCACTTTTTACGCTGGTCGTTTCATATGGCTTTTATCGCCTTGTGTTGTCCAGAATATTAGATTTTTTAGTTTGGAATATAATCATGCGGTTTTTATCGGGTTCGCTGGTCTTTTTATCTGCAATAGCGCTGCTACCAGGTTGCAGTGATAGTAATAATAGCAGTGGCTCTACGTCAAATGTTGACGGTTGGGTTGGCGCGCAAGGGCTGAATAATGCTCAGGTTGTGATCAATCAGGTGGCTGAATCTGGGCAAGTCTCAGTGGACAGTAATGGTATCTATTTTGGGCTGCGCGAATCGACCGATACCGTGAGCCGTTTCACCGCAAATGTGGCGAACGATGAAGTCTTGCTCTTTATAGCCCGCGGGCAGATAGCCGACGTAGATAAAGATAAGGATAACTTAGCGTCTCAGCGCCAGTGTCAACTAGCTGCGGATTGCTCGGTATTAGATGCTGACTATAAGTTTGCTGACTTTTACCCAGCGACCGAAGGATTTGAATGGCGTAGTGTCGTTTATACCGTGAGTGATGGTAGTCGTAATAATGTTAATGCGATCACAACTTTGGCATCCGCTTTCGCTTATCAGTCAGATGTTAAATACGGCTACGACAATCATCAGGATCTTACTGTTTTTGAAAATGAAACGTTTACCGCCTATGACGTTGTGCTTTCAAATTCTCAAACCTCGAAGCTATTAGGCTTGCAGGATGTCATTGGCGACCTCCCTGCTAATTTAACCAAGTTAAATAATTTCAATAGCAATACTGAAGCAGTCCGCAACCAGATCCGCTATGGCGCATTGCTAGCCGGTTTGCAGCAGTTAGAGTTAACCTATTTTGCTAGTAATAACGCGGTAGGGGATGATGCTTTCATTACTCTTGTCGCTGCGCAGTTTGCAGAAGATCAAGGCCAGTTTTATTATCATGCCCCCGTTGTAGAGCGTGCTTTGACACTTCAGGCCTGGTATCAGGCAGCTCGTGACAATTTGGTAACTATTACTGCGAGTATCGCTAATGTAGAGGCGAAAGCAGCGGCAAATGCGGTTGTGACGAAGCTGGACAGCGATCTTGCGGATATCATCGCTAAGGCGACCAATACTAAAACAACGGCGGTAGCAGACGACCTTAGTCAGTTATTAACGGCTAGTGAAATTGCAGACTTCAATCTAGGTCTGGAAAAAACCAAGCTTTTTGTCAATGATCTATTAAATTATCAGCAAACATTTTGGCAGGCTGATTATAAGACTGAGCTGGATGAATATTTACTGCTGCTTAAAAGTATCGGTGATGAACATCGTGAGAACTTGGATGATCTAACCACTGAGTTCTCTAGAATTCAGTCCTATTATGTCAATTGCGCTGTCTTAGTGCCGGCCGCGGCTGAGTGTACTGAGGTCTATGATGCTGTTACACGAAAGGGTTTGTTGGATATAGATGGTCGTGAAAAAACGTACGATGGCGTTAATAAAGTACTGACCTTTACCAGTGGTATCACCGTCTCTCAAAAGATAGCCGATATCAACGTTCTTGATGATATAGATGAGCCTACCAGCTCTCACGCCATGGATATTTTTATTACCGGTCAGTTGGAAAAGAATAATCTGGTACTAACTTTGGCTCATGATCTTGATTCTGCGGAAGAGAATATTGACGTTCCTTCGGCGATGCGTATTTATTACGATCAAGAGGTTTCTCAAGTAAGTCCAGAATTAGAGATACAAGGCTATGAACTGATTTGGGGTGAGTTTCAGCTGTATGATAAAACAAAGGTCGGTGTAGACTTTGATCCTGCGAAGCCAGAGCTTGGGTCTGAAACAGAATTAAGCGGTGCTTTTAGAATTTTCTATCGTGGCATTCGTGATCCGCAAAATACCAATACGCCTAATGATTCAGAGTTACGCTTCAATATTGACAACTGGGTATTGTCATCCAGAATCAGTGATCAAGTGGATGATGATGCAGCTGATGATCGAGAATTTACTAGTCTGATTATTACGGCAAATTCTTCTAATCCTGATGTTTTCTATCCAGAAAATATATTGCCTGGCTTTGATGGTTTCTTCACAGTTAATACTGATAATACTCTAGGCGATGAAATTGCTAGTTTACTCGAATACCGTATGGGTCTAGAAAGTGTTCCTTTCGGATCAGGCTCGATTGAGGTTCAGACAATTGATTTCATCAATTTACGTAATGATGATATCCGCTACCGTTTTTATCCTGATGAAAAGGTGATTGATGAAAATGACTCAGATCGTGACGGCGATATTAAAGAATTAGTAGACATGCATCGTGTTGAGGAGTGTGAGCTTGATACCAATGGCAATGTTACAACCTGTGGGCCAAAATCCAAGATCTTTGACAAGGTGAATTTGCAAAATACAATCAACGATTTTTGGGAGTTGGGACTTTTTCAACGTATTCCTGTCGATGGTGAAGGTACTTATTTTGTTGATTTTCCAACGGTAAGTGATGCCAATGGTTGTCTTGTACTGGATGCGCTCGTTAATGATGTGCCAGCGATGAGTGGCTCCCTTATTGAGCAGCAGGTATTGGGATTGGACTCTGTGCGATTATTTACAGAGGTGATATTAGAAGATACCGAGCTACGTGATTTACCTAAAACCTTGCTCGATGTGACTGTGGTTGCACCAACTAAAGATAGGTATCGTATTACTGCGGCGCTATCACATAACTACAGTAGTACTACGACGGACAATAGCGGAGTGATATTGGGTACGGGAGGTTTAGCGAGTTCTTTAGTGGTCAGCTACGATACGTCGGCCGATTTTGAGGATGCTGGTAATTTATCCGTTGCTAAAGGCGGTGTTACTTTAAACTTAGGGGATGGCTCGGTAGTCTCTGAAGATCAAGATATGACCGCCTTCTTGTCCCAAACTTATGATCCAGATTCTGTTCACTACAAAATTATTGAAGATGCAGAAGGCTTCGCGGATCGCTGTGTTTTATCCGTAGGCAGTAATTATGAGAAAGACCCTGCTGATTTAGAACAGGTGTTTTATCTGAATTATCGTGATGTTGTTTACGGTACTGTTAGGCCAGAAGGTGCTAATAATATTTGGACGATACGCTACATCGATGGTACCTGGATGATACCTTCAGAAACTTCAAGTGATGTTGCTACGGGTAGCTAATACTGACAACGAACAGTTAGTTACTATAGTTAAGTATTATAAATCCATGATTGATTAAGGCAGTAGTGGTATGGCGAAGGGATTACAAAAAACCATGATGCGGATTGCATTGCTGATTACAGTCAGTGCCAGCGCTATGGTGTCGGCAAGCGATGAAAGTGTCGACCCATGGCAGGGCTTTAATCGATCAGTCTTTGAATTTAATGAAACTCTGGATAAATACGTAGCCAAACCGGTGGCTCAAGGCTATCAGGCTGTTACACCACAGTTTTTAGATACTGGCATTAGCAACTTCTTTTCAAATCTAGAGGATGTGCTGATTGTCGCTAATGACGTTTTTCAGCTTAAGCCGATACAGGCTCTGTCTGATACTGGGCGCTTTTTAGTTAACTCAACCATTGGTTTGCTCGGTTTCTTTGATGTCGCGAGCCATATCGGCTTGGTGAAGCATAATGAAGACTTGGGGCAAACGCTCGGTTTTTGGGGGGTTGGTTCTGGGCCTTATGTTATGTTGCCCATCTTAGGCCCTAGTAGTGTGCGTGATGCTTTTGGTATGGCCGGCGATTCGCTATCGGGTCTTGGGTATACTCAGGTCGTCGAAACGACTGCTCAGCAGGGTGGTATGTGGTTGTTGCGTAATATTGATGTGCGCGCAGATCTTATCGCGTCTGAAGGATTAATCACCGGTGAGCGTTATACATTCTTTCGGAGTTTTTATATGCAGCGCCGACAATACCTCATAAATGATGGTGTTGTTGTTGATGATGAATTTGATAACGATGAAGACTTTGACGAAGACGAAGATGAGGATGATTATCTCGACGAGGATCTGTACTAATACGCGTAACCTAATAAGAAGGCTACGCGCTCAAGCATGGCAATAAGCCGCTATAAAAATTTATCGATGCTGGCACCGTACTGGTAAGTATCATTATCCATGCGGCGCACGCGTAATAGCGTCGCTTGTGCTTGCAGTGGAGAAGTCTCTCCGCCTCCGCTTTGAATAGAAAGAACAACCTCGGTATTAACTTCAAAACTCTGCGGGCTTTCGATTAAAGCGCCAGTGCTGCTTAAATCTAAACACGTTGCAGAATAGCTCTGCCCCTTAAAATGAATTTGACTGTCCGTAGTCACTTGCATACGGATAAAATCTCGTTTTTCGCTGTAATCCCTAGAAGCTTGGCTCATGTTAAGAGTTCCTTTTTTGTTATTGTCTGTGTTCATGCTATCACCGCTGCTGATATTTTCAAATTAACTTAAAATCTATTTAACGAACATTTCTGACTCTATTAAGTAAAGCATTTAACATACCAACTGCATGAAAAACTATAATATTGTCCATATTTACGCTTATTAATAAGTCGTATATTGCACTGCTACGGGGTTGCGTATATTGTTCGCTGAAACGATAGTTGCAACTTGGAGTAGCTTGATGAAAGCTCGCTTACTCATCATTGATGATGAGGCAATGGTACGTGACAGTATGGAGGCCTATTTAGAAGATAGTGGTTACTCTGTAGTGGCTGTTAGTAGTGGTCAAGCTGGTCTAGATGTCTTAGAAACACAAGAGATAGATTTGATCTTGTGTGATTTACGCATGCCTAATCTAGATGGCCTACAAGTACTGCAAAAGGTTAAGCAACGTCCGGATAATATCCCTGTAATCGTCGTATCGGGCGCAGGAGTAATGGATGACGTCGTTCAAGCATTGCGCTTGGGGGCAAGTGATTACTTGGTTAAACCGATTATTGATATGGTGATGCTAGAGCATTCTGTGCAGCGTAATTTAGAGCTGGTGGTATTGGAAAGACAAAATCAAAGCTATCGTGATCATTTGGAATCGGCAAATCGAGATTTGCGCCATAGTCTGGATGAATTGCGCAGTGATCAGCAAGCTGGGCGCAAAGTGCAGATGAAAATGCTGCCTGATTTTGTCGATGAGGGCGATTTATCATTTCGTCATAAAATCAGGCCGTCATTGATGTTGAGTGGTGACTTTCTCGATTATTTCCCTCTAGATGATAATCACTATGGTTTTTATATCGCCGATGTCTCTGGCCACGGTGCCTCCTCTGCTTTTGTGACGGTATTGCTCAAAAATTTGACGTATCGGTTAAAACGAAATTTGAAGCGCGGATCCAGCAAAGACCTCTATCACCCTGTCAAAGTATTAGAACGTATTAATCAAGAATTGCTCGATACCGAGTGCGGTAAGCATTTGACCATAGTGTATGCGGTGTTGAACCTTAATACTTTGGAATTAAACTACAGTGTGGGCGCTCATTTCCCCATGCCGGTCTTGTTAGTTGAGGGAAAGGCACAATATCTAGAAGGTAGAGGTATGCCGGTAGGGTTATTTCGAGATGCGAAATACAATGACTATCAAATGACCTTGCCAAAACAATTTACCTTGTCATTGTTCTCTGACGGGGTGTTAGAATTATTGACACAGTCCTCTTTGGCACAAAAAGAAGAATACCTGCTACACCTAATAGAAAGGGAAGTGGGAAATCACGACGCAATTGTTAAGGCCCTGGCACTAGAAAGTGATGAGGATGTTCCTGATGATATTGCACTAATGACGGTGGTTAGGAATTAGTATGCAGCAAGGTAAAATTGAGGTTGCGAACAAGTGTGGCATCTACGTCATCAAGTTAAGTGGGGATGTCCGCCTTAACTTGTGTTCAGCTTTAGAGCGCTATCTTGATGATATGTTTCTTGCTGAAGACTTTAAAACGGTATTGGTTGATCTATCTGATGCTGAAGGGGTTGATAGTACAACGCTAGGCCAGTTGGCTAAAATCTCTATTATTAGCAAAGATAAGTTTGGTTTAGTGCCTAGTATCATCACACCGCGTGCAGATATTACCCGTATTTTACTCAGTATGGGGTTCGACAAAGTATTTTATTTAATTGGTGATATACCTGAGCACATTTCAGATCTCAATGAATTGGCCTGTGAACAAGTGAATGAAGAACTTATGCGGGATAAAGTCATTACTGCGCATAAAATTCTTATGAGTTTAAATGAAGATAATAAAAATGCGTTTCAAGAACTTGTTGATTGTCTGCAAGCAAAAAAATAATAGATCTTAGTAGAAAATTTAGGAGCGAGTGTGAAAGTTAAACAAGCTGCAGTTATTGGTGGCGGAAGTTTCGGCACCGCCATCGCCAGTATTATTGCTGCGAATGGCATAACAACACATCAATGGATGCGTAATGAAAGTGTTGCCAAGTCCATCAATGAACAACATGAAAATCCGCAATATCTACCCAATGTTAAACTGGATGATCGATTACAAGCAACCACGGATATCGCGCAGGCCATTGCAGGGGCTGAAATTATCTTTGTGTCTGTTCCTAGTAAATCTTTCCGCAGTGTCGTACAGCAAATTAAACCTTTCTTGGTGCCAGGTCAGAGCTTAATTAGTACCACCAAAGGCATTGAGCCAGATGGCTTCAATCTGATGAGTCAGGTGCTAACGGACGAGTGTCCAGGGCACTCGGTCGCCGTATTAAGCGGTCCTAATTTAGCCAAAGAAATTGGTCGCAAGCAGCTAACCGCAACCGTTGTTGCCAGTAATGACGGAGCGCTTAGAACCGCAGTGCAAGAATCACTGGGTTGTGAATATTTTAGAGTCTATGCCTCGGATGATATTTTTGGCGTTGAACTCAGTGGCGCCTTAAAGAATATTTATGCCATCGTATCAGGCTTCATCGCTGCTCTAGGTATGGGTGAGAATACTAAAAGTATGATTATTACGCGCAGCCTGGCTGAAATGAGCCGCTTTGCGGTAGCCCGTGGTGCTAATCCGTTAACGTTTTTAGGGCTGGCTGGGGTGGGCGATCTAGTCGTAACCTGCATGTCACCGATGAGCCGAAATTATCGTGTCGGCTATGCTATCGGAGAGGGAAGAACCCTGGATGAAGCGGTTGCTGAATTAGGTGAAGTCGCGGAAGGTGTTAATACCTTGCGTTATGTCAATGCGCAAGCTGAAGAACTTGGTATATATATGCCTTTGGTAAAAGGTGCATACGCTGTTTTGTTTGCTCATGTTGACCCAAGGCTTGTGGCGAAAGAGTTAATGACGGGTGAGAATACCTCCGATGTCGAGTTTGCTTTAGCTAAATCAGAAATTGGAGAATAATTATGAGTGATATAAAACAGAGTATCGGGTCCGACGCATTTTGGCTAAAGACGTTGTTCATTATTTTATTTTCGATCATCTATCGTTTATTAGATGTCGTTGTATTATTGCTAGTGATCGTGCAATGGGGTTTCAGCTTGACCACCGGTACGGCCAATCCTGCGTTGAGTCAATTCAGTGATGGACTAGCGCGTTATATTGCACAAATAGTGCGTTATATAACGGCAAATGATGAGACTAAGCCGTTTCCTTTTACCGATTGGCCAACCACCAAAGATCAAGAACAGCCAACGGAGACGTAGTGAAACTCTACTTAATACGACACGGCGCAGCAGAAGCTGGCGCCCCTTATGATGCTAGTCGAAACTTAACGGCCCGTGGCGAAAGTCAGGCTCAAAGTGCCGCTAACTGGCTGGCAAAAAACATTAAGGGTCCGGTCAGTCTTTGGGCCAGCCCTTATGTGCGCACACAGCAAACGGCTGCACCGATCGCTAAGGCTTTAGGCATCGAAATACTCGTTCATGAATGTTTGCAGCCGGAAATGACTCCGCAAAAAGTTGTGGATGAATTAAGTCTAGAGCAGCAGAGTATAATATTGGTTACCCACTTACCTCTTGTGGGTAGGTTGGCGTCTTTACTTATAGACGGCTCTATATTTGATCAGCCTTGGTCGCCGGCAGAAATCTGGCAATTAGAAGGCGATGTTTTTGCTGCAGGTTGCCTAGAAAGTACCGACGTTTGGTACCCCGCTTTAGAAGAAGGTTAAATATCTCCTTAGGTGCGGCGTTCAATCACCTTGTGTTCTTGATATATCTTGGTAGCTTAAAGGCAATTTAGTCAGCTAGCTGTATTATTAATCAACATGAAAGACATTCTGCATTTTTCTCATGCCAACGGTTTCCCCGCTGGCAGTTATTCCACTTTGCTCTCTTATTTGTCCGACGATTTTGAAATTGGCTCGATCGATCGCTTAGGGCATCATGAAAATTATCCGGTAACCAATAACTGGTCTTACTTAGCTCAAGAACTGATTGATTATTTTGAGCGCAGCTATTCTCAACCTGTGTATGCGGTGGGTCATTCTTTGGGTGGGGTATTAAGCATGATGGTGGCTGCGCAGCGCCCCGATTTGGTGAAGGGCTTAATTATGCTCGATTCACCGTTTCTCACTCGGGTTGAATCACAGGGTTTGCGGTGGATTAAACGCTTGGGTCTGATAGATAAAGTAACGCCTTCTGGGCGAACTCTTGGCCGCAAAGAGCTGTGGAACTCAACGGAGCACGCAGTACAATACTTTCGCGGTAAGCGGCTTTTTAGTGCTTTTGATGAGCGTTGTCTGAATGATTATATTCAAAGTGGTACGCAAGCTGTTCAGGGGGGGGGGCGCCAATTGCACTTTAAAGCCGATACCGAAATCAATATCTATCGTACGATCCCAGATAACTTACATCGAACTAAGCGCTTAGATATGCCAGCAGCTGTGATTGCAGGCAAGTTCAGTGATGTTTTCAAGCGCCAGCATGGCTATAAAATGAAACGCCAGCTCGGCATGAGTGTGGACTGGGTCGAAGGTAGTCACATGTTTCCGCTCGAAAAACCTGAGATGACGGCAAACCTTATCAAGAAATACTTATCGTCTTGGCAAGCACTATGAATACCGATAAAAGTGATATTGAAATGTCAGAATCAATGAAAGAGCTAAGGGTAACCCTTAGTAGTGGTGAATTAGCGATACAGGAGTGGGGAGATAATACCCAGCCAACGATCGTCTGTTTGCACGGCTGGCTCGATAATAGCGCTACCTTTCATCGGTTAGCGCCACTGCTGGCCAAAAAGTATCACTTACTATTGGTCGATCTGCCTGGGCATGGTATGTCGCAGCCGTTGGCCGATGGTGCGCATTATTACATTTGGCAAAACATAGAAATTCTATTTGAGCTGCTGGCGGTGATGGATCTAGAGCAAGTACACTTGCTGGGTCATTCTATGGGGGGTGTGGTTGCGAGCTTATTTTCAGGCACGTTCCCCGATAAGGTTTTATCCTTAGTCTTACTCGATTCTTTGGGCCCGATGACCTCAGAGCCAAAGCAAACGCCGCAGCAATTAGCGAAAGCGATAATGGACTCGCAGAGGGTTGCTTCTTCTTTACGCACCTTTAGCAGTATTGATGATGCTTTATTGGCTCGTAAGAAATCCTCTCCAACTATGGATGATGAGTCATTAAGGCCCATTGTTGAGCGTAATCTGAAAACGGTTGCCGGGGGCTATTGTTGGCGAACAGATGGGCGCTTGCGTCATACTTCTAAGGTTCGCTTGAGTGAGGAGCAGGTGATTGCCTTTTTAGCCGCCATTACAGCGCCGGTACTGGTTATTATGGCCGAGCAGGGCATCATCCCTAAGGTATGGGTAGAAAAACGTATGGAAAGCATTGCGGGAGCGAGGTTGGTTTATTTACCCGGCCATCATCATTTTCATGCGGAACCTTTGCCGGCAATCAGTATTGCTGCGCAGATTGAGCAGTTTTTATCGCTAACAAGCGATTGATGCAGAAGCAGCTATGCCGTTGAATTAATAACTAGCGCTAATGCTAGAGCTAGATTTAAAAGCTAGATTTAAGAGTTAGATACTAAAGAAGATGATGAATAAAATACTGCTAAATGGACGAGTATTCGCTTTACTTTTATTGGCGTTAGTCTTTTCGCTTTACGCCGCGTGGATGGTTAATGTGCAGCTGGGTTATGGCTACTCGTGGTTGTATGAGTTTTATGAAACCGAGCAGCATATTTCTCGCTATGCTCCACAAAATAAACATCGAACTGGTTTTGAAACAACCTCCGTGGCCGTGCACAAAGAAGTCTTCCAGCAAATCGTCGACAGCGTTCATGGTAATGGTGTCGGTTTGGAGCTAATAAGCTATCAATATCAGGGTCAGTCTATTCCGTTATTGCACCAAGCAGAGCTTATACATCTGCAAGATGTTGCCAATCTGATTAATAATATTCATTACATTACTTGGCTATGTGGAGGTCTATTTATGGTGGGGTTGTTGGCAGAGTATCGGCACCGGCGAAAGCATAAGTCTCGCGCCAGTTCACTCGGTATCTTAAGCGTCTTTACACTATTGATGGTGGTTATAACTGGGATGTTTCTAATCTGGGGCGCGAAGGCCATTTTTTATCAGATGCATATTATGATCTTTCCGGCCGATCATCAGTGGTTCTTTTATTATCAAGATTCTCTGATGAGTACCTTGATGAAAGCGCCGGACTTATTTGCCGGCATTACCGTGCAAATTGTTTTATTAGCATTGATTTTTTATGCGTTTCTACTGGCGAGCATGCAGCGCCTATTAAAACGGTGACAGACTGCTGAATGTCAGGCGTTCTAAACTGCTAGGGTGAGTGAAGGTTAGCGATTGTGCATGCAGGCAAAGATGCTCGGTGGCTATTTGCGATTCAGCCGTACCGTATAGGTTGTCCCCTAGAATAGGATGACCTAAAGCATCGCAATGAATTCTGAGCTGATGCGATCGACCCGTAATCGGGATGAGCTCTACACGGGTACTGTTGTCTAAATATTCCATCACCCGCCAGCGAGTGAGGGATTTCTTACCATACTCGTAACAGACCATTTGTCTTGGTCTGTTCGGCCAATCACAGCGCATGGGCAGATTGATGGCGCCGTTTTTAGGGGTTAAGCGGCCGGCAACAATGGCTTGATAAGATTTTTCAGTTTGTCTATTTTGAAATTGCTGCTGCAGGTGACGCAGAGCATCCTTGTGGCGAGCAAATACCATGATACCTGATGTCGCCATGTCTAATCGATGAACGATATGGACTTCATCAAACTGCAGTGTCAAACGGTGGAATACTGAATCGAGCTTTTCCGGGCCGCGGCCAGGAACGCTCAGCAGATCAGGGTCTTTATTAACGATAATGATATCGTCGTCGTAAAATAGTATAGAAACGGTCATGCAATAGTAGCTAATCTAATGGTGGGGGGATTTATTCTAAAATAATCTAATTTTTTGGATAGTTGTGCTTATTCAAGATTGCTTGATAACTGCCATCTTTTTTCATCTGAGAAAGTGATTTATTAAAGGCCTCAGCAATCAGCTTGTGATCATCACGTTGTTTGCTAATGGTAACATGTAAGCCACGTTGAATCAGCGTTGGCATGACTTCTAGGTGATCGGCAATATTCTTTGAATTAATTAAGCTGTTGCTTACCGTCCAGTTGTCCAATAAAGCAATGTCAGTACTTTTATTAGCCACATCGCGCAGCATTTGTTTGCAGTATTTATAAAAGTTCAGAGAGACTAGTGGGGCAATTTCTGAGAATTCATCACCATAGCCATAATCTTTAAATACTCCTAAGCGATAGCCACGTTTCTCGACATAAGACTTAAATTCATCAGCAGTTGAGTAGGTTAACTTGTCTTGCTTGCGCTTAATAATCACCAGGTCATTGTTTATGTAAGAGTCCGTGAATTGAGTTTCACTGGCACGAGTTTCGTTATACCAAGAGCCAACAGACATATCGATGCTGCCCGTACTCATGCCTTCAGAAACACGCTGCCAAGGCATAAACTGCATTTCTACTTGATAGCCAGCTTTAGCAAAAACTTGAGTAACTAGATTAACCGCTAAGCCGTTGGCAGGTAATTGATTGCCAATGTAAGGCTCCCAATTATGTCCTGCCATCTTTAGTATCGGTGTTTCACTTTTATATTCTGCCGCAAGTAGGGCGATTGCTTGGGCTAAACCATTTTTCTCAATGCTCTGTTTGAATTGATCGCGGAAATTCTTAACGAGACTAACGCCTTCAATAACAACGTCATACGTTAGCCATTGGTCTTTTTTAAGATACAGCTTGTAGGTCACATCTATGGAGGGGGCTCCTACCCGTTGAATGGCGCTTTTTACTGAGGCCTTTTTCTTTGATTTACTAAGCTTGGCGTTTTCGAAAATGATCTCTTCACCATTGAACGCTTTAAATGCGCCGGCATAGGTGCGAATGACTTTATGCTTGAAAGCGCCAACGAACTGTATCTTTTGTTCTTTCGACGTTTTTTTCCAATTTTTGGCTAACACTCTTTTAGCCATATAAACATGATCAACGACGGGTAGGAGTAATTCATTAACCAGATGTTCGACGTAATAATCCTGACTGTCTATTTTATCTTTATCAGTGACTAAGCGTTCGGTCATTGCCTGTGCAGCAGTTTCAACGACCTGACGAGGGTTATCAGCAGCCAGCGCAGAAACGCTGATTAAAAGAGAAGCGATCAACGCAATAAAGCGTATAAATTGCTGGCTTAATATAGTTAGACTTGGCATGGACATAAGCTCCTTGTATGACTCGATATTTTCTATCTGTCACTATAGAGATAGGAGCACGGCTTGCCAAGTTCATTAGGGATATAAACTACTTTAAGTTCCTGATTAGCAGAGCTTTATCTGCTGAAGACACACCTTCTGGAGTCGGAATTTTAACAATAAAGCCAGACCCAGGAGCGTCATCTCGAGGTTCGCCTTTTAATGACAGAATAGTATTAAGCTGAAAGGTGTAATTGCCTTTTGGAGTCATCAGTTCGAGCTCATCTCCGATCTGAAAACGATTTTTTACATCAATTGTTAGCCATTGGGCATCACTGTGGGTGATTTCACCCACGAACTGCTGTTGCGTGCTGATAGAAGCGCCGCGGGTATAGTTCTGGTATTCGTCGTGTACATGGCGACGATAAAACCCTTCGGTAAAGCCGCGGTTAGACATGTTTTCGAGAGTATCCATCAAGCCCATATCGAACGTTTTCCCTGATGCTGCATCATCAATAGCTTGTCGATAGGCTTGGCTGGTACGGGCGGCGTAATAATGAGACTTGGTACGACCTTCGATTTTTAAAGAATGCACCCCCATTTTTTGTAAGCGCTGTACGTGCTGGATCGCACGTAGGTCTTTCGAATTCATAATGTAGGTGCCGTGCTCGTCTTCGAACATGGGCATTAAATCATTTTCTCGATTGCCTTCTTGTAATAAAACAATCTGGTCTGAAGGTTTGCCTATGCCCAGTGCAGGGTTTGCATTGAGTGAGCTGGTAGGGTCGAATTCAATGGCGTTGGTGGGGATGATATTACCAGTTTCGGTTTCTTTGGCTTCATGGCTTTGGTATTTCCAGCGACAGGCGTTAGTGCAACTACCTTGGTTGGGGTCTCTGTGATTCATATAGCCGGATAATAAGCAGCGACCGGAATAGGCAATACAAAGTGCGCCATGGACAAAAACTTCCAGTTCCATTTCTGGGCAGTGCATGCGAATTTCTTCAATTTCGTTGAGGGATAATTCACGACTTAAAATGACGCGTTCAATGCCTTGGCGATACCAAAATTTCACCGCGGCGTAATTAACCACATTTGATTGTACGGAAAGGTGAATCGGTACGTCTGGCCACTTGTCCTTCACCATCATAATCAAACCCGGGTCTGACATGATCAGTGCGTCGGGTTTCATTGCAATGACGGGTTCAATGTCGCGCATGTAACTGTCGATTTTATTATTGTGTGGCGCGATGTTGCTGGCGACGTAGAATTTTTTACCCAGCTGGTGGGCGCGTAGAATTCCTTTTTCTAAATTTTCTATTTGGAAATCATTATTTCGCACCCGTAAGCTGTAACGAGGCTGGCCTGCATAAACGGCATCGGCGCCGTAAGCAAAAGCGTACTCCATGTTTTTATAAGTACCCGCGGGGGCAAGAAGTTCGGCTTTAAAAGAATCTGACATGGTGTTTACCCAGAAAAACAATCGAAATAGAGAGATTGAAAAGGGCGTTACTATAGAGTCTGGGGAATTCTTCTTGTTGATATAGGTCAAACTTAGCAGGTGTTACTAATCTATAAAGTGATTGAGTCAGCAGACAGATTAACTCAGATTTGAGCCAACCTGTCGGCGGGTCAGATTAATCTAGGGTAATGCCTAAGCTAGATTCCTCTTCTTCGCTGGCCAGCTTATGAACGGCAAGAATACATTCACGTTTTGGCTTGCCTGAGGTTAATGTTGCTAAAACCTGCTGTTCAAACTCAGTATGGCGCTCAAGCAACTCTTTGGTCTCGCTGCCCATCTCTTCCATCGCCGCGAAGAGCTGTTGGTTGCTGAGTTGAACCAGTTCGCAATCATTGGCACTGTCATCCAATAACGCGTAGCTGGCGGAGTACAGGCTTTGACAGGCTTGCTGAGCGGCTTCTGCTCCAAACGAATCTTTTTCATTCAGCAGTTCAGTTTGCCATTGGTCAAACTCATTAAAAAAGCGCTCTAAATTATCGACTGATTTAAGCTCACCTTCTAAAAAGGCCCAAGTTTTAGACAATAACTTGGTAAAAGGAGTCGCTTCTTGCTTCAACATGTCGCTGAATAAAACAACGTGATTGCTATTGCGCGTTGCTATCGCTGCGCAGTAAGCCGCGCGACGCCATTGTGACAGTGTTTCAAAATCCATAATAATTCTCAGTCATATCGTTATTAATGAGTTTAATCTAGAGTCAATATTTTACCGTGAGGGGCAAAATACTGGGTATTATAAAGTAAAGGCATGGTCCAGTTACTGCCTTCCGGTAGGGCGCTTTCAAAACGCTCAAAAAAATCTTCTGCACTTATTGAACGTACAAATCTCTGCTCTTCGTCTTCCTGGTTAGCGAAGAAATCTTCCCAGTGCCCCAGTATAAAATGACGGGCTTGGGTATCGCCCATGATGCTTTCTGGGTAATTATCGACCTGACTAAACGATGCTGGGGTAATGATAGCAATATCCACGCGCTTTTGATCTCGTGCTACCAGCTTAGGTAATAGACCTAGAGGTTCTTGGCTGGCAGCGTCTTGGTAATAGACACGATGCAGTATTTCTTCTTCAGATCCTAGGAAATCAATCAGGTAGGATAAAGTTTGACCTTCTTTCCAGCCGAACGCATGCCATGGTAAAGACTCTAAATCTTCTTCATAGGTGCCTGTCATAATATTGATGCCCATGAAGTGAGGAGCATGTGTCGATTTGATGGCCATAAAGCGAATGCTTTTAGATTCGTTGTAATGCCATTGGCCTGCGGTCTTAAGCTCGGCCATAGAATCATTAACCGCATGCAAACGAGATTTATCAACCGCTGACGCAATGCTGTGAGTCATCGTTTTAGAACCATATACGTGGGCTTTCTTAGCCTTGGCTTGCATTACGTAAGGCACATCCATTAGATGATCATAATGCGCGTGGCCGACTAAAATGGATTCAACATCACTTACGTCCGGTAAATGGCGGTCAATCATGTCGGTATCAGCACTGATCGGCATGAAGGGGCCAAGTGCTAGGAAATGCGGATTGGTAATTGAGGGCGCTGTCATAATGGCATGCTGGCCAAAGCGGAATAATTGACCGCCTACGCCTAGATATTGAATCGTTAGGCCGTTCTCAGGTAGAGCCTGTTGCATTAATACCGGGTCGGGAGAATGATACACGGGCATGTTTTTAATCGAGCTGCTGCAGGCGGTAAGCGTAAGCGCTAATGCAGATAAGGTAAGGTATTTAATATAAGTCATAATTTTTATTAGTTTTAAATCGTTATTGTAATGGCGGTAATCATGCGCATTCTAGCAGTACTCGGGTATCAGGTGTGAAATTTGTAGTGCGTTATAACGATGAATTAAATGATGAACTAGCGTCTTTTTATTGGACTCAATGAGCCAAAACTCATACTTAATTGATAACAATGTGAACTAAATCACTATTTAATTGGCAATAAGCGCCCAAGGACGTTGAACTCTGGCAATCTATCGTATACTTTTTATTCAACTGTATGGAATTGTGCTTAGATAAAATGTACTTGTGGATGTGTTCATGAAGAATCAAGCTATTTTAACTTTATTAGTCGACAAGCAAGATGTCTTGAAAGTCGGCCCAGATCGTTTGTCGCCACGAGGCTGCGAATTCGTTTGTAGTGAGAAGCAAGTCGCCTTGTTTCGCGATGAAGGTTCTAGTCTAAATCAAAGCCGCTATGCGAATTTTCAAATTCGTCTAGGATTATTCCCGCACTCGGGACCCAGGCCGCAATATGTTACCGCAGTAGGGCAGATTACTTCCGTTAGGCGCAGTGCTCAGGATTGTTATCGGATTATGTTGCAGTTCGAGCAGGTGAGCCCTGATGGTTATCGTTTGATTGCCGAGCATTTATCCGATTCAGTCGTGACTCTGATTAACTCGGTACAAAGCCAAAGTGCTTAGGTCGGCATCTTCTGCAATAGAAATGCTGACGTTCACAGCTTGTGAATAATCTACCGACACAATGTCGCCACCCAGTTGCTTAATCAAATAACGTAGCTGATGCTCTTGCGGGAATTGGCAGAGTAATTTTATTTCTTGTTTCGCTTCATACTCAACCCATTGTATCGATTTTAAAACGCGACTGGCTGCTTCGCTATACGCTCTGGCAAGACCGCCTGTGCCTAGCTTTGTGCCGCCAAAGTAGCGCACGACGATGATGGCAACATCAGAGAAATCGGAATGGTCGATGACATTTAAGATCGGCATACCGGCGGTGCCACTCGGTTCGCCATCATCACTAAAGCCACGCAGGGCAGAATTCAATGGACCTATCCTAAAGCCATAGCAAAAATGGCGGGCATCGGGGTACTGCTTTTTTAAACTATTTAATAACTGTTTGAATTCTTCCGGGCAGCTGACTTTTTGGCAATAGGTAATGAAACGGCTGCGTTTTTCAATCAGCTCAAAGAAGCCGTCATTGGCCGGTTGTTTGTGCATGCTCTCGATAGCCTAGTGCTTTGAAGGCAGTGCGTCAGTGCACTGATAGATAACAAATTTAGCATCGCTATTAAGTTGCTTGATGTGCTTAAAGCCTTTCTTCAGCAAAGGGGCGTACGGCAAGTGTCGATTAGCGATCACCAAGAGCTGGCCCTCTTTGCTCAGTAGCTTACTCGCTTGTTTAAACATGCGTTCGGCGGCGGCGGTGGATATACGATTACCACTGTGGAACGGCGGGTTACATAAGATCGTATCCGCTTGGGTATCAACGTTTAATAACGCATCGGTATGATGAAATACACCGTTAGCATAACCACGAGAGAGTAAGTTATCTTCGGCAGAATTCAGCGCAAGGGAAGAATCGTCGCATAAGATTAGATCAAGCTCTTGTGCGGGAAAATAATGTAAACAGGCGGCACTTAATAAACCATTACCACAGCCCAGGTCGATGATCTTGCCGGACAGTGTATTTAGCTGGCTAATCTGCTGAATAAAAAAGCGACTGCCGATATCCATGTGATCTCGGGAGAAAACACCCGGTAAGGCGCTAACGTCTTTATTATCAGGACCTAAATAACTTTTAAGTACCTTGAGTGGCGGAAGCTTGTCGCCCAGCTTAAACGTCATTAAGCGGGCTTTCTTCGCTATTGGGTGCTGCTGGTAATCGTTATTGTGCAGTTCAAGCCATTTCAACCACTTAACCGGTAAGTGCTTAGCCATACCCACCAAGGAAATCTCTATACCAGCGCCTAGCTGTTCTAAAGCGAGGGTGAGCCACCAATGCAATTGATCAAAAGACTTCGGGCACTGAATCCAAAGGCTATCAGTGCCTTGAGGAAAACTAGGGCTGCCTTCGTCTAGGGTCAGTATGGCCGGCGCGTAATCGATTTTTTGACTGTTATTACGAATGCCTTTCTGACTGCAAAAGGAATCTGACCAGCTATATACAGAGCGATCTTGTTGCAATAAAAAGCAGGTAAGCGCTCCCCATTGATCGTTGATGATCGCGGGTTGCTGGCCAAATGGGGCTGATTCAATCAGATACAGGTCGGCGGCATCCCAAGGTTGCTGAATATTAGCATTTACCTTGGGATAGCAATCGAGATCCAATAGGGAATTAGAAGTGGTCAAAAGCGCCATGAAAGCGGACTCGTTAATTAATAATGGTTAATAAAAATCGTTGAAATTCTTATTGTCCAATTGTCCTAACAAATCAGGTTCGCGTTCATCGCTTTTCTCTTCTTCTTTCTCTGCAGGCGCTTCGCGATCTGACTTTCTTGGCTTCGACTTTTTCTTAGACTTGGCTTTAAGTAGTTCAAGCGCTTCAAGCTTAGCTTTCTCTAGGGCCAAGGCAGCCGCTTCTTGCTCAGGAGAAATTGGTTGCTGTTGCTTTTCAATCGCATCAGGATTTTCATCTAGATACTTCTGGTAAACAGATTTAGGTTTGCCTCTGGTTTTTAGGCTGGCCTGGCGATCGGTAGTAGAATCGCGTTTAAGCTTGCTTGGGGTACCAGTTTTAACGCTATGAATGCGTTTAAGTGAGCGGGTTTTCTTTTTGCGAGTCATTTTACAGGTCGTATCTTAGGGACTGAATGTCGAATTTGTTTGATTGTGCGGCAGGTATTCTACCGCAATTTATGCTTTGATACACGGATTTGGGGATTTAAGTGGATTATTGGCAGCAGTTGGTTTTTGTAGGTTCTATTACATTGCCTGTATTTTCTTTGGTTTTCATCGGTATCTGGTTGAAATGGCGCGATAAAATAGACGATGCCTTCACCGCAAAATCTTCCTATATCGTGTTTAATTTGGCCCTGCCAGTACTCATGTTTGCCGCGATAGTGCGTACGGATATTGCGCAGGTGGGGAATCCTCGTTTAATCACCTTTGCCTTATTGATGGCACTGTTGAGCTTTATGGTTCTGTGGTTTGTCAGTAGGGCACTGATTGCCGATAAAAGTAATCTGGGTGTCTTTGTTCAAGGCAGCTTTCGCTCTAACTTAGGAATCTTAGGCTTAGCATTTTGTGTGACAACCTTTGCTGAAGAAGGCTTAGCCGTAGGGGCCGTATTATTAGCTGTTATTACTCCGCTGTATAATATCTTGTCTATCTACGCATTAACCCATGCCGCTAATGAAGATTCTAAGATGAATTGGTGGCAGCTAATTAAGGGTATTATGACGAACCCGCTAATTGTTGCCATTGTCTTGGCGTTGCCTTTTGCCTATTGGCAAATCAACTTGCCCGACGTTGTGATGCGCAGCATTGATTATTTAGCGGCAATGACTTTACCTTTAGCGTTAATATGCATTGGCGGCTCGTTGAGTTTTTCGGCGTTACAGCAGACTCAAGGGTTGTCTTGGGTCGCGGTGATCATAAAGCTGTTACTTATGCCGGCTATTGTTGCAATCTTGGCTTATATTTGTGGCTTTAGAGGGGTAGAGCTTGGTTGTTTGATATTGATGTTTGCCAGTCCAACGGCGGCCGCCTCTTTTGTTATGGTGCGTTCTATTGGGGGGAATCATATGCTAGCGGCTAATATTATTGCTTTAACGACGCTAATTTCTCTTTTTAGCGTCAGTATCGCCATTTACTTGCTAAAAGTGTTAGCCTTAATATAAAGGATGATGAAAACAAATTTAGCAGTCTAAAAAGAAGAAGAAAAACAACAATGGATGAGAGGATTTAATGACGCAGACTAAGCGTTTTTTAGTGTACGTCGCATCTAACCAGAATGGTTTAGAGAGTGAGCGTTATGAGGTCACACGTCAGCTAGCACGCATGGGGATTCTTTGCTGTGGCTTTCCTTGTCGTGAAGATACCTCACCTTATGATTGGAATTTAGCTAAATCGCAAATTGAAGATGCTGATCTTTTCATCATGATACTGGGTGATGAGTACGGTCCTATGGCCCCGACGGGGATTAGTTACCTGCATCGTGAATTGGTGCATGCTCAATCGTTGTCTAAACCGGTACTGTCTTTCGTTAAAAATTCACTACCTGCGCATCAGCAAACAGAAGATCAAAGACGCTTAGCGGGCTTTCATGGCGTTGTTTCCAAAGGAACGTTCCGCTTATGGCACCTGCGTGAAGAATTGATTTCTCATGTTAAAACGGCGGTTGTGAATACCCTCGGCAATAAAACAGGTGGATGGTTAAAGCTGGACTCGAGCGAGAATGAGTTGGCGCCAGATACTTCGGCTGAGCCTAGAGTCAAAAGCAAGGTCGATACTAAGCAGTGGATGTTAAAAACGCGACAACTGATTCGCATGCAGTTTTCCGCCAAGGTTTACGAAGCGGGCAATAATACGTTAGAAGAAATTTCGGTATCACTTCGTTGGGATGCCATCTTTGGTGCCGTCGGTGAGGTAATGAGGGCCGCGAGTAGTGAAGATCGATTAAGGGGCGTATTAGAGAAGTTAGTTGATTCAGAGGTTAAGCGTAGGCTGTTACAGCAACATCCATCTTCGCATGCAGTTGATGATATTCGTATTAATCGAGAGCAGTTTCAGAGTTTGCTAAAGCAGTGGTTAGAGCATGATCTAATCGTAAAAAATATGCGCGGAACTCGCAGTGCTTGGCAATTGTCTGCTGAAGGCGAACGTCGCGTCGCGGTAATGAGCTTGGCTAAACAGGTTGTTTAGCCAAGGATTTTCAATGCGCTGATGCGTTATGAAAGTATATTTTTCTTTTCTTCGAACTCTTCACGCATGCTATTACACACGATATCGCACAAGCTAAAGATGTAAGGGGCGGCAATACTAAAGTAAGCCATATTGCCTTCTTGGCGACGCTTAACCATATCTTGTCCACGCAGGCTGGCTAAGTGCTTTGATATATTCGGCTGAGAAGCGCCGATACGGCTAACCAATTCGCCAACGCTGCATTCTCCCTGTTGCAGCTCATGTAAAATACGTAAACGCATAGGGTCGGCTAATAAGCGGAAACGCTGCGCCACCAGTTCAAGCATTTCTTCAGTCATTACTGTCATGATATTTTAAACTCGAGCCATCTTTTTCTTCATTCTAAAGCATGCCAGCTGAAATCTATATGCGTTTATACGCATTCAGCAATGACTATTGGTGTATGAGACAGTGTATCTGACAAATACAGACGCTTTATCTTTGATTGTCTATGGGTTCACTATTAACAATCCGTTATACTTTCAACCTCAATTTTCTTCGTATAAAAGTACTGTTCATGGGCATTAAATTTAAACTTCAGCGGAAAGCTAGGTCGCTTGTTGTTGGTATTGGCGTATTGCTGGCGATCTTGTCGGCGGGTGGCTGTAGCGAATCGTTAGAAAAACAGATTGTTAAAATATCAGGTCCGACGATGGGGACTGAGTACCACATCAGCTGGGTATCGGAGAAGTCCAATAGCCTGGCTTTAGAAACCGAGCAAAAAGACATACAGCAGAGAGTTGATACGCTGCTGGTGGCGATTAATAAAAGCATGTCGACGTACGATCCGCAGTCCGAATTATCTTTAATCAATCATCGTTATAATTCTGAATGGCAAGCGATCAGCGATGGTTTGTATCAAGTACTCACAATGGCCAAGCAGGTTAATGCGCAATCGGCTAAGGCCTTTGATATAACGGTAGGGCCATTGGTTAATTTATGGGGCTTTGGACCTGATAAAAGCAATGATCACATTCCTGAGACAGCAAAAATTCAAACTTTGCTAGCAGAAATTGGATCGGATGCGCTGACACTACGCCAGCATGAAGGGGCCTTTCAATTACACTTAGCGGCGCCGCGCTATATGGATCTTTCAGCCATTGCTAAAGGCTATGCGGTGGATGTATTAGGGAACTTATTGCAAGGGCAAGGGATCGAAAATTATTTGATCGAAGTGGGCGGTGAAATAATCGCGCATGGCATGAAGCCAGACAACCAAGCTTGGCGCATTGCTATTGAAGCGCCAAACGATGATGGTCGCAGTGTACAGATAATTATACCGTTATCTTCCATGGGCATCGCAACGTCTGGAGATTACCGTAATTTCTTTGAACAGGATGGCCGTCGTTTTTCCCATACCATAGATGGGCGCACAGGCTATCCCGTAGAGCATGAACTGGCTTCGGTATCAGTATTGCATCCATCGGTTGCATTAGCGGATGCGTGGGCAACGGCACTGACCGTTGTCGGGGCCGAGAAAGGCTTAGCATTGGCAGAAGAATTTAATCTGGCGGCTTATTTCATTGTTCGTACCGATAATGGGTATCAGCAGTTGAGCAGCCGCCAATTTGAACAATTAAGACTAGACTAAAGTTGTATTAGAGAAGTAGGGGTTTGTATGACAACATTATTAATCGTTTTTACCGTAATGGTGCTATTCGTAGTATTTATGTCTGTTGGTTTATTGCTAGGGGGTAAGCCCATTAGTGGTTCCTGTGGTGGTATGTCGGCCGTAGGCATGAAAGGCGCTTGCGATGTGTGTGGAGGAGATCTTGAGAAATGTGATTCAGTTAAAGATCCGATTCGCCAAGAAGCAGAAGATTTGTTTTACGATGCTTCGAAGAAAACAGAGCGCTAGTTAAATCATGCTCTGATAAGCAAGGGTTAGTGACTCGTGTCATTATATGCTTGTTGGTTTATAACCTATAATTATTAGCAACAACGATTTATAAAAAATAAAGTAATCAAAATCACCAGCGCAATCAAAAAATCTGGATGATTATAGCCATAGGGGCAGAATAGCGGATGTCAGATTTTCATTACGATGTGGTAATTATTGGTACGGGTCCCGCAGGGGAAGGCGCGGCGATGAACGCGGCGAAAAAGGGCAAAAAAGTTGCGGTAGTTGAAAATCGTAATATGGTGGGTGGCAACTGTACTCACCTGGGTACTATCCCTTCAAAAGCCTTGCGTCACTCGGTCAAGCAGATCATTCAGTTCAATACCAATCCTATGTTTCGTGACATCGGTGAGCCGCGCTGGTTCTCTTTTCCGCAAGTATTGCGTAACGCCGAAGAAGTGATTGCGAAGCAAGTTAAAGTACGTACAGAATTCTATGGCCGTAATCGCGTTAGCCTTTATACCGGTCACGCTAAATTTGTCGATCCGAATACGATTGATGTGTTAAGCCCAACCTCTACCACTCATGTGCGTTTGCATGCAGATAAAATCGTTATTGCGACGGGTTCAAGCCCATGGCGTCCTGATAACATTGACTTTGATCACTCTCGTGTCTACGACTCCGATAGCATCTTAAGTCTTGAGCATACTCCGCGTACCATGATTATTTATGGCGCTGGCGTTATTGGTTGTGAGTACGCCTCTATCTTCTCTGGTTTGGGGGTTAAGGTTGACTTGATTCACCCAGGCGATCGTTTATTGAATTTCCTCGATGATGAAATTTCAGACGCGTTAAGTTATCACTTGCGTGATAAAGGCGCTTTGATTCGTCATAACGAAGACTTTGATTCAGTAGAAGTTAACGATAAATTCGTTACCTTAAAAATGAAGTCGGGCAAGCAAGTAAAAGCGGATGCCTTCTTATGGGCTGCTGGCCGTTCGGGTAATACCAGCGGACTTGGTTTAGAAAATACGGGTTTAGCGCCTAATTCTCGTGGCCAGTTAGACGTCGATCAAACCTATCGTACTGCGGTTGATCATATTTATGCGATTGGCGATGTGATTGGTTGGCCAGCATTAGCATCGGCCGCTTACGACCAAGGTCGTGCAGCCGCGGCTGATATTACCGATATGGAAGATTTCCGTTTCGTTAGTGAAGTTCCAACGGGCATTTATACCATACCTGAGATTAGCTCAGTCGGTAAAAATGAACGTGAACTGACCGAAGCTAAAATACCGTATGAAGTAGGCCAAGCGTTCTTCAAGAACATTGCCCGTGCGCAAATTACTCACGAAGGCGTGGGTATGCTGAAGATTCTTTTCCATCGTGAAACGTTAGAGCTGTTGGGGGTTCACTGCTTTGGTGACCAAGCGGCCGAGATTGTACACATTGGGCAAGCGATCATGAATCAAGAAGGCAAAGGCAATACGTTGAAGTATTTCGTTAATACCACCTTCAACTACCCGACAATGGCAGAAGCGTATCGTATTGCTGCTTTGAACGGTTTGAATAAGCTTTAGCTTAAGAGCAAGAGCGGTTAACCACAGAGGACACAGAGAGCACAGAGGGAAAGATTAAAAGGGAAAAGATGAAGGATCGGCCAGTTGTTGGAATGTCCGATCTGAAAATATTAAGAGAAGAGGATCTCTTGTCGTTAATATGCTTATCCACTCTTTATATTTTTCTTCTGCTGTACTCTGTGTAGCGCAGCGCCTCTGTGACCTCTGTGGTTAATTATTTTTTCTCACTAATCCCTAAATATACCGATGCACCCGCAAACTCGGTAAAAACACCTCCTCACAAATCTTAAAATCACTCCGAGCAATCCGTGTTCTGGCTGCTGGTGGCTGCTCATCTATCTGGTTGAACTTCGGTAATAGCGGATTACTTTCTTCTGGCACTAACAGTGGCAAAGAAACATTCATCGCTTTACGAACCGTTTCTGCGTGACCTTTATCATTCAATAATTTAAATACCAAGTTCGCACGTACTACCGGTACTTGGGTTTGGATCTGCGCCAATATTTCATGCTGGGGCAGGGTATTTAATTTTTGCAGCTGCTGCTGTATGTGCGTTTTATCTTCGCCCATCGCCAGTAGTTTGGTCTCAGCTTGGGCTACCGTCAGCTTTTTAATGCTGCGGCCATTGCTGTACCAGGTAAAGCCAATTTTCTCGGGGCGGTGCGCTAAAATTGGAATGTGACGATACAGTTGCTTTAAATGAATGCGACCAAGGCCAGTATAATAGAGCTGGTTACGTAAGGTATTATGGCGGGTATTCAGTTGCGCCTTTTGGCTGAGCCATAGATCTTTATCGGTTTTCTGTATTTGTTGTACCAGTGCTTTAAAGCGGTCTTTGGCTAGGTTGATTTCTTCAGCAAGAGCAATCATCGCCTCAGAGGCCATCACCAAACCATAACAGCTGCGAGTTTCTCGGCCGTCTTGCTGGTCTCGATACCAGATGTCTTGGTAATAGCTGCATGCTTTTTTAAGCGGGTCTAAATTCTGTTCGCTTTCACCTAAGGCCACCCAGCAATGGGGTTGTTGCTGGCTTAATAAGTCACAGAATTCAGCGAGTCCCAGCGTGAGGGCATCAAAGGCGACGACGAGGTCAGTGCTTTGAACGGCATTTAAAGACGAGCTTGCTGAAGGCATTGCTGAAAAAGTCATTCACACGCCGCTTTAATACGATTTTTAGTTTGCATAAAATCACTATGAGACACATGCAGCAGATCGGCGATACGGCGTACCATGTGCTCTTCGTATTTATCCAGCTGCTTATCGCTATAAGCCACTTTCCAAAGTGATTCTATTAAGCTCACTTTTTCTTGGTAGCTGTAATTGGTATTAATCACTTCGGTAAACTGAAATAGATCGGTAGCTTCATTTACCTGCTTCTTTGCGGTGGCGAGCAATTCATCGGCAATATCGGCAGTAATAAAAAGCGTATCGAATAAAATACTTTTTATGCTGGCAGATTCTTCATCCGATAACGCGTGATCGGCATTCATAATCTCAACCAGCAGCGCAGCGGCCGCCAATTCAGGTTTATGACTTTCTGTTTTCACTTCTTCTTGTTGAAAAAACGCTAATAATTTATCAAACATATTCTTTTCCTGATCGGAGTCGACACAGTTTATAGCGCGTCGCGCTGGTTAGCTGCGCTGTGCGATTTTTGCACTTAATAAAGTTTCTAGTATCACTTGATCGGCGGCGAAGCGACGAATGCCATCGGCGAGTTTGTCGTGGGCCATTGGATCGTTATTCATTTCCCAACGGAAGCTAGCTTCTGTCAGCAATTTAGGGGCGGCAGTCGTCTCTTTAGCCGTAAATAGTTTCTGCACCAGTGGGCTAGTATCCGCCTCTAATTGAGCAAGGAGCTCAGGGCTAATGGTTAAACGGTCACAACCGGCAAGCTCTTCGATCTCGCCGATATTACGGAAGCTGGCACCCATCACGATGGTTTTAAAACCATGAGACTTGTAGAAGTTATAAATATCGGTAACTGATACAACACCTGGATCTTCACTGGCAGAGTATTCAGATTGACCACTGTTCGCTTTATACCAATCTAAGATTCGACCGACGAACGGCGAGATCAAAGTAGCACCGGCTTCTGCGCAGGCTTGAGCTTGGGCAAAGTGAAAGAGCAGGGTAAGGTTGCAATGAATGCCTTCAGCTTCCAAAATTTTAGCCGCTTGAATACCTTCCCAAGTCGACGCAATTTTAATTAAGATACGATCAGATTGAACATCCGCATCTTGGTAAAGACGAATCAATTTACGTGCTTTAGCAACGGTCGCCTGTGTATCGAAAGATAAGCGCGCATCAACTTCAGTAGAAATAACACCAGGGATGCTGGTTAAAATTTCACAGCCAATATTGACGGCCAATTTGTCACCAACATTTTCTAGCGTCGCCTGGCTGCTTACATCACTGCCTTTAACCTGCAAAGCCCAGTCGATGGCTTCTTCGATAAGGTGCTGATAGTTGGCAAGTTTGGCGGCTTTTAAAATTAACGACGGGTTGGTTGTCGCATCCACCGGCTTAAATTGCTTAATCGCTTCAATATCGCCGGTATCGGCGACCACGGTAGTAATGGCTTTAAGTGCTTCTAATTTATTACTGGCTTGCGCTGACATGATAATCCCTTAATGCTAATCGCTGTTTATGAAACGGCTGCTGTAAATCGCTGGTCACTATAAATAGACTTATACCGTTAACTAGTGAGTGTCAGCTTCTACCTATTAGTCATTAGTGTCAAGAGTATTGATTTAGGGTCGAAATAGAGGGGTGAACCAGCAAAGCACCGAGTATTTTCTTTTCTCGGTGGCTCTGTGGTGAAACGCTTTTGGTATATTTAGATTAAGCTTGTTCTTGATCGAAAGCCGCGCGGCGAGCCAAGGCTTCCAAGCGATTAGCTTCGTTTTCAGCCTCAGTAGGCACCTTACTCAAAGCGGTACGCAATACTTCAAGCCCCGCACCGCGTTTATGCGCATTCTCACTGATATAGCGGCGGAACTGGCGTGCACCAGGCTGACCGTGGAAAATACCCAAGACATGGCGCGTGATGTGCGATAAATAAATATCTTTAGACAGCTGCTCTTCAATGTAAGGCATAAAGTCTTCAACGATCTTATGGCGTGAAGGAACGGCCTTCTCTCGGCCATAAAACGCATTATCAACTTCGGCCATGATGTATGGGTTGTGATACGCCTCGCGGCCCAACATAACGCCATCAACATGCTCAAGCTGCTGCTTCATCTGCTCGAATTGGTTCAGGCCGCCATTAATTAGAATCTCTAGCTCAGGGAAGTCCTGCTTTAACTGATAAACCCAATCGTATTTTAATGGCGGAATATCGCGATTTTCCTTCGGCGATAAGCCTTTAAGAATCGCCTTGCGGGCATGAACAATAAACGTCTTACAACCCGTTTTAGCGACAGTGCCAACAAAGTTGACCAGCTCAGGGTAAGAATCTTGATCATCAATACCGATGCGGTGCTTAACCGTCACATCAATATCAACCGCGTCTTGCATTGCTTTAATACCGTCTGCAACCAACTGCGGATGACCCATTAAACAGGCACCAATCATATTGTTTTGTACACGATCACTTGGGCAGCCAACGTTGAGGTTGACCTCATCGTAGCCCCAGTCTTGTGCGTATTTAGCACATTCAGCCAGCTCTTTCGCATTGCTGCCACCCAGTTGAAGGGCGATAGGGTGCTCTTCTTCACCATACCCTAAGAAACGATCACGGTTATTGCCGTGAATAATCGCGCCGGTGGTTACCATCTCGGTATACAACACCGCATCGCTAGTGAGGTGGCGCCAAAACTGACGGCAATGGCTATCAGACCATTCCATCATCGGTGCAGTCGTGAAGCGACGGTTCACTGTATTTTGGGTGTTGGCAGGGGATGTAACTGCTTGAACGAAGTTTTCAGATGTCATTATACGCTTTGTCGAATGTCTAAATTAAGGGCGGCAGTATCTCATACTGTGGTTGTGCACGCATTAAACGGGCAGGAAAGAGAGGGCTAATCACTAGAGATCAGCATAAGCATTGAAACAATTAATCATTCAAAGACTGCTCAATTCTCTCGGATCGTTTATCTGCGGTATCCAGCATCAGCTGGTTCAGATCTTCTTTAAGCTCTAGGATCTCTTGTTGGTTTCTGGGTGGTGTAGGCACCACGCTATTGTCTGAAGAGGTTTCGATATTCGAATTCGAGGAGTTTGTATTAAGTTGTTTATCTAACAGAAATCCCACAATTACTACTGTAATTAGTAATAAAATAAGTCTCATTATCGATACCTCTCGGGTCTAATTTATTTACTCAAAGTACGATATTGAATGATTAGCTCAATAATTTCATGATCACTTGCAGTAGCGGTCAGGGAATCATCCAATGATGATCTTTGCGGTAAGAAAATATTGAATTTGTTTCGCAATAATGTCTTTACGTCACTGTCAGTATTCGGATCAAACTCTTTGTTGGTGTAAACACAAATCTTTTGGTAAATATTTTCTTTACTCTCCATGCAGCGCAACCTTCTTAATGTCTTTATTTTATGTTGTTTGTAGGGCGACACTTAACATTCTCAACCGACGTTAATATCTAAATAAAAAAGTCGATGATGAATAATGAGTGTGCAAATTTGTACATGAACGTCTTGAACTAATGAAATGAGATCTAGGTTATGCCAATTGCTGGCGAATATAACCCCGTCGATCAGTCTGTCTTTTTCTGCGCCATGCTTCCTAATAAAATCATGCGTAGCTGAGTGATCAAACGTTGTTGGATCAAAATTAGTTCTTCAGGTTCTTTATCAATCGCTTCAATACTGGCCACCAGCACCTGGTTTACCATAACTTCTGCGGCGAGAGGGACATTCGATAAACGAGTATCACTGCTTAAGTCTTCATTGAGTTCATCAACAAAGAATTGCTTCTCTTTTTGTAGAGCTTCACGAAAAATCAGCGGTCCACCTGTCAGCCCGCTGGTAAGCAGGCGGAATAGCTGTGGATTCCGTTGACTGAATTCAAGTTGAGTAATAACCGATGTTTCGATTACGCTGCCTTTAGCCTTGATGCGCTGACGCGCTTTACGCATAAGCTGACGTAATGTTTGGGCTACTTTATCAACCAATACTAAGCCTAGCTCTTCCATATCTTTAAAGTGGCGATAGAAAGTGGCTGGGGCTATTTCAGCTTCACGTGTCACTTCACGTAGGCTGAGGGCCGGAAAGCCTTTCTCTTCACTTAATAGGAGAGCGGCGTTAATAATGGCTTGCCGCGTTTTTTCTTTCTGTTCTGACCGAAGGCTCATGCTGCTTTCTAATAATGTTTCACTGTATAAGCTGACACTATAACAGGCATCGAGGCTTTGGGTTGAGAAAAAATGGTGCGTATTAAAGGTTTATTATAACACTTGGCCCGTTTTGCCCTTGGCTGGTGCAATGAGCAATTCGCTTCGCACCTCAATGGCGCACACCTTTGGTGCGTAAGCTTGCTAATTGGGCAGTGTGTCAGCGGCTTGCGCAATTATCGCGCAGCCTGCGGGCCTCTCAAGTCTATATTGGGTTCTTTCTATAAGTTGGCATCACTGTTGCAATACCTAGTTAAAATACGCCATGTCATGATGTCAGACCCTTATAGAATGGGGGTGTCACGGAACAGGGCGGTTATAAGATAACTAGGCTTAGAGAGATCGACTATGAATAAGACCCGTATAATCGTTGTTGGTAATGGCATGGTAGGCCATAACTTTATTGATACTGTGGCGACTTCAGAAACAGCAGATCAGTATGAAATTATTACTTTTTCAGAAGAGCCTCGCTTAGCTTATGACCGTGTTCAGTTAAGTAAGTACTTTTCAGGTTCAACAGCAGAAGATCTTGCATTAACCACAGAAGGTTATTATCAAGAGAAGGGCATCAATTACATTCTTAACGACAAGGTTGTTGAGATCAATAGCGAAGAGAAGTTCGTTGTTACTGCAAATGGCCGTAAAGAATTTTATGACAAGCTGGTTCTAGCAACCGGTTCTTATCCTTTCGTTCCGCCTATTCCGGGTAAAGACCAAGACCATTGCTTGGTTTATCGTACTATTGAAGATCTAGAAGCTATTTCAGCCTCTGCCGCTACCAGTAAAGTGGGTGTGGTTGTCGGTGGTGGTCTGTTAGGACTTGAAGCTGCAAACGCTGTTAAGCAAGCCGGTGTTAAGACGCACGTTGTTGAATTTGCACCGCGCTTAATGGCCGTGCAACTTGATGAAGCGGGTGGTGCTTTATTACGCACGAAAGTCGAAGAGCTGGGCGTAGAAGTACATACCGGTAAAAACACCACTGAAATCGTAGCAGGTGAGACCAGCCGCTATCGCATGAACTTTGCTGACGGTACTTTCTTAGAAACAGATATGATCTTGTTCTCTGCGGGTATTCGCCCTCAAGACGAGCTAGCACGTCAGTTTGATTTAGAAATCGGTGAGCGAGGCGGCATTCAGATTAATGATAACTGCCAAACGTCTAACGATGACATTTATGCGATCGGTGAGTGTGCACTTTGGGGCGGCATGATCTACGGCCTAGTGGCTCCGGGTTATAACATGGCGAAAGTGGCTTTTGATCACATCAAAGTAGCTTCAGCTACAGACGAAGGTAAAGGATTAGAGTTTAAAGGTGCTGATATGAGCACCAAGCTTAAATTACTGGGGGTTGATGTAGCCTCTATTGGTGATGCGCAGGGTAAAACACCTGGCTGCTTAAGCTATGTTTACCAAGATGATATCAATCAGGTTTATAAGCGTTTAATCGTATCCGCTGATGGTAAAAAATTATTAGGGGCTGTGCTGGTCGGTGAAGCCGATGCGTATAGCAACTTATTGCAAGTTAAATTGAACGATATGGATTTGCCTAAAAATCCAGAAGGTTTGATTCTTCCAAGTCTTGATGGAGCTGCGAGTGTCGGCTTAGGTGTTGATGCACTGCCTGAGACTGCGACTATCTGTTCTTGTTTTGATGTGTCTAAAGGCGATATTTCAGCGGCCGTTCAAGGTGGCTGTTGCACCATGGGTGATGTTAAAGACGCGACCAAAGCGTCTACCGGTTGTGGTGGTTGTGCGGCTTTAACCAAACAGGTTATGGACGCTGAGTTGTTATCATTAGGCGTTGAAGTGAATAACGACCTTTGTGAGCACTTTGCTTATACCCGTGCTGAGCTTGCCGATGTCGTTCGTATCAAAGGCATTAAAACCTTCCAGTCGTTATTGTCGAGCCACGGTAAAGGCCACGGTTGTGAAATTTGTAAGCCAACAGTCGGTAGTATCCTAGCCTCTTTCAGTAACGAATACATTTTGAAAGACGAGCACATGGGTCTGCAGGATACCAACGATATCTATCTAGGTAACATGCAAAAAGACGGAACATATTCGATTGTTCCTCGTATTGCAGCAGGCGAGATTACCCCTGATAAATTAATTGTTTTAGGTCAGGTCGCTAAAGACTTCGACCTTTATACCAAGATTACTGGTGGTCAGCGTATCGATTTATTCGGTGCGAAGTTAAATGAGTTACCGGCTATCTGGAAAATCTTAGTCGATGCCGGTTTTGAAACCGGTCATGCATACGGCAAGTCGTTACGTACGGTTAAGTCGTGCGTCGGTAGTACTTGGTGTCGTTATGGTGTGCTCGATTCTATGTCGATGGCACTGGCTCTTGAAGACCGTTACAAAGGCCTTCGTTCTCCTCATAAAATTAAGTTCGGTGTGTCAGGTTGTACCCGTGAATGTGCCGAAGCTCAGAGTAAAGATATTGGTGTAATCGCAACCGAAGGTGGTTGGAATCTTTATGTCTGTGGTAACGGTGGTATGCGTCCTCGTCATGCGGACTTGTTCGCAACCGATCTGGATGATGAAGCGTTAATGCGTTACATCGACCGTGTATTGATGTTCTACATCCGTACTGCAGACCGTCTACAGCGTACGTCTGTTTGGATGGAGAACTTGGACGGTGGTTTGGATTATCTTCGTGAAGTTGTAATAGACGATAAGTTAAATATTGGTGCTGATCTTGATAACGAAATGACGACTGTCGTCGGTACTTATCAGTGCGAATGGAAAACGACGATCGAAGATCCTGAAAAACTAAAACGTTTCCAGCACTTTATTAACAGTGATGAACAAGACAGCGAATTGGCTTTCGTTCGTGAACGTGGACAGCTTCGCCCAGCCACAGAAGCGGAACGCATTGAATTAGTATCACTCGATTCAAATAGTGACAATGACAAAAACTCTGAAAAAGAAAACGGTTAAGGAATAATATTATGTCTACTAACAACTGGATTACCGTTTGTAACGAATCTGACTTAACTGCTGATACCGGTTTATGTGCCTTACATGGCGGCGAGCAGGTGGCGATTTTTAAGCCGGCATTAGCGGATGAATTGTATGCACTGTCTAACTTCGACCCGTTTGGTAAAGCGAATGTGATGTCACGTGGCATTATCGGTTCTATCGGTGACAGCTTAGTGATTGCGTCACCTCTTTATAAACAACATTTCGATTTGAAAACCGGTGTGTGTTTAGAAGATGAATCAGCCTCTTTAAAGACTTACCAAGTACGCATCGAAGCTGGCCAAGTTCAGCTTCTTTCTTAAATTAAGTCGCTTAAAAGAATATAAATCCGTTAGCACAGGAAGTGCTAGCGGTAATAAGTTTTAAAATTATTGAGAGAAAAATTTATGTCGGCTGAAAAGTTTAATATTTTTAACTTTACGGGCAAGATGAAAACCTTGCACATGAGTTGGATGGCATTTTTCATTAGCTTCTTTGTTTGGTTTAACCATGCACCGCTATTAATGGCTATTGCGAACAGCTTGGGGCTAGATTCATCGCAAATTAAAACGTTATTGATTTTGAATGTTGCGTTAACCATTCCTGCGCGTGTCATTATCGGTATGTTAACCGACCGCTATGGTCCTAAGGTTGTCTATGCAGCACTGCTGATTATCTGCTCGATTCCTTGTTTCATGTTTGCTCTAGCGGATAACTTTGCTCAAGCAGCACTTGCTCGTTTCTTGCTGGGCTTTATTGGTGCTGGTTTCGTTATTGGTATTCGTTTAGTCAGCGAATGGTTCCCTGCGAAAGAGCTAGGAACAGCTGAAGGTGTTTACGGCGGTTGGGGTAACTTCGGTTCAGCAGCAGCAGCCTTTACGCTACCTGTTATTGCGTTGGCGATTGGTGGTGATGATGGTTGGAGATATGCGGTAGGTCTTACCGGCGTAATCAGCTTGGTATTTGGTTTCATCTTTTACTTCAACGTTACCGATACACCAAAAGGTTCTACTTACTTTAAGCCTAAAAACATTGGTGCGCTTGAAGTTACCAGTAAAGGTGATTTCTACTTATTGATTATCATGAAACTGCCTATGTACGCAGCGTTAGCATTATTGAACTGGAAGCTATCGCCAGCGGGCGTTGAAATGTATGGCGAAATGGTCACAAACCTTGCTTATGTTAGTTTGGTCGCCTTGTTTTTCTATGAGCTTAAGCATGTTTGGGCTGTGAACAAAAACATCTTTAAAGAAGATGTTCCTGAATTACACCGTTATAAGTTCAAGCAAGTTGCGGTATTAAACGTATTGTATTTTGCTACGTTTGGTTCAGAGCTTGCGGTTGTTTCTATGCTGCCATTGTTCTTTTCAGAAACGTTTGAATTAAGCCCTATCTATGCGGGTATGGTTGCATCGTCTTATGCCTTTATGAATCTTATGTCTCGTCCAGGTGGTGGTTGGATCTCTGATAGATTTGGCCGAAAGCCAACTTTATTGATTCTTACTGCAGGTTTGGCGATTGGTTACTTCGCAATGTCTTGGGTAGATGGGTCTTGGCCTCTATGGTTGGCCGTTGTTACTGTAATGGCATGTTCTTTCTTCGTACAAGCCGGTGAAGGGGCAGTATTTGCGGTAGTGCCTCTAATCAAGCGTCGTTTGACGGGTCAGATTGCGGGTATGACTGGCGCTTACGGAAACGTGGGTGCGGTTGTTTACTTGACCGTATTATCGTTTGTTGATTATTCGGTATTCTTCTCGGTTATTGCAGTGACAGCCGTTGTTGGTTTCCTTGTGCTGCTGATGATGGAAGAGCCGGGTGGCCAGATTGCAGAAGTGATGGAAGATGGTTCAGTGCAGATGATTGATGTGAGCTAATTTCATAGCCAATAAAACACGCTGCGAAATAAGAGAGCGCTGGCAGGAAACTGCTGGTGCTTTTTTATGCTTGCATGTATTCCATTTGAGTTATATTGTTGTATTCTATTTTGACATTAACTTCTGACACTTACCTCTGGGATTATGATGAAAAAGATACTGCTATTAATGACTGTGTTGTGTGGCTTTGCAGTGCAAGCCGAAGAAGTTTATTGGATTGACGTGCGCACCGGCGTTGAGCACAGCATGGGGTATCTAGAAGGCTCGGTTAATATTCCCCATGGTGATATTGCTGAAAAGATTACTGGAGTTACTCAAGATAAAGATGCTGAAATTCACTTGTATTGTCGCAGTGGTGGTCGAGCAGGCAAGGCGCTGAGTGCATTAGAGAGCCTTGGTTATACCAATGTCGTTAATGACGGCGGCTATACTGAGATTTTAGAAAGTGGCTTGAAGAAAAAAGCGATTAATCTAGACTAATGAAACTAAAATCGTCATTAACTCAGTTGCTATTGAGTTAATGACGGTGAACGCTAGCAAAGATTAAGCGTTATTCGCTTGGTTTCTGCTGAATTATTACTGGCCAAATGGCTGCTAATACCCAGTTGATTCCAAGCTTGTCCTAATTGAACTTGTTGCTGCTCGGGTATGACATCAAACTCGATATCGACCTGAATAGGCTTTCGAATATAAGACTTAATCAGAGTGCTCAGCTGATTGAATTTAACCGTGTCTTCGACCAAATCAACATATTGTCTTTCCGGCATGTCGCCCGTTTTAATCTTAATCGCATGATTTTGATCCCAGATCTGACTACCAACGTGCGCTTCACCTAATTGATGATTGCGCTGGCCCAGTTGGCACAGTAGATCGTGAGGGATTTTAACCGTTTGCTGGCAAAACTCTTCAATCTGAACCTGATCAAGATCTAATAAATCTCTAATGATAACGAGCAAACCATCGGTCGACCTTTCTTTATTCGAGAACAAATTAAAGTAACGCAGCTTTAACTTCTTAATCGACTCGTCGGCGTTATCATCGGTATCGCCAAGCAAGCTATAAAGTAACTGCCAATAGCTGGATTCATCTTTCTCTAAGGTATTGAAGTTTAACTTGTATAAACGCCAAGCACTGTAGAGCTTTGGAAATAACTGTTTATGCAATAAATCTAAAAACTCACGAGGAGCGTTCAGATCATCCCATTCATTGTCCAACAACTCTTCAGTGTAGAAATCCGGAAGAGGGGACGCTACACCATAAAGACCCGCTAGTTGAGAAACAACTTCATAACCGCGTTGCTTGTCTAATAGCTTAACTTCACTGATGTCTGATTCAGCGTAACCTAAGCCAAGTTCAGGACGTACATCGATTTTACGCGCAGGTCTTCTGGCGGTAACCGGGTACGTATCATTGATGCTTTGTAATAAACGATACGCTTGGAAAAAGTCATAACTTGAACCATTTTCAATAATATCGTTTTCAATAATCTTTAACGATTCTGTAAGCTGGGCTGCCATGTCAGCTGCTCTCCGTTATTCAAATTATTGATGTTTAATTCAACAAAACTATTAATGTCTGCGAATTGCTTAATAACGCTATAGATCAGCTCACCAAATAAGTACAAATCACCGGTGCTGGTGAAACCTGTACTATCTACGTCGAGCTCAATGCGCTGACCACGTATCAGGTAACCACGATGCAAACGCTGCGAAGGTAGGTTTCTCATTTGGGTTAATGAATTGATGCGCTTCTTGTTGGCGGCGTGATCTTTTGCGTCACTTTTTTCGGTCGGATTATACAGATTCAATAAGGTTTTAAGATTATCGAGATCGGCAATCGGCAAGTAGTTAACCGTTAAGTGCGCGAGCAATTTCCATAAGATATTACCGTCGGTGATCGGTGCAATGTATTCACTGATGGCGGATACATTGCTGAAGCTCACGAGATCAGGTACGTCGGGGGTATTAACATTGACATCCCCCAGCTTCAATTGTTGAGTGATGACACCGTTTGAACAGCGTAATTTAGCGGTCAGTACTTCACGCATGGGCAGTTCATAACCGCTAGGGAAGCTGATGCGCAAAATACTTTCGACCTCTTGCGGCCCCATGTACTTTTGAATAAGTTCATAAACAGGGTGGCTGGCTTGTTCTTTTGCTGCCAGAGAGAAATCAATGTAGGTATTTTTCTCTGTCGAACGTCGATTCTGGCCATTGACACTTAATAGCGAGTGCACGGTTAGCTGATTACTGCCATTTCTAATCGGGCTTAAACGTAGATCACTTTGCTTATGGGTTAGCGGAATAGGTTCAGCGTCGGTTTCAAACAAGTTAATAGCAGGGGTGCAAAACAATTTGAAGCTGTTTTTGTTAACTTGCAGGCCGTGGGTATTCTTACTGAACTTAAAGCGTAATTTAAAGGCTTTAGGCAATGCCGTTTTATCGTCTAGGCCGGTTAGATTAACAAATAAGAACTTATATTTATTAATGAAATATTCTTGCAGGCGACGATAGCTGTGTAGGCTGGTTTTATGATTTTCTAATAGATTGAAATCTTGATTCCAGCCCATCGGAGAAATTTCGGCGTTCGCCAGTTCGGTTACTTGCTGACCCTGCACGATCGATATCGACTCTAGCTTGTTGGTTAGCAGGTAGTAGATTTCGCTGGCATCAATATAATCGCCGGCAATATGGAGAGGTAGTTCAGAAAGCGAGACTTCTGAATTTGCCAAGCTGGTATTGTTAATGATGATGTCGAGTTCAGAACCATTACTACTTTGATTAAGCTCACACGAGTTAATCGTTAACGGGTAAATTTTTACTTCTGTACAGCTATGGAAGCGGCAACTGATACCAGCGACTTTTTGTGAATCTAATTTGGCACCTTCATCAATGGTAATCACGTTATTGAGAATGTTACGTGGCTTAAATTCAATGATGGTCGTTGCAGGAATTTCTTTTAAGTAGTCGGGCGCGACAAGTCGCAGAATCGACTGGGCGAATTCTGGAAAATCAGTATCTAAACGCTCTTGAATCCCCGCACTTAAAAAAGCAGTGCCCTGTAAAATACGTTCTACATCTGGGTCGCTGCTAGCCCCTGCCAAGTGAGGTGCTAAGGCAGGGTATTTACGTGCGAATTCCCTAGCATTATCTTTTAGGTTTTGTAATTCGGCTTGATAACTTTCAGTTTTCATAACGTCTTTCTAGTTTAAAGTGCAGATGAAATACGCACTTTTCCATTAATGTCGATTTTTATATTGGCGGCTATGTCTTGGGAAAACGATTCGCTTAGGGTATTGGCATTTAAACGCCAAACCAATTCACCAAAACCGCTGATCTCTTCGCTATAGGTGAGGGATGGACTAACAACTCGGGGTTCAAATTCGGAGATTTGAAATAACAGTTGCTGTTCAAGAGCCTCTAGATCAGGCGATCCATGACCATTAAAAAGACTGCGTAAGTCGCTTAATCCCATGTTTTCATCGATTAATACGTTACCGCGCTGGCTATTAAGCAGCTTGGTTAAATCGATGATAATAGAATCGACAAGGTCAAAAGCATCCGGGCTGGATTTCTTGCCTTGTTGCCACATCCCCAGTCGTTTTAATAATCGTTCGTTGGCCATTACTGATCAGCCCCAAAGTTATCTTCAAATTCAATGCCGTCTGCTTCATGGCTCCAGCTAATGCTGTCGTAGATAAACGACACTTTTTCCATGTGGCCTAGCTTGCTATTGGCTATGTCTGTTTCATGCTCAACAATAAACTCAATCGCCGTGATTTGAGCGTTCTTTAGGCTTTGACGGTAATAAAGCTCTTCCATGCCGTTGTTATCAATACGATACCAATCAATAATAACTTGAGTTAATAGCTCGCCTTCACTCAACGCTTGATACAGCATCGGGCTAGTTCGATCTAATTCTTTCAGAATTGTGATTGGCATGTGCACGCGACGGCCGTTGGGTAAACCGCGCTGATCGGTTGGCAATTTAACGCTGTGCTGAATCGCTTGCACAACAATCGCCCCTTCACGTTCGTCTAAGTCGCAGTCACTTTCAATGTTGCCTTGGTTCTCTGCAACTATGGTCATGTATCCTGGTAGTGCCATGATAATACTCCCTTATGCTTTTTCTAGTTTACTGCGTTCAGTGAGTGTAAATGGGAGACCCATATACTTGAAGTGAGGGGTTAAAGACATGGAAACAAGGAACCAACCCGATTTGCCTTCAACTTCTCGAACAGTGACTCGAGCATTTCTTAACGGACGCCTGGCCCTAACACTCGGTGCAGGGTTGTCCATATCTGAAACGTATTGTTTTAACCAACCACCCAAAGCCTGATCTAGCTGTGAGCGTGTTTGCCAAGAACCAATATTCTCTCGTTGCATGATTTTAATATATTGTGAAAAACGGCAGCTTATTAGCATATAAGGTAGCTGAATTTCGAGTCTTTGATTTAAGGCTTGTTGACGACCGTCTGCATTGGCTGGAAAGTCATCTTCTTTACGACAAGAAGGGGCTGCGAAGAACCCGGCTTTCTGACTGGCTTTATGCAAAGTCAGCGGCGTGAAGCCGTTTTGCACTAAATCTGGCTCTGAGCGATCTGAAATCATAACTTCAGTTGGAATATGGCTACGTACCGCGCCATGCCCCGCTTGAACTTTAAGGTCGTCAATAATGCCATACTCGTCACCGGTCACATTCACAAACCAGCGATAATTAGCAAAGCTATTACAAAAGCGAGTCACTAAAGCATACGCTGAATTGCCCCATAGCCCACCTTTGATACCACGATTCGCTTCTTCATAACCAAACTCTGAGCTGTGATGACTGTGGCTCGGGCGTAATAGGAATCTAGGCAGCGTTAAGCTGACATACTGGCTGTCAGGATGACTGCGGAAGCTATTCCACTTGGCATACATAGGTTGTTCGAAGTGAGCATCAATATCACGAATACGGGAGAAATCTTTGAAATCGTCGATACCAAAGAAAGACGCGTCGGCGGCACTGATGATAGGGCAGTGTGCCATAGCGCCTAACTTGGCCAGCTGTTGTAGCAAGGCCATATCGTGAGCGGTTGATTTAAATTCAAAATCACCCAGCATTAAGCCATAAGGACGGCCACCAAACTGGCCAAACTCCGCGCTGTAAACCGTCTGATACAAGGAAGACTGGGTGATATCAGGCGAGTCTTCAAAGTCTTCTAATAAGCCGTCTTTAGAGGTGTTGATCACCACTAATTCGGTATTCTCTTTGGTATTGATATGCTGCTGCAGAAAATCAAGAGAGCGCCAGCTGGTTTCTAATGTAACAAAGCGTTCATGCTGAATAATGCTATCCAGCTGCTTGCTGATGCGGCTCGCCACTTCAGCCTGAATGATAAGCTTGTCGCTGCTGTCCAAATCTTCTTGGTCATTAAAACCAAATTCAGTCAGTAAGTTGGCTAAAATAGCCGGCTTAACTTTCTCATCGCTGAGCATAGAATGCATTTTTAGCGCTTGGCGTAATTCAGGAATGCCTCGAATTAAGTTCTCGGGAGAGAAATCTTCAAGGTTATTCAATGAATAGTTCACCATTAAGGCTTCATCGATATGAGGCCTTAAGTGGTTTTCTAAGGCTAATTTAACACTGATATTCTGGCGACCCAGAATATCAGTGATGCTAGCATCAATTTTTAAAACAGTATGATCAACTAAATTCTCAGCACGCTCATCTGCCGTTATGTTCGATAAAACCAGAATGCGAAAAGGCAGTTCAACCTCTTTCTTCTGATTATCTTGAAACGTCAGATTAATCCTTTCTGTAACGGCTTGCTTATTCATAATTTAACCCTACCAGCAGTACGCGGCTAGTTGTGGTAATTCAAGCGGCACGGTATCCAACATTTGGATAACAGGGCGCTGGCCATTAATTTCATAACTGATGTCGATATAGCGAACGCCATTGTTCACTAGCTGAGCTTTTTGATTAGGAAAGTCATCAACGGTGAAAATACGACGACCATCTTGGAAATCGAGTAAGAACTTACCAAAGCCTTTAACCCCTAAGTATTCTTTCAAGAGCGTCAGTTGACCAATCTCGATACGCAAGGTGGTATCGCCACAGGTCTCTAATGCCCAATTGAAATTATGCTGAGTCGGGTAGTTATAGTTCGCCATCGTTTGTGTGCCGTCACTGCAGTGCAGATCAATAAAGGTCGCGTAAGGCGAAACTTTAGCGTCGGTATTGGTGCCAGAAGGCAGAGCATTCATAGAAACAGTGAACTGATTGCCAACAACAAAGGCACCGGCAGCCGATTGGTTAAGAACGTCTAGGAAGGTCTCTGTTAGGCCCAAGCTACGTTGCTCGATATTGGCGCGAACATAACCTTTCTTGAATTGCTTCTTAACGAACGGAGAAACTTCGGTATCGAGGAAGTTCCATAACACACCGCCATCACCGACTAACAATTTACCTAGCTCATTTTTGGCGACGCCATCAATGGATGCTAATACATTATCTTCCCAGCGATCTTGAATGGCACAGCTACTTTCTTTTTCCATATAGTCATAAGCTGCATAAATTGGGCCCATATACAACTTCCAGAATAAGCGAGTAGTTGAAATAGGCTTGCCTATTAAGGCTTGCAGCTCTTTAACCGAAACCCAAGCAGATGCTAATGGGCCATTGCCCGCTTCTGGAGAATCTGGCGTTTGGAACAAGGTGGTAATCGTCGACAAAGATTGCGAACGAGAATCCGCTTTAAAGGCTACTTCTGCCAGCGCTTGTTTATAAGCATCCGCTGCTTTAACGGCATCTTCTAAAGCACTGCCATCATCACCACCAGACTTCTTACCTTTGTTCGCTTTCTTATGCAGTTTCATGCCTTTCTTAGCCAGCTTGCCCACTTTGCCCAGCTTACCTAGTGCCTTCTTAAGAAGTTTGCCGCCGCCTTTGCCCTTACGGCCATCGGAAATCGAGTAAGACTGAATTTCGGTAAAGAACGCAATTTTATCTCTTGATTGGTAATCAACATCAGAGAAGGGGGCTAACTGATCATGCATGGTTTGCAATAAAGTGAAGTAAGGATTGTCGGCTGTTGCCATACGGTCGAGTAATACAGTCCACTCTTTACGGTCACGTTGCTTTTGCTTACCGTCATCAAAACGTTCAGCAAAATCAGTCCAAGCATTGATGTATTGACGCTGATAGTACTGATTAAAATCCTGCTGGATATCGCTCAGTTGCTTATCATCGGTATTGGCCATTTGGAATTCAGCTAAGAATTCTTGAATAAATTCATAACCTGGAAGGGTATAAGCTGAGCTGATTTCAGGTGCATCCGCTAATTTTATACTGCCACCCCAAAAGGTCTTCAATAGAATAGGATCGAATCCTTGTGAATTAGCCCATTGGATAATCCAAGAGTAATCACCGTGATTTTGCTTAATAAGATGTAAGAGTGCCGCTTGTAAACGTTTCTTTTCTTCATCTAGGCCGATCAGTGATTGGCTCCAATCAACGTAGCTGATATAGATGTCGCTGAACAAGATGGATTCTTCATTACTGACAGACTCATCTTGAACAATGATGTAATCATTGCCAATCGGTTGAATTTCGAACTCAGACTCAGGATTTAAACGCTTCTGCAAAATATTAATACGGCGTACTAAACCACCGGCAAGCACACTGGTATGTTTTTCTTCTAAGTCGTCAATCGTTAACTTAATAGAGTTGTCATACTCTAATAGAATCGAAGTTTGTACATAATCAATATACTTTTGCTTAAGCTCTTCTACCTGATTGCCACCCGAAAGAAGGTTAGACCAAGGGATGTATTCTTGGTCTTTATACGCTTGCATCGACTCAATCATCGATTTTAAGCGGTGAGCAGTATCCAAGCGCATAGAAGGCGTTTGTGATTCATCACTGATATTAATAACCGTACCAGAGAAGTTTGTTTCTACTTCCGATAAGAAAGCACTGTCTTGATTGTATAAGCCTGTTAGGCCAACAGCAGAGACAAACGTTAACGCGCCACTGATTCCTAGGGCGTATTTACGAATTGCGCGACGGAAACGGACAGCACTCGGCAAACTTACGAGTAGGCCACGATCGGGCGGCAGAATTTTAGTAAAGAAGTCATGTAAAAACATGCCGTCGCGTACTGTTTCGCCATCTTCACTATGAACACTGGAGCTAAAGTACAAGCCACGAAAGCGAGGTGCTTCTTGATACGCGTTACCTTGTAGGGCGGTGCGAATAAACGTATGCAGACCAGAACGTAAGTCTTCCATCGTTTGCGGCAAGGTTAATAACGAATCGCTCGGCGAATCCGTTTGCTCCATCATCAATAAACGAACTTCTTTTAAACGGTCTAATACGCTATCAAGAGCGGTATCGGCGATGGTGTCGTAATCACCGGATTCAGATTCGTTCAAATAACCCATCGCCTGATTTTTCAATTCATCAGGAATGTATTGAGCCCACTCAGAGAAGCCGGGGATCAAGTCAGACTTAGTCACCATCAGATAAACAGGAACTTTAACTTCCAGTTTTTCCATCATACGGTTGATGCTATTGCGTACTTGGCGGCCTTCTTCTAATAATTCATCTTCGCTGCAGTTTAATAAGCGATTGGCAGCGACGACTAAGACTAAACCGTTTAATGGCTCTTTTTGTTTGTGACGAGAAAGCATGGAAAGAATCTGATTCCATTCTTTGCGATCGCGCTCTAATTTGTCAGGCACAGCATAACGGCCAGCGGTATCGATGATGATACCTTCTTCGTGTAACCACCATTCAAGATTCAGCGTAGAGCCTTCTTCTTTGCTGGATAAATCAATGGATGGCAGTAGCAACTTGGCATTTCGCAAACTGGTGCTTTTACCCGAAGCAGGGCGGCCAAAAATCATATACCAAGGCAGAACGTATAACGGATCCCCTTGGAATTTTAACTGTGAACGCTTTAGCGCTCTGATCGTTTGGTTCCAGCGGCCTGATAATGACTTCTTTAACTCACTGGACGTCATGCCCAAATCATCATGCTGGTCGTCAGGATTCTCAGTATTCAGCAAACTCTGCACTTGAGATTTTGCGCGGTAACGTATGATCGCTTTGCGTATCATCACAATCGCAAACCAAATCGTGAATATACCGGCTAGGGCATAAACACCCTCAATGAGCGGGCGATCCATAAGGTACGTGATGCTTAGCACCACGCCTGATATTAATAGCAGGATAAAAATCCACGCTAGTATGCGGAAAAAAGTTCTCATGATTACTTCACCAATCCCATAATCTGAGCAAGCCAGTCATTAATTTGTAGGGCATAAAATACAAACACGCCTAAAATCACCAGCACAGGAGCGGCGGTAAAAAAGGGAATAAGGTTTGTTCTCGAGGTTGCTTGGCGTCCTTCACGAATATTCGCTTGATAGGCTTGATCAAACAGTTGGGTTTTTTCCAAGGTTTGATTGGCATCTTCAGGCAACAGCAGATCCAAATTGAAAATGCGAATTTCGGCAAGCTTTGGACGGTCGTCAGGCATGAAGTACTGGCCTTTATAACCCAAGCCTAAGCACAATAAGAAAACTTCACGAATGCTGCGGTCTTCTCCTTCGCGATTCAACTTGTTTAAGCGTTCGAAAAATTCACGCCCCGCATTGGTGGTATCAAAATAATGGCGTTGCAGTGAATGCTGCTGCCATTTTGATTTATTACACCAGTTGGAGGTTAAAATCATTTCGTCAACGTAAGAAACAATCGGAAATAGAGCGGAAAGGGCTTGATTTTCAGTCAAGCCTTTTGCGACAGCTTTTTCTCTAGCCTTATCCAATAACTGAGTCAAAGAGTTGTTAACTTCAACAACCTCTTGCTCTGACTCGGCCGTTAACATCGGCACGAGTCGTCGTGTTGCTAACAACACATCTATATAAAAATCAACTAAACGCATTACTCAATCCATAAATTATTTGCGTAAAATAACAAGCTCTACTTTAAGATCGCTCGGAGCTTCATCCCACATTAGGGCCAAGTTCTGCTTACTTTGAATTTGCGACCACTTGTCATCATGAATATCGATGCGTGCGTAGTTGGCAAAGGCTTTCTTTGGCAAACCAGCAGGAGGCGATGGCATGTGATAAAGACCGACGCCAGGGAGGGAGCGTTCAGCTAGAATTTCAACTGTACTATTATCCGCAAGCTTAGCCGTCGTTAAGAACGATTGAGAATGATCAGCCCAAGGCTGCTCAGTATTCAAAATCAAGTAGAAATCGACTTGCTGCTCGAAGAATTCAGCGGGAACATCGGTGCTGAAATATTTACCATCGTAATCCAGTTCTACTAAGAACTGAGGTCCAACAGAAATCTCATTCATTAGCTGACTGATGAGGTTACGGGCCGCATTAAAGCATTCGCCAATATTGGTATGGTGATAAGAAGGCAATAAGCGTTCGCCTTTTTTATTTTCACCCAAGAAGTTAACGTCCTGAGTAAATGTGCTGATCTCACCGACTAACTCACGTAAAAAACCATACACATCCCAAGGATGAATATTAGGCGTTTCGGTAATATGAAATAATCGAGGTACGTAGCGAGAAAGCGTCTGTAAGCCAATGCGATAGCGTAGCAGGTTTGGATCAAAGCCCCCAGATTGCTGACTAGCGCTATTGTTACTGCTTAGTTGAATAGCGCGACCGGTTAATTCGTCACGCAGTTCTTTAACTAAGCGTTGAACTTCGTTAGCACCTGCCATGGTGATCAGCGGTGGCACAAATTCACTTGGGAATATCAGGTTTTCGCCATCTAGAGCAATTTTTGCGATAGGAATTAATAAATAATCGCCGTAATTCTCACGCTCATGTTCAAAAACAATACTGAGCTTATGGGTTAGGGATTGTATTTCAGCCTCGGGACCATCCGAATAAATATCATCGACAGTTTGTGGTGATGCTTGAGTGAAGTAGCGCGTTTGCACTGCCGCTGTTTCAATCGCATCATTAATGATGGTGACGTTAGACTCAAGAGTACTCATTTTACGTAAGCAAACGTAAACGTTGAGAGGTACTTCTGGATCGATTTGCACATCGTCTAGCTGACGGCTTTGGATATAGGCATTTTGGCCGATGATTACGTGAGTACCATCTTGGAAAATGATCTCGCCTTGATCAAGTTCTACAATACGCTGCTGCAAAGACAACTTAGCCATAGAGTAAGAAATAAAACCCCAAAACCAAGGGTGAGAGTACTCTCGAACTAAGTTCGACTGGTTTGTTTGTTGCAACTCGCTTTGCTGAAAATGCTGAGGTTGCAAAAACATCCCCTGACGCCAAAAAACAGGCTTAATTGTAGCCACGCTTACCCCCAAATATAATAATTATTGGAAACCAACTCAAAAAAGGTTGGTTTCGTCCTTGTCTAAAATACGAAATTCACGAGTACTCTTTCGACCAAGAGAAACATCGATATATAAATTGTCTGGTATTGCTTTAGCTTCATCAGCAATCAATCCCAAGCTTGAAAGCATGATGTCGACAAAACCACGCTTAGCGGGCTTAACCGGAATCGGGTAGATCTTTACGTCGAGCTCAGTATTCAAACCAAAATAGCCTGAAATGATGCCAACGTATTGCGCGCTCTGTGCGCGACTAAAAACTGAAACTTTTTCGCCACCTGGTTGCATAATAGAGCGAGAAAATTGAGCGATGGTATCGTCTATACGGCCTTTATTTAAAAGTTGAACAGCACCTTCTTTGGTTTCTGATAAGCCTCGAAATGTATTCGGGTCGTTCAGTTGGAAAATACCAATGGCTAATGAGTGAGGGCGACCACTAATTACGTTTAAATCAGCCGGAGCAGCGGCGTGAATATGAATAGCTCGTTCTTGATATGTCCAATCTTCTGGAGCAACTTCAAGCGTTGTTTTGCTAGCGCAAGCCGTTAAAAATAAAGATAAAAAAAGCGCGATAATATAATGCACGTCAATATGCCTAGTAAGAGTAACAAAGAGCCCGCAAAATTTGCGGGCTCAACTTCAAGTGGCTAACTAGCCTGCAGAAGCGCCGAAACGATAGCTACCTTCGGTACCTGCCGCTTCGTGAGTCCAAGTGATAGCACCTGGGTTGATGTACAAAATTTCCTGGTGAGAAAGGTGAGCCTGAAGAGGGTCGCCAATGCTCGGAAGGATAGTTTCGATATCAACTAATACTGCGTTTTCAAGCTCCATTACATAATAAAGCTCTTCTTCGCCGCTAGCAGAAATACGATACCAGTTAACTGAAATCGTTAATTGCTCGCCAGAAGTCAAAGCGTTATGCAAAAGAGGAGAAGCTTTGTCGATCATTTTGGTGATCTTCATTGGCTTCATAGCAGGCATGCTAGTGATCTGACCGCTTTGCTCATTCGTACCACGTGGTACGTTGTGAGAAAAAGCTTGTACCATGATCTCATCTTCGTGACCTTCCTGGGTCGCTGTACCTACTGAATCTTCGCTTAAAGCTCCAGAGCTGATGTCACCTTGGTTTTGTCCTTCAATTTCCATATATGCTGGAATGGCCATATATTATCTCCTGATTATTTAATTAAGATGGAACATGAGAAAATGAAGTAGGTGATTAAATATCACCTACTATCACTAACTATTCTTTGTCTAACTTTCCGGCTAAGGAAAGCGTGAAGCTAGAACCCATATATTTAAAATGAGGTCTAACATTCATTTCTACACGGTAGAAACCTGGGTTGCCTTCATCATCACTTACAATGATTTGAGCTTCACGTAATGGCTTACGGCTGCGAACTTCTGGTGGTGGATTATCCTGATCAGCAACATACTGACGAACCCACTGATTAAGTTCACGATCTAAGTCATTACGAGTTTTCCAGCTGCCGATATGCTCGCGCTGGATCACTTTAATGTAATGAGCCAAGCGGTCAATCATGAATAAGTAGGGTAATTCGGTCCCCAGCTTAAAATTTGTTTCCGCTTGCTTGCCTTCCGGCGTATTTCCGAAGAATTTAGCCTTTTGACACGTATTGGCTGAGAAGAAGGTCGCGTTATCGGTGCCTTTACGGGCAACTAAACCAATGAAACCTTGCTCTGCTAATTCAAACTCTTGGCGATCTGAAAGCATGACTTCAGATGGGCTATAAATTTTAGTTTCGCCATTCTCTTGATACTTATAAACAGGAAGGTCTAAAACTTCACCACCGCTTTGTGGCCCAATGACGTTAGGGCACCAACGGAACTCGGCAAATGAACGCGCCATGTTGCTAGCGAATGCATAAGATGAATTACCCCAGCAAAGCTTTTCAAAATCTTGCTTGATGCCTTCTTGGTAATCGAACTCTTTAACCACGTTATCTTCACCATAAGGTGAGCGCAGCATAAAGCGAGGAACTGTTAATGCAACGTTACGGGAATCATCTGATTCACGGAAACTTTGCCACTTAGCGTATTGTGGACCTTCAAATATTGATTCAAGATCTTTAAGTGCAGGCATGCCCTGAAAGCTATCTAGACCAAAAAACTTAGGTCCAGCAGAAGCGATGAAAGGCGCGTGAGACATTGCGCTAACGGCGGCTACGTCTTGCATCAGTTTTAAATCTTGAGATGTTGGGTCTAAAGCAAAACCAGAAATGATGGCACCGTAAGGCTTTCCACCAAATTGACCGTATTCCGCAGAATAGACATGCTTATACAAGCCAGAACGAGTAACGTCAGGAGCATCTTCAAAATCTTCGATGAGTTCCATCTTAGAGGTACTGATCATTTCAAGCTGAATGTTTTGCTTAAAATCAGTGCGGTTAACTAAGAAGTGAAGGCCGCGCCATGAAGATTCGATCTTCTTGAATTCTTCGCTATGAATAATTTCATCAAGCTGACCACTGATTTTGCTATCAATCGCGCTAATCATGTCGTCAACAAGCTTCTTCTCTACCTTGTCGACTTTTTTATTGTCAGCCAGTAGGTCAGTAATAAAAGCTTCAACTCCACGGCGTGCAGTTTCAAAACCATCATCGCCTGGTTGAATGCGAGTTTCTTGCATAACCTGATCTAGCAATGATAAGCCAGTGGTCTCTTGCGTTGACTCAGTTTGTGTTTCGCTTGAAGTACTCATAATTATTCCTTAACCATTCCTAACTCTTGCATAACCTGCGCACGAGTATCTTCATTTTCTAGAATTGCTTGAATCGTTTTACGGAAAGCAGGAACATTACCCAGTGGGCCTTTTAAAGCTTGTAGCGCACGACGCAGCTCCATAAGACTTGCAAGCTCAGGTGTTTGTTCTGCAATTTGAGCGGGAGAGAAGTCCTTCATGCTATTGATTTTTAAATCAATATTCATATCTTCGTCAGAATTCTCTTCGAGGCGATTTGGCACACTGAAGTTCATGGTCAGATTATGGCTTTTAATCACGTCATTAAAATTATCTTTATTAACATTTACAGGGTCACGATCTTCAATAACATCGTCGTTCTCTTTGCCGGTAAAATCATCAACAATCAGCATCTTAAGTGGTAACTCGACATCTTCACTGACGCCACCTGTGCTTGATTTGTAAGAAATATTAATTCGTTCTTTGGGTGCTACGCTACCGTTAGCCATTCTTTAACTCCTAGTTATCAATTATTCAGCAACTGCAGTGGGGTCAAACCAACAAAGCTGATCAAAAGCATCCATTTTCTGCTGTTGCTTTTGTGCAGCATCATCATCTTCTAATTTGTCATACGCTTGAACTAAAATACTATAGGCCTTTATGGTGAAGTCTGTCTCCCAATCAATGGCGTTTATTCTTTTAGTTTCAGTAATCAGTCTTTCTAATAACGGAATTGCTACTTTTGCCTGACCTGATTGAGCTACTAGCTCAGCGGTGGCGAGTTTTATTCTAAATTCGTCGCGTAAGTTTTGAGTGCGGATTTTTTTTAGAAAAACCAACCCTTCAGTTAACTTCCCTGACGCCGCTAATTTTTGCGCCTCTAAAAAGGCATCGGAAACTTCGTCATTTTGCTGACTGTCGGAATCCGCTTGGTTGCCTATTAGTACTTGTGTGCTAATCCACATGAGCGTTTGCTCATCGGCAAAAGGAGTACCATCGGAATAACCAAGACTTATTATTTTTGGCAGGCGGGTAAGGAACTGTTTTAATTCGGAAGTTAACGCTTCAGCCGCTTTAGTAAATTCTCCACCCAATGCGCTTAGGCTATTAGCGATTAAGCGCTGCCCATCAAACCAATAGGGCATTTTGCTTGCACTTTTCTCGGCTTGATCGAGCACCGCAATAAAATCACCTTGATCAAAAAGTTCTTGTAACTTTTTAAATTTATCAGGCGCAGGTTTTGGTAATTGTGTTTTGCCATCTTTGTTCGGAGGCATTTTTTCTAATGAATCCCAAAGAGCTGCACGAGAATAACGATAGCGTTTAGGGTCAGAAGCTTTTTGTCCTGCGTGGAAATCAGCAAGTTGGCGCAATGCGTCTTGGACTTGTTTATAAAGCTTTTTCGCATCGCCTTCACTAGCTAATGCTGAGTTGCTAATCGCCACGGGTTTACTGGAAGATGAACTGTCTGTAACTGCTGGAGTAGGAGCTACATATGCTGGAACAATTGGCGCTGGGGCTACTTCTACAGACGCTGCAGCTTGTACGGGCGTATCATTAGTAGGAATAGTTGCTTCTGGTTCAGGTACTAATTCAGCGACTACGGGAGCAGGTGCAGCTTTGTCAGCGATTGCTTTCAAATCAAATTCGGCCGATTGGCGAAGTCTTTTAAGACTGCGGTTAACTTCAGCCATGCTCGGCGCTTGAGCTTCCATTTTTTCAGATAACGCATAATCTAAATTTTTAACGGACTTCGCTAACTCAACAATAATTTCGTTATCTGATGCGGTAGGCGGAGAAGACTCAATAAAATGATTTGTCTTTTCCACCAACCATTCGATGGCGGTTTTACGAGCGCGTAAACGTTTTGCGGGTGGAAATGATTCTTGCCAATAGTTTTCTGTAATGGCTTCTAGAATTTTAATGCCGACCAATAGACCGCTATATCCCTCTGTAATACTTAGGGAGTGGGCAAGGTAGCAAGCGACGAGATAATCTTTAGTCGTATTTTGTAAAAGGTCAGTAGCGAGAGCCTTAACTTCCTTCCAATCAACTTTCTCTGAAGTGAGAGATTCTTGTTTGGCCAGCTCTGCTTCTAAAGCTTCAAAGCTAGGTTCGTACTTCGCATTAATACCACAAGGTGAATCACCTGCGATAGAAGTTGAACCGATATTCAATAAGGGGTGTTGCAAATCCATTGTGCCAAAATCCATTTTCCGCGTAAAAACTCATATTAGTTTCTGGCTTAAGGTACCTGTATGTCAAGCTATTTTATAAGCAAAACTCTGGATTGTTAAATGTTATGCAAAGTAAGAAAAAAGATCTCGATTGCAAAGGGACAACGTGTATACTGCGGAAAATTTTCTCTGCTATTTTGGTTGATGGATCGACTCAATGAATATCATTTTTATCAATAATAAATTATTCTTTTTATCAGTTATCTTGGCTTTTATTGCTGGCTGTAGTGACGGATCTAAGTCAAGCGGCGGCCCCGTCGTTGGTATCGCTGATCTCTCCCCTGGTATAGCTGTAAGTTCAAGCGTTGACCTAGAAGAAGGTGATGATGGTAGTCAAATTGCTGCCGTCGGTTTTACGGCGTCAACGGATGGCATTGTTAATTACACCACTTACGATATTGACGCGGTTGCTAAGAGCGATTATTTACCGCAGTCAGGTCAATACGAAATGCAAGCCGGCCAATCTTATGAAATCGGTATTGAAATCCTTTCCGATACTCGTGTAGAGGCTGACGAAAAAGTAGGGGTATTAATTACCGATGAGAGTGGTGAAGAATTAGGCCGCCTCGTTGCCACTATCCTTAATGATGATTATCCCAATTACACGCTCACCGCTTCTGATATAACTGAGGGTCACTTAGGGGCTCAGTTTCTAGAATTTACAATCGAGTTATCCGAACCCACTGTTGCTCCTTTTCCTCTATCCGTCACCACCACTGATCTGGTCCAAGTTGGTTCTGCTTTAGCAGGAACTGATTACACTGCGATTAATACTCAGCTTGTTTTTGTTGCCGGTGAATTGACTAAGACTGTCGAAGTTGAAGTCTTTGGTGATCGTGATATCGAGCTAGATGAAACGATTGAGTTGAAAGTTGAGCACTTGGCAATTAGTGAAGTTGTTGCTAGTGGAACGATCCGTTCAGACGATACACCAGGAAATGGTGCTCCGACATTTAGATTCAACGAAGGTCGATCCATTACCATCGCTGAAAACGGTACCCCTGAAGAACTTGTAATGAAGTTCAAAATTGATGAAAGTGGCGGTTTCACGGAAGATTTTGTCGTAAATTATCGTTTGGCTGGATTGGCAAGTGATGTCGTTATCTCAGGAGACGAAACGGGTAAAGCAGAAGAAGAGCAAGATTTCAGCACGGCAGTTGGCCAGATCACAATTTTAGCAGCACAAGACAGCTTGGCGAATGAGTATACGGCAAGCTTTGAATTGGTTGATGATGAATTATTAGAAAATAATGAAGTTCTGGAAATGGTGCTCTTTAATGATGCTGGTGTGGAGTTTGGTTCTGGCCGAATTTATATCGTTGATGACGAATCTCCAGAGTTTAAAATTTATAGGAAATATACAGATTTATCGGGTGAAGAACAGATTACTACCGATCTGACTTACCTTGAGGATTCAGATTATTTAGGGCGTCGTGAGTTTTATGTAGAATTGGCTGGTCAGGTAGGTTACGACTATCAATTTGAATTGGTATTGCGTTATCTCAATGATGGTGAAGAAGGCAATGCGATAGACCCCGATGATGTGCAAGGCTCGGGAGGAGCAAATCAGAAAATCATTTCTAAAATTATCGATATCGAAAAGGGAAATAGTTTTTCTGTAGAAGAAGGCGACCATGTTATTAGTTTTTCGATGGAAGAAGATTCACTTGTAGAAGCTAATGAGAGAATGATGATTGAGCTTAGAAGCTCAAATGGAGGAACGCTGGGAGAGGCGATACCCGTTAACATCCTTAATGACGATTTGCCCGTGATTCGCTGGGCGAATACAGATTTTTCAACAGATGTCTTTGAATCTAATGAAGAGACGCCTTTAAATCTGATACTTCAACTTGATAATGACGAATTGCCAGTGGATCAGCAATATGGAGATTCCGCGTTAGAGGATTTTGACATCTCCATCGTCAGAAGCATTACACAAGGTTCGGAGAGTAAAGTTTGTAGTGTTAAAACTCAATCAGACCTATCTACAGAAGAACTAATAATTACCACAGAAGGGCTTCAAGTTTATTCTGCAAGTAGTAATAGTGTTCCAGTGATTTTAGCTTTTGTTGATGATACAGATGCTGAATGTGATGAAGTTGTGGATCTAACGGTAACGTTAAAAAGTCAGAGTTCTAGGGTTAATGGATATTTAGCCCAGGAAGAAAAGGGAAGTCGCTCTGATAAAGTGACAGTGACTTCAAAAAATACAGATGAAGCTACATTGACCATTACGGGCTTTAACGTAACTGAAGACTTAGATGGTGGTGTCGTGAACTTCACCGCGATTCTTAATCAAAATATTACATTGGACGCTGCGTTCAGTGTTTCTAGTGATGGCGCTGAGGCGGGTGGTGCTGACGATAATGGCGATGGTGTCATTACATACAATACGAATCCTATTGCGTTTGATGTTGCGAATACATTTGAGTTTTCTGGAGGAGTCAAAGAACGAAATATATCAATTGCAATAAATAATGATTCTATAGTTGAGATTGATGAAAACTATATTTTAAATGTAGTCATGGATGACGGCTATCCAGTAAAGTTGGCAAGCATATCCACTGTAACGACCAAAACCTGTGATGCAATTGGCCTTGGCTGCTTACAAGTCGGGGATGAAGTTCAAACAACGTCTGTTGAAGGTAAAATTGTTAGTGAGGATAAAGCACAGATTTCAATTCAAGGTGGTGCGACTATTGATGAATCTGCACTTGATGTACACATACCAACTTACCCTTTTACTGTCTCATTTCAAAATGAAATTGCCGATGATGTACCTGACATTATTCTGGAGGTAACCTCCAACTGTCCTATATTGACTGGCGATATTTGCGCGGAAGACGGCGATTTTATAAGGTCAGATACGTCGCTTCCTAAAATCGAAGCAACTTTCGGTGTAGCAAGTGCAGTATTAGGTTTAAGTTTCTACAATGATGATTTAGTTGAAGCAAGTGAAACTGCACATTTACAAGTCAGTTTGAAAAACGCCAGTGCCTTGTCTGAGTATGTTGATTCTTGGTCGAACATTAATTTAACTTATGCGATAACTAACGACGACAAAATTAAACCGTATTTTGTGGGTACCGTCGCAAACGATAAAATATCAACCTCGGGTTCAGAAACTGATGCGACTCATATTCCAGGAATTTCAAAAGTAGCGATACGTTGGGATGAAGCCGTTGCTAAAAACGTTCCTTCTAACTTAATACTGAATCTTTCAGCAGCTTGCTTAGCTGATGGCTCAGGTTGTGATAATAGTGATTACAGTCTGGTAAATAAAACGATTTATACCACAGGGCAAAGTGTAGATCAGGCTGCACCAACAGCTAACCAATCAATTGGTTTTCAGGTGGTTGGCGGCACTATGGTAGAGCCGAATGAAGCAGTGACTTTATCTTTTGCCGCGAGTGATGCGACCTATTTTGATGTGGCTCACTTCGATAGTGCGTTCAAAACTGCTCTTGAATATACAATTGAGAATAACGATAAAATCAAGCCGTATTTTGTTGGGAGTGTAAATGATGACAAAATTTCAGCGTCAGGATCAGAGACTGATACCACCCATATTCCAGATACTTCTAAGGTTGCAGTTCGTTGGGATGAAGCAATTGCTAAAAACGTTCCTTCTAACTTAACGCTGCATCTTACGGCCGCTTGTTTAGAAGATGGCTCAGGTTGTGATACAACAGATTATAGCTTGACGAACAAACTGATTTACACAGCAGGGCAAGGTGCAGATCAGGCTGCGCCGACAGCAGATCAGGCAATTGGGTTTCAGGTCACAGGGGGCACGGTTGTTGAACCTAATGAAACAGTAACGCTGTCTTTTGCTGCGAGTAATGACTCTTATTTTGATGTGACGCATTTCGACGTTGCATTTAAAACAGCTCTTGAATATACCATTGAGAATAACGATAAAATCAAACCCTATTTTGTCGGAACAGTGGTAGACAATAAAATATCCGTATCAGGCTCAGAGACGGATACAACTCATACGCCAGAAATATCTAAAGTAGCAATTCGCTGGGACGAGGTCATTGCGAAAAATGTACCAGCAAGCTTAACGTTAAATATTCAAGGTGATTGTTTAGCAGATAGTTCAGGCTGTGATGAAACGGCGGGTGTTGATTATACGTTAGCGAATAAAGTTATTTACACCACTGGGCAAACAGCAGACCAGGTCGCGCCAACAACAAATCAGCCTATTAGCTTTCAGGTGACGGGTGGCACGATGGTAGAGCCGAATGAAACGGTGACGCTATCATTTGCAGCGAGTGATGCGATCTATTTTGATGTAACTCATTTTGATAGTGCTTTTAAAACAGCGCTTGAATATACCATTGAGAATAATGACAAAATTAAACCGTATTTTGTGGGTACCGTCGCAAACGATAAAATATCAACCTCGGGTTCAGAAACTGATGCGACT
>JBALXI010000012.1:0-5891 GCA_036960605.1 Oleispira sp. | reverse complement strand
CCGAATGAAACGGTGACGCTATCATTTGCAGCGAGTGATGCGATCTATTTTGATGTAACTCATTTTGATAGTGCTTTTAGAACAGCGCTTGAATATACCATTGAGAATAATGACATAACTACATTAACACTTCATTATGGTGATGATACTTCTACGGAGGTGTCCAACGCTCAAAATAGTGTAAATGAGGGGGATAGTGTTCTCGAAAACGGTAGTAAGGTAAATAGTTTAAATGCGCCTTATTATATCCATACATCTCTTGCGATAGCACCAAACGTACCGACCATAAATATTTCGTTCGAAACACTCTCTGACGATGATGTTGCGTTATGCTCGGCAGCAGCCGGTGAGGAAGTGGTTTGTGCCAACGATAGTTCAGACTACACGCTAACACATTTAGAATTTGGTAATGAGACTGGTGTTGTAAATGGTGCCGTGGTCCCAGTTGCTATTGCTGCAGAGGAAGAAAGAAGTGTGCCATTCAGAATCGTTGGTGAATCTGAATGGGTAGAAAGGCATGAGAAGGTGGTTTTCAGAGTTGATGCAACTGTGCCTACGGGATATGCACTATCAGATTATGCAACAGTATCAAGCCCAGATACTGTAACGCATACAATAATCAATGACGATCAAGTAACTGTTTCACTATATTCCAAGGAATCTGAAACTAGCGTTGTCCTACTGGATACGGAGTCTGGTAAAGAGTCTATTACAGCAAATGATACTCGCTCTAGTATGATTGATCACGATCTTGTATTAAGAGGTGATAAATCCGTCGCAAAGAATGTCCCGGAATTAATTTATACCTTCTCTGCTAACGGCGATAATACTGCAACTATCTCCAGTGGCGGAGTGAATAACGATTTTGATATTCGCAGAGCTCTGAATGGTACGACTTCAAGTGTTAGATCAATAATTTTAAATGATAGTGATGACTATGTTAAAAACAGTAATATCGATTTCTTATTAACATACTATGATGACAATGTAGTAGAGTATGACGAAAAAATTGATTACAAACTGTCTCTAAATGCTGATCGTACAGCCTATGCTCAGGCTGTAGTAGATACGGTAAAGTTAGATTTTGAGATTGTTAATGAAGACAAAATTACTTTTGTTAAAGTAACTGACTTAAGCCTAACTGAATTAGAGTCCGATCCAGTCTCAGCTGATAATGATGTGGTTTTCACGTTTGAATTTGAATTACCGGCGACGTCTATCGACCCTAATATTACTAATTTAACGTTTAGTTACAATGTCGAGAATCCTGATTCAGGTACTACGGCAGTGGCTGCTGATCTCGGAATTACAGCCTTTGCAGTAAATACTAAACCTGTTGGCGCTGCGCTAGGGGCTATTACAATGACCTCTATAGTGGATGATTCGATAATTGAAGTAGACGAGTCATTTAAAATCACGAGTTTTAATTTATATGCAGGTGACGTAGCTAATGCTTATGACATATTGACAGCTACACCACCTGATTCGTCTTATCAATTTGAAATCGAAAATAATGATTATGTTAGTATAGGTTTTGAAAATACAAATAATGCTTTCAATGAATCAGATGATATTGCGTTAAAGATTAAGCTATGTACTGGATGCTCAATAAGTGAAGAAGCCAAATTAGGGGACTTTACAATTGAAAATAATATTATAAAAGTTGAATCTGACTTCGAGCCTATGCCATCAGCTAATATTCTCACTGATCTCGAAAACCTAATAACAACTAGCAAGTTAGCGAACTATAGTTCTACCGAAGAAGCTGAAAGGGAAAGGCGTGTAGTCATAGCTACAGCAAAGCAAGATGCAGAAAAGGAAGAAAATGAATGGTTAAACTTCTACGTAACTCAACCTAGCCTTTGCCCTGATAACGGTTGCTTTGGCGAAGACATGTCCTCTGGATTAAGTAATTCATATTATGGCTCTGCTGACCTGAATAAAGATGGATTGGTAGTAATCGTTAATGATGATTATATAGCAGCAACGGATACTAACGTGAGCAAGTGTTTGGAAATATCTGGAAGCCCGGGTTCGTATGTAGCTACCACGTCCACGCTTACTGCATCTGGTTGTGGTCCTACTGCTACTACAAGCTTACAGGATGTTGAAGTTGAAGTTAAAACGAATGCCTATTCATTTGTTAACACTTCTGGAATTCCGGTAAGAAATAAAGTAGACGGTACGCCCCCTGAAATCACTGATTACCATTGTGTTCAAGATAATTACACTGGGGTTCTTTGGAATGCTGATTATAAGACGAGCGAAGTAATTTTTGATACTGCAACTCTAGACCCCGCAGCTGTAGGGACTACCTACTGTGGTAATACTAACGTAGGTGTCTCTGGTCCAAACTGGCAGTTACCAACGGTCGCCGATTTGATCAATACTCTTGATTTCAATAACTTCCAAGTAGATGGTGAGAACAGGTTTAAAAATTGGCTTAGCTACTGGACAAGCGAACCTTGTTTGGCTGATTTAACTAAGTACTGGGTCGTTGACATGGCCACAGGAAAAACTATGTGTAAGCCGGTTAATGAATCACACCATGCGTATGCTGTTTATTATTAATTTCTTGAGATATTAATTAAAGGAAAGGAAACCATTAAATGAAAACTGGTTTAAGAAATATGAAGTTTAAAGGAATGTCGTTATTAATTTCTCTATTTATATCAATTACAGTAATCGCTGAGGAAAAAATTGATTGTGACTCTTATTACACAATTAATTACCCCGATCGTTACATTGTTAATGAAGAACAAGGCACAGTTATTGATCGAGTAACAGGATTAATGTGGGATCGTTGTCATTATGGTTTGACAGGAGAGGGCTGTGCATATTTATTATCTGATCCTACTCAATTGGCTGATCCAGATACGGCACTCCATACAGTCGCTAATGCAACCCCTGCTAAGCATATTGCTAATACCAATCAAGCGAATGATGATAATTATCGCGGTTATAATGACTGGTACATGCCGAACATTAAAGAGTTGGCGGCTTTAGCGGATGCTGGGTGTGTTTCATACTACCTCGAGGATGATAAAGCCTATATGGTTAGCCAGCCCGATAGCATATTTCCTTTATTACCGTCCTTGTACAAAACTCACAATTATGACAATAGAAACTTTATGATTAGCTCAACCCCCGCGGATCGGTTATCTCCGGGTGCCCGTTTAGGATTTTCTTTATCAGTGGAATCAGGCACAGATTTTTTTCTTTCAGGTGTGGTTGGGTTGTTTGAGGCGCTGGACTTGAATAACACACCACTACCTAGTTTATTTACACTAAAGCTGGTTCGGAAAGTAAAAAAGTCTGAATTTAAAACCGCATTAACTCCAGCGACAGTTGCCAATTAACAATAGAGTTAGATAAGGATATTAACCTATGAATAAAGTATACATTTTATTATTAAGTTGCTTTTTATTAGTAGCTTGTGGTGGTAGCTCGAGCAAAAAAGCTGAAGCTGATATAGATACTGATGGCGACGGAGTTGTTGATCAAGTTGATGCTTTTCCTTCAGATGCCACAGAGACCTTGGATACTGATGGCGATGGAGTAGGAGATAACGCTGATGTATTTCCTGAAGATGCCTCCGAGTCAAAAGATACTGACGGAGATGGGGTAGGAGATAATACGGATAAATTCCCTTTAAACCCAGAAGAAAGCAAAGATGCTGATTCAGACGGCCTTACAGATAGATTAGATGCCTTTCCTTTAGACGCTGCCGAAACTAATGATACGGATGGGGATGGCATTGGCGATAACGCCGATAATTGTTTTTTATGGCCCAATCCCGATCAATACGACTCAAATAAGGATGGCATCGGCAATGCGTGTGCTAATAATGATACTGGCGTAAATCACTCTATTCATAATACTGATCCCGAGGATGCAGGGGCTTGGGAATTGGATATCAATTGCAGCGATCGTGGTAATAAAACCAGTGATGATTGTGCTCATGGCCGAGATGCTGAGGCGAATGCGGCGGTCAATAAAATTGGCTCAGGAATTGGAGCGTTTGATTTCACTAAAATCAGTGTGGCAGGCGCTGAAATGTCTGCAACTGCAACAGAAGATGATGGCTGGGCTTGCACTCGTGATAATGTTACTGGGCTAACTTGGGAAGTGAAAAGTGATGTATCAACGGATGATCCAAGTGACAAAGCTAAGCATCGTCGCTATTTACATTATAAAGAACACTTATTCTTAACGTATGACCCTTCTTTACCGATTGGTTATGGTAATGAGAAAACAGCTTATCCAGCTGATGTCGTCTCAGCAAATTTGGATTGTGATACTGGCCCAGATACCAAAAATATCGAAGCTAATTGTCGATCAGATTTATATATCAATCGATTAAAATCAGAGTATCAAGCTGACGGAGGCCTGTGCGGTATTGAAAACTGGCGTTTGCCAAGTATTTATGAATTAGACTCAATTGTTAGTTATGACTTACCTGATACCTCAGCCTATTCAAATCGTTTTTTAGTCGATACAAATTTCTTTAAGGTGGGGCTGCATACTAAAGAATTTACCTATCATATCGGAGGGTATTGCAGTAGCACTCGCAAATTATCTTCACTCTTTGAAGCATTTTGGCCGTATCCTGCTCTTGAAAATATTCCAGAAAACTACCAGTTAGTGTGTCGCGATTTAATTAGCACTGTCTCTACTGAAATAATTAAGGTGCAAACAGGGCTTTCAACTGTGAGCGGAGTAGGTGGGCATTATCTTATGTTGGTCACAGAAAGCCCTAGGGAGCAATAGCCGTGTTTACTCGATATATTAAATCAGGCATGATTTTATCATTGTATTTTCAGGCTGGGTTAGTGAGTGCAGGATCTAGTACGCCAGAGCCAGAAGCCCCAGTTACTGACATAACGATCATGGTGCCCTGCAATACGCTGCAGGTGCTATCGTCTGGGCAATTCGGTACTCCCAAGGCGGCTAATTCAAGCAATTATTGTGTTTTTGATGGCCGCTATGTCACCAAAGCCCACTGGAATTCAGACGCAAATCCTTTGGGTGCGGGGAATGGCAAAATATTACAGGCTCAAACTGATTATAGTGTTGGTCGGGATATCATGAATAGCAAAGGATATCGTTTACCAACAATAAAGGAATTGTTGCGGTTGGTTAATTTTGATGTAACTCGTACAGCTCCAGCGGATCAATTATTTTCAGATTATGAAATCGTCAATAATTGGTTCAAAACAAGTCCAACGGCCTTTTTGGATGGTTACATCGTATCGAGCACTTTTGATAAATCGAGCATGAATGTCTATGGGATTGATATCGCTAGTCGGCATGTTGTTAAGCTGGATCCATTGGCGACTTATACTAACCCTGCTGTAACTCCTGCAGTGATAACAGAAAACACTGGTACGGCGCCAGCTGATAGGCCTTTATTAATACTAGGAGTCTCTGACTATTTCCAAATGATTAATGCATCAAGTAACAAGTGCTTGGGTGTAACACCTCCGAACCCAGCTGTTTATTCTAGGGTTAGTATTAAATTAGAAGATTGTGATAGTGGATCTGTATATCAACGCTGGAAGTTTAATGACGGTCGTTTATACGCACAATCTAGGGATGTTGCTGAATATTGCGTAAAAATGAGTGATGGGACATTAGATGCTCCAAACACAAATTGCACCTCAATATCTAATCACCCTGATATCAATCAAGAAGGTAATATAGAGCATGATAGCGATAAGTATCTAAAAATTAATGTTCCTGGTACTGGAAGTTCTCTATCAGAAATTGAGGATGAAGGGACTCAGTGGTTTTTGCAGTATTAGTAAGAAGCTTAGAATCCCTCCCACAATCGCTGTATAATTAACAAACAGCACGGAAGCATAATGACATACGAATCAGCTTTAATTGAG
>JBALXI010000129.1:0-714 GCA_036960605.1 Oleispira sp. | reverse complement strand
AAGGGTAATATAAAATCCCAACATCGTAATAAACTGATCCAGAAACCTCTTCGAGAAAGACCCCAGCAGCAGCTGATGCTCTAAAGTAATTATTAATAGAATATTGTGCGCTTGGGGCAATGAAGTAATTACTTGCTCCCATTTCTAGACTATAGGTTAAATCGTTAAGTCCTGAAGCTGATGCCAATGAAGATGCTAAAGTGAAGGTGCCAATCAGTAGAGTTTTTTTCACGAATAAATGTTCCATTTTATAGAGCGCGCAAGCTTAAGCTTATACTTATTTAATTGATAGTTTTAAAGTCAATTCAGACATGGAACTATATTAAGCACCTCTGCAATTCCAAATCAGATAACAAAAATCATGGTAGTCGTCAGCCTATCTAAAATCTCACGTAAGCGGAAGAAAACCAGTAATGATATCAATTAACCCTAACCGCATAAAAAAGGTGGGCACTGCCCACGTGAGGCATATCGACTACGCCATAATATGATGCCCAGCATCAACAAACATCTGGCTTGCCCAGACGATGCCAGAACTTACACAGGTTGGCATAGGGCCAGGAGACACTGCATACACTCGAATTCCACTTGCCCCCAACTCAGATGCCATATAACGAACTGTGCGAATAAACGAATGGCATGAGATATCCATCGCCAGCGAAAACCCTGCCGACGACGAATCAACCAAGCGACCGTGCAATTCATCTAATGGAG
>JBALXI010000128.1:0-720 GCA_036960605.1 Oleispira sp. | reverse complement strand
CTTCTGAGTATTGCTTTGCGACAAGCCTTGTGCTCTACAAAGTGATTTATATATCCCATGACATCGGAAACATCAATTGAGCATCTTTCCAAGTCATCAAATACTAAAATATAATTATCGGTATTAGTTAAATACTCAGGTAACTTAATATCAGGAATTGTAGAGTTGATACTTGCATCTGGCTTTCCATCACCATCAAGGTCAACTTTAATTGCAGTTTTAAGAACGCCCTTAAAAATTTTTGAGGTTAGCTGCATTCCTTTTGAAGATAAAACGGGATGCAGCTGTTCGAAGAATGCACTTTCTATTTCATCAAAACTGGTTATACCGTACAAGCTAACATATAGGTACTTATTCTCAGTTTCCTTCAACCCATTTTTAACAAACCAAGTTTTACCAGCTCCCCAATTGCCTTTTATAAGAACAGCATATTCAGGTGAATATGGTAACTGATAGTAGTACGATAAATAACTTGCAACATTTGTATTAATTCCTGCCACTTCTGATTATCTCCAAACCTTAACGAAAACAGCTAACAGCTAACAGCTAACAGCTAACAGCTAACAGCTAACAGCTAACAGTGAATTATGCGAACCGTGTTCGCATAACCCCTTATAAACGGGAAAGGCGAACGAACAGAAATTTTCTTTGAAATCATACGACTGGTCCGTAGAGAAGAGTGGCCAGCTCACGCGGATGAACGTGTTCTCCTCCGGGACG
>JBALXI010000127.1:0-730 GCA_036960605.1 Oleispira sp. | reverse complement strand
TTTCTTCAATTGAAGCCAACTTACCATTTTGTTCAGTAACAAACGAATTTAACAAGCTAAATTGTTCATCTGTTTTAATCTTTGACTTTGAAATAAGACTAAGAAATTTTTGGTAATTTTTATTGTACATCTGCGTTATTGTCGGCAAGCCTTTTGACAACAATAACAAATCCAGTTCCTCGATTTGTTTACTGTTGAAATCTTCATAGCACTCAGCACAATCTCTTGCTGCCATTCTAAAACCAGTTACTGGGCCATCAGCTTTAATAGGGGCTAATGATTCATCTGATACACCCAAGCCAGCAAACTCATAAGTAGTCAGAATAAAACCCCTTAGCTTTTCTACTTCACCCATGTTCATATCTCGTAGAGCACCTAACGCTTTTGTTGTGGGGCGGTGAAACGTAGCGAGGAACGAGCGAAGTGTAACCGTCCCAGCACCGCAGGTGCGAACACCAACTTTTTGTTATGTGCTTTTCTTATTAGGGTTGCTGTAGTCGAAGCAATCATTAGCTATCATTTCACCTTTAAAAAAACCTTCAAATACCAGCTGCACTCGCTCTCTACGTTCAAATACCTGCTCAGAGTCTAAACCTTTAATACTAAAATAATCATTTTTATTATGATGTGCCAAAAATGACATCATTAGGTAGCTGAATATTTTAGTAATAGGCCATGCTATCGCTCTAGGCATACAGTCAGCATCACTATACTTCTCGGCTAGTATGTA
>JBALXI010000126.1:0-732 GCA_036960605.1 Oleispira sp. | reverse complement strand
TGGCAAAAGAATTTGAGATTCTAATAATTACAGAGACTTCTACTGCATATAAGCAAGCTGAGTGGACGACTAGAATGGCTAAGCTAGCGAAAGAAAAGCAAGCTGTCGATTGGTTGATTTGTAATGATGCAGATGAGTTTTGGATGCCGGATGACGGCAAAAGTCTAAAAGATATTTTCTGCGGTGGCAGCTCAATAATTAATTGTGAGCGAAGTAATATGGTTGTCCCTGGCGATGGTGGTCAAGATGATTATGATTATCTATCGACAACATTGAGAGTATTTAATCCGGTAGTATTTGATAAGGCTTCAAAAGTGGTTCTAAATCACGAGTCGCTATCGTTGGTATTGGCTAAAGTGGGCGAGAAAGTTGCTGTTAACTTGCATGGTTTAATAAAGGTGCGAGCGGGTAACCATAATGCAAAGCATTGGTGGAAGAAATCTCGATATAAAACTAAATCTGTGCATATATATCATTATCCTTTTAGGTCTTATGCGCGGTTTAAAAATAGAGTAGAAAACTATGCTGAAAGCATGGCTAATGGTGGGCGAGCAAATGCGGGTCAGCACTTACATCGCTGGTATGAGCTATATAAAGAAGACCGTTTAGAAGAAGAGTATAAAAGGTTACAGGCTTCTGCTGAACAGCTTGCGGTATTAGAGCATTACGGTATTTTGAAGGTTGATACTAAGCCATCTAAGGCTATTGCCGCTGTTTTTAATATAACATCGG
>JBALXI010000125.1:0-770 GCA_036960605.1 Oleispira sp. | reverse complement strand
CTCGCATGTAACAAAAAGTTGGTGGTTCAGCCCCTGCGGGGCTTGGACGCTTTCAGCGCCCCACAACAAAGACGTTAACTGAATGAGATTCGTATGACTCCGAATATCTGGCATAAAGTAAGTTTGAAGGTTGAGCTACATAAATCTCGAATAATTAGATTGAGCTTTATTAGCTTACTTTTGGTTCTTCCATTATTCTTCTTAAAACTAACATCATCAGATTTTAATAAACTGCTTTTTGTAAGTACATGGGCAGCTATGGTTTTATTGTTTTGGTGTATTGGCTTACTTTGGGTTAATCGTATGTATAAGAAAAACCCTAATTCTGCAGAGTCTACTGGCGTAGCTAATTACATGAAAAGTATGTTTTTATGGTATAACGCTTTATTTTTATCTATCTGGTTTTTCGGGCTCATCGTTGCGACCTTGATGGTTCCATATTTATTGCTTTTCTCAAAAAGCAGTTAACAAAAAGTTGGTGGTTCAGCCCCTGCGGGGCTTGGACGCTTTCAGCGCCCCACAACAAAGACGTTACATGCTTAAAGAATTTTAGGCTGTACTGTTTTTAAATTAATAGAATGTCTTTTAGCGTTTTATCTAAAAGGCTGTAAGAACTGGCAAGGTTGCATCTACTTGCTCAAGAAAAACGAAAGTGGTGCTAGGTTTAGCGTTTTATTCCAACGGTTTACGTGCCTCGCATGTAACAAAAAGTTGGTGGTTCAGCCCCTGCGGGGCTTGGACGCTTTCAGCGCCCCACAACAAAAACGTTA
>JBALXI010000124.1:0-772 GCA_036960605.1 Oleispira sp. | reverse complement strand
TTTCCGCTCGTGCCTCGCTACAAAACCGCCGCAAATACGGGCGTTAGCTATTACTTATGAAAGACCCTCGAATTAGATTGTCTAAATTGTTAAATGAACCAATTGGTATTTATGACCAAGATTGGGAATGGGTTGTGTCTAACTCTGATAGATTTCGCGATTATTTGAAGCTATACAAGCTTAAGTACCTAACCGATAAAGAAAGAAATATGCTAATGGAAATGATGCTTCAGTGCGTCAATGACGTTAGAGTTGAATTTGGCCTAATTCCGAAGTTTTGGTTGGAAGTTAAAGATATTTTGAATAGTGACTTCCATATACATAAGAAAACAATTAAGTATTGGGCCAGTCTGAATAATTTTAGTTGTATGCTCTCCGATTCATGGCTTATTTCTAAGGAGATGAGAAAGGTTTATTGGAAAAATATAGCTAACAAAGCCAGCCAGAGGGACGCAGTAAACTGCGCCCCTGCTGGCAAACGTTATGCAAACAATTAATACGAATTACTAGAATAAACGGAGAAGATGTAAATGAACCCTACTAAGCTTGTAGACCTATTTTATAAATATGGAGTTGTATCAACGGATGATACTGAACATGAGGACGTCTTAGATCTAATTGATGAAGAAGAAGAACCTGAAATAAATGCTTTAGAAATACTGGCAGAAATAGCATCGGAGAAATCAATATGGTACTCATTGGGAGACTGTGTTGATGAAGAAATAATCCAAGAATTTAAGGCCAATTTTGATGAGATTCTTGAAATATCCGA
>JBALXI010000123.1:0-784 GCA_036960605.1 Oleispira sp. | reverse complement strand
GCAGTGCAGCGCGGCGATGAAGAAGAAGTGTTAAAGAAAGTGAAACTTGAGGTGCGTCGTTCAAACTCTGAACTGGATGATGCAGATGCCTTTTATCAGGATGATGAGTAGGTTGTTTAATTAGTTTTTATTTCCTCTGTGTAGCGAAGCGCTCTGTGACGCCGGTGGTAGATCCCTTGTAAATACTTTGTCACCACACAGGGCACAGAGATCACCGAGGAGGAATTAAAAGACCGACATGATAAGTGGCGAGCTATTGGTTAAGAGCTAAAAACTAAAGGCTCATTTCCGAGTGGGATTTCGCTTGAGAGCTTTAAAGTAACAGTCCTATATAGTAGGGTTTTCAATTAGTTTTTATTTCCTCTGTGTAGCGAAGCGCTCTGTGACCACTGTGGTCTATCGCTTGTAAAGGCTTTGTCACCACACAGGGCACAGAGATCACCGAGGAGGAATTAAAAGACTGACATGATAAGTGGCGAGTTATTGGTTACAAGCTAAAAACTAAAGGATCATTTCCGAGTGGGGTTTCGCTTGAGAGCTTTAAAGTAACAGTCCCATATAGTAGGATTTTTAAGTGGTTTTTATTTCCTCTGTGTAGCGAAGCGCTCTGTGACCTCTGTGGTCTATCGCTTGTAAAGGCTTTGTCACCACACACAGGGCACAGAGATCACCGAGGAGGAATTCAAAGACCGACATGATAAGTGGCGAGTTATTGGTTAAGAGCTACAACTAAAGGATTATTTCCGAGTGGGGTTTCGCTTGAGAGCTTTAAAGTGACAGTCCC
>JBALXI010000122.1:0-786 GCA_036960605.1 Oleispira sp. | reverse complement strand
GCAAATGCTAAGCGTTATGGCAGTACTTCATGATCGAAAATGATATTAAAAAATTTAGTGTTTCGTGTATGTCGAACTCTAAATGGAGAAAGTTCTTCTCCGGAATTCACGAAGGTGCTTTAGACTTCAACTTTTGTATATGGAAGTTAGTTAACGACAATGATCCTATAAAGGGTTTTTTACCTGATATTAAGCAACTTGGTGAAGACTACGTAGGTGATTGCGGTGCACTTAACGGCCCGTTTGAATTTAAATTAATTGAATGGCTTGTGATTCCTAAGGAACATGGGTATTCCCAATATAAAAACGCACCTATCAAGTACCATAAACAAGATATTGATATGGTAGAGCGAAAACTGAATGAGACAGGTAACTTTGTTTACGATGTTACATCTGAAGGTATTAAGGTCTATGGCTACAAGCCATAACAAGAATATCAATGATCGCCAGCAAAGCTGGCTGGACGCGCAAAAAGCCGCGCGCCCATTATATTGGCGTTAGAAGGTAATTATGATCAGCAGCGCTGAAGAATTTGTTCAGCTTCGTCGGAGTGAAGATCAAGAGGAATACTCTCGTTCGTCGCAAGAAGAGGCTTCGATTGAAGTATGGAATGCTGTTCTAGAGAATTATCCTGATATGGCATTCTGGGTGGCTCAAAATAAAACTGTACCGTATGAAATTCTTGAAGTGTTAGCGAGCCATACCGATAGTCGTGTTAGATCAATGGTTGCAAGCAAGAATAAATTAAAGGAAGCGCTTCTCTTGAAACTTGCATCTGATCAAGAT
>JBALXI010000121.1:0-833 GCA_036960605.1 Oleispira sp. | reverse complement strand
CCCAGCCTGAGTTTATCGTTAATGTTTCTAATCTTGAAACTAATTATCTCGATCTGAGTCGCGCCGATTTTTATCAAGGTTGCTTGGCTAACTGGCTCATCTCTTTTGCCAGTCATACTACAAGCTTTCAAGTACTTCATGTAGGATAGGTTAGAGATTACACATACTGTTAATATACACATAACTAAGACTCCAAGAAGCGGCCAAGAATCTCTATGGCATCTTCTTTGCTTGCTAGAACTATAGTGGACTTAGCAGACATAGCCTGCGTCTTGCCCTCTGCTATAAGCCTACTGATTTCTTTCGACAGCTCAATCACCATCTTAGGATCAGCAGGGATAGGAACTGTCTCCAGTTTACCCATCTCATTCATTACTTCAATTTCACCACCAAAGGCTTCTTCTTGCAGTTCAGCCATCTTCAAGATACGCTCTGCAATGTGAAGTCCTTTCTCTTGCAATTCACCTGCTAAGAGTTCGTGGTAGCGCTGACGAATTTCAGGGTTGTCCTTAACTACGGCTCGTAAGCTCATAGCATTATGGTCAACACTGTCTAGTCGAGAGGCTTTAGCTAAGTCGCCACGAGTCATGAGCATAGCTTGCGCTATTACTTCATACTCATCTGACAAGGCTTCGGTTACTACTAGTTCAGTCATGAGGACACTCCTCTACAATCTGCACAAGCTCTTCAGCTTTTCCATAGAAGTAATCTTCAGTGAAGTCAAGATCTGCACCTGCTGCTATGCACCCAGCATTCCTAGTTTGCATAGCTACAATTTCGTTTTTTTCGTTAACGATGATCATGGCGGCATTATGTAGCTCTGAGGCTTTAAA
>JBALXI010000120.1:0-834 GCA_036960605.1 Oleispira sp. | reverse complement strand
ATACGCCTGAAGGGTATCGATTGGATGAGGCTAATGCTAATGCTTTATTGATGCTAAGGGTGTTCGCCATGTCGATGATATTGAAGAGATTGCATACAAAGCCTTTGCTGCTGGTGTGCGTGACGGAAATATTGACAAGATCAAGGTACTAGCTTTCACCAATGCACGTTGCCTAACTCTGAATCGTAAGATTCGTAAGAAGGTAATGGGCTTGAAAGACCCTACTCCTATTGTTGGAGAAGAAATGGTTGCTAACACCTCTATTGAAAACGCTACCCATGATGCAGTTATTATTCGTAATAACGAGCGAGTGATTGTGAAGGAAGTAGAGAAGACTAACCAATCAGGTCTTGATGGTGCATTCATTCAGTATACTAACCTTGATGGTGAAGATATTGAAGAGCCAGTATTCGTACCAGCCAGCCCAGCTAAGTATGCTAATCGCTTGAAAGAGCTAGCTATGATGGCTAAGGGCTATCTAAAGAATGGCCATGTTGATGAGTCTAAGCTAACTTGGAGAGCATTCTATGCTTTAAAAGAACGTGTAGCTGACATTCGATTCACCTATGCCATGACTATTAACAAGTGTCAAGGTATGACTTTACATCATGCATTGATTGATATGACAGATATTGCTATTTGTCAGAACCGTGAGCAAGCAGCTCGCTTAGCTTACACAGGCGTAACTCGTGCTACTACCTACGTAACCATCGAAGGAGAGCTAGGCGAAACCTATAACGACACCCACTAACTTTGAGTCGAGCACTACGGTCGTCGCTGCCAAGCGTTAATAGAAGGCCTACAGTGCGACAACCGCTTCGTATTTAAAGAATG
>JBALXI010000011.1:70035-113804 GCA_036960605.1 Oleispira sp. | reverse complement strand
GTGACGGGAACATTTGCTTTTATTGCAGCTTCTCGAGTTGTGAAGCGCATCGCAGAAGCCTTTTATCGTGTGCTACCTAAGCGTCTCAATAAGTTTGGTTTGAGTGTTGCGCCAGAGAAAACACACCTAAAGCGATTTAGTCGTTTTCATCCTGGGCGTAAGCGCAGTTTTCAATTTCTTGGCTTTGAATTTTATTGGAGCTTCGATGCTAATAAGAAACCGAGAATTCGGCGATATACAGCACCGAAGAAATTGAAGGCAGCGATGAGTGAGTTTTATCAGTGGATAAAATTCAATCGCTCTCGGCCACTCAAAGAGACAATGCCGATCCTTAAGCGCAAGCTTATGGGTTTTCAAAACTACTTTGGATTGCCTGATAATAGTCGTAGTTTATCGCGTTTATCAAACTATGTTGTACGCAGTTTGTATAAGTGGCTGAACCGACGAAGTCAGCGCAGAAGTTATAACTGGAGTAGCTTTAAGGATATGTTAGGATATTTTAAAATTGAGCCATTAAGGGTTAGTAAGCGGTCGATTCCGGTTGACTGGTACTGAGCTGATGGAGAAGGGGCTTGTAAATTACACGAGCGAATATATAACTGAGGAGCCGGATGCGGTAATTCCGCACGTCCGGATCTGTGTGGGGGCGGTTCAGGTAACTGGCCGTTCTACCATGACTGTGATAAATGATTAAAACTTTAGGGATATCAATCATTCTGCCAATATTGATTATGGCACTATTAACTTTTTCAGGTTTTGAAATGGCTGCGCACTTACTATCTATTTGGCCTCTGGAAATAGTACGGATGACTGGAGTTATGGGAGTCAGCCCAGAAGGGTTTTATAACCGATGGTACGATGCATCAACAATATTTTCGTTATTCATTCAAACTGTTGTGATATTTGTAGTTTTCTATAAGCGGAAAATCACATAACAATTCAATGAAAGGCAGCCCACAAAAAGACGTGGGCTTGGACGCGCAAAAAGCCGCGCGCCCTTTATTATTAGGCGTTAAATTTGGAGCTATTTTGAAAGATTTAAATACAACGAAAAAATTGGAAGTGTTTTCCTTAGGTGTACTACTACCTTTAATTTTAGTCATCTATACACTTTACCGTTTATCATATTTAGAGGCTGTATTTCCAGGGAGGGGAGCTGGAATAGTTACTTTTCAAGGTGGAGAGGCATTTTTTATCTCTTTGTTTTGGTTTGGATTAGCACTTTTCTTCTTTGCTAAGAGTTATTTGCGGGAATTAAAGGTAATCTCGGATAGAGCCTTTAAGTACCTTGTATACTTATCAGGAATATTATCTATTACTGGGTTGGTTTCAGTTGTTAAGTCTCTGTAAAAATTTAACAAAGCCAGTCAATCGACCTCCGCAGCATGTCACTTTATTTGCGGAGCAAATAAATCGCCAAGCCGCTACGGCGGTGCTAGCGGCGTTAGGGCTCAGTATGTTTCATCGTAATTTTGAAAGTACGTTTTACAAATGGGTCAACGAATCCTTATCAAAGGAATTACCTGAGTGTATAGAAGGGTTTTCGTTTAACTTAATTGAAAACTGTGGTGACTTTAGTATCGAGTTAGTTGGAACTGCATCCTTTGATGAGGATGATCAGGACTGGGCATGTGATGAAATATTTGAGCCCAATAGACGAGCTATATCAATACCAGAGAAATATTCAGGGCTTCAGTGGGAAATCTGCTTAGATAACATGCAGACACTGTTAATTGACTATATGAAATCAAATGAAAAAGGGGCGCTGGTTTTACAGCGTGCGGAAGGGATTGGGATTGGATTTGTCGATGGTGATTTAATCGTCGTCAAAAAGCCCTAACAAACAGTTGGTGTTCGCACCTACGGTGCTGGGACGGTTACTCTCCGTTCGTTCCTCACTACGTTGCACCGCCCCACAACAAAAGCGTTAGTTTGAGGATTAAGGATGAAATGCTGGGCCAGTAAAGTCTCACCTTGTGACAACATACAGTCTAGAGAGCACTATGTATCTAAGGGCCTATTCTCTGGGAATACGGTTAAAGTTACGGGGTTTCCCTTTCTTAATGGAGAAGAGAAGGAAACTGGAATTGAAAGGCTTGTGACAAAGTCTTTATGTCAAACACATAATTCAATGCTGTCAGAGTATGATCAAGAAGCAATAAACTTTGCCAATGCCCTGAAATATGCAAATGACCTAAGTTTGAAAAGATCTAAGTCTAACGCACTCAAATTTTCAATACATCGAAAGAAAATTAATGCCGATCGATTTTCTAGATGGATATTAAAGACTTATATTGGGTTATCAGGGTTTCATAGTGAAAAGCCTGAAATTCCGATCGAGAGGTTATCAGAACTCGTCTTTTCGAAAAAAAAGATACTTCACCATGTACATTATCGAATTAGTTCGAAGAAAGGTGATGAGTTTCAAACTGCAGAAACAGTTGAGGTTGCGCCTTTACTATTTAATGGTAAAGCCGTTGGCATTGTAGTCAAGATTTATGGTTTAGAATTATCTGCACTATTTCTAGAAGAGGCTGATAATTATACCTCTTTGCCAAAGATTAAATTTAATGAACACAAACAAGGATTATCTTTTGTTATTGAATTCGTTTGAAACTAACAAAGCCAGTCAGAGGGACGCAGTAAACTGCGGGCGGCGTAAGGCATTATGATTAAAACGATTTCATATGTTTTCGGGTATTCTCACCTATGTTTTGTCATCTTCATAGCATACGTGATTGCGACATCTACTGATTCTGTTGCAGTTAATGCTTGGTTGTTTTTTATCCCTTTAGATTTTCCTATATCTTTAGGTTGGATTCTTAGTGGCTATTTATTTGATGGAAATTGGATTTTAAGTTCCATTGATGAGAGTGGTAACTACAATATATTTCGAGATATTAATAATTACTGGTTACCTGCTATATATGCAGGTGTTTTCGGTTCACTTTGGTGGTTCTACATACCGATACTACTGAAAAAAGTAATACTGTTTTTAAAAGATAAAATTTCGAAGTTAAATTGATATGCCTTATAATAAGGCATTGGTATCGTCCCTTCGGGACTAGGACGCTTTCAGTGCCCCACAATATTGGCGTTATACAATTATAGGTATTCAATGAAAAAGTGGATTATATTGTTTCTTGCTCAGCTCTTAATTTCTTGTGGCGGTAAAGCTGAACAGCATGAAAAGGATGTTTATGAAATGGCACGAGTTATAGCTGGTGATACGGCTATTGTCTGCGGCATAGACCCTGATCATATATTCGATAAAGATCAATGTGTTTTGGATGCTTTTTATCAATACAAGCCTTTTTACTCAAGGCATGTAGCCTCTGTTGTTTTATTCGGCCATATAAGAGAAGTTGTTGCTTTTAATGGGCGTGAGTTATTTATACTTTATACATATTGTGATGCATCAGATAATAATGGATGTATTAACTCTTATAGCACTAGTGAATGTTTTAACCCTGTTGTATATACGGGTAGTAAGGTTGATAACCCCAACGCCACAGATCAGCCATTCCTATGTGATGATGAGATTAACTAAATGTATAACAAACGCATGATGATCGCAGCCTTCGGCTACTGGGGCGGCTTACACTTTGTTCGTTCCTCTATGCGTTTCAATTGCCCCATATGCGTACGTTAAATGGATTTGTATGAATAGAACTATTACTTTTGTATTTTTTGTCGTTATATCAAGCTTCTGTTTATCTAGCTCTATAAATATGAGTGTTGGTGATTCTGAAGATAAACTATATGAAATTGAAGGTAATGCAACTCAGGTAACTGAACTTACTGTTAAAGATAAGACCTTTGTTACGTACTTTTATCAGGCTACGAATACATCTTTTATCGTTGAAAAAAAACTTAAAACTATATGTAAAATAAGCCAAGGAAAAGCGAATGGATCTTGTCCTTGAATAATGCATTTAATGAAAGTTTGGTGTACGCACCTGCGGTGCTAGGATGGTTAAACTTTGCTCGTTCTTAGCTACGTTTCACCGCTCCACAATAAAAGCGTTATGAGGTATTTATGAAATGAAATTTAGGCTTATCACAGAGAGTGACATTAGAAATTGTGCACAGCTATTTTCTCATGTTTTTTCAACAGAACCTTGGAATGAACCTTGGACAGAAGAAGATGCTTTCAAAAGATTGAATCATTTCTTCGAATCTAAGGGCTTTGTAGGTGTTTTACTTGAGAGTGAAGATCTTATGGGGTTTGCTCTAGGTAATGTTGAGCCTTTTCACTTCGGAGATATGTTTTATCTTCGAGAAATGTGTATAGATACTAAAAGGCAGGGCTCAGGTCTTGGTCATAAATTACTTGAAAGTCTAGAAGGCAATTTAAAGAGCATGAATGTAAATAGCATCTATTTGACTACTGATATAGAAATCCCAGCATCTAAGTTTTACAAAAAACAGGGATTCAATTTCAAGGATACAATGGGGTTCTATGCTAAGCGTATCAACTCATAACAAGGTGCGGCAAACTGACCTCCGTTTACGGTCGTGCGCACGGCGTATGCTAGAGATCTGGAAAATCGTTACAAATAATATAACTCATACTAAGGAAGTTGAAATGAATCCAATGTCAATAATAAAAATATTATTCCTTATGATCGGTATAGCTTTGATAAGTGGAGCAGCTTTTTTATCCAAGAGCACTTCAAGTTTTATTGACGCTTCTGTATCAGGGACTGGTGAAGTAATCGAAATGATCGAGTTAGTATATGAGGGTTCTTATACGTATGCGCCTGTCGTCCGTTTCTCTAGTTCAGATGGAACGGATTATGAGTTTACGTCAGGTTCTAGTAACCCAGCGTCCTATTATGCAGGAGAGCATGTGGAGGTTCTGTATTTAGCCTCAAATCCAAATGAAGCAACAATTAATGGTTTCTTTTCTCTTTGGGGAGATTCAATAATACTGGCTACGTTAGGTTCAATATTTTCGGTGATTGGATTTGGGCTTCTAGTGTATCGCATTCTACAAAATAAGAATGGGGCATACCTTATGATGCATGGACTTGAGGTTGAAGCTAAGTTTTCTAAGGTTGAACTTAATGAATCGGTGGAGGTTAATGGGCGTAATCCATATCGGATCGTTGCTGAATGGTTAGACCCAGAATCAAACAAGTTGTTTATATATAAAAGTAAGAATCTATGGTTTGATCCAACCGACTATATTAAGACGGAGTATCTCACTGTTTATGTGGATAAAAATAAACTTAAAAAGCATCATCTTGATGTTCTCTTTTTACCCGAAGTAGTTGGGTAAGCATAACAATACTATGAACTCGGACTTATATTGCGTTATTGCGGCGTTATTGCGGCGTTATTTGGCTATAATACCATCTTAAGTTTTGTACATGAAAGTGGCTGTGAATAAATGAAAAAAACATTACTAAGTTCTATTTTTATTATTCTAAATTTAATGGTTGTTGATAAGGCGCTAGCCACTATTATTTACAACGAACTTGAGTTTGAACTCCCTATCTCTCATGAGAATGCAATAAAAATATTCTCTCTAGATTCTGAATATCCTTTGAGGAAAGGTGATGTAGATAATCGAGAAACCTTAGTGCATAAAGGTGTAAGTAGTAAGGTTGTTGGTATCACTTTTTATACTAAATTCGGATCATACAAAGAACTAGAAGAAGCATTAAGATTTCATTATTCTCAATTAGAAAAAAAATATAGAAGTAATTTTACACCATTTGAGTTTAGCTTCTTTGCATCTGTTGATGGAAAATACCACTTTATGTCTTTGGAGGGGGGTGCTTCAATTGTTTTAGGTGATGTTGTGTATAACAGTGCAGATAATAATTACGTGACAGTTTCCTTTTTTCAAGGTGTTTCTGAAAAAGAGATTCATACATTATTAAACTCCATTTATTGATAAATGCTTGCTCTCTTTTTTGCTAGTACCTCACTGTATAATCGCCGAAAATGCGAGAGTTAACTGTCTACCTATGAATAAATACGCACCTGAATATTCCAAAAAAGAGCGGATCAATTTCCTTTTAAAGCATACGCTTTGGGTATTGCCGCTCTATATAGTTACTGATTTCTGGTTCTTTGACTGGTTATCTGAGTTTTCAAACAATTCAAATTGTTATTATTTTGGGGGTATTACGGGATCACATCTTATTTTTTATAGTCTGTTTGTTGGCATACCATTATCACTTTTTATTATAATTCTGGCCTTGGAGGGGCCGCGGTCTATCAAAATAATGAAGCTAGGCCAAAATCCATTGCCAGATGAGAAGGTATTCAAAAAAACGAAATATAAATATGGTGCCAAAGCTAAAATCCAACCTATTGTTACCGTTGTAATTGCAATCTCACTTTTGATCTTTGCTGCATGGGGCTATGTGCAAGCTTATGAGATTACCCAAGATATACAACCTTGCTCCAACAGTTAACAAGCGAATCATGATAGTCCTAATATTTCAGAAAATTTAGTAAATAGTGTAAATGCATTTACAATAGCTAAAAGCGGAGCAACAGCCGTATTCTTTGTCCTGCTAATTTTAGCATTTATCCCGATATTTAAGCGTCGTTTAAGGTTCGGGCAGCGTTCAGATTAATAGTCTAACAAAGCAAGTCCAGGAGGTCGTAGTCATTGAACACGTTAACTGAAAAATCTATTGAGTGTCCTTATTGTGGTGAGACAATTAACGTTCTAATTGATTCATCAGACTTGGAACAGCCGTATATTGAAGATTGCCAAGTATGTTGTAAGCCTATAAGTTTCTTGATAACAGAAAGTGTTAATGGTGAGCTTTCAGTTAGTGTTTATAGCGAAGATGAGGCGTTTTAATACAAGCATAATAGGCACATCAAGCGGAAAAAATAGGCGTCTACTTTATTGGGGGAGCCTTCTGCTTCAGGGTTATAGCGCCTACTCTTAGGTACTCGCACTAGATGCCGTGTACAATGCACTCCGTATGACGCTATTTTTAAAAGTCTGCGCCCCTATTTCATGAGAAGTCACCCTATGTCAAACCCCCCGATGTCAAGCCAAGAGAAGCAACATATCCCGCGTGCGCTGATCGTCGCTGTGCAATTAGCCAGTGTTAGCGATGTTGAATTCGAGTCGTCGTTGGCCGAATTGGCTGATCTGGCAAAGACCTTAGGGTTCGAGGTGGTGGGTCAATTTACCCAAAAGCGTTCGGCTTTCGACTCAACGGCGTATATGGGCGTCGGTAAGCGTGAGGAAATACGACAATTCTTAGAAAGTGACAAAGCCGACTCGGCTAGGTTGTTGCGGACTGACCCGCAGGCGGCTACTAATCCAATAGAGTATGTTCTAGTCGACCATGAAATCTCGCCGTCGCAGTCACTCAATCTAGAAAATGAAATCGATTGCGAGGTAATGGATCGCACAGTGGTCATCCTTGAGATTTTCCATCGCAACGCCAGCTCACACGCCGCCAAGGTGCAAGTTGAGATTGCGCGCCTAACTTATATGGCACCGCGCCTGCGTGAAGCGGCCAAGCGCGACGGACCCTCAGGAAGGCAGCGTAGCGGTACCGGCGGACGGGGTACGGGTCAGTCACGCGCCCAGACCGATAGTCAAAAAGTTCGCGATCGTATTGCCGAATTGCAAAAAGAAATTGATGCCATGGAAGCGGCGCGCGATACCCAGCGAGCACTGCGTTTGCAGCAATCTGGAGTATCACAGGTGGCGTTGGTTGGTTATACCAACGCGGGTAAGTCTACCTTGATGCGTGCGCTGACTGGCAAAGAAATTTTAGTGGCCAATAAGTTGTTTGCTACGCTGGATACTAAGGTACGTACTTTGATACCACCCAGTGTGCCGAAGGTATTGGTCAGCGATACGGTGGGTTTCATCAAGAATCTACCCCATGGGCTGGTTGCCTCGTTTAAGTCAACGTTGGACGAAGCGCTTAGCGCATCACTGTTGCTGCACGTTATTGACGCAGGCGACCCAGGTTTTGAGGCGCAGCTTGCAGTCACCGATAAGGTATTGGCCGAGATTGGTGCCGATGTTGTGCCGCGCATTCGAGTATTCAATAAAATTGACTATCTGCTTGATGCTGCCGCAGAAGAAGAGCGTACTGCGGAACTGGAAGCCAAATATCCAGGCTGTATTGTGCTTAGCGCGCGCCGTGAGGACGATATAGCGAATTTGTATCAGTCGATTGTGCAGGTTTTCCAAAAGAATTTGATTGAGTCTGAGCTCTTTTTACCTTGGTCGGCACAGGCGTTGCGCGGCGAGATCTTCAGTTCGTGTGATGTGCTTGAAGAGCGCGCCGATGCCGAAGGTGCATTTTTCCGCTTTCGTGCCTCAGCGGATGTGGTCGATCGGTTGAATAAGCTAGTAGGCGATGCGTGATTATGCCCAATGAACGTATTAACGCCGCAGTCTCGGCAATCACCCCGAAACGACTTCTGTAACCCGCCACTCAAACGAGGACGTGCTCAGCACGTTGCTTCGTTTGGCGTTAAATACTATCTATGAATTCAATCGTGCTGGGCTTTGATTAATAATTAGTTATTTCTTTCCTGTTTGTTTAATTTCATCATACCTACCAGAGAGTTTCATTTTTTTAAGCGCCATAGAGATCTTCGGGGCAAGAAAAGAGACGTTGGCCCCCAAGAATAGGTGTGCGCTTTCCTTCTTCAGCTGCAATATTTTGAAGATATTAGACACTATTTTATCAGGCTGCCTTATTAAATACTCATCGGTGAGGAATTCGACCCCAACATAGGCGTCTAACCTTTTCAGTGATAATTTTTTTAAAGCATGGGGGATATCTGTAAATTGAACTAGATCACTTTTCTTGAATACTTTGATTAACTCACTTTCGGCTACTTTCACACCTCGCCTGTAGCCAACTTTTAGGCCTTTGAGGTCTTCCCTGCTAGCCACGTTTAAATGTGCGTCATGGCTATAAATGGCAACAGCGAATTCAAAAGTGGGTTCATCAACTCTTGTTAGATGCGGATGCGTATGACCATAGTCTGACATACGAATCAGCTCTCCATCGATGTCACCCGTTGCCATTTGCTTAGCAAGGCGAATAGAAGGTAAAACCTCTATCTTCAACTTATAATTTAGTTCTTCAAAAATCTCGCTAAAGATTCTTTTTGAAAACTGTACTTGTGAGCTTTTCAAGGCGGCAGCAGTAACGCCAAGAACTATGGTTCTTGGCGGTGTCGCTGCATAGGCAAGCTCAGCCATAAGAAGGGAGAGCACTATGACAAGTTTGGCAGAGCTAAATAAGTTACAAAATAAAATCATTAAATTCATTCTCACGGGTCTTTTTAAAACGCTGAAATATAAAATATTTTCAATTTAACACACTATTAATTAGGCTGTGTTTCTAGCTTTATAAGGTCGTGCTTTAGTTCTTTTTTCGGCATGTTAGAAATAATATAAATAAATATTGTGGTATTTCTAAATATGCCGGTTGCGTCCTAGTTATGAGCAATATTAAACGTTGTTTGTTTAAACTATTCCACTAAGTTTTGATGTTGTTTTAACGATTGTTGTAGGTTTTATAGTGTTGTGGATAAAGTATAAGATACAGTAAGAATGTTGTTGCATATTATTTTATTAGGATTTTAAAAAGGAGTTACTTTCTACGGTGAGAGACCATTGCAGGGTGAACGTTGTTCTATTTACTAGTCACTTTTTTGTGAATTAGTTCTCATTATATAACCATTGCCAGTTTGATAATCGCTATCCTTATGCGAATGGCTTTATTGCGCTCTTGATAAAATGCTTATAAATCAATAAGATGCGCGTTCTTGATGTCGGACTAATGCTTTTTTCGTATATCCGTTAATGTTATTTTTAACGCAATGTTTTGAATTTCGTACTGGCAATTGGCCACTCGTAGTATGCATTCCGGCATTAAGTTATGTTCCAATCTAAGATCTATTTAAGGTGATGTATGAATAAATTGATAATAACTGGCTTACTTTTATGTGCCAGCTTGTTCACCAGTACGGGTGCTTTCGCATCGGATGCTGCTTGGGTATTTGCCCACCGTGTTAACAGCCTAGAGGCTGTGAATGCGGCTAGTAATGACGCAGGTGTTAACGCTATTGAAATCGATGTTAGCCACCGTGATGACGTTCCGGCTAAGAAAACCTGTGCTGAAACTTGGTGTGCATACCACGACGGCGATAGCGTGGCTGAAAATTTATCTGCTATTTTAGACGCCGCTGCGCTTAACCCGCAAATTAAAGCGGTATGGTTTGATGTTAAATCAACCACTAAAACAGATGCTGATTACGCTAACATCAGACAGACAGTAAAAACTACTGTAGGTGAAGGCGATAACAGCATGCGTAAATTCTGGGGTGTTTATCCTGCAACAGAATTAAATACGCCTTACGTTACTGCTATTCAGCAAAACCTAATTCAGTTGGGTGGTCATGATGAGAACCTATTGATTATCGATATCGATAATAATTCTGATTCTGACGCGGCAAATGCTAAGTGTGCTGAGTGGGGCATTCAGTGTGGTTTATCTGTCGGTGGTCCGTTTATCGGTACGTTTGGCCTGATCGCCGATATGAAAGACTTTAATTCTATCAGTGGTGATATCCAGCACTTGTCGAATATCAATTCGACCTTTATGTGGACCTTTAACTGGATGGGTTTGTATGAAGACGACATGATGCGTTTGTTGTTTGGTGATCGCAGTTCTTGGGAATACCTAGCGGGCGCTGAGTGGCAGTGCGGCCAAGAAGGTAATGGTGTGATTGTGGGTGCTATGAACGGCCTGTATTACGATAAGTTCTGTGAAAATGGCAGCAATAGCGATGCCTGTGCTGTGGCGAATCAGTCGATTAATAACGGCCCGAATACTCAGGGTGATCGTTTTAGCAATGTGAGCCTGCCTCGCAATAGCTACCTGTCAACGTCTGCTTATGACTGCGATAAGCACTATTAATTAGTCGAGTTTTATTTGTACGTTGAGTAGCGGGCGGCCTTGGTTCGCCCGTTACTATCTTTTCTATTTCTATTTCTATTTCTATTTCTATTTCTATTTCTATTTCTATTTCTAGCTAGGGTTTGAAGTAAGTGTATTCGCATTATGCATATTGCGATGTGTACTTCACGATGTTCGTTGCAAATTGCGAATGAATACGTTCAAAATAGCCTGCTTTTTCGTTGATTGATTCTCTATCAAATTATATTTTCTAGTCTGTATTTTTCATCTTTTTTTTACATTCCCCTTATTAAACAGATACTTGCTATCTTCGTGATTTTTTTCTTAAGCTCTCATTCATTGCACTATTTCAGTTGGCGTAATCATTGCTACTTTGTAGGTTGGAAGTGTCATTGAAGATTGCCAAGAGGATAGAGATCAATGGGTAATTTAAGTCGATTGATAATGCAGGGTAGTGCTGTTTTGTTGATGATGGTTTTGCTAGGGTGTGCTAAGCCAGAAGAAGAGCCGAATTTATCAGCACCGTCTAATGAACCTATCCCAGACGTCGAGCCCATTCTAGATAGTGAACTAGATTCACTGCCTAAGGTTGCGAGTACGTTTGACGAACTGGTCATTGAAGATGGCTTTACGTTTGCGATGCAAAGAATAGTGAACGTTGGTATTTCTTTTAGCCAGAAACAAGCTTTTACCGAGATTTCAATTTTTACAGCAATCGATCCGGATACTAATACGCCGATTAATCTGCTGGAAAAAGCAGAGCTTACTAATACGCTTAAATTCTCTACGGCGTTACCTGTCCCTAGTTATACCGAATCTCTGGTCGTTGTTATTAATGGCGATCGTTATGCTGAGCTTGAGTTGCCGATCGAACACTCTAATCGTATTCACTATCTAGTTGAGTAAACGCTATGACTAATTTAAAAAAATATTCAGACGTACGGTTATTCATTTTATTGCTAGTGACAAGTATTGGGTCTGTTGCTATCAATGCTGCTCCGGTATTGCAAAATCAGCTTGCTGAAGGGTCGAACAAAGCTTTTTCAAATTTTGGTACTGCGGTGGCGATTACTGAATCTTTTACCCTTGTGGGCACGCCGGGTAAGACCAGTGATCACGGAGAAGCCTGTCTCTTTTTTCGTAACCAATCTAGTTGGACTATGACGCCTTGCCTTGCCCCAGTCTCGGATATTCAAGCAACCATTAAACAATTTGGTAGCGCTGTTGCTGCATCAGATCAAAGCGTGATTATCGCTGCGCGCCATCAAGGTGGACAGACAGGTGCTGTTTATATTTTCAATTATGAAAATGAAGTTTGGACTCAGCAAAATGAATTAACCAAACCAGGAGAGGTGATTAATAATTTTTTCGGTCAAGCCGTTAGCATATCAGGGGATCTTGCCGCCGTGGGTTCACCCGGAGGGGCGAATGATGATGGCGCTGTTTATATTTATAAACGCAGCGATTCTAATTGGATATTAAATTACACCATTACTCCTGATTCTGAGGTCAGGAGCAAAAAGTTTGGTGCAGCCGTTAGTCTATCGGAAGGCTATTTGATTATTGGAGATGGCGAGTTTGGTAAAACCAAAGAAGGCTCTGCTTATATTTATAAATACGATGATAGCTGGACTAAGCAAGCAACTCTTAAAGGCGGTTTAGTGACGCGCAGTGCTAAGTACGCATCTTCCGTCGCTATTTCTAAAGATTACGCGGTTGTGGGGGCGCCGTTAGAAAATGAGCCTCATGGTAATAAGGCTGCTGCAAAAGGTGCTGTGTATGTCTATAAACGCAGAGACAGTGTATGGACTAACCAAGCTAAGTTGACCGTTACAGATGGGGTTGCTGGTGAGCAATTGGGAAACTCGGTGGCGATAGTGGGTGATCATATTATTGTGGGTGCTGAAAATACTGATTCATCTACTGGCAAAGCTGTTTTGTTTAAACGGGTTGATGATGTGTGGGTAGAACAATTGTCATTGGTTGCTGCCGATGGTTCATCACGGGATAACTTTGGCCATGCGGTGGGTATTTCTGAAAGTTATGTCACCGTGGGCGCCTATAGTAAAAGAATTAAACAAAGTGTATCTGGAGAGGTTTATGTTTACGCCTTGAATGAACAAACGCCTGTGGACCCTGCTGCAGTAACGTTGGCAAATACCTTAGCGGGGTTGGATAACCCGACCGAGGAAGCGATTGTAAACCCTAATGATCTTGATGGTGATGGCTTAGTTAATAGTGACGAAACGGATATATTAAATACATCACCGACAAATGCAGATAGTGATAATGACGGCTTAACTGATTTTGAAGAAGTGACCATTTACCAATCCGATCCACTGCTAAGTGATACCGACCAAGATACCTTAACGGATTTAGAGGAAGTTATATTTTATAATTCAGACCCGACGTTATCAGATACTGATGGTGATGGTTTTACCGATGAAATAGAGGTGAATATCCTTCAATCAGATCCTACATTGGTTGATTCCGATGGCGATGGATTAACGGATGCCGTTGAAGTTAATGAGTTAGCCACCAGTCCGTCATTGGCCGATACCGATGGCGATGGTCTCACCGATAATGAAGAGCTTAATCTACACCTGACCGATCCACTTGATGCCGACAGTGATAATGATACTTTTAGCGATGGCCTTGAAGTTAATCAGTATGATACCGCGCCGCTGGAAGTCGCTGATGTACCTGAGCCTTTAGTCGCGAGCACCGCATTTTCACCTGCCGATGAACAGATGGGCACCATGGCATTTGAAGATTTTTGGCCTGATAAAGGTGATTATGATTTTAATGATGTGGTGATTAATTATAATGCCACAGAGACAAAAGTAGATGGCCAAATAAGTAAATTGATCCTTAAATTACAACCGGCTGCGAGGGGCGCATCGTATAAAAATTCACTTCAGGTCAGTATCAATACCCCCATTTCGAATATTGCGTCTGCAACCCTAGGGAAACATTCGCATGCTGTGCCCTCAACTCCAATTGAAGATGGTAATCAGACACTGTTTGTTATTATCGATGATATAGAAACGGAGTTGCCCACGCCTGATGGTTTTGAATTTGCTAATACGGAGTCTAATAGCCCTAAAGTCACTGGCGCGATGCTTACCCTGACTATTAATTTTAAAAATCCGGTGGATGAAAATACAATGGGCTCAGCGCCTTACAATACGTTTATTTCACGGAAACTCGATAATGGCGAAGTTATTGAGGTGCACTTTCCTGGATATCGACCTACGAAATATGCTTCTAAAAGGAAATTTGCTACCGGTCTTGATGATACCGATAAAGGCACGGACAAATATTACCAAACGGCAGATAACTTACCTTGGGCGATGATCATTCCGCAATTATGGGAGCACCCAAAAGAGAAGGTCGATTTATCTGAGGATTACCCTGAAATATTAGGTTGGGCATCAAGCCGCGGTAAAAATAAAAAGGATTGGTACAAAAATAAAAAGGGGAAGGGTAATGGTAAATAACGTTCCTATTTGTAGCTTTAGCGCCTAGTAATAGGGCGGTGTTAATATGCTGTATCAATATACGGTACTAATATAACACCTCCCAACTCGACTGCTGTTCTTGAGCGTTAGGCTTATATTGTCTACAATAGGGCACTTTTTTTATATATGTCAGGCCAAACATGAACGACACTAATTCGCTACCCGCTTTACCAGATCGCCTTTCAGGTAATCCTCGTAGCCCACACCATGTGGAAGAAATTTTCGAGAACAATGTTGGTATTCGTCTTAACGGTAAAGAGCGTTTTGATATTGAAGAATATTGCATCAGTGAAGGTTGGGTAAAAGTCCCTTCGCCTAAGGCGTTAGATCGTCGTGGTCAGCCTCTTATGATGAAACTTAAAGGAACGGTTGAAGCCTTTTATAAATAAGATGCTTCAATAAATAACCGCTAACTCCGTTAGCGGTTATTTCTATTAATAGTTAATAATTAATAGTTAAGTAGAGGGTTGTACAGCCTTTACCGCCCAGCTGAAATGAAATTCCCCCAGCTTCTACTGATCCAATCAAAACCTCTGCTTTAACTGACGTTAATTATGGGGGAATTACACTATCTCAATCGAATCTATCTATTTCTAACCTATCTATTCCTAACCTATCTATTTCTAGCCTCTGTTTATAGCGAGCTATCGACGTCTTGCTGGGTAAATTGGGGGTAGCCTGAAGGACGATCGCTGTTTACGGTACTTAGGAAGTTGCTGTCTTTCATTGCAATTGATGCGGAGCCGTAGTTATAGGTGTTTAGCTTTTCACGCATCAGTTGGTTGCTGACGTTATCACCCGTCAGTGTGTACCAGCTTGTAATCGGCGGCACTACGAATGCACCATAAGGGTTTTCTGCGTATTCATTCGACTTAGCAAAGCGTAGCGCGTGGGTTAGGCCGCCATCTTTGTGATAGACAATTTTTAAGTGACCTTGCTCTAGAGCTAGTTCGTTGGTTGGTTTGGTATATAGGTTGCCATGTGCGCTGAAACTGCCGTGCGTCATATTGCCATTTTTTGTCCAAACGGCTGCATTTTCCCAGTCGTTTTTATGTCCGCCACCTAGGCCATCAACCGTCTGATCTTTCAAAAAATACAGCGCGTAGTAATGTGAGCAGAATTCGTCGGTACTGACGGTTGTGCATACGTAGCGGTGTAATGTATTGGATGTTTTTAGAAAGTCTGATTTACGGCAATTTTCTGTTAAGCCACCACCGGTATCTAAACCTTGGTTCTGCTGGCCTTCACGGCCAATCCCTGCGCTGGGTAAGCAACCGTCACCGTCAAAGTCGAAAACAGGGTGGGTGGTACTGATATCGATTAATGCTGGTAATGCAACATCGAGTGCGGCGAGCTCGGCGACAGCGCTTGGGCTACTAGCGGCCATGACTTGCTGGCAAGATAGGGCGACTAAGCCAATGATTAGTTTTTTCATTATGTTTCCTCTGGAGTACGGATTGGTTTTATTTTTATTAGTACTATAGAACCAGAATATTACATTCTATGTTTGTTCTGTTGCAATCATTTGGCTCTGAAAGGCTCGAATATGGCCAACTTGGTCTATGATTGCTTTTTTAGTGGATGAATGGGTGGTTTGTATTTAATGGTATTTTTAGGGATTCATGTTATTTTAGCGCCTTAATTATTTACCCTATGAAGTAGACCCTGATGAAACAAGTATTTATCAATAAAGAACCTGTTGAACTGTATAAAATCCTTAAGTTTGAAGGTCTTCGTGCTAGCGGCGCTGAAGCGAAAGCGGCTGTTGCAGACGGTCAGGTTCAGCTGAACGGTGAGTTTGAAACGCAAAAGCGCAAGCAAATTGTTGCGGGTGATGTGATTGAGTTTGAAGGCGAAACGTATCAGATTCAGTTAGAAGGTTAATGACCCGTTGAATAGCTTGCGCTATCGCTAGCTATTAAGCAGTGCCCTTGCGTACTGCTGTTCATATTGTTGCATGAGTCGATGTTTCTTCGTTTGCTCGTGCAATGTTTTATCGCTGGCCGATACGAATGGCCCAGCCTTGCATATTCCGCAGCAATCCTCACTCTGATGGCTCTTTGCCTCTAATACTTCTAGTAGCGCCTTATCGTGCCCCTCGGTATCATTTTTCGAACTTTCTACTCGCTGGGCTTTAGAGCTCCAAACATAGGTGATTCCCTGTGTGTTCTTTACGTGCTTGTCGCGATCAACATTTCTAATTTTATAGCCTGGAAAATTTGTTATCTCAAACGGTATTGAACCGAGATAATGGATGTGATTAAGATCCTGATTGAGGCTGTTTTCGATATTCCACTCATTGTAGGGTTTCACGTCTTTTGAGGTGATATAGCACAGTTGCTTACCCTTTGGATCGAGAAAATAGTGTGCGCAGTGAATCAAGTATTGGCGCAGTAATAAACGGTTGATGGTATTAATACTGGTATCGCCTTTATTGTGAAAATACTGGGTATCTTCAAAAGCAGGTACGAGGGGGAATTGAAAGATGACTAGGTCGAACTGTTTATTATTGAGTGCTTTCCATGTGTCTGGCCATGAATCGGGTTGGGTGACATCAAAGCCGAATAGAACTTGTTGGTTTGGGGCTGTTTTTAATTGCTCAATTGCATGCTGCTGATATTTATCTTCTAGGGTCTGCTGGCTATCGAATACCGTAGCGGTGAGTTGCTTGGGGCTGAAGGCTTGCCAAAGAGAAGCTGAAAAGGAAAGATCGCCGTCGCCGATTGTTAGAATGCGCCAGTTGGGTTTTATAAACATTAGAATTGTATAAACATTAGAATTTCAGGATATTGAGAATCAGGATAAGAGTAGGTTTTGCGTATCGGTATTGGGTGCGTCATTTAAGGCCGTCCCTCCCCATGGATGGGGAGGCCGAGCCTACAGGGAAGTATTCACGGCGTGCCGAAGAATGACGTACCCAATATCGATATAAAGCAAAACCGGTCAGTCAGACTAAATTTATAGAATTTGATCTAAAACTGATTCAAGGTTTGCGACTGTACGATCAATGTTGTGCAGCTTATCTAAGCCGAACAAGCCTAAGCGGAAGGTCTTGTAGTCTGGACCTTCGTCACACTGCAATGGAACGCCAGCGGCTGCTTGCATGCCTTGGGCAGCAAACTTCTTACCGTTTTGCATATCAGAATCAGCGGTGTAATTAACCACTACGCCTGGGGCTTTGAAGCCTTCAGCTGCAACACTCTTAATGCCTTTGCTTTCTAATAAAGCGCGGACCTTTTGACCCAATTCGATTTGCTCGTTGCGTACTTTCTCGAAACCGTATTCTTTGGTTTCTAGCATCGCATCGCGGAACTTAGTTAGCGCATCGGTTGGCAGTGTCGCGTGGTATGCATGGCCGCCGTTTACGTAGGCTTGCATGATGATGTGCCATTGCTTTAGGTTGCAGGCAAAGCTAGAGCTGGTGGTTTTATCCATTTCAGCCAAAGCGTTATCATTCAACATAACCAATGCCGCACAAGGAGAAGCACTCCAGCCTTTTTGCGGTGCGCTGATTAGGATATCGATGCCGATATCTTTCATATCAACCCAGAGCGTACCGGATGCGACGCAATCCAATACGAACAAGCCGCCAACAGCATGAACCGCTTCGGCAACCGCTTTTAAATAGTCATCAGGCAAGATCATGCCAGAAGCCGTTTCTACGTGAGGGGCGAAAACCATCTGTGGCTTTTCGCTCAAAATAGTCGCGACTACTTCGTCGATTGGCGCAGGTGCGAAAGGGGCTTGCGGGCCTTCTTCTATTTTGCGCGCTTTCATAACGATGCTTTCAGACGGAATGTTGCCCATCTCGAAGATCTGGGTCCAACGGAAGCTGAACCAACCATTACGAATCACTAAGCATTTTTTATCTTGCGCGAACTGGCGAGCAACCGCTTCCATTCCGTAAGTGCCGCCGCCTGGAACAACAATCGTTGCGTCAGCGTTATACACATCTTTTAGGTTGCTAGAAATGTCATTCATTACGCCTTGGAAGGCTTGTGACATGTGGTTAAGAGAGCGGTCGGTAAAGACAACTGAATATTCTAATAACCCTTGTGGATCGATATCGGGTAATAAACCGGCCATGATGTTCTCCTAGTGCTAATTAAAGTGATATTTAAAATGAGAGTTAATGATTTTCTAATAATCGCCTATTAGAAAATAATGGGCCGAGAGAGTAAAGGCTCTTTTAGAAATGCGCGCTAAAAAGGGCAGTCGCAGACCGCAATAATACGCTCACCGCTGATTGGGTGGCTAAATTCTAGTTGGGTAGCGTGCAGCATTAAACGATCGGCCATGTGCTCGGTTGAGCCATCTGGACTGGGATAAAGGTCGCAGCCCAGTATCGGGTGGCCAAGTTGTTGGCTGTGAATTCGCAGTTGATGAGTGCGGCCAGTATGCGGACGATAAATAACTCGGCTAGCAGGATACTGTTGCCCGTTTTGCTGCTCATTTTGTTGATAGTCTTCGTGAGCTAATAGCTGATATTCAGTTAATGCGGGCTTGCCAGTATCAGCGCAAATCTTCTGGTAAGGAAATTCACCTTTAGCAATCGGCAGTTCAATTTGGCCTTGTTCATTTGCAAGATGCCCTGCTAATAACGCGGTATAGGTTTTTTTCACTAAACGTTCGCTGAACTGGCGGTTGAGCTTGGCGCTGATTTCTTTGCTAAGGGCCAATATCATGATGCCGGATGTGCCCAAGTCAAGGCGGTGAATCATTAATGCTGTAGGGAAGTCTTGTCGTATGCGGTAATGAACCGAATCGAGATTGGCCGGATTCTTACCCGATAAGCTGAGTAGTTTTGTTGGCTTGTTGATGAGCAGAATGTGCTCATCTTGAAATAATATTTCAATGTCTTCATGGCAGGGGGGCGCAATGAAGTCGTCGGGGTTAGGTTGTAGCATATCTATTTATAAATCAGCTGACCTACTTGGAGGTCAGCTTACCTAGGGTCTTACCGTTGATATCCGCTGCGGTTAAGTCTATTTGATAGGTTTGACCGTCTTTCTGCTTTTGCTTAAGCCGAACCAGTAGGTAGTCGTAATCTTTGGCAAACCAAATGTAGGTTTTTTTCTTATCTTTCTTCTTTTCTATTTGTTCGACCTTAACCGTGCGTAATGTGCCTACCTTGGTTTTTAAGGCTTCAAAACCAATCAGTTGGAACTTAAAGTTTTTTACTTTCTTTCGATCAAACACCGGGTAGGTGAATTGGGTTTTTCCTGATTTTAAATCGATGCTGGCTTGCAGGTTGTAGCTCAAGTTGTCTTGAACTTGATCATGCCAGTGGTTTTCAAATACTTTCTGATTATCACCGTTCACAATCTGTTTATTCTGCCAATCGAATAGCTGGTTGCGATCAGGTTCTTTAAATAGCCCGGTGCGCAGGTAGCGATATTGCAGCGGTTGAATGACATTGTCTAGAAAGCGGAAGGTGCTTGTTTCTTTAAGGCCGGCAATGGCTGAATCGGCTTCGAAGGTTAAGATCGCAGAGCCGTCTTGTTGATAACGAAGTGAGCGCTGAGCATCGACGTTGATAGGGAACCAGCCGCCTGTCCAGGTTGCATTGTAGTTCGCAGTGAATTCGGGGTAAGGCTGTTCTGTATCGGCGCTGGCATTGCTGGTTAGGCAGCTGAGTATGAGTGAAAGCAGTAAAAATAATCGGGTATAGGCCATGAGTACGTCATTTTGCTAGCGATGAGAGATTTCAGTATATCGACAGTGCTTGAAATGACAATAGAAGAGGGGATTAGAAAGTCATGACCAGGGTGGTCATGACTTTCTTCAGCGCGACAGATTGTAAGTACTGTTAGCTTTCTAACTGTATGCCTGTGGTAGGCAGTACTTTACCATCGAGCAGGGCTTTGGTGCCTTGCATGGTTAAACGACCGTCACAAAACCATTTAACCGCGATCGGGTAAATGATGTGCTCTTGCACATGAACACGCTGCTGTAATTGCTGGGCGTTATCAATATCAAGAATCGGTACGACCGCTTGAATAGCATTGGGGCCGCCATCAAGTTCTTCGGTCACAAAGTGCACAGTTACGCCGTGCTTATCATCACCTGCATCCAGTGCGCGCTGATGAGTATTTAAACCTTGGTATTTCGGCAATAACGATGGGTGAATGTTTAATAAACGCCCTTCGTAATAGCGGGTGAAATCCGCTGTTAAAATACGCATAAAGCCCGCAAGTACAACGAGATCAGGCTTAAGATCTTCGATCATGCGGATTAACGCATGATCGAACTCTTCGCGACTGGCGTAAAGCGTATGGTCGATGAGGTCAGTATGCAGTCCCATTGCTTGGGCTTTTTCTAAGCCACCGGCGGTAGGACGATTACTGATCACGCCAACGATTTCAGCGTCAATTCCTGAATCTGAGTCTTCGGCTTGTACGGCATCGGCAATGGCAACCATGTTGCTACCGGTGCCAGAGATCAGAATGACAATGCGTGGCTTATCGGCTTCGCTCGCTTGCATGACTTATAGGCCCTGCAAATCTACTTGCTCTTCACCTTCAACCGCATCTTCGATGTGACCAATGATCCAAGCTTGTTCGCCTTCAGCATTTAGTAATGCAATCGCTGCATCTGCTTTATCCGCTGGAACACAAGCAATCATGCCAACGCCACAGTTGAACGTGCGGTACATTTCGAAAGCTTCAACGTTGCCATTTTCTTGTAACCACTTAAAGACAGGAGGTAGATCCCAGCTCTTAGTATTGATTACGGCTTTAGCGGTTGCTGGCAATACACGTGGGATGTTTTCTTGGAAACCACCGCCAGTGATGTGGCAAAGTGCATTAACTTCGCTGGCGTTAATCAGTTTAAGTACTGATTTAACGTAGATCTTGGTTGGTGCGATCAAGGCATCTTTCAATGGCTGGCCATCTAGGTCTTGCTCTAGATCGGCATTTGATACTTCGATGATCTTACGGATCAAAGAGTAACCGTTTGAGTGTGGGCCAGAAGAGGCTAACGCGATTAATGTATCGCCAGTCGCTACTTTAGAACCATCAATAATTTCTTCTTTTTCCGCGATGCCTACGCAGAAGCCGGCTAGATCGTAGTCTTCGCCTTCGTACATGCCCGGCATTTCAGCGGTTTCGCCGCCAACCAAAGCAATGCCTGACAATTCACAACCATCGCCGATGCCGCTAACAACGTCCGCTGCAATATCAACGTTTAGCTTGCCGGTCGCGTAATAATCGAGGAAGAATAATGGCTCAGCGCCGCCAACGATTAAGTCGTTAACGCACATCGCAACCAAGTCGATACCGATGGTATCGTGCTTGTTCATGTCCATAGCTAGACGTAATTTTGTACCAACACCGTCAGTGCCAGAAACCAATACAGGTTGCTTATAGCCCTGAGGTAGTTCGAATAAAGAAGCGAAGCCACCCAAGCCAGTCATGACTTCTGGGCGGCGAGTACGTTTGGCGACGCCTTTGATTCGTTCAATTAGGGCGTTGCCAGCATCAATATCTACGCCAGCATCTTTGTAACTTAAGGATTTTTGATCGCTCATCGGTTTACGTCTCGTCGTTCGCTTTGTGGCAATTAGTCGAATTTTCAGGGTATTGAAAATCTGACTAAATGTGGGAATTTTAGGCGCCACATTCTACCGCGTTGTGCGACTCGGTGCACGGATATTGTGTAGTAAATGTGTGACGATGGCGTTAGGGGTATGGTTTGGCTGGCTCATACGGGTTGGGAGTGGCACAATGGCGCCTTGTTATTTATCTCAAAGCAGGGATTTTGTGTGCGTTTTTTCGTCTTATGTCTGTGTTTATTAAGTTTTAACGCGTTTGCGGTGAATGTGTCGGATCTCTATCGTATTAGTGTGGCGGTGGATGATCAGACTGAAGAAAGCCGTAAATTAGGGGTGCAGTGGGCATTCCAACAATTATTGATCAAGGTTTCTGGCTATCAAGAGGTATTGTCGAATCCGACTCTTGTGGCCGCGAGTAACAATGCTAATCGTTATATGCAGGGCTTTAGTTACCATCAAGATAATGTGGATGATCAGGTTTATTTGCAGGCTTGGTTTAGTAAGGCGTTGCTAATTCCCTTAATGAGACGTGCTAATGCACCGATTTGGGGTGAAAATCGTCCGTTATTATTAAATTGGTTAGCGGTTGAATCATCTGAGGTTGTCGTTGAGCCGGTGGCTAATTTAGACGGTGGGATTGTGTTTGAATCGGATGTTAATGCAGTTGCTTCAACTCAGGCTGATGGCAATGGCGGTCGATTATTGATTTCTGAGCAGGTGCCTGAATGGCAGACTCGTTTAGGACGTGCTTTTTCTGAGCGTGGCTTACCGATTCTGTGGCCGATGAATGATCTTGAAGATCAGACAGAATTGCCGTTAAATCAATTATGGTGGTTGGTTTCTGAACCTATTATTAAGGCTTCGGAGCGTTATCAGGCCGATGCGGTATTAGCGGGAAAGCTTAACCAGTCTGCGGCAGGCGCTTGGCAGTATGAAGGCATATTGTTTCGAGGCGAGCAGCGTTTGCCCATTTTAACTGAGGGTGATTCGCCGCTAGCGGCTTTAACCAACGTATCAACTCAGGTAGGGCGGTTCTTTGCCGATCAATTTGCGATTAAGTCAGACCCGATGAATGGACGGTCGGGCATTCGTATTTTGGTGAAGAAGGTGAAAGACTTTAGTGATTATTCGAAAGTTTTAGCGTATTTGCAGAGCATTTCTGGAGTACGATTAGTTGAGGTTGCGCAAGTAGATAGGGATAATCTGCAGTTATATTTAAACCTAGAAGGAAGCTGGGATAAGGTGCAGCGCATCATTCGGTTGGATAATAAATTATCCAGTTTACAAGAAAAAGAATTTGAATGGGCGCAGTAGTGTCTAGGAGTGCTTTTAATGGCGATTGAAGCCCAAGCGCAGCAGTTAACGTTATCGGTGTCGGTGAGAGATGACGCACGTTTCGCTAATTATTTTGCTGGACCCAATGCTCAGGTTGTTTATTCGGTTCAAGATCAGTGGCGTGAAGGTGGCGAGCCGTTTATTTATTTGTGGGGCGCAGAAGGTGTTGGCTGCAGTCATTTATTGCAAGCCGCGTGTCATTACGCTGAAGGTTTAGGCCATAAGGCCGTGTATTTGCCATTGGATGAATTGGTCGCGTACGATCCTGCCGTATTTGAAGATTTGGAAGTTTTGCAGTTGGTTGCTTTGGATAATATTGAAGCGATTGCGGGCAAGCCAGAGTGGGAAGAAGCGTTGTTTCATTTGTTTAACCGTCTTCGTGATGCCGGTTCGCGCATGCTGGTGGCAGCGACTGAAAGCCCAAGAAATAACGGTATTGTATTACCGGATTTAACCTCACGTTTAAGCTGGGGTATTACCTATCAGCTTGAGCCGATGGAAGATGACGATAAATTGAAGGCGTTGTTATTACGCGCACGGGTTCGTGGTTTGAATATGAGTGAAGAGGTGGCGCGTTATATTTTGACTCGTGGCCCACGTGATATGGCAGGCTTGTTTGATTTATTAGCCGAGCTTGATCAAGCTTCGTTATCGGCGCAGCGTAAGCTGACGAAGCCGTTTGTGAAAGAGTTGATGGATTGGTAGTTTTTTTCACTATCGGCGTTTAAAAACCTGGTAACTATTCAGCAGGTTTTATAAATCGATCCATGATTGGGTATTTATTCCACAAAACGGCGTAAATACCTCCCTGTAGCCTTAGTTCGGCTCCTGCCTCGCATATTTGCTCCACAAACACCCAATAATGGATCTTATCTGTCTTAACTTGAACTACCTGAATAGTTATAAAATCTGTTAATTTGGTTGGTTAAAGCAATAACAATTTCCATCCATGGAGTGCCTTCCGGCCTAGCCCGGCCGTGCAGGTATTCACGGCGCTACGCTCCATGGCTAGTCGCTCACTGCACTGCGTTGCTCAGCATCGTTCGCGCGAACCCACATTTCCAGCATCATACGGACATTGTCTTCGCAACGATAAGGGCTCAGTTCGAGGTCGCTGCGTATATCTTCCATCATCTGGTAGCGTTCTTCAGTTTCACTCTTGTGCCATTCATGAATGCCGATTAGATCAGAACCGGGTTCTTTATCGTAAGCGTCGTACATGCGCTCTAGTAGCTCCATGGTACGTTCGGCGTCTTGCACGAGGTAGATTGAATTTTCACAATCAAATTCAAACTCTTTTACAGCTTCCCAAACCGGTTCGCCGGACTGAATCAAAATCTCTTGGGTCATGCCGTGCAAGTCTTCTAAGCCTGCATCCCACTCATGCCAAGTTTCTTCAGGCTGCAGTAGGGTATTTTTGATCGTACCGTCGGTTAAAGACCAGGCAATCGCAATGGGATGTCCGTCTAGCTCGTAAGAACTGGCATCAATAACTAAAAATTGAGGATATACCATAAACAATTACCTAACGCTGAAACGTTGCTGAAGAATTTTCTATTGGTGAAAACATGCTGCTCTGCAGAGCGGGCTGCGCGCTAAGATAATCTGCTTGGCTTGGGTTATCAACTAGGAGGGGGAAATTAGACAATAAATTTAATGCTAGCGGAAGTTTATCTCCGCTAGCATGGATGCAACTTTACTAGGCTTGGGCTGTTTGTAGAGATTCTGCGTGGCCCATGGTTCTTAAATGCCTAATATGCCCTAAAATAGCTTGCCCTACGCTCGGATATTCACGATGTAGAACCCCTTGTTGGGCACACACCTCACGGACTATTTTATGCAGTTCGGGATAGTGAGTATGGCTAATTCTAGGGAATAAATGATGCTCAATCTGGAAGTTCAATCCTCCCACACACCAGGTTGTAATTTTACTGTTAGGCGCGAAGTCAGCCGTCGTCGCCAGTTGATGAGCGGCCCATTCATAAGGCAGGTTGCCATGTTCATCTGGCTGCGGGAATTCTGTTTTATCAACTACGTGGGCAAGCTGAAATACCACGGCGAACAAAACCCCCATCACAGCGTGCAGGCATAAGAAGCCAATAATCACCGTTTCCCAGCCTAAAAAGGTGCTGGGTATTATTAAATAGAGCGTGATGTAAAAAGCCTTGCTTAGCCAAAATATCGCGGAATCTTTTGCTTGGTATTTCTGAGAGAATTCTTGCTCAACAATTTTTTGATTGAAGTAAGCCAAAAAGTCTAAAACAAAAAACCAAAATAAACTGGTTAATGGGTACAGTGCCCAGACGTAAATGTGTTGCCAGCGATGAAACCAATAGCGAGGTTTGTCGGGGCTCATACGCAATAAACCAAAGGCTTCAATATCTTCATCGGCGCTAGCGACATTGGTATAAGGATGGTGATTTAAATTGTGTTTTTGCTTCCAATAAAAGGCATTGCTACCGATTATGTTGAATGTATGGGCGGCTAAAGCATTGATTTTTTTATTCTTGCTAAAGCTGCCATGAGCGCCATCGTGCATGATGTTGAAACCAATTAAAGCGGTAGTGAAGCCATGAAATGTCCAGGCTAACCAGGTATAAGGTTCAGCAAAAATAAAGAAGCAGGCGTACGAGCTGATGTGCATGAACAGGATGATAATGGCTTTACGATAAAGCGCGGTATTCCCTGTTTTGGCAAGAGTGTTTTGTTGGAAGTAGCCGTTGACGGCTTCTCCTAGCGCGGTTTGTAATGGGCGCTGAGCATTATTGTGGCTTAGACTGGTCATCGGATGTCGGTGCTATTTTATTATGATTGGAATTTAGCTACGAAGTTCATCCTACTGATTGCGGCTTAAAAGTAAACCTTGGTACAGGTAAAAGTTAGATGTTTTGTAGCTCTTTACGAAATGCGCGTGGGCTTTTACCGAGCCAGCGGCGAAAAGCACGGCCAAAATTTGAGGGGTCGTTATAGCCCAATTGAATGGCGATTTGTTCGATACTGGTTTTTGAATAACTGAGTAAATCGATCGCTTTCTCACGCCGAACATCATCTAAAATATGCTGATAAGTCGTATTGAGTTGGGATAGCTGGCGGTTAACGGTTCGTGGGCTGCTATTCATGGTTTTAGCCATGATCGGTAGCGTTGGAAAAGCATTCATCTTTTCGAGCTGATTACGAATTTGTATGACTAAATCTTGCCCTTGATCGAGCTGAATTAATAGCTTTTCGCACTCACTTTCGGCCAAACCTCTGGAAATGGCATTGGCGGTAGAGACCGGAACGTCTAATAAATATTCAGGGAAACAGACTTGGTTAAAGGGCTGGTTGAATAATACCGGCACGCCTAATAAACGCTCGTATTCGCTCGGGTGAACTTGTGGGGAATAACTTAACTTAACGACGGCTGACATTTCATCTTGCTGGTTAATCAAAAAACGTGCGACACCAATAAAGCTAGAAATTATGTTTTCAACGACAAAAGGAAAGGTACTGGGCATAGACGCTAGGCGGTTGATTTGAATAACTGCACTGTCGTCTTCTTTGTGAAAGCGAATATCGGCTAGCAGAGTTCGGGTGCGGGCATAGCGTATGGCCAAAGATAGCGCCTGATCTAGGTCGTCGGCCGCCATCGCTGCAAAACCCAGAAAGCCATGGCTCGCGATATTTAATCCCTGGCCATGCTTGATGCCTAATAAAGGGTCTTTACTCAGCGCCAGAGCATTTTCAACAACGGTATGATATTGCATCGGTGAAATGCGGGTATTTTGTTGCATAACTTGTTCGTTTAACAATGTATTAGCTAATACTTGTTCAGAATTAAAACCTTGCTGTTTCATGAGTGTGATTAGCTGGACAAGATAGTCCGTGGTTAAAAAAGGCCGCTGCTGAGAATAGGTAGATGTCATAAAATTGTCTTTGGCGTGATATGACTGAAATCCTGTCACGAATAGTACTTCAATTCAAGCCAAAATTACGTCATAGTGTCGATACGAATATAAATAATAAACAATTTCAAGTTACATGCTGTTCATCAAAATCAAAATGTTTTTGTCGGTGTGACTTACTATTTAGCGATTATTGCTAGGGGAATAATGTGGAAGCTTCTTTCTGGGACGGCAAACGTGCACCGGGTGTTCAAGATACTATCGACTTATCACAGTATGATTCTGTTGTTGAGGTCATTGAAAACTCATTCAAACGTTATGCAGATCGTCCTGCATTTACCAGCATTGGTTATACGCTAACGTATCGTCAAATTGACGAATACAGTGCCGCGTTTGCTAGCTATTTACAAAATCATACGACCTTAAAACCGGGTGATTCAATCGCAATTCAAATGCCAAACATTCTGCAATATCCTATTGCTATGTATGGTGCATTGCGCGCGGGTTTACGAGTGGTGAATACCAACCCACTGTATACCGAACGTGAAATGCTACACCAATTCAACGATTCTGGTGCTAAAGCGCTGCTTTGTATGGATGTGTTTGCTAAGTCGGTACAGGGTGTTAAAGATCAAACCGGCATTAAGCACATTATCGTTACTAGCTTGGCGGATATGTTACCTGGTCTTAAGCGTGTATTGATTAACGCTGCCGCGAAGCACATCAAAAAAATGGTGCCTGCTTATAGTCTTCCTGAAGCGGTTTCTTTTCGTAAAGCTTTGAAGCTAGGCAAAGGTCAAAGCTTCCAAGCAAACCACATGAAGAACCCACACGATACTATCGTATTGCAATATACTGGCGGTACTACCGGTGTTGCTAAGGGTGCTGAATTAACCAACCGTAATCTAGTCGCTAACATGCTTCAATCGGCTGCTGCGCTGGGTCAAACGACTGCAGATGGCACGCCAATGAAGGGTAATGGTCAGGCAGTGATCGTTGCACCTTTACCGCTCTATCACATCTATTCTTTCACGGTTCACTTGATGGCCTTGTTTGAACTGGGTGATCACAGCATCTTGATTGCTAACCCACGCGATACTGAAACGTTTATTCGTTTCATGAAGCCTTGGAAGTTAACCGGTGTTGTCGGTCTGAATACTTTGTTTGTATCGCTAATGGCAAGCCCACGCTTTAAAGAGATTGATTTCAGTGAGATGAAGTTAACCCTTTCGGGTGGTACTGCATTGCCAGATGATACCGCTAAGCGTTGGAAAGAAATTACCGGTACTGGTGTTTCTGAAGCCTACGGTCTTACCGAGTGTTCTCCAGCGGTAACGATGAATCCTGCTAATGGCCTAGAACGTATGGGTACTGTTGGCCAGGCTATGCCGGGTACTGCACTGATGTGTATCGATGATAACGGCGACGAAGTTGCTGTTGGCGAACGCGGTGAACTTTGTGTTCGCGGTCCTCAAGTAATGAAAGGCTATTGGAATCGTCCTGAAGCGACTAAAGATACCTTCACTCCAGATGGTGAATGGTTGCGTACTGGTGATGTTGCTGTAATTGATGCCGATGGTTTTGTTAAGATTGTAGACCGTATTAAAGATTTGATCTTGGTTTCAGGCTTTAACGTTTATCCAAACGAAATTGAAGATGTTGTTGCCGGTCACCCTGGTGTTGAAAACTGTGCAGTGATTGGTATTCCTGATGCGAAGACAGGTGAAGCCGCTAAATTGTTCATCGTTGCAGCGGATCAGAACCTAACGGCAGAAGACATTAAAACGTTCTGTAAAGACAAGCTAACGGCTTATAAAATGCCACGTCAAATTGAGTTCCGTGATGAGTTGCCAATGACTCCAGTGGGCAAAATTTTACGTCGTGAATTGAAAGACGAAGAAAAAGCTAAGCGCGAAGCCAGTGCTGCTTAAGTTTTAGCGCTTTGACTTAGTTTTAAAAAGAACCCAGCTCAGCAATGAGTTGGGTTTTTTTATGTCTGCTGAGAAAAGAAAATAAAAAATAGAGAGGGAATTTACCACAGAGGCTCAGAGGCGCTTCGCTGCACAGAGAAACGATAAAAAGTTAGAATAATGAATGGGGTGATTAGTAGGATAATAAAGGGTAGTCAGCGCTTTCATAAGGAGGCATTATATTTTATTACACTGAGTTGATTACAACGAACAGCTCAAGTTGCAAAGGATTTAGGCATGTCAATTGAGATTCAAGACATCATTACTTTCGTGAGCGCACACGAACCTTTTGACAGTCTGCCAGTAGAGGAAATTTCCGCGCTGTGTGGTCAAATTGAAGTTAGCTACTACCAAGCGCAAAGCCAAATTTTGAAACACGGTGCGTCGATTGATGCGCTGTATATGATTCGTTCTGGTTCGGTTGAAGTTTTTCGTCGAACCGGTGAGCTCTATAATCGTCTTGAGTCTGGGGATGTTTTTGGTCAGTTGGGAATTCTTTTGAACGGCCATGTTCGGTATCCCGTAAAGGCTTTGGAAGATACGCTGATTTATCGCATACCGTCAGAAAAGTTTTTCGCATTGTGCGATCTGTTTGGTGAGTTTGGTGACTATTTTGAGGTCAATGAACACTCCACATTACAGCAGGTGGTGCAGAGCGAAGACAGCGAAAATGATATGACGACGGTGCGCGTGCGTGACATTATTCAAAGCGAGCCGGTTTATTTATCGGCAGACTCTACGGTGCGTGAGTGTGCTCAAAAAATGACGGAGCAAAGTGTGTCGTCAGTGGTTATTTTTGATCGAGTCAGTACTGACCTTGAGGGTAATGACAGTGCTTCATATCCGCTGGGGATTGTCACCGATCGTGATTTTCGCGTGCGCGTATTAGCGGAAGGGCTGTCGTTTGATACGCCGTTACGAGATGTTATGTCGAGCGATTTGATTACCATCGTCCATGATGCCTATGTGTACGAAGCCAAGTTACTTATGTTGCGCCACAACGTTCATCATTTACCGCTCGTGCGTCACGATAAAGTCACCGGCATCGTTGCGCTCACCGATATTGTGCAATATGAATCCCAGAGCAGCCTTTTGTTAGTACGCGGTATTCTTGTGCAGGAGACGGTAGAAGGATTAGCGGAGCAGTCCGCTCAAGTTCCGTCTGTTATGGTGAGAATGCAGCATGAGGGGGCGAGTTCGCATATGATTGGCAGTGCAATGTCGGCGATTGGGCGAACATTCAAACAGCGTTTACTGCAGCTCGCAGAAGAAAAATTAGGCGCCCCCCCGGTTCCTTATTGTTTTCTTGCGCTAGGGTCGATGGCGCGAGAGGAGCAGTTGCTGGTCACCGATCAGGATAATGCGCTGATATTATCAGTCGATTATGACGAAGCTCGCCATGGTGATTATTTTAAGCAGCTCGCCGATTTTGTTTGCGATGGCTTGGATGCTTGTGGTTATAGTTACTGTGCGGGTGGCATCATGGCGTCTAACCCCCAGTGGCGTATGACCTTGAAGGATTGGAAGCAGCAATTCAGTGAGTGGATTGAAAAGCCTAATCCGCAAGCGTTACTGAATGCCTCAATCTTTTTTGATTTAGAAGGTGTCGACGGTAAAATAGCTTGGGCAGAACAGTTGACCCGTTTTATTGTCGGCAAAGCTAAGAATAATCCTGCTTTTCTCGCGGCCTTGTCTCGCAACGCTATGAATCGTACTCCGCCATTGGGCTTCTTTAAAGATTTCGTGTTAGAAAAGGATGGGCGTCAGCGTTATAGCCTTAATTTAAAGCGCCGAGGAACAGCGCCTTTGGTTGATGTGATCCGGGTACATGCTTTAGCAGAAGGCTCTTTATCGCAGAACTCATTCGATCGCTTAGAGGATCTCGCTAAATCGACATTACTGCCTGAGGGCAAGCAAGATGAGCTATCGGATGCTTTGGAATATCTGTCAATGATTCGAATACGCCAGCAGGTAGCTGCTCTTGAGGCGGGTGAGGATGCTGATAATACGGTTGAGCCAGAAACCCTGTCGAGTAAAGAACGACGGGGTTTGAAGGAAGCTTTTCAGGTACTAAGCAGTGCGCAAAAGTTTCTGAAATTTCGCTATACCGCACATCACTAGGGTAAATGAAGATGGCCTTACTCTCTTATAAAGTTATTCCTGATGACTGGGATCAGTTTTACTCAAGTCAGGCTCAGAACGAGTTGCCGAGCTGCCTGACGTCTTTTTATCAAGAGCCTCTATTAGATACTCGACAAGCGATGCAGCAGACAGACTTTGTCGCATTGGATATAGAAACAACCGGTTTAGATGCTCAGAAGGATGACATTGTTAGTATTGGTTTGGTGCCTTTCGATCATCAGCGTATTTACTTGGCACAGGCTAAGCATTGGGTTGTGAGTAGCCGACGCTTAACATCAGAGTCGGTGGTGATTCATGGGATAACACATACTGATGTCGCAGAAGCCCCTGCATTGGATACGGTTGTGGCAGAATTGATGGCGAATTTACAAGGCAAGCAAGTTGTCGTGCATTACCGCTACATGGAGCGCGAATTTTTTCGTACTGCCATTGCTGAAATTTTGCAGAAAAACTTCTTATTTCCAGTAATCGATACACTCGAGCTGGAAGCGCGATACTTGCGTCGTAAACAGTCTTTGGTTGGACGTTTTTTGCAAAAACAACTGCCTTCTTTGCGCTTACTCTATGCACGTGAACGCTATCACTTACCCGCTTATGAAAATCATAATGCACTGGTTGACGCATTAGCCACAGCCGAGCTGCTGCAAGCTCAAATTGCCAAGCATAAGTTAGCGCAAACACCGGTTAGAAAACTCTGGTATTGATGACGGGGAGGGATTGTATGAAGGCGGGCGCAAAAGAAGGGCAAAAAAAAGCGCCCATGAATAGGGCGCTCGATCTAAACGTTATCTTCTAACGTTTATTTTTTAGCTTCAGTACGCATTCCCATGATGAGGGAAACACACATCAGTAATAATACAAACGTGAAGGGCAAGCCGGTCGAGATGGTGGCTGCCTGTAACGCTTGGATGGCTTCTGTTCCACCGATCCAGAGTAAAGCAATAGCGATAGCACCCTCTACAGTCGCCCAGAAGATACGCTGGGGTACCGGCGCATCAACCTTGCCACCTGAAGTAATACTGTCAATAACCAGCGATCCTGAGTCAGATGAGGTGATGAAGAAAACCAGTACTAGCAGAATGGCAATACAGGACAGTATTGAGCCGAGTGCCATTTCATCAAACATCTGGAACATCGCTAGCGGAACAGAGGTTAGTCCGTCGGTTCCTAAAGCACCAATACCATTTTGCACTTGCTCAATCGCAATGCCGCCATAAACTGACATCCAAACAGTTGTAACAACGGTAGGAACCAATAGCACGGCGGTAATGAATTCACGGACGCTACGGCCTTTAGAAATACGCGCGATGAACATGCCTACGAATGGGGACCAAGAAATCCACCAAGCCCAATAAAATACGGTCCAGCCTTGGAACCAAGCTTCGTCTGGACGTCCATGGGGATTGGATAGCGGAATAATATTCTGTACGTAAGCCATGATCGTTTGCGGAATAGTACCCAGTGATACGGCAAATGCGAGGGCGATGACAAACATTAATAGTAAGAAGGCAATGATCATATTGACGTTGGATAAGACCTTAACGCCACCTTCTAAACCACGCACTACCGAGGCGGTCGCGAGTAAGGTAATGACGATAATGATGATGATCTGCAAGCTGATGCCATCAGAAATACCAAACACATGACTGATACCGGCTGCTGCCTGCTGTGCACCTAAACCGAGCGATGTGGCTAAGCCAAACAAGGTCGCCAGTACGGCTAGAATATCGATGATGTGTCCAGGCCAGCCCCACGTACGGTCTCCAAGAATCGGATAAAATACCGAGCGCATGGAAAGTGGTAGGCCCTTGTTATAAGCGAAAAATGCCAGTGATAAGGCAACTACACCATAAATAGCCCATGGGTGAAGTCCCCAGTGATACATAGTTGCGCCTAACGCCATATCGGCGGCTTCTGGAGTATTAGCAGCAACACCTAATGGCGTTTCGTACCAGCCAGTGAAATAGGCAACGGGCTCAGCAACACCCCAGAACATCAGTCCAATCCCCATGCCGGCAGAAAATAGCATCGCTAACCAAGATAGGGTTGAGTGTTCGGCTTTGGCTTCAGTACCGCCAAGGCGAATTTTACCCCAAGGTGATAAAGCAAGTACTAAGCAGAAGACCACGAAGAAGTTGGCAGACCACATAAAAAAGGCATCGAAAGTTTTAATAATGTCCCATTTCAGGCCATCGAGTAGTGCTTTGGAGGATGCAGGGTCAGCGACGAGGGTTGCAATTAAAAAGATTAAAATCAGACCTGCGCTGATACCAAATACGGCGTTGTGGACATCAAATCCCCATTTCTGAACGTTATCTTGGCCGAGGGTGTAGTCGGTGTTTTCAATACTGTATTTATCATTATTCGTCATTATGAGTACTCATATTTTTCTCCAGATGCATTGGCGGTATCTTTACCATAAGGAGTATGTAGATCAATTACAACCGACCTCGCTCTGGTGACAGTCTAGCTGGGCTAGCTAGCCAATGCCTTTCTGTAACATTCTGTAATAATCTACTTGATCATTCGTTCGCTAGGTTTTATCGAATAGTGCTCTTAGAGAGCGCTGCTAAATCGTTTTATGAGTCGTTCGCGCGAACAGTTTTAATCTATTTTTATTCAGCTTATTTAATATAAAAGGTTCTTCCATGGTTCAGTACAAGGCTCCTGTTAAAGACATCAAGTTCTTAATGAACGATGTTTTTAACTTCCAAGAACATTACCAGACTATTCCTGGTGGTGATGAAGCAACGCCAGAGATGGTTGATATGATTTTAGACGCAGCGGCGTCTTTCTCTGAAGATGTAGTTGCCCCTTTATACCAAAGTGGTGATGAAGGTTGTCGTTTCGATAACGGTAAAGTTTATACCCCTAAAGGCTTTAAAGAAGCTTATGACCAGTACGTTGAAGGCGGCTGGCAGTCAATGGCGACGCCTGTTGAATACGGCGGCCAAGGTCTACCAATGTCTTTAGCATTGGCTAAGTCTGAAATGATTGGTACGGCTAACTGGTCTTGGGGCATGTACCCAGGTTTATCTTTGGGTGCGATGAATACGATCTGGATGCACGGTACTGAAGAACAGAAACAAGAATACTTTGTACCCCTGTCTGACGGTCGTTGGATGGGTACGATGTGTTTGACTGAGCCACAGTGCGGTACGGATTTAGGCCAAGTTAAAACGAAGGCTGTACCCAATGGCGATGGTTCTTATGATGTTACCGGTACTAAAATTTTTATCTCTTCTGGTGATCACGATCTGACTGATAATATCATTCATATCGTATTGGCGCGTTTACCGGGTGCTCCAGAAGGTACTCGTGGTATTTCATTATTCATCGTGCCTAAGTTCAATGTAAATGCCGATGGCTCTTTGGGTGATCGTAACCCAGTGACCTGTGGTTCTATCGAAGAGAAGATGGGTATTCACGCTTCTTCTACTTGTGTGATGAATTTTGATAGCGCTAAAGGTTATTTGATTGGCCCTGAAAATAAGGGTTTGATGTGCATGTTTACCTTTATGAATACCGCCCGTATCGGTACTTCGATTCAAGGTGTTGCCTCTGCTGAGCTTTCTTTCCAAGGTGCTTTACCTTATGCGAAAGATCGTCGCTCTATGCGCGCGTTAACCGGTAAAAAAGATCCAGATAAAGTAGCTGATACCTTGATGGTTCATCCAGATGTGCGTCGCATGTTATTAACCCAAAAAGCGATCGCTGAAGGCGGCCGAGCAATGGTTTATAGCGCTGGTCGTATTGCTGATTTGATGGGGGCAGCTCATCAGAACGGAGATACCGAGTTGTATGAAAAGTATGATGATGAGCTAGGTTTCTTAACCCCTATTTTGAAGGCTTTCTTAACCGAACTAGGTTACGAAGCAGCGAATCATGGTGTGCAGGTTTATGGTGGCCACGGTTATATTAAAGAGTGGGGCATGGAACAGATTGTTCGTGATGCTCAAATCTCTAAGTTGTATGAAGGGACTACTGGGGTGCAGGCACTCGATCTATTAGGCCGCAAGGTTCTATTAGGTAAGTTCAAATCGTTTAATACTTTTGCTGATAAGGTTTCTGAATTCACCAAGGGAACTAAGCGTTCTGAAATGAAGAAGTTTATTAAGCCTCTTAAGCGTTGCATGATAGCTTGGAAAATTAATAACTACCGTATTGCGTTTAAAGCTTCTAAGAACCGTGACATGGTAGGTTCGGCATCGGTTGATTACCTAATGTACTCTGGTTATGTTTGCTTAGCGTATTACTGGGCAATGATGGCTGAAACTGCGTACGCTAAAATTGAAGCGGGTGAAGGAGATTTAGCATTCTATAAAGCTAAGATTCAGACGGCTGAATTCTATTTTGAGCGTATGCTGCCGCGTACTAAGGGGCATGCAAAAATGATGTTGCAAGATCCTAAGACGTTAATGCAAATGAAAGAAGAAGACTTCTCCTTTCTAGATTGATCGATTATTCTTAGAATAAGAGTTCTTATTGAACTCAGTGTTATAGTTTAAGGTCATAACTTTTAAGTTATGGCCTTTTTTTTTGGAGAGAACTTTTTATGAATACTATGCCTCATGCATCAGCCCATTTTGTTAATGGTGAAAGTGTCGATGTGTTACCTGCAGGAATGGAATATGCCATGTTTGGCTTAGGCTGTTTTTGGGGTGCTGAGCGTAAGTTTTGGCAGCTGGAAGGTGTCTTTGTTACTTCCGTTGGTTATACCGGTGGCAATAACGAACATCCAACGTATCAGCAAGTCTGTTCTGGTATCAGTAATCATAATGAAATCGTGCGTCTTGTTTATAATCCAGCAGTGATTAGTTATCAGCAGCTATTAGAGCATTTTTGGCAAGCGCACAACCCGACTCAGGGCGACCGCCAAGGTAATGATAAGGGCACACAATATCGCAGCGGTATTTATACGTTTTCTGAGCAGCAGCTTAAGTTGGGGAATGAATCTAAAGAGTCTTTCCAGCAGGTACTTTCGCAAGCGGGTTTTGGTGCGATTACGACAGAGATAATGACGGCACCCGTTTTCTATTTTGCTGAAGACTATCATCAGCAATATTTAGCCAAAGAACCGAATGGGTATTGCGGCTTAGGTGGACTTGGCCTTACTTATTGAGTATTTAGTCGTAGATTTTGCTGAACTCGATTTTTTTGCTTGCGGGTAGGCTAGATGCAGTGCCCAAGCTATAGCGGTTGCATAGGATAGGTTGGTTGCGAGCTCTAAATGAGGCTGGTTGAGAAATTCACGCTGCGATGCGAGACCGCGAATTTTACTTGCGAGCTCAGGATTAAAGGCGAGGTATTTATCCCAGACTCTTTGATGGCTTGGCACATCAATTTGGAAGATGCCGTAAGCTTTGCCACTGGTTGCTTCAAGACGGTTCATATTCTCTTGCTTAACTAAGGCTATCGCCATCAGTAAGTTTTCTGCCGCGAGAGAGTATTTATCCAGAGCGATAAGGGTAGGTCTAATAACCATCTCCCTTAGCTCTTTTGGGCTGAGATCCATTCGTTGCTCCGGCTTCCATTTTCCACCACAATAAACCAATCATGCTATTAATTACTAGGGCCAAATATGCCTTTCTCTGTTGAATCAGAAAATTTTATTGGAAGTTCTAAAAGCCGGCATTGGATTGACTCTCATTGCCACTTTGATTTTGATAAGTTTCACTCTGATCGCGAATCTCATTGGCAGTTATTACAACGCTTTGGCTGTACAGGGCTCGTTATTCCTGGGGTGGTAGCCGAGACTTGGCAATCATTAATCGAGCTGTGTGCTGATAAACCCTGGGGTTATGCTTTAGGGTTGCACCCTTATTTTCTTGAGCAGCACCACGAGGGGGATTTGCAGCGTTTAGAGAGTATGTGCTTTGAGCAAAGAGCCAAACTTTATCCGGACTCTGCTCTAGGTTCTAATCGAGAGTCTAATCAGGGTTCTAAATTAGTCGCCATTGGTGAGTTTGGTCTTGATCTGATGTTGGCTGAATCTGGGCATGAGCAACAAGCTGAGTTATGTCGGCAGCAATTTTTAATCGCAGAAAAACTGAACCTACCTGTCATCCTGCATATTCGTAAAGCTTATGATGAAGTCGCGGCCATGATTAGGCGCATAGGCTTTGATCAAGGCGGTATTGTACATGGCTTTAGCGGTAGTTATCAGCAAGGTATGGTTATGGTTGGTCTTGGCTTTAAGTTGGGCATTGGCGGCGCTATGAGCCATCCTAGGGCTAGAAAGTTACGGGCGACGATTGCACGTTTGCCTTTATCATCACTGGTATTGGAAACTGATGCGCCGGATATGAAACCTGCTTTTTGGCAGGGGCCTGATAATTCCCCATTAAGTTTATTATTATTGGCTCAAATTGTTGCAAGTTTGCATCGTTGCCATCTTGATGATGTTCTTTTCTCCAGCAATAACAATGTGTTAACGGTTATGCCAAAATTTAAGTCAGTTCTCCCCGAGTCATTAATACAGCATTTTACAGAGTAAATTAGACTGTCAGAGCGTCGTGCACACTTGCCATTTTTCCTTTTTGAAGCTAGTTATTAACTATGGGTAATACATTTTGTATTCCCCAGTGCTGTAACAAGAGGGGGACGACTATGTTTACTGCACATATGTTTGGACTGTTATACCATCCTAAAAATGAGTGGTCATTTATAAGGCGTGAAAAATATAGCCTGATGCAGGTTTATTTACGTTACGCGATTTTTTTGGCAATGATTCCGCCGGTTAGCTTATTTATTGGCACAACCCAATATGGCTGGAGTGTCGCGGGTAGTGATGTAATGAAGTTAACTGTTGAAAGTGCGCTACCCATTGCGATCTTGTTTTATATTTCACTCTTGGTGGGGTTGGCTTTCGTATCTTATTGTACTTTTTGGATGGAAAAAACGTTTGGTGCTGATGCCAGTTTTGAGCGCTGTCTGATCTTCACAACGTTTACGGCTACGCCGATGTTTCTGTCTGGATTTATTGGTTTATTGCCTATTCTTTGGTTGGATGTATTTGTAGTATTGGGGGCGGTCAGTTATTCCTTGTACTTATTGTATGTCGGGATTCCAATCTTTATGAATATACCTGAAGAGCGTGGGTTTATTTTCGCAAGCTCAATTTTGACCGTAGGGATGTGCTCTCTGGTTGGCTTGATGGCTGCAACGGCGATTTTATGGGGAAGTGGTTTAGCACCGCAGTTTATGAATTAAATCTTCTTTAAAGCCTATCATTTGAGGCTGCTTCCTTCGTGGGAGGTGGCCTTTTATATTTCTATTCGTACGGTCCATTGTAACAAGTTGTAGTGATTAGTATCGAAGAGTAACCCCCTCTTGTTCAAGTAATGCCCAAGTATTAGCCTGCGCCCTCTAAATATAATTATTGGAAAAACCAATGCTAAAGATCGTACTCTCTTTTCTATTTATGAGCTTAGCCTTTACGGCTCAAGCTAGTGAGCCAGATGCACGTCGCTTAGCTAAAGATTTGACGCCAGTGGGTGCAGAGCGAGTAGGAAATGGTAAAGATATTCCTTCTTGGACAGGTGGGTTGAAATCATCTAAAAGCCATCAGTCAGGACATTTTCATAGTAATCCTTATTTTCGTGAAAAGCCGTTGTATACAATTACGCAAGCGAACATGGAAAAATTTAAAAACCGCTTAAGCCCAGGTAGTCAAAAACTACTGCAGCAATTTCCAAGTATGGAATTGCCCGTGTATAAAACACATCGATCGGCTTCGTACCCTGATTATGTTTATGAGGGCATTAAGGAGAATGTTAGTAATTCATCGTTGATGAAGTATGGCTCAGGTGTGAGCGGTTCACGTATTAGTTCGCCCTTTCCAATACCACAAAGTGGATTGGAAGTTTTATGGAATCATACGTTACGCTTTCGTGGTCAATCTATAAGCTATCAAGCCTCGACAGTCCATGTGAATGCTGCGGGCAGTCGAGCAGTAACGTTACGGGATTATAAATATTACTTTGGGTACAGCGACCCTGAATTATCGACCAGTGACTTAAATAATAAAATTTTCTTTTTGAAGCGTAAAACGTTAGCGCCTGCGACTCAGGCGGGTGGAATTACCCTCGTGCATGAAACGTTGGATCAAGTTAGATCGCCGCGTAAATCGTGGATTTACGTGCCAGGCCAGCGTCGTGTTCGCCGTACTCCTGATTTAAATCATGATACCCCTGATGGTGCGACAGATTCTTTAAGGACAATTGATCAGGTTGATATGTTTAATGGTGCACCGACTTATTACAATTGGGAATTAGTGGGTAAGCAAGAGATGTATATTCCTTATAATTCGTACTTGTTGCACGGTCCGGATTTAACGGTTGAAGATATCACGGGTCCCGCTCACTTGAACCCTAAACTATTACGTTATGAGGCTCATCGTGTATGGGTTGTCGAAGCAACCCTACGTACAGGGTTGCAGCATCGCTATGCTAAGCGACGTTATTATTTTGATGAAGACAGTTGGTCAATTGTCTATGCTGAAGAATACGATGAAAAAGGTGAGCTATGGCAGTTTAGTGAGTCGCACTTGATTAATTACTTTGAAATTCCTTTGATGTTTTCAACCTTAGAAAATACTTATGACTTTAAAGATGGCCGCTACTTTGTTGAAGGTATTGATAATGACCGCGGCGCTACCTATGACTACAGCGTTGAATACAGTAAAAGAGATTTCACCACTTCAGCTATTAGACGTGAAGCGAAGCGCTAAGCTGACAATTTTCTAGATATTCAGTATGATGCCTGCTCTGTGGAGGCATCATGATGCGCTTTAAATACATTCTTATATTTTTTCTTTTGGTATCTACTTGGATGCCATTCTTGGCTTGTCGAGCGGCATTACCCGAGAATTTTATTGAGTTGTCGGATGATGTTCAGGCAATGTTGCTTGAAATTGAGTTTTTTTCTGAGCAGGGTTATTCCCAGTGGGGGGATGATTTTGTCGCCCCTTCTCGTCAGTCCTATGTCAAATATCTAGATGACTACGCCAGTCGTGCCCAAGTAGATTTCAATCTTGGTAGAATTCGCGTGGAAACTCAAAAGGCAGAAGATTATCAACAAGTATTAGCGCATGCGATAACGTCGACGTTATTAACTCCAGCTGATCCGCAGCAGGTTGATATTTACACCGCCCAAGATGTCGGTTTAACCGGGCAGCCTTTTTTATTCAATAAAGTAAAAGATCATGATGGTAAAAGCATCGCTTTTTTATGGCGAGCTCAGCGTTATGCCCAGTATCTGGTCGACAGTCAATTAAAGATGAAGTGGGTGAATGGGCATAAGACTTACTGGGTTGATATCCCTTTAGTTCGCCAGTTTAAGCAAGTCGCGGTTCAGCAGTATTTGCCCTACGTTACTCAGTCTGCTTTGCGTTATGGTCTCGACGAAGCCTTAATATTCTCATTAATAGAAACCGAAAGCAGTTTTAACCCGTTTGCCGTCAGTCGTTCTCAAGCCTATGGCTTGATGCAGATAATGTCGAATACGGCAGGTCGAGATTATTTTCAACGGATTAAAAAAAATGATCATAGGCCTAGTCGCCAGTATTTATTCAATGCGAAAAATAATATTGAAGTAGGTAGTGGTTATTTATCAATATTGAGAGATGTTTATTTACGCGGAATTCATAATTCATTAGCTCAAGAATATTGCATGATAGCTGCTTATAATGGTGGCGCAGGGCAGTTGTTACGCAGCTTTGATAGCAATAGAAAAAAGGCAGTGGCTAAAATTAATCGCATGTCAGCAGCGCAAGTTTACCAGTACATTGTTAATAAACATCCTAAGTTAGAGTCACGTAATTATTTGAAGAAAGTCATTCGCTTCAAAAAGAAATATACCTTGTGAGAAAGTACTTGTGAATTATCTGACTCAGCAATTATCCGAACTATTACCCGGTGCTCAATTGGAGTGGAAGTCACTCAATTATGGCAAGCAGAAGATTGAGCTTTCATTGCTCGCCTTAAATGGTGAAGGCCTTACTTTAGACAGTCAGCAGATAGGTCAGTTTTGGCAGGGCTTGCCGTATTGGGCTTTTGCTTGGGCTGCGGGCCAAGGCTTAGCCCAATATATCCTGGCTAATCCAGAGTTGGTGAGAGGGAAGCGGGTATTGGATTTTGGCTGTGGTTCTGGCTTGGTCGGAATAGCTGCCGCAAAAGCGGGTGCGAGTTCGGTTCTATGTTGCGACTCTGATCCTTTGGCATTGATCGCGTGTCAGGCTAATGCTGAGCGTAATGCTGTTAAGGTCGCTGTTACAGAGGCGTGGACAGGAGAGTCGGGTAGCTTTGACTGTTTGTTAGCGGCGGATATCTTGTATGACTTGACCAGTGCGGGTGATTTAGCGAAACAGTGCGCTGCTATTCCAAGCTGGCTGGTGGCAGAAACTCAGTATCAACTTCCTCCCTGGTCATCTCTGGCTGCAGTAGAGCAGTATGTTGTAAGTACCTTGCCTAAGCTTGAGGATTTTGATCAAGATTTAACGGTCTCTGTCTATTGCCATAATAAGTGTATTTAGCCTTGGTAATGCGTGAACAGGGACTATAGTTAACTTATCAATATCGTTTTTTGCCTATTTGAAAGGGGTGAAGGCGAGTCACTCGCATTAGGTGTCATTATGAGTTTTAAAACGGTCCGCGATGTACTTCAGCTCAGTCAAGATATTCATTCGAATGCCGCGATTTTATATGAGCAGCTACGCGAGCAAACCCAGCGTGAGCGCATTGATATGATGCTGAAATTTTTAAGTCGCCATGAAGAGGCGCTAGCGTTGACCTTGGCCAAAGTTCAGGGCGAGATGAGTGAGCGTATTCTAGATGAGTGGCATCAGACAGAATTAATGTCCATTGCGACAGTGCTCGATGGCTGTAAGCAATGTCATCCAGATATTAGCTTGGAAGAATTGGTTGATTTAGCCTTGAAAGTCGATGATGCCTTAATTAGTTTGTATCGACATATGGCCAGTGAAGCGTCTACCGATGCCGCACGGCAATTGTTTAATAACCTAGTGGTATTAGAAGAAAACGAAAAGATAAAGACGGCTCGTGCCGCCTTATCGGCTAATGACTGGTGATTGCTTAGGCTTCTTCTGGTTGGCTTAGGTTCGCTTTCCAGTATTTATGATAGGCCGATGGGGTTTTCCCACTCCACTGTTTAAAAGCTCTTTCAAATCCACGACGATCGGCAAAGCCGAGGTCGTGAGCTAGCTCTTGCAAATCTACCGATCCAGTTTCTAATTTTCTCTCTGCTTTCTCCATTCTCACATCTCTTAAAAGGTGTGAGAATTGTGAGTTTTCTTCTTGTAAGCGTCGAGTCAGGGTGCGCGGGCTGGTATTAAGCAACTCTGCGACAGACTCCTTATTTGCTGTATGTTGATTCGGCCATTGCTGCAATACGTGGCGAACTTTAGAGCTGCTTGAATCTATCGTTTGACAGCCATCAAGTAAGTTTTCGGCTTGTTTTCGCAAGGCGTTAAATAAGCTGGGGTTAGAATACTGTAACGGTTGATCGATATGCTCTGCGGCAAAGCTAATCCAGCATTCAGCTTGATTGTAAGCGATATCGACGGCAAAGAAATCGGCCAGCTGATCATGATATTTTGGCTTGCTATGTTTAAACCCCATTTTAAGAGGCTGATAAAGGTTGCCCCCTAAAGAGCGACCTAGTGAGTGAATACCTGTCACGATTAGCTCTGCACGGGCGCGCATCGCCAGTTCATTGCCTGGTGAAATATGGTAGATCACCTTGATTTCATTTTTAGTAATGAAAATTTCTGGGGCTGGAGTATCGCTGAGCAGCATGTAATAACGCCGCATAGTAACCAGTGCATCACGGCCCGTTTCACAACTGCTCAGTAAAAAGCCGAGTAGGCTGAAAGACTGCAGTTCTAATGCTTGGCCAGTAATAAATCCGATATCATCACTTTGCGTGAGGCGCGCGACATTATTCAATAGCTGGTCGAAGCTAGAGATTGGCAGTCGTTCGCCTTTAAGCGAGCTCTCGTTGATAAGGGTATCTTGTAATATGTCATTCAAGGGAATGTCATAGGTTTCTATTAACCGCAAGAGCGGCCTGACAGCGGTAGCCGTCATGGTTTGCTGTTGGCTGATTGGCATGGCTTTGACTGTTTTTTATAATTATAATTATTGTTTGTTATTAGGTCTTTTTCAGACCCAATATGACATTAACATTGTCATAATTGCTAGGCTAGTATTTGCTTACGAAATTTTTACATAAACACCTGTCACTTCTCTAATTTAATAAAAAGTATAAGTTTAACAATATGTTAGCTTGACATAGGCTCGCCTCAGGCATATTATTCGCCACGTTGTCGCGGGGTGGAGCAGTCTGGTAGCTCGTCGGGCTCATAACCCGAAGGTCGTTGGTTCGAATCCGGCCCCCGCAAC
>JBALXI010000011.1:0-69939 GCA_036960605.1 Oleispira sp. | reverse complement strand
GTCGCGGGGTGGAGCAGTCTGGTAGCTCGTCGGGCTCATAACCCGAAGGTCGTTGGTTCGAATCCGGCCCCCGCAACCAAAATTCTTAAAAATAGGTCAGCTTAATGCTGGCCTTTTTTTTGCTCTGAAGAAAAGTAAATAACAGGTTTTATCCATCGCTTAATTATCCGAAGAATCCTTTTAAGCGCGTATAAGATACTTTTCAAACATCTTCTGTAAGGATGCTGGCTCAATCGGTTTGGTTAAATAATCATTCATGCCAGACTCTTTTGCCAAGTCAAAATCATCTTTCATGGCATTGGCCGATAAACCACAAATAACCAGATCGTTAAAGCCGGCCGCTCTAATGATCTTGGTCGCTTCGTATCCCCCCATAATAGGCATCTGTACATCCATTAGAATGAGATCATAGTCTGGATTCTGCATTATTTTATCTACCGCATCCTGACCATTCTCAGCGATATCACAGCTTAAGCCTAATTGAGCGGCCATTGTTTCTGCGACGATTTGATTAATTTCATTGTCTTCGACGATTAGAATATGCCCTTTAAATAGGTGTTTTTGATGCTCGAGAGAATTAATTTCAGATGCTGTGTCTTGTCCGGATAAAGAAACAAAAAACTCATGATATTGAGAAGGTGTATGGGGCTGGGACAAAATCTTTGCCTGAATTTTATCTTGTAGTATTGATACTGAACTATCCAATTTACCGTCGATTATTAGCCCTATTTGTATTGTGAGATCTTTGATATGTATCAAAGCATCAGAATTAATGTCTAAATAATTAAGCTGGGATTCATCAATCAGCAGAGTGCTTGGCACTTGAGAATTCACCTTTAATGCACAAAGGTCTTCTTGGGTAATCATGATTGGATAAATGTTTAAACTCTCTAAGTTGAGATCGCTTAGATAGGGTGTGATGTCGGCCAAGTAAAAAACCTCACCTTTGTAATCAAGCACTTTAATCGCTTTGGTCGTATTAGTCATTTTGGTTTGAAGGGTAACGTTAAAACGACTACCTTGCCCTTCAGTAGAGCTTACCGAGACATCGCCCCCCATTAATAGGCTTAACTCTTTCACGATGGTTAAGCCTAAGCCCGTGCCGCCATACTTACGGCTCGTCGAGCCGTCGGCTTGAGTGAATGAATTGAAGATCGTTTCTACTTGTGCCTGGCTCATACCAATACCGGTATCAGAGATTTCAATTAGTAAATAATCTTGCGCTGCCGATTTGAAATCGATAAATACTTCAACCAAGCCCTGGTGGGTGAATTTTATTGCATTGTTGCATAAGTTTAATAAAATTTGACTGATGCGTAATGGGTCTCCAAATAAAAACTTAGGCAGGGAGGGAGAGGTTTTGACTCGAAATTTTATTTCTTTTTCTTCTAGTAGAGACGATACGACAGAAATAATATTTTCAATTAATTCATTGATATTAAATTCAACGAATTCAACTTCCATTTTACCGGCTTCGATTTTTGAGAAATCTAGAATGTCATTAATTACATTCATCATCACGCGGCCAGAGTAGGCGGCCATTTTGAGATGCTGAGTTTGTTGCTCGGTTAATTCAGTATTACGAGTGAGTTCAATTAGTCCTATGATGCCGTTCATCGGGGTACGAATTTCATGGCTCATATTGGCTAAAAACATGCTTTTACTTTCTGCCGCTGATTCAGCTTTTTGTTTAGCGACTTCAAGTTCATTGTTTAAAGCTTTTTGCATACTATTCATTTTTTGTTCAGAGAGAAGCAGCTCAGCCGTTTGCATGTTTTTGTCATGAAAAACATTGGCCGCTTTCGCTAAGTTACCAATTTCATCTTTGCGATTAATGCCAGGTATTCCTATGATATCGTCGCCGTTAACCAGTTTAGTAAATACATCGGTGATACTGCGTATCGGCTTAATCATTCTGCCAAATATGAAAATTGCAATTAGTAACGTAATTATAATGCTAGTTAAGGCAACGATTCTTGTTTTCAATTGTGCTTTTTCTGCACTAAGTCTTGCCCTCTCGATAAGACTCAGTTGTTCATTTAATACCGTTTTACGTAGTTTTTTTGTTAAATATAAAAACTCATTAGCGGAGCCTGCCATTACAACATTGACGAGAAATACATAGCCTCGTGTTATTTGGCTTAAACGGAAAATATCTTTTTTGAGCTCTTTAATTAGCGTATTAGCTTGCTGGCTTTCAGTGAAGTCGATGGGGATTACTGATTTTGTGTTTGCGAGCTGCTGATTGATTTGTGTGATGTGTTCGGAGTCAGGGGAGATTACATATTTATTGATATATTTATCTGCCGTGGCTAAGTGGTATTTCATCGCCAAAACAGGTGTCTTGCTAATCCCTATTTTCTTCTGTTCGTACTCTGTAATTAATTGGTTTATGCGATTAAATTTTAATCGAAGTTTTTCATTAAAAATATGCTCACGCTCGCTTCTGCCATCGATCACGCTGGAGAAATTTTCCTTGTAGTCGTTTAAATGTCCACGCATTCGATCTAATAAACCGGTTTCTACGATTATATTGGCATTTTTTTCAAACAGAGATAGTTTCTTTTTCACCTGAGTCATTAACTCATAAAAGCGAGAAATGGAGGTGGTGCTTGCGGTTTCTTTATATATGAGAAGATTACGCTGTAGGTCGATGACATCGCGTTCCAGTTCATAAACTAAGCCAGCATTGTCATAAGAGTGATTAAGCGTTTCCTGACTCTGAATTAACGTTGTCTGTGTTGCGCGCGAAAAAATTGCCTGTATTACTAAAATAGAAATAAGGGCAGCTAATATAAAAATTATTTGGCTCTTTAATGAATGAAACATAAAAATCATCCCAGCTTATGCGCTGATGAATTCATACCATTTTTGCAGGCTGTATTCATAAGTCGGCATCACTGTATTCCAAACAGCCACATTACTAAAACGTTTTTCATAACTGCCTCCTCTACGAATATCACCGGCGTTAACGGATACTCTACCATCGGTACCTTTCAATGCATGTGCTGCTGCTTTTCCCCCATACCAGTAATCCCACTCGGCTTGAGTTAATTCTAACTTTGAGCGTTGAGGGTTCGAAATATAATACCCTTGGCGTGCAATGAAGGCTCCAGGCCAGCCAGACAGCCACCAATTCATATATTCATAGGCTGCATCTTTTTGTCGCCCCTGAGTTGCTGAGGATAAGCACATCACACCATGCCAGCCTCGATAACCTTCTTTGGGTGCAGCATAGGTTACCGGAATGTTTTTTCCATTCAGAGCGGATACGGCCGGTGAAAACATACTTTCAATCACCACCCGCTTATTGGCCATAAAATCAACCGATTCGGGAACGGAGGTCCAGAATCCACTGAAATGCCCGCGCTTTTTCATGCCAATTAAAATGTCGAATAAAGTATCCAATTCATGTTTTGTCATGGCGCCAATGTCGGCGAAAGTCATTAAACCTCTCGCTTGTGCGGCTAAGGCCAAATCAAATAGACCGATCGTGGGTGCATTTACAATGCCGACCTTGCCCGCATAGCGCTCGTCCAGTAGCCAGCCCCAGCTTTCTGTTTCATAAGGTTTACCTTGGGGAATAATATCCGTGTTGTAGCCAAAGGAGTCGACATTGTGGACGTAGGGTAAAAAGCTCACCCGATCGGTATGATTTAGACCTAGTTCATCATCGTCTTGTACATGTAAAATTTTATAGGGAGCATCACCCGCCCCTAATTTAGCGGTATCGGTTAAGCGACCTGTTTTGGTTAGGTTATTAATTTCACCCCAATGCTTTATTCGTTTTTTTTCAATGGCTTGTATTGAACCTGAGCGCCAAAGTACATTGATGCTATTTGACCACTGCTCGTAAAGATCAAAAGATCCAGGAGACATCGAAGCTTTTTGTAATACGGCGGCACTGCCTTTTGGCTCAAACTCTAATTCAATACCTAAATCTGCCATGGCTTTTTGGCGCAGCTCTTCTTGCAAGGTAACGTGGGTTCCGAGCACTCTGATTTTGGTTTTAGTACGGGCGAATACGAAGGGTGCTTTAGCCGCGATACAGCCGGATAGGGCTGTTTTTGCGATGGCAGTGAAGGTGTCTCTTTTTTGAGGATCGATAGGCCCTATATTATCTTTGTTGTCAGGCATATTTAGTCGTCCTTACTCATTAACAGGTTTCATTTAGAGGTTCTGCTAGTTCAGTATAGTCACGAATAAGTTAAAGGTATTTTGGGCGCTATGAAGCTTCGAGGTCATCATTCATAAGGTGAGCAGTCAGGCGTTCTATCAATGTGCAGGCAAAAAAAAGCCTCGAAGTATACGAGGCTTTGATGCTTATCAGTTGTTATTAATGCTTATGATTTATTCTGATAAAACTGCTCTTCTATCCTACCTTTCATTGGGGCGTAGATCGCTTTGATATGATTCATATCGACTTCAATGTCCCCCGTGGTCATATAGGTCCCTGCAATACCACTCGCCTTGCGTTTATAGTCTAAAAATCCCATTAGAATAGGCACCCCTGCGCCTTGAGCAATATGGTAGAAGCCTGTCTTCCAGTAAGTTACTTTACTACGGGTGCCTTCGGGAGGGACGATTAAGAATAAGCGATCATTACCTTGTATGGCATTAATTGAAGCTTGTACCATGTTGGCTGATTTAGTTCGGTCAATGGGGATGCCACCCATCCACATCATTATTCCACGATAGGGTGGTTTGAATATTTGTTCTTTACCCATCCAATACACTTTGGCATCTAAGGCGAAAGCCGTCATTAAGGTAAAGGGAAGGTCCCAGTTGCTGGTGTGAGGGGCGGCGATCATGACGCACTTTTTTAGATCGCGAGGGATCTCGCCTTCGGTTTTCCAGCCTAATAGCTTTAGAGTGATTATTGAAACCCAGCGTAACAGTGTCTTTAAAATGGGGGTATCAAACATGGTGCGATGCATGATGCGATGCCTATCTCTGTGAGCGCTATTCAAATTGAACAATAATTATAGCAAAATATGGTCTTTATAGGATGGTACTAGTGGCGCTTAGAGTACAGTAAATAGGGTTTATAAACGAGTACTCTGTCTGACTTATCACTTGAGGGAGTTGCAAGGAATTAATATGTCTGAGAAAAACAATACGCAGTGTCCCACTATTTTTATTACGGGGGCAGGCCGCCGTTTAGGTCTGTATTTGGTTGAACATTATCTAGCGGCAGGTTGGCGAGTTATTGCCCATTATCACTCCGCTAATGAATTAAGTGATAGCAAGCAGAAGCAATATGGAGAAAAGGATTTATATTGCGCTGTGCAAGCCAACTTGGCTAATGTAGAAAGTATTGAGCGCTTAACTGGGGATGTGATCGATTTACTCAACAATCTCGATGTGAAGCTGGATGGGCTTATCCATAATGCTTCCTGTTTTTATCCGGATGACTTAGCGGCCACGGCTGAGCAGCAATGGCAGAATACGCAGACGATGACGGCAGTACACCTTGCGGCGCCTCAGCTCATTAGTCTGAAGTTAGCCGAGTTAATGGTGCAAAATTCGTCAATGATAGCCATTAGTGATATTTATGCAGATTTGCCTAATGAACGGTTTGCCAGTTATTGTGCAGCCAAAGCGGGTTTGCAAAATTTGGCGTTGAGCTTAGCCCAGCGTTTAGCGCCCCATGTTCGAGTGAATGTCATTCAGCCGGGTCCGGTGAAATTCTTGCCTGAGCATTCTGCAGAATACCGCAAAAAAGTACTGTCTCAGAGTTTGATAAAAAAAGAGTTGGGCTACCAAGCGATTCAGCAAGGCATTGATTATCTATTAGCGGCGCAAGCGGTGACCGGAACAATATTGCGTATTGATGGTGGGCGCTCATGTGCCAATCGTTATGAGCAGACGTTTCTCGATTAGTCTTTAATCAAGTCGGCACTGGGTTAGCTGATGACTATTAAGTCATCAATTTCGGGCCATAGCGTCATTATTTTACGATTATAGTCTTCTTCGAGAGGCGTGCTGAAAAGGGCTTGGATTGTCTTGCCAGCGCTAATGATATCAATATCTATGGTTCTATCATTGAGCTTGCGGGCAGGGGTTTTAGCTTCTCTGCCCAGTGTTAGTTCAATCTGCTCAAGTCTTTTTTTCAGAGCTTCTTTCAATAATGGGCTCTGCAGCAATAATAATTGATTATGAAATACAAAGTGGAAGCTATCACCGCAAGGCGGATTAACCAGTACCGGGGATTGGGCTAGAACATTTACTTCCATTTGAGCATTCAAAGATCGAATGGCATCTATTAGATGCTTTTGAGGTTGGATATTACTTCCTAGACCCATTAAATAATAAAACATACGTAAAAAATTAATATTCTATGTTGGATTAGTAGATATACTTATAGCAGAGTTTAGTACTTGAAAATACTCACACTATAAATTATTCGGAGAAATGGCTGATGTTTAAACGATTATGGCTTATTACTAGTATTTTTATCTCTAGTAATAGTCTTTATGCGCAGGATCATCTTGTACTGAATGCTCCAGCGGTGACTGACGCTAGCGAAGATAGTATTGAAGATAGTATCAAAACGGAGACGAAGACGTTTGATATCATTGCCGATGAAGAATTTTCTGAGTCAATGCATCAATATCCAGGTTTGATCGAAAAAATACAAACAGAGCGTCTGGCTGCCAATAATCCCTATGTATTATTGCCTCACAAGCCTAACTATTTTATGCCGTTTACCTATCAGTCAAAAATCAACCAAGATGAACAAAAGCAGTTTTTTGGTGGGCGTAATGTCGAAGAAGATACAGAATACGACAACGCTGAATTTGAACACTATGAGTTTGTTTTTCAGCTCAGTGTGAAATACATAGTCGCGGAAAATATTCTAGGTAAATTCAGTACGTTAGCCGTTGCTTATACCAATAAGTCATTTTGGCAATCGTATAATAAGAGTGTGTCAGCCATCTTTCGTGAGACCAATCATGAACCGGAAATTATTCTGGGATTTAAGCCTAGTGTGAAATGGAGCGACCATATGACGCTGGCATTTAATCATCAGTCAAATGGCCAAGTAGGCAATCTTTCGAGAAGCTGGAATCGAATAATTATGTCAACGGCTAAGGTTTGGCCAAATCGTATTTTGAACGTTCGCGCTTGGTATCGTATGCCAGAAACTGCAAAAGCGGATCCTAATGATCCAAGTGATAATGATAATCCAGATATTGATGACTTCTTGGGTTATGGCGATGTCTTTTATTTAAGAAAATTTGGTGAGCATAGTTTAGCGGCGACGGTGCGTAATAATTTTAATTTTGATGAAAATAAAGGCGCGATTGAGTTGGATTGGACCTTCCCATTACCGGGTAAATTGAAAGGATTTGTGCAGTATTTTAATGGTTATGGTGAAAGCTTAATCGATTATAATCAATATCAAGAGCGCATTGGCATTGGTATTAAAATAGCGGATTGGCTATAACTCGAAATAGATTGGAGAACGTTGTGTTAACTCTAGGTTTGATTATTAATCCCCTTGCGGGCATCGGTGGCCGTGTTGGATTAAAAGGCAGTGATGGTGCTGATATTGTGAAAGAGGCATTTTCTAGGGGCGCACAATGCCAATCAGTCTTGCGAGCTCGCTTAGCCTTAGACGTTTTGTCTGAAATTAAACATAAGGTGAAAATTATTACTTGCCCAGATTCTATGGGCGAAGATTTAGTGAAAGCATTAGGATTTCAATATGAAGTCTTACCACGTCTTTCTAAGCATGATATGTCTAATCAAGACTCGCCGCTAGAAACCTCGGCTAGAGATACGTGTGAAGCGGCTAAGCAATTATTAAATAATAAAGTGGATATTATTTTATTTGCCGGTGGTGATGGCACTGCGCGTGATATTTGCAGTGTGGTGAGCGATGAAATACCCGTATTGGGAATACCTGCCGGCGTTAAAATACATTCTGCTGTTTACGCGGTAACGCCAAAAGCCGCAGGTGAAGTGATTGCGCAGCTCGCTAATGGGCAGCTGATTGATGTTAAGGCCCACGATGTACGTGATATTGATGAAGATGCTTTTCGTAATAACATCGTACGAGCTAAATTGTACGGTGAAATGCGGGTACCGCAGGCAGGTCAATTTATACAAAGTGTGAAGCAGGGTGGCGTCGAAGTTGAAGAGTTAGTGTTACAGGATATCGCTGCCGATGTAGTGCAGGGGATGGAGGATGATACTCTGTATTTTATTGGTTCAGGTAAAACTACTTTGGCGGTAATGGATGAATTGAATCTTGAAAATACCTTGTTAGGCATCGACGCCGTATTGAATCATCAGTTATTGAAAAATGATGTCAGTGAAGCTGACATTCTTAATTATCTACAGCAATACACTTGTCGTGCAGTGATCAGTATTATCGGTGGCCAAGGACACATTATCGGTCGTGGTAATCAGCAGTTTAGTCCTGAAGTATTAAGAGCCTTAGGCAAAGAAAATATACGGGTAATATCAACTAAGGCGAAAATTAGCGCATTAGAAGGTAGGCCACTCATTGTTGATTCTGGAGATAACGAATTAGATGATGCGTTTAATGGCACGATTGAAGTGACAACGGGCTATCAGGACCAAATCATTTACCCCGTTGGTTTTTAATGAACGCTAGCATTCGACACTGCTTTCTATTTTTCCTTCTAGGTGTAATTTCTCCTGCTTTGTTTAGTGCCCATGTATTGGGTGCTAATCAATATTCTAGCCAAAACAGATTAGGGCAGTGTGGGGATTTTAGTCATAAAAACTTTCAGCTCATTGGCAATGTTCAAGGCTCAGGATTTATTTCACCATTTTTAAAACAGTGGGTAGTCATTGAGGGAGTCGTGACCTTGTCTTTACAAGGGCGTGATCAATATCGTGGCTTTTGGTTGCAGCAGAGTGGTCGAACAAAAATATCTGAAAGTTTTTCTCAAGGTATCTTTGTTTATCACGGAAGTAAGCCAGTAAAGGTGGGGCAAGTCATCCGTCTATTCGCTCAAGTAGCTGAATATAAAGGGCTGACAGAAGTTAAAAAAGTAAGATCTATAAAAATATGTAGCGAAGGTAATACGCTACGAAAAGCAGAGCCGCTATTGCTACCGGTTAGTGCTTTGATTGATTTGGAAGCAAAGGAAGGTATGCGGGTGAGCCTCTCGCAAGAATTGGTAATCAGTGACTTATACGGTGCAGGTTATGGCTTAGGAAATTATGGTCAGTTTGCGGTGTCATCAAAATTGCTTGTTCAGCCTACTGAGTTGTATACCGCAGCTCAGTTGAGGCAAGGGAAGTTTAATAATAGAGCATTAAAAGAAAGGGACTTTCTGCTAATCGATGATGGCAGTTCAAAAGCCTATCCTAATCCAATACCGTTTGGGTTTTCTGCTGATAACCCAATAAGAGTCGGTGATCGTATTGGTCGTATTACAGGTATATTACATGCCTATGGTGATCATTATATGATAATTCCGGAAGATGTTTCTGCGATTTCAATAGAGTCTTCTTCACCTAGAACTAAAACCCCTAATGTTTCAAACGATTCAAATCTAATTATCGCGAGTATGAACTTGGGTAATTATTTTAATGGAGCGGTTGAAGAAGAGGGGAAAGGGGCTCAGAAAAACAAAAACTTCCCAACCCTTCGGGGGGCGAGAAGCCATGCAGGGTTTTTATTACAAACAGAAAAAACAGTCTCTGCATTGGCTGCGATGGATGCTGATGTTATTGCTTTAATGGAAGTTGAGAATAATGGCTATGGTAAACACTCGGCTATCAAATATTTAACTCATGCTCTAAATAAAAAATTCAATAATGAACGTCACTATCGGTATGTTAAGCCTGTTTTGAGTGAATTAAGCCAAGGTAAATTAGGTCATGACGTTATTTCAGTTGGAATTTTATATAGGCCTAAAAAGGTTATTTTACAGGGGGTGGCGAGGGTGCTCGACTCCCGAACGGCATCAAAGGCTGCATTTGATGATAAGCGTAATCGCCCGAGTTTAATTCAGCAGTTCTCATTTAAAAATAAACGTTTTATCGTGGCGGTGAATCACTTTAAGTCAAAAGGGCGGCCTTGTGATGAAGTCGAGGTTGATGACTTGCAAGGGAACTGTAATAAAACGCGATATCGCGCAGCACTGGCACTGATTGATTTTATTAATAAAGAACCTTTACCGACATTAATTCTAGGTGATCTCAATAGCTACAGTCAGGAAGAGCCCTTATTAGCCTTGTACGATGCCGGTTTTATAAACCTAAAATATCATTATGATTCGAAATTACCGAGCTTTTCTTATAGTTTTCAGGGCTTGTTAGGGAATCTTGATCATGCGTTAGCCAATTCAGAATTATTACCCTTTATTAAAAGTGTAGACAGCTGGCACATTAATTCAGTAGAAGATGTTTTATTGGATTACAACAAGGAAGATAACGGCCATAAGCATCCTTCAATAGATACTTATGGCGAGCCAGATATGTATCGCTCTTCCGACCACGATCCTGTGGTCTTGGGCTTACAGTTTCCAGATATTTAGACGATGAGTCGTTAAAGAAGCTTAGTCATTAAAAAAGGTCGCAAGAGAGTTCTTATAGCATTGTCCTAACACCGCTTCGACAGATATTTCTTTCACTTCCGCAATTTTCTCTGCAATAAACGGCAAATAACACGGTGCATTTTCTTTACCGCGATAAGGCATCGGTGTTAAGAAAGGAGAGTCGGTTTCTAATAACAGCTTTTCGAGCGGGGTATCTGCAACAACTTCACGCACGTTGTCGGCTTTGCCGAATGTCACTATGCCATTGATACCTAAATTAAAGCCTTGGCCAACACAGTAGCGTGCTAGATCGATGCCGGAAGTAAAGCTGTGGATAACCCCTTTGTTCGCACTCATTAAAGATGAAAAGTTGCTTAGGATCGCTTGCATATCTTCATCGGCTTCGCGGGTATGAATCACTACGGGTAATTGAAAATCGACTGCAATTTGTAATTGACGCTCGAATACATCCCGTTGAATCTTGCGATCAGCGTTATCGTAAAAATAATCTAAGCCAATTTCACCGACGGCTCTTAGCTTAGGGCTGCGATTTTCGGGTGCTAGGTGTTGACGAATAAAGGCTTCAGTTTCGTCGGTGTACAATTCAGCATCGTGAGGGTGGATGCCTAGAGTGCCATAAACATCGTCATGGTTCTCAGTTAGTGCAATGACCTTTTCTAGATTATCGGGGGAGACGGCAATGGTCATAAAGCGTTCCACACCGATGGCGCGTGCTTTCTCTAAAATCTCTTCAGTACTGCCTTCTTTCAAATAATCGAGGTGAAAGTGAGTTTCAATAATCGGCAGCTGAAAATTTGGGATGTCGCGCTTAGTCTTGGCCATAATGCTATTTTGCTAAAGAAGCAGTCTCAGTAAATCTAAAACCCTATTCTAACAACAAAGAGGCTAGCAAAAAAGAGGCTTAAATATGTGAGAGTGTGCAGAAATCACCTATTTAAGCCTCATGTACTCATGCCTTAAGGGCTAGTGCTTCAAGCGCTCTATGGGATAACGATATTGAAATCACCCATTGGGCGATCAAATAAGCTCAAGAAGCCCAGTAGATCAAGTTTGCTGCCATCAATGGTTAGGTCATCAGAGAATAGCGTTGCCTTTAATCCTGCACGACCGATGAGCATATCGATAAAAAGTTCGTGCTTAACATTTAAGGTGGCGTTAATGGGGCCAGCCGTTTTGTTTAGCCAAGACTCTGCACTCTGGTGATACAGCACAGAGTTTTCTAAGTTCAGTACGTAGCTTAGGTTCTTGTCGGTAAGGTTGATCTTAATCGCATAATCTTTGCCTTCAGCTTTCGGGCCGTTTAAACGAATCGATAAGGTATCAAAGAAACGCTCTACCGGAGTTTCTAGCAGAACTTCGCGCATTAACGCGATATCGATGCCTTTCTCTGGGCCACCATGGCGCAACTCATACGCAGCACTTAAATACACATCACGCCAAGGTGCTGATTCAGCTTGATAGCCAAGTTGGTCGTAGGTTTTTGCCAATAAGGCTTTGGCTTCTTTATGTTCAGGATCCGCAAAGACGGCTTTGTTTAGCAGCTCAGCGACCCAACGATAAGCCCCCGCATCTTCCTCTGCCTGATCAAAAGCGATTTGCGCCTGTGCTACGACTTGCTCAATGCCACCCATTAATTTGATATAACGCTGGGCGCTATTCTGTGGTGGTAACGGGTCAAGATTGGCAGGGTTAGCGTCGTACCAGCCTAAGTAGTTTTGGTATACGGCTTTGGCATTATGTTTAAGCGTGCCGTAATAGCCTCGGTTCGGAAATGAGGTGCGCAAGTTTTCAGGTAAGGTGATTTCTTCAGCTACTTCATTGGGCGTCGCACCGCCATTAAATAAACGCACGCTTTGATCGTGAATGTATTTATAACCATCACGCTGCAGCTTCAAGAAATTTTGAATATTCTCTTGTCCCCACATTGGCCAATGATGGCTACCAAAATAGGTATCAGCGCTGGAAAACTGTATGCGCGCTTGATCAATGTAGCTGCTCCACTTCAAAGCATCACGTACCTTAGCGCCACGTAACGTATAGAGGTTATGCATGTTACGAGAGACAACTTCTGCTCCGCAAAAAGCTTTATGATCGGGTAGGTAGAAGGTAAATTCAGCGGGGGCTTCAGAGCCCGGAGTATATTGAAATTCGAAGCGAATACCATCCACTTCGACTTCAGAGGTGGCTGCATTGACCAGCTCTGTCGGTGCTAAAATACTGAACGAGCCAAATGCAGGTCCTTTGCCTAAGCCTGTGCCCACATGTCCACGTTCGTTGCGCGCTAACCGTTTACCATACATAAACATTGCACGGCGGCTCATAGCAGTACCGGCAATGATATTTTCACTGGTGGCTTCTTCCATAAAGCCTTCTGGTGCAATAACCCGGATGCCTTGCTGTTTAACTTGCTCTGAGGTTACTAAACCTAAAGCGCCACCAAAATGGTCTAGGTGGCTATGGGTAAATAAGATAGCGGTAATGGGCTTAGTACCCAGATGTTTCTGAGCAAAGTCGAAAGCGGCTTTGGACGTTTCTTTAGCGGTTAACGGGTCGACAACGATCCAGCCTGTGTCTCCTTCAATCAGCGTCATATTCGCGAGGTCGAAACCGCGCAATTGGTAAATACCGTCGCTGACTTTGAATAGGCCATGTATGTTGTTCAGACTAGCCTGACGCCATAAGCTTGGGTTAACACTATCAGGAGACTGTCCGTCGATACCTTTATATTCGATGAAGTCGTAGGCATCCATATCCCAGATGCTTTCACCAGCGGCATTTTTAGTCACCAGAGAATCTAGGCTGGCAATGAGTCCACGGTTGGCATCTTCAAAATCTTGTTGATTGCTGAAAGGCAGTTGTTCAAGCACGCTTTTATTGGCTTTTATCGTCGCGGCGGTAGGCGCGGTATGGCCTTGTAGGTCAGCGCCTGGGGCGGTGACTAAAGCATCGTTATTGCTGCAAGCCGAAGTGAGCGCAATAAGAGAAATAAACGCAACTTTGGGTAGAGCAGAGGAATTGATTATTAATGATTTTATTTTCATGAATTCGTCCGTTTACTATTCGATATGTCGCTATGAGTGTACGGAGATATTTGTGAGAATACCTGTTCAAACCGGACAAGAACTAGTCTGAATTGGCCAATGTAGTATCTTGCTTCGGGTCATAAAAGGAATATTGGCTGCGGCCATGATCTTTTGCTTGATACATAGCGATATCAGCATGCTTATTGAGCGCGATGGCTTCGGCTCCATGTTGCGGATAGATAGCAATGCCAATACTTGCACCGATTTGTAGAATGTGACCATCGATTAAAATGTCTTCAGCAAGTTTATTAATGATATTTTCGGCAATCAGACCGACAGCAATTTTATCGTATTGGCTATCGAGTCCGGGTAGGATAACGGTGAATTCATCGCCGCCTAAGCGCGCGACGGTATCAGACTTACGTACACAATGAGTCAAAATGTCGGCAACACGGACTAATAATTTATCACCTACCTCGTGCCCGTAATTATCATTGACGAATTTGAACTTATCTAAATCTAAGAAGAAAATAGAAAAGTGTGATTTTTGTCGCTCGGCGAATGCGATGCTCTGGTTTAAACGGTCGTGATAGAGCATTCGATTAGGCAACTGAGTTAACTGATCGAAGTAAGCCAGTTGCTCAAGCTTCTCTTCGGCTTGTAGCTGCTCACTGATATCAAATGCGATGCCTAAAAATCCTGATATGTGGCCATGTGAATCATACAGGGCGGTAACGGATAAGCGCACGGGGATTTTGTTGCCATTCTTATGTATGTAGGTCCAATTATTTTCATCAATTTTCCCCTGGCGAGCTTTAGCAACAAAGGTTTCGAAACCCGGGCGAATATTAATGCCTAGTTCTTTTGAAATTACTTCATTACGGGCGAGGACTTCAGGAATATCGTGGAAAACATCGGGGCTTTTAGCGTTTATTAACTCGTCTTTGTCATAACCTAGAAGCTTCTCGGCTGATGAATTAAAGGTTGTAATTATTCCCTTAGTATCTGTCGCTATAATGCTGTAGTTAGCACTTTGAATAATCGCATCGTTAACTTGCTGATTAAAGATTAATGATTTTTCATCGCTAGCAAACTGTGTAACCAGTGAGTTTGTTATGTTAGCAATTTCAACCAACTCGTCTTTTCCAGATAATATGATTTGAGCTCTGCGATCTCCTTTAGCCCATAAATTTAGCATGTTTTTAATTTTCAATACTCGTCGAGTGATTCTTAAATGAAGAATGATTACCAGGAATAATGCCGCAATGCTACTGCCGAGAGCTATGTAAACAGACTGTTTGAAAAGCCAGACTCGGGCTTGTTGTTGGCGGTAAGAAATATCAAGTTGGTAATAAAGGAAGCCGCAAGAACGGCTGCGTAATGCTAGTGGAATATCCCGTACGCAGAGACTGATATAGCCATCTAAGAAATTTCTATTTGGGGAGAAAACAGTCTGGTGGTTAGTTGTTTTTAATGTTTTTTCTACTTGTTTTTTTGAAATGTTAAATTGACTTGTGGTCCAGTGATTCAGTAAGTCACGTTGATTACTAGAGGCTACAATTTCGTTTTTTTCGTTAACGATGATCATGGCGGCATTATCTAGCTCTGAGGCTTTAAAGGCTTGTAGCGATTTGATGGCTCGAATATCTTTTTTTGCTAACAGCGGTTCAAGCAGAGATTGCATTTTGCTCAGCTCTATATTCATATAGCGCAAGCTTTGTTGTTCAATATCTGCAGTCAAATCACTACGAATAATTGAATAACCAAATAACGTTAACAATAAAGTGAATGCGATTAGCAATATTGGAATTAAAAATCTCAGTGACATAAGGACCTGTTAATCCTTTGATAAAAATTGATTAAATACCACGAACTTCTAATGTCAGAGCGGATGCTTCCAACGTTTTATTTTTAAAGGCTCGAAGTACCTCGCTGGTGGAAGGGTCGTGGAGCATTCGGATGTCTTCTTTAATAAGCTTTAGTCTCTTGAGCGGACGACATTAACGGCATGTTGTTCCTTGCAGGCTAAGCTAATAGTAAAAAGACATCTTCCTTCAAGTTTAGATTAAGTTATTCGGTTTGCACTTGTGCTTATTAAAGAGAGCTCAAAAAAAAGCCCTACTATTCTCATAGCAGGGCTTTAGGGTCTCGCATTGATCAATTATCAGTGCTTATGCACCGACTAAAGACTGACCACAAACACGCACTACGTTGCCCGTAACGCCGCTGGAAGCAGGGTTAGCAAAGAAAGCGATTGTTTCAGCAACATCGACCGGCTTACCGCCTTGAGACAATGAGTTTAAACGACGGCCTATTTCACGCGTCATCATCGGAATCGCATCGGTCATGGCTGTTTCAATGAAGCCAGGCGCAACGGCATTAATCGTGATGTTCTTTGCTGCGAGTTCGTCAGCCATGTATTGAACATAACCAATCACACCGGCTTTAGATGCGGCATAGTTAGTCTGGCCCATTTGACCGGCAATACCGTTCATAGACGATACGCAGATGATGCTGCCACCGGCATTGATCGCATCCGTCTTGAATAATTCGTTATTGATGTGCTCTTCGGCAGACAAGTTGATCGCGATGGTCATGTTCCACCAGTGCTCAGGCATGTTTGCTAAGGTCTTATCGCGAGTAATACCGGCGTTATGAACCACGATATCAGCGCCACCCATCTCTTTCAGCTTGGCTGCAATTAGAGCAGGGGCTTCTTTAGAAGAGATGTCAGCTAAAAGGCATTCGCCACCGATTTCAGCCATTACTGCATTAAGATCCGCTTCTGCCGGTGGAATATCCAAGCCTAGAACCGTTGCGCCATCACGTGAAAGAGTACGAGCGATTGATTCACCAATACCACGAGAAGCACCTGTCACTAACGCTACTTTACCCGCTAGAGGCTTATGCCAATCAGGGTATTTAACCTCTTCGCCTTTGCGAACATGAATCACCTGACCTGCAACATAGGCAGACTTAGCCGAGACTAGGAAGCGAACCGTTGAGTCCATTTGCTTCTCAGCGCCTTCTTCAATGTAAGCAACTTGAGACGTAGAGCTCTTTTTACCAATTTCTTTTGCAACAGAGCGAGTGAAACCTTCAAGTGCACGCATTGCGGCCGCTTTTTCACCATTTTTGGCTTTCATGTGCGGACGGCCAATTACAATAACGCGCGCGTTAGACGTCAGGCTGCGCATGATTGGGTTAAAGAAGGTATATAGCTGCGTTAAACCTTCACCGTCTTCAATGCCAGAAGCATCAAAAATAACGGCGTTGAATTTTTCGGTCATGCCTTTTTGGCACTCAACTTGAGTCACTTTAACGGAGTGATCAGCGCCTGCTTTAACGATTTCGTTAGCAGTAGTTGCAGCCGATGGGAAAAAGATATTCGCATCAGATTCACCTAAGTTACGCACGATATCCGAAATTAGCTCACCATTTTTAGCGGTACCGACTAAAATATTACCTTCTAAGAACGTCGCCTGGCTGGCGCTATAGCGGTTTAGTTCAATCGGTGTTGGTAGGCCAACGGTGCTTAATACTTTGCGGCCCATGCCTGAATTCAACATGCTTTCGTAAAAATTGCCCATGATATCGTTCCACTCTTCTTTAGATAGTCGCTTAATGGTTTGAATATAAGCTGTACTAAGTTTGTCTATATTAGGTTGGTATGTACTCACTCTCAGTGAGTAAGGTAGCGAGTAAACCGTATCGAGCACAAAACGCTGGATACATTGCTACCAAGGTAAACAGATTAGAGCAGCTATCCTACAACAATTAATTGACCGTTTGAATGCATCTTGCGTCAGTTCAGCCAATGCGAGAACCTGTCTAACAGGTAGACTCAAGTTCTAAAGTTTTATTAGTGGTGATGAGGCCTGTACATCTAGGCCCAAGCCCAGTGTTGGTAGTCGCTAATGGTCGTTAGATGTTATTAGCTTTGGTTAGCCTTTGGTTAGCATTAGATAGCCCAAATTAAATAGGAACACAACATGACACAGCAAATTCGTCGAGTAGCCATCATTGGTGGTAACCGTATCCCTTTCGCACGTTCGAATACTGTTTATTCATACGCGTCTAACCAAGACATGTTAACCGCGGCATTGAATGGTTTAATCAACCGTTATGATCTGCAAGGTAAAAAAATCGGCGAAGTGGTTGCCGGCGCTGTTATTAAGCACAGCCGTGATTTCAACCTAGCGCGTGAATGTGTATTAAGCACATCATTGCACCCAATGACGCCAGCGACTGATATTCAGCAAGCTTGCGGTACGGGTCTTCAGGCGTGTATGCAGGTGGCTAACAAAATCGCTTTAGGCCATATCGATTGTGGTATTGCCGGTGGTTCTGATACCACGTCTGATGCACCGATTGGTGTTTCTGAAGGTTTACGTAAGATTCTATTAGATGTTAACCGTGCTAAAACCACAGGTCAGCGTTTGAAGTTGCTATCTAAGATTCGTCCTAAGCACCTAGCACCTTCATTGCCTCGTAACGGTGAGCCGCGCACGAATAAGTCGATGGGTGAGCATACTGAGATCACTGTTAAAGAGTGGGGCATTACTCGCGAAGAGCAGGACGAGATTGGTTTTAACAGCCATAAGAATCTTTTAGCCGCTTACGATCGTGGTTTCTTCAATGACTTGGTAACGCCTTTTCAAGGGTTAGAAAAAGATAATCTTGCACGCGAACCTAACTTAGAAAAAATGGCGTCGTTAAAGCCAGCTTTCGATAAAAAGTCAGGCAAAGGTACATTAACTGCAGCGAACTCTTCTGCATTAACTGATGGTGCTTCTTGTGTATTATTAGCGTCTGAAGAATGGGCAAAAGAAAATAACTTGCCAGTGCGTGCTTATCTTTCTTTTTATGAGACTGCTGCTGTTGATTTCGTCAGTAAAGATGCTGAAGGTCTGTTGATGGCGCCAGCCTATGCGGTATCTAACATGCTAGATCGTGCAGGTTTAACCTTGCAAGATTTCGACTTCTACGAAATTCATGAAGCGTTCGCCGGTGTTGTTTCTTCAACACTTAAAGCGTGGGAAGACGAGACCTTCTGTAAAGAGAAGCTAGGCCGTGATGGCGCTATGGGTTCTATCGATCGCAGCAAGTTGAACGTTAATGGTTCTTCTATTGCAACGGGTCACCCATTTGCAGCAACCGGTGGTCGTCTTGTTTCTTCTTTGGCTAAAATGCTAGAAGAGAAGGGGTCTGGCCGCGGTCTTATCTCTATCTGTGCGGCTGGTGGCCAGGGTGTTGTTGCCATTCTTGAAGCTAAGTAGTTGCAATGTAGAAAAAATTAAAAAGAAGCTTATATTAAAATAAGCTGCATTCTCACCGATGCACTAAAACCCACCGCAGAGGATATCTGTTGTGGGTTTTTTTATGTCTATTGATTTATTTTATGCGTTGAGTTTGCTAACCACTATTAATTTTCCAACCACTGGGCACTTTCAAACCACGCCTTTTTATTCATATTCTTTTTAAAGAAACCAAAATGATCAATCGCTTTCATTCCATAATCTTCAGGGTGAAAGGTTTGAATATCAGTTTCTGCATTGTGGTAAAGCTTTTCCAGTTCACGCACACAATTGGGTGGCGCAAAACGTTTATCATCCGCCATGCTGTATAAGCGCATCTTCCCTTTAAAAGCGCTGAAACCTTCTCGTAATGGCTGGCCATTCGCATCAGCAATGTAGGCTTTTTTACGACCAAAGCGACTCCAATCACGTGCGACCTGTTTTGGTAAATATTCTGCGCCTAATACCCAAGATGGCAGGCCACCGGTTAGCTTGTAAAAAATAGGCAAGATAGCGAAGAAGAAAAGAATACTTAAGGGTCTATCTTTTAGCGGCCAATTTTTCCAATAAATATGCTGTGAGGCAATATTGAGGAAGCTTTCGTAACGGTTATTATCCGGCATTATTCCCAGTAATTGGCCGCCGATAGAATGACCGATGCCTTTGATATTCAGTTCAGGATGACGATCTATAAAGAAGCTCAGTACGGCGTCCATGTCGTGTTGGCCCCAATGGATCATTGAAGGGGCTAGAGCGCTGTCAGAAGCTTGAGTGCTTTCACCGATACCTCTAAATTCATAGGTTAAAACAGTGAAACCTTGCTCAGTTAAAAATTCGGCAAAGGCTTGATAGTACTTTCGAATAACACCGGTAGCACCATTGATAATAAGCCCAATGCCATTGCTATTAATGGGCGTGAACTCGCTGGCTTTTAGCTGGTAACCATCTGCTGTGGTGATGGTTAAATTTTTAATGGTCATATAATCACCTTATCTATTTTCATGCTGAAACTTATGAAACCGGCTCCTTCTCAAAACGAGAGCCTAGATAGGTTGTATAACGTAAATCTTAAAATCGCTAGAATAATATTCTAATTGTTTGTTTCGATTACTATTTTGTAATGAATGGATATTTAGTATAAGGAAAATACCTTCATTCTCCATTCAGAAGAATGATGGGGTGATTTTTTAAGGTTAGATTGATTGCTCTGTAAGCCAGTCAGCACATTCTTGCCATGCTTGTTGATTCATCGTCTTTTGGAAGAATCCAAAATGATCAATGCGTTTCATTCCATAGTGCTTGGGCTCGATTAGAAGCAGCTCGCCGTCAGCGTTTTTATAGATATTTTCTTTTAGTGATTTCACCGCATTAGGGGGTGCAAAAGCATGGTCATCGGCAATGGCTAAAAATCGCATCTTGCCTTGGTAATTTAAAAAGCCATCCTTTAAATCTTTGCCATCAATATCGCTATAGAATGATTTACGACCAAAACGCGACCAATCTTTAGTCACTTGTTTTGGCAACGCTTCACAACCTAATACCCATTTTGGAAATTGCTTAGCGGCAAAACCAAATACCGGCAGCAGTCCATGGAAGAAAACAAAACTCTGAGCTTTAAACTTTCCCCGCCAATTTCGCCAGTGAGCGTGTTGTGATGCAATATTTAAGTAGGCTGAAATTCTATGATTATCGGGTAATAAACCTAATAGCTGGCCACCGATAGAATGGCCGGTGCCGAGTATCTTATGTTCAGGGTGGTGAGCTTCAACCCAATCGACGACTCCACGATAATCTTCACGACCCCAATTAACCATGCTTAAAGCTTTGTCGGTTGTATTGCTGGTGCGGCTTCCACCAATACCACGGTAATCGTAGCTAATCACTTGTAAGCCTTGCTCCGCGAGAAAGCGAGCAAAGTTATTATAATATTGGCGCAGAACCCCTGTGGCACTATTGATAATTACAGTGGCTTTAGGATCACCTTTAGGAATAAATAAACTCGCGGCAACTTGATAGCCGTCAGCTGTTTTAATATGAAATTCTTGGGTTTGCATCATCGCGCTCAGCTAAAAATTATGAACTGAGTGTACCTGAAGGAAACGCTGCGGGTAAGAACTAGAAAGGTAAGAACTAGAGTAACTATTCAGCAAGTTTTATAAATCGATCCATGATTGGATATTTATTCCACAAAACGGCGTGAATACGATCCCTGTAGCCTTAGTTCGGCTCCCTGCCTCGCATATTTGTTCCACAAACACCCAATATTGGATCTTACTCTGTCTTAATTTGAACTACCTTGCTAGTTACGAACTAGCAAGGTAAGAACTAGCAGCTAAGAATTAATAATCGGAAGGAACAGATTTTTCTAATAACTTACTGGTTAATGATTTAGGTAAAATCCTGGCTAGCCGTATTAGGCTGGCAGTCATAAAGGGGAAAAGATAATCTGCTTTTTCTTTCTCTAAGGCACGAACAACATGTTTAGCGGCATCGACTTCGCTGATTTCGAAAGGGGAGGGGATACCGTCACCTTTAACTCGCTCTGTCGCAACAAAACCGGGGTAAATGGAGACAAACTTCAATCCAAAGGGTTTTAATTCGATACGACAGCTATCCATAAGGATACGCCCAGCGGCTTTCGCAGCAGAATAAGGTCCTTGCATCGGTAAACCGAGAAAACCGGCTAGCGAGTTTGTATGGGCGATTAAGCCATGACCTTGTTGTTTCATCTGAGCAATCAACGGCACTAAAAAATTAACTTGGGTGCCGTAGTTTAATTGAGTATTGTGATTTATTTCGTCGACACTGGCTTTGCTCATATTAAAGGCGGGGCCATCACCAATATTTAACAAAGCGATATCCAGTATTTTAAAAGCATCAATCGCTTGCTGCACACAGGCTTGTGCTTGCTGTTGAGATAATGCGTCACACGTTACAGCAATCGCTTGTGAGCCGTTGGCGATAATTTCTTCACGTAAGCTTTCAAGTTCTTGCGGGCGGCGGGCGCTGACTATAATTCGATTATTATGATGGCTTAATAACAAGGCGACTTGGCGGCCAATGCCAGAGGACGCTCCGGCAATTAAGATAGTCTTATTACTGATCATATTTTTTACCAATATAACGCTAGGCGCCCACTAAACTTCGGCTGACATTGGCAACGATAATGCCTAAATAATTTCCTACTGCATAACCCAGGATGGCCGCGGCAAAACCGGGTAATAAAATTTCACGATTTTTTAATGCACCGGCAATCACCGGAATAAAAGGCACTGACATAATGGCGGCGGAAGAGGTGATTAAGAACGTATCAGTATCGACCTTAAATATCTTACAAAGAATCGCTTGCATGATCAGTGAACCCAACAGAATGAAACTGATATAGCCCGCCAGCCCCATATCGATATTGGTGAAGATACTGGTATCCGTCATCGTGCCCATGGTGAAACAGAATACTAAAATCAAATACATGCCCAGTTGAAAGCTATTGGCTAGATCGCGAATGTTAGGAATAAACGATGCCGCTAATCCTAAGCTAGTTATACCGATAATCGTGGTTGTCGATTTATACGTTTCAGGGACTAAGCTAGCAATAAATAATGCAAGACCGACGACAATTCCAGAGCTTAATAATGCCGCTAGGGTTTGGGGTAGTAGTTTGACTTGAGTAAGTTTTTTATAACCGTTAGCCGTTTCATCCGCTAGGTGCTCCATACCCGCATAATCAACTTCACCGGTTTCATTTTTAGGTTCATATTTATTCAAAAATAAACCAAAAACGCGTTGGCCTAAGGTCATCACAAACACTAAATAAATGGCGGAAAATAATATGTCGTAGGTCACCATGCTAATGAATATAGATTCTTTACCATCAATGGCTGTTTTGATCGCTGCCATATTGGGGCCGCCACCGGTATAGGCACCCACAGACATACCGGCAACTTGCCACACGTCTGCGACTTGATCGGCAAAAATAACGGCGCCTGCAGTACTAATGACAATAACTGAGAGTAAAGCCAGTGCCATGCCTTTCATGGTATCGCCTGCCATGTTTAAAGCGCTTTTAACATTTATTGAAAAAAGTAGCAGCGGTAGGGCGATAGCAATTGTTATTTCGGATACATCTTTTTGTACCGCTTTAATCGTATCGGCTTCAAATAAGAGTGTTAGATCTAAACCCGCAGCAATCGCGATGCCGAGGCCAAATGATAAAACCACGACGCCAGCTTTATCCAGCAGCGAAAATTTTTGACAGGCAATGACAATGAGTGCCGGAATTAATAGGTAGGTCAGTACGAGTATCATGCGAGTTCCTTGTGATTATTGTTTTCTACGCATTTGATTTTTTCTGAATGGAAAATAGGCCACCAGTCGATGATGCTACCTTCTTCAAATACGGCAATCTCGCCAAATTGTAAAAATACGGATTCACTTTGAGTGGGACGAAAGAAAAGATAATCATCAACTTTTATCGAATTATTAGCTTTAAGTTCATACATTTCTTGATTACTTGAATGGCCAAAGATATTTGCACGCTTGCTGCCCTCAGGATAACAAGGGGATGCGAGCCAATTACCTCCATAAATAAAGCAGCCTTGTTTCGGCAGTAGGCCAACGGTGCGCAAAAACGTTGAAAGTCCTTTTAACATAGGAATTTCGGGTTTAGCGACCAGCTTTAGAACGGGCGCGGCGATAAAACACGCAGGCTTGTGGTGCTCTAGAGTATGGACATCAAAATCAATCGGTTTTACTAATGCAGAGGCCGTTGCAATTTCATTGATAAACGATGAATGCCCCCCTGATTTTTTATACAAAGGATAAGTACTGCTGCCGCCAGCATTTAAAATTAATGAATCACAAAACTCTTGGCCAAACGAATTAATCACCTGTTGCAGGCACGCTTGATAAGACTGCATTGCTAGTTCGAACGCTTTATCCGTACCCCCCATTAATTTAGGGATCTTGCTGGCATGAGCTTCGTAGCCCATTAGGCCAGTCAATATTAGACGTTTATCGGCTTTTAATATTTCTAAGGCGTGGTTTAATTCTGATTTCAGTTGTTGGCTATCGGCATTAAAGCCGCCGCGATGTAAGCCCACATCAAGTTCTAAGTTGATATTCAGTGAGCAATTAAGCTCTTTTGCTAAGGCTTGGTATTGTTGTAAGCGTTCAACGCTATCAATTAACCAATGCAATTGCTTTTGAGGGTTAAAACTAGAACCGTCGGGTGATTGGTGCCATTGATAAAATTGGCGTGCTGCGGCAACGGGCATAGGCTTGCCTAGTAGCACATCTGCGTGCGGTAAGTGTTTAGCCACATGGAATAAAAAAGGCAGGTGAAAACTCATTAGGCGATTGCTGCCAGAGCGCTGCATTATGTATTTTAATAAGGGGATCGAGGGCAGGGACTTTGCCACAATACGATATTCGAACCCCTGCTGCATCACTGCTAAGAGATGATCGAGGTTTTCATCAAGTCGAGTTTTATCCACTACCAACGTGGGGCGGAAAGCCCCAGCATCTTTTAAAGCTTGGCTAATGCTGTGGAAATATTCTGTCGATAATGTAGTAGCTATTGTCATTATTATAAACGCTAAAAATTAAACATGTACGTTTGTACCATATTAGCAGCGGATAGGCTAGTGTGAGGATTTCAGCGCTAGCCCCACTTTGGAGCCATTAGTGCGCTTCAATTTTTGACTTATCCAATTGCCGATATTAACCAGGCTATTCAGTTCAATACCGGTTTTAATATTCATGCCTTCTAGCATGTAGAGCACATCTTCCGTCGCGACATTGCCTGAGGCACCCTCAGCATACGGGCAGCCGCCTAAACCGGCAATAGAGGCATCGATGGTCGCAATGCCATTTTGTAGTGCGATTAAAATATTACTCAGTGCTTGGCCATAGGTATCGTGAAAATGCACGGCGAGCTGATGACTTGGAATATCTTCTAATAATGTCTGTAAAAGCTGCTCGCTAAACTTCGGCGTTCCCGTGCCGATGGTATCGCCAAGAGAAACTTCATAGCAGCCCATATCCAATAATTTCTGGCTGACTTGTTTGACCTTAGCAAAATGAGCTTCAGCATTCTTTTCGGTTATGGGGCCTTCGTAAGGGCAGCCCAAGATACAAGAGACATATCCTCGCACGGGGATGTTATTGGCTTTTGCTGCCGCCATTATTTCTTCAAAGCGCTGTAAGCTTTCGGCAATAGAGCAATTGATATTTTTTTGGCTGAAGCTTTCAGAAGCCGCCGCAAAGATAGCAACTTCATTGGCTTTCGCTGCGATAGCCTGATCGAATCCTCGTTTATTAGGTATCAGCGCGGCATAACGCACAGACTCTTTACGCGCAATACCCTGCATTACTGCTAAAGAGTCAGCCATTTGTGGCACCCATTTAGGGGAAACAAAGCTGCCCGCTTCAATATGAGAAATTCCGGCTTGGGCTAAGCGCTGAATCAGTTCGATTTTATCCGCGGTAGAGATAGGCTGCTGTTCATTCTGCAAACCATCCCTTGGGCCGACTTCGACAATGCGCACTGAATTTGGATACTTCATTTTCTTTCCTTTCATCATGCTTCATTCTCATCTAAGAAAGAAAGAATCTCACGACCTTCGTCGATCAGGTCGCCTTGCTTAAAAAATATCTCGGCGATGGTGCCGTCATGGGGCGCCTTGATTGTATGCTCCATTTTCATCGCTTCCATGATGACCAGAATATCCCCGCTGGCAACAGCATCACCCGCTTGCACGCGAACTTCGGTAAGACAGCCATTCATGGGGGCATGTAAGCCATGATCATTTTCTTCTTCGCTTTGGCTGATCGTTAAACGCGAAGGCCTAATAAATTCCGTGCTGCCATACAGACTATGCACTTGGACTTTATCGCCGCTGAGTAGCACCTGCGCTTTGATGGATTGATTTAAGCTGTTTTTATTTGTGCTATTGGCATCAATACTTTTAATAATCAAACTCAGGTCTTTTGAGTTTAAATCTATTGAACTTAAACCTCTTGAGTTGGACGAAACTGTTAAATCAGAAGGCGCTTGAATAATATAACGCTGCTCGCCCATTAATACCGAATAGTTACCGGAAGGAAGAGGCTGAATTTGTATGCGGCTTTCTTCTGGCGTTAACAAAACAATCGGATCGCTATGGCTGCTATTCAAGCGCCAGCCCGTTTTCATTTTCCAGGGGGAGTGAACATCGTTCGACTGAATTGTATTATTACCGTTCTCTTCTAAACGCAGGCGATATAAAAACCATGCGGCAAAAATTTGATGCAACTGTTGTTGCTGATCGGATAATACTCTACTAGCTTTTATGGCCTCGGCATTATCTTCGACAAAGTGAGTATCTAACTGTGCTAGTTCAAATGATTCAAGACCGATGAGCTTTTCTAAGTAACGAACATTGGTGGTTAAGCCGGTAATGTGCGTATGGTGCAAAGCATTTTTCAGTTTGCGAATGGCCGTACTACGATCCTTACCCCAAACGATTAACTTGGCAATCATAGGATCATAAAAAGGCGAAACTTCATCCCCTGAATCGACGCCAGTATCCATACGGACACCTTGTTCATAATCTAATGAAAAGCTACTGGCTTGTGGATAAATGAAATCATCAATTTTACCCGCGGTTGGCAAAAATCCGTTATCTGGATCTTCTGCATATAAACGCACTTCAATGGCATGACCATTAATTTTTAGATCATCTTGGGTAATAGGTAACGGCTCGCCCGCGGCCACTTTAATTTGCCACGCGACTAAGTCTTGCCCAGTAATGTATTCAGAAATAGGATGTTCGACTTGTAAACGCGTATTCATTTCCATGAAATAAAATTCGCCATTTTCATACAAAAACTCAACCGTACCTGCTCCGACATAACCAATAGCGTGGGCTGCTTTTAGTGCGGCTTCACCCATTGCTTTACGAACGGATTCAGGAAAGTTGGGTGCCGGTGCTTCTTCAACAATCTTTTGATGACGACGTTGAATTGAGCAATCACGCTCAAATAAATAAACACCATTGCCTTGCTGATCACAGAATAATTGAATTTCAATATGGCGCGGTCTTGCGAGATATTTTTCAGCTAGTAAGTGGCTATCGCCGAAAGAATTTAAGCCTTCGCGTTGTGCCCCGGCAATATCATCTTCAATGCCCGCTAGTGATTCAACAACCCGCATGCCTTTACCACCACCACCGGCGGAAGCTTTTAATAACACAGGAAAGCCAATATCAATACAGGCTTGTTTAATTCTATCAACGGATTGATCTTCACCATGATAGCCAGGCACAAGAGGTACGTTCGCTGCTTCCATGCGGATTTTAGCTTGAGCTTTCAAACCCATGGCTTCCATTGCGCTTGCCGGCGGACCAATGAAAATAATCTGATTGTCATCGCACAGCTTTGAGAAAGGTGCATTTTCAGATAAAAATCCATAGCCAGGGTGAATAGCTTGGGCACCAGAATCTTTTGCGGCTTGAATAATGTTTTGGCCACGTAAGTAACTGTCTTTAGGCGTGGCCTCACCAATCCAGATCGCTTCATCAGCAAGCTGAACGTATTTCGATTGCGCATCGGCGGTTGAATAGACCGCAACGGTTTGGATGCCCATCTTTTTTGCCGTATGAATAATGCGGCAAGCTATTTCACCGCGATTGGCAATCAAGATCTTAGTTATCGAGGCTTTTTTGATTGTGGGTGTTTTTATGGTCGAAGAATTCATTTTGAGTCCGCCTTTATCCAGTTAGCAGGGCGTTTTTCTAAAAAGGCGGATAAGCCTTCTTGACCTTCTTCGGATACACGAACTTGTGCAATAAGATCTCGAGTATGATGCTTAAGATCTTCGTCTAGTTTTTCATTCGCAACTTTCTGTACCAGCGCTTTACTAATGCCCATCGCTTTCGGACCGTTTATAAGCATAGAAGAGACTATTTCATCGACTCGGGGTTTGAGTTCTTCCAAAGGCACGACTTCGTGTACTAAATTTAGATTCAGTGCTTGTTCTGACTTGATCACTTCTGCCGTAATAAAGTAGCGGCGAGCTTGGCGTTCACCGATTGCTTTTACAACATAAGGACTGATAACCGCGGGTATTAATCCAATTTTAACTTCACTCAAACAAAAAATGCTTTTCTCGCTGGCGATGGCAATATCACAGCAAGCGATAAGCCCAATAGCACCGCCATAAGAAGCGCCACTAATTTGGGCAATTGTCGGTTTGTTTAAATGATAAAGCGTACTCATTAATCGAGCGAGCTGACCGGCATCCTCTCGGTTTTCACTGTAATCAAGATCGGCCATACGGCGCATCCAATTAAGATCGGCTCCGGCAGAAAAGTGTTTTCCAGCTCCCGTGAGTTTAACTACTTTGACATCATCATTAAGGCGGCAGTCGTCTAACGCCTCAATTAATAAGCTAATCATTTCGTCATCGAAGGCATTGTTAATTGCCGGACGGTTTAGTATCAGCGTAGTAATACCGTCATCATGTTCAATTAATAGCGGAGATGGCGCTGTAAGAGACGTATTATCTTTCATGATCTTCAACCTCTACATTCTAAAGACGCCAAACTGCGTCTCTTCGATCGGTGCATTTAAACAAGCAGATAGGGCAAGACCTAATACTTCACGGCTTTGAGCAGGATCAATAATTCCGTCATCCCATAAACGCGCACTGGCGTAATAAGGATGGCCTTCGTCTTCATATTTTTTAAGCAGCGGTTGTTTGAATTGGCTTTCTTCTTCCGCTGACCAACTCTCTCCGCGCTTCTCTTTGGCATCACGAGTAACCTGCGCCATAACACTGGCCGCTTGTTCTCCGCCCATGACTGAGATACGAGCATTCGGCCACATGAACATAAAATTCGGATCGTATGCTCGACCACACATCCCATAATTTCCTGCACCAAAGCTACCACCAAAAACTAGTGTTAATTTAGGAACTTTTGCACAAGCAACGGCGTTCACCATTTTAGCGCCATGTTTAGCAATGCCTTCTTGCTCATATTTCTGACCGACCATAAAGCCGGTGATGTTTTGCAGAAATAATAAAGGGATTTTTCGTTGGCAACATAACTCAATAAAGTTAGCGCCTTTTTGCGCAGACTCTGAAAATAAAATGCCGTTATTCGCAACAATGCCGACTGGGTAGCCATAAAGAGAGCCGAAGCCGCAAACGAGTGTGGTACCAAAGCGTGCTTTGTATTCATCAAATTCAGAACCATCTAATAAACGCGCAATGAGTTCACGAGCATCAAAAGGTTTCTTTAAATCAGTCGGTACTAAACCGTATAAATCTTCCGCAGGGTAGAGCGGTTCATTCACTTGGCTTGCAAGATTCATGGCTACAGGTTTTTGCCAATTGAGGTTTTTAACCGCTTGGCGAACGAGGGCAAGGGCATGCTCATCATCTTCTGCAAGGTGATCAACAACACCAGATATACGGGTATGCATATCGCCACCGCCGAGATCTTCGGAACTTACTTCTTCACCGGTAGCCGCTTTAACGAGCGGAGGACCGGCAAGAAAGATGGTGCCTTGTTCTTTTACAATAATCGATTCGTCACTCATCGCAGGCACATAAGCGCCGCCTGCCGTACAAGAACCCATCACCGCGGCAATTTGTGGGATGCCGCGCGCTGACATATTAGCTTGATTAAAAAAGATGCGGCCAAAATGATCTCGGTCTGGAAATACTTCCGCCTGCTGCGGTAAATTAGCCCCGCCTGAATCGACTAGATAAATACACGGTAAACGATTTTTTGCTGCAATTTCTTGCGCACGCAAATGCTTTTTAACCGACAGAGGGTAATACGTTCCACCTTTTACAGTCGCGTCGTTGACGACGATCATGCACTCAACCCCAGAGACTCGGCCGATGCCTGCAATCACACCCGCGCCAGGGATATTGTCAGCATAAACGCCTAAGGCAGCCAGCTGACCAATTTCTAAAAACGGTGCGCCTTCGTCGAGTAATTTATTCACTCTTTCACGGGGTGGTAATTTGCCACGACTAATATGGCGGGCAAGAGACTTTTCACCGCCCCCTTGCTTGATGATTTCAATGTGCTGATAAAGATCATCAACAAGATCAAGGTTGTGTTGTTTATTCTTTTTAAACTCTTCGCTATTAGCATTTGCGGAAGTTTTTAATACTGGCATGAGTCAGATCACTCCTGTTTCTCGGTACTTATTTAGTTTCCGCGAAAATTTCACGACCAATTAGCATGCGACGAATTTCGCTGGTACCGGCACCAATTTCATATAACTTGGCATCGCGTAATAAACGACCGGTAGAAAAATCATTGATATAACCATTACCGCCGAGTAATTGAATGGCATCGAGAGCGGCTTGAGTTGCTTTTTCGGCGCAGTATAAAATAACTCCCGCTGCATCTTTACGTGCTGTTTCGCCACGATCACAAGCGGCTGCTACAGCATACAAATACGATTTACAGGCATTCATGCTGGAATACATGTCAGCGATTTTTCCTTGTACCAATTGGAACTCACCAATACTTTTACCGAATTGCTCACGGTCGTGAATATAAGGAATCACGATGTCCATACAAGCCTGCATGATGCCTGTTGGGCCACCCGATAAAACGACACGTTCATAATCGAGCCCGCTCATTAAAACTTTTACGCCTTGGTTTAAACCACCCAAGATATTTTCTGCTGGCACTTCACAATCTTGAAAAATAAGCTCGCAAGTATTTGAACCACGCATGCCTAATTTATCCAGCTTTTCGCCTTGAGTGAAACCTTTGGAATCACGCTCAACAATAAATGCCGTGATGCCGTGAGCACCTTTTTCTAAATCGGTTTTAGCGTAAATAACATAGGTATTGGCATCAGGACCGTTGGTGATCCACATTTTATTGCCGTTTAAAATGTACTTGTCGCCTTTCTTATCGGCACGAATTTTCATGCTGACAACATCAGAACCGGCATTCGCCTCGCTCATGGCTAGCGCGCCAATGTGTTCGCCTGAAACTAACTTAGGTAGGTATTTTTCTTTTTGCGCTTGGCTGCCGTTACGGAAAATCTGATTGACGCATAAGTTTGAAAAAGCACCGTAACTTAAACCGATCGAAGCAGAAGCACGGCTGATTTCTTCCATCGCGATGGTATGAGCCAAATATCCCATGTCAGTACCACCAAACTCTTCACTTACCGTCATGCCTAGTAAGCCCATATCGCCGAACTTTTTCCAAAGCTGATTCGGAAAGGCATTTTCTTTATCAGTTTGATCGGCTAGAGGAACAATTTCTTTCGCGGCAAAAGCATTCACACTTGCGCGTAGCATGTCGATAGTTTCGCCATGGCCAAAATTGAGTTCTTGGTACGACGACTTATTAGGAGTAGATGTGTAGTTCATGGGGTACCTCAAAAAAGTTTGTTATTATGTTTTTTTAATTACTTCATATCTGCTTTGACTCTGTTTTCGTGCTCTTCGAGTTCAAGTAACATGATCTCAATATCTGTTTTTTGCTGTAATAAGCGTTCGCGACTGGCTTTAACCTGTTCTAAAACTCGCACATGCTGGGTGCGGTTATCACCTTCTGTATTGTATAAATCGATCAGCTCTTTACTCTCTGCAAGAGAAAAACCTAATCGTTTACCGCGCATGATTAGTTTGATGGTAATGCGATCGGCAGTGCTATAAATTCGCTTTTGTCCTTCGCGTAGGGGGCTAATTAAGCCCTGATCCTCATAAAAACGAATGGCTCGGGTTGTGGTATCAAACTCTTGAGCAAGCTCACCAATGGTAAATATTTGGGCGGTCATTTGTATCGTCATTTATGCTGTAATTTATGTAAGTAGGCTTATCTATGATAAATAGAAATCTTCATTACCTTTACGTTAACGTAAACTTTGACTGAGGTCTAGAGTAGGGGGGAGAGTTACGCCAAAAACAGTGTTTACCAGCTAGCAATGAGCGCGATGGCAGCGTCTTTTTGAGCGTTCAAAACTTTTTCGGGAGCATTTGCTCGAGCAAGGCTAATTTGTGACTGTGATTGCGCTAATAGGAGCTGTGTAGCAATATCGATACGGTAAGGGAGGTTGGGTGATGACCCGTTAATACAGGCAGAGAATAGCTGATATTGCTGCTGCCAAAGGTCGATACCGAGCTGTTTGACTAGCTTGTTGTGGCTAATACCTTCTTTCTGGCTATTTTGGATCAAGCAGCCGTAGGCTCCATATTTGCCTTTTAAAAGCACATTCAGTTGAATAAAGAACTCTTTGAGGGCTGTAATTGAAGGATCTACTTGGGTTAACGGTGCCAGCATTCGCGCTATAACGTGCTTTTGATAATATTCTAAGGCTTGTTCAAATAGTGCTTCTTTATCGCCGAATCCTTTATAAAGGCTGTAGCGATTTAAAGAGGTGGCGGCTTCTAGGTCAGATAAGGAGGTTTCAGCAAAGCCAGATTGCCAAAATTGCAGCATGGCTTTTTTTAATACTTGCTGGTGATCGTAACTCTTAGGTCTGCCCATGGAAATTATTGTGCTCATTGAGACGAGTTTATTGTAAGAGCTTATCATTGATTCAATAAGTTGTTGACCAATCAGTTTTAAAAAGATAGTTTTTTACCTATCGGTAAAGTACTTTGGCTAATAGAGATAATAAAATGAAGTTATATGATTTTAAAATGGCTCCAAATCCACGTCGCGTTCGAATATTTTTAGCGGAGAAAGGAGTTTCTTACGAAAAAGCGGGTATTGAAGTCGTGAATGTTGATATGTCTAAAGGCGAAACGTTCACTAAAGAATTTCGTGAGATAAGCCCTTATGGAGGCTTGCCTGTATTAGAGCTAGATGATGGCGAACGAATCAGTGAGTCGATAGCGATCAGTCGCTATTTTGAAGAGCTTTACCCAGAGAACCCATTAATGGGTACGGATGCAAAATCTAAAGCTTTGATTGAAATGTGGAATCGACGCATGGAGTTGGGACTGTATAACTCGATTGCGCTTTCATTCCGTCACGGCAATCCTATGTGGAAAGCGGTAACGACTCAGGTCGCGGATTTCTCTGAAGTGAGTGCTATAGATGCCGATAAGCAAATTCATAAATTAAATAAGCGCTTAGCCGAATCTGAATTTGTTGCGGGCGATACTTTCTCAGTGGCGGATATTACGGCCTTGTGCGCGATAGACTTTGCTAAAGTGATTAAGCGTCGCATTGATGAGGAGAAGCATCCTCATCTAGCACGATGGTATCAGTTGGTGTACGAGAGACCTTCTTCTAAGGCTTAATTTATATAATATTATATGTGTAATGATAATTTCGTATTTTATAAGGGAGGAATATAAATACATTACCTTGTACGATAGTTTCAACTAGGCTTATTCGGTTTTTTAAACTATCAAAAGAAGGATTTTATGAAAATAATAAATAGAATAACGGTATTTCTCATATCAGTATTAAGTGTATCGAGCTTTGCAGAAGTTTCTGAGTATCAATCAATGTTTCTTGATGATAATGGCTTGGCGATAAAGCTAGAAGATACTGGTGATATCCCAAAGTTTAGTGCGGATGGACGTTATGTTGTTTACGGAGAGAAAAAAAGATCGTCTGAGCCGACACTTGCTCGATATCATCGTCATGATACATTAACCAATGAAACCTTAAGTTCACCATTTTTTATTAGCGATCAGGGATATCAAACCTCTATCCCTTTTCCTATAACGAGTAATGGTAGCGTCGTTTTATTTCATTACGTAGGAGAAGATGAAGCTTTTGAATCTGGATTTCAATATTCTTATAACTTTAATAGCGGAGTTTTTACCAAGTTAGAGTATACAAAAAAAATGTCTGGTATGTCTGAAGATGGACATTATCAATTGAATTATGCGAATACAAATGGTGGTCGTGAGTACTTTTTATTGGACATGACTACTGCCACAGAGTTGATGCTGCCAGAGTTTGATGATGTCCATTATCAGGTTTCAAATAACGGGGAGGTGATTGTCGAAAGTGGTGATGAATACTTAAAGTATGATGTTATAAATGATACTCGCTATTCTTTGTCTCAGCTAGGGTATGACAAGGAAGGATTGAATTACTATGTTTCTAATGCTGGGTGGTTGTCAGTCAAGCAATTTTCTGACAATGGACGTTACTTCTCTTCTCATCTTAATGATGGGTCAGTATTTCTGATGGATACTGTTGATGATAAAGTATTTAAAATCAATAATACCAATATTCTCAATCTAGTATTTGATGTTAATAATGAAGGTGTAGTAATAAAAATTGATTCTGCTTCAGGAAATACAGGGGCTATAGGTATTTATGACATTGTGGCGGATGAAGTGCTTTTTGAATTAATCTGTACTGATAGTACTGCTAATTGTTCTGAAAATAGCATTAATCCTTATGTGATTAACAATGATATCTCAAAGGTACTTGGTACTCGTTCCTTTGAAGAAGATGATATCAAGTACATCTCTTGGTTTATTGCATCAGTTATCCCTGCTAATAATGAACCTGTTGAAATTTCTATTCTTCCAGAGTCACAAACCATCGATCCTTATCAAGATGATACTTCTCAATTCTCAATTGAAGTTTCCGGTACTGATATTTACGGTTTAGATGTTAGCTGTAACCTTTCAAGTGCTTCTTTATCTGTAACTCAGGCCAACTATGATATTTTGTTTGGTTCTCAAAATTCAATGACCTTGCCTTTAATTTATGACGTTACCTCTGTGATGGGAACCGAAACTCTAGTAGCCCCTGAGTTACCTTTCTCTGGTTCAGGTAGTTTTGTATTAGCTGATGTCATTGCTGAATTTACTACTGAAGATATAGAAATAACTTGTGCTGCAGAAGTGTCTGATGAAAATGGTCAACTACTTCAGGTCACTTTAACTCCAGCAACCATCCGGATTGATGATGGCGTTCATGGTGGTACAGGTTCTGTTTCTGGTGTGATTGAAATACCAGGTGTTGCTGATTTATCAGGTGTTGAAGTTGTCCTAACAATTGATGGTCGCCAGGTAACAGTAATTACTGATGAGACTGGCCGTTTTGAATTTGACGGATTACGCGATGGAGAATTTACTATTAGCTTAGCTTCTGAAAATTACGTGCAGAGTTGTCAGGCAGCAAATGTTGCTAATGGTAGAGCTGTAGATCTTGGATCGATAGAGTTATTAGCGGGAGATATAAATGCAGATGGTAATATCGATATTGCAGACTTCACTTTTATGGCTGCGCGTTATCGTTCAAATCAAGGCGATGTAGACTATGATGCTAAAGCTGATTTGAATAAAGATGGCACTATTAATATTCAGGATTTGGCGATTTTGGGTAGCCATTTTGGTTCTACTCAATGTAATCCATTGCAGTGATGAGTTAACTTGTTAGATAATGTGATCTCGAACAGTTGGTTCGGGATCATATTTTAAGGAAGAACTATGAAGTACCTTTTATCTCTATCTTTATCACTCTCTTTATTCTTATTATCAAGTCTTGCTCTAGGTGAAGGACGAATACAAGTTTCAACGGAAGACCTTGATGGTATTCGTTGGTTAGATTTTCACGGAGAAAATATACCTGCTTCCTATGGTATGGAGTTGGAAGTCTTTTATTCAAATGAGGCTTTATCTGTCGTTGATGTCAATTCGAAACTATCTGGACCACAAATTCAAAAGGGTGAGTTTTTTTCAGAGTCTGCTTATGAAATTGCAAATAATGTCGATGTTAGAACGGGACGAATCCGTTACGCTATTAGCTTATTAAAACCGTCGGAGCCCGTAATGGGGGAGGGACATCTTGCTCGTATTGGATTTTCTACTAAAACCAATAAAGCCGTTAACATTGAACTTGCTAATATTAAATTCGGTACTCAGTCAGGTAAGGTTGTTGAAGTATCATATCCTTCTCAAATATTAGTCGAGCCCGCTCTATCTATTGCTCAAGTTAGTATCTCAAATGGCTTTAAACCAGTAGAGCGTAAATTAGGTCAGCAAGCCTCGGACATCAATCTTATCGAGAATAAAGATTCTGATAATAGTCTGTTTATTATTGGCTTGCTGTGTCTAATTGGTCTTCTACTATTATTAGTTATTATCTTGTTATTACGTCGTCAGCCAACGCAAGCTACTAGCTAAGGCTGAATCAGTTAGCTTGAATCCAGGTACCCCCAATATCCATCGCTTGAAATAGCTCTGCACCAAGACCATTTTTTTGCAGGGCTCGCTCAAGTGCTTTGGGCGGTTCATCAACAGCTTCAGCGGTTAATACAAATGTATTCCAATGAATACCAAAAGCTGATTTTGCATTTATGTCTTTAAAAATTTCTACCGCATCCAATGGATTTACATGCTGTGTTTTCATAAACCATCTTGGTTCATAAGCGCCAATAGGAATCATGGCTAAATCAACTTCCCCAAGGGCTTGGCCAATCTCTTTGAACTGATAGGGGTTGTAGGCCGTATCGCCACCAAACCAGGCCGTAAATTTATCAGCAGCATTTTCTTCATCATCACTTGCTGGCCAAATAAATGCCCAAGAAGCCCACAAGCTTTCATTGGTATCAAATATGCTTCTACGGGACCAGTGCTGACTCGGTTGAGCTTGGATGGTTAGGTCACCCACGGCAATCTTTTGCCACCAATCCATTTCTTGAATATTCGTAACATCAAACTGAGCAAACCATTTTTTTAATCCTAATGGCACGAGCCATAGAGGCTGAATGCCATTGGTATTTTTTATAAAACTAGAACTGGTCAGGGCTTTTACAGAGTTAACATCGAGATGATCATAATGATTATGAGAAATTACAATGATATCGATGTTAGGCAGTTGCTCGATTGTTAGGGCCACCGGCGTGTAGCGCTTTGGACCAAAGCTTTGAGTGAGAAAGGGGCGCTCGGAAAACATTGGGTCAGTCAGTATATTGATCCCTTGGTATTGTAATAATACAGTCGAATGACCGATCAGGGTCGCTTGAGCGTTATTAAAATCGGGATTATGTATTTTTTCTAAGTCGGCGGTTTGCCAATGTTGGCGGTAATTCTCTGGTTCATCTGGCCATTGCATATCGTCAAAGAAGCGCGCTTTTAAAAAGGCGATGGTGCTTGGTTGAAAATCTTTTGGTAGATAAGGGTTACGGAACTTATTCCCAATATGATGGGCTGGTGCTTTAGCCGCTGACACGGTATCTAATACTACTTGGCTATCAGTATTATCAGCCGTTATTTTTTCGTTGCTCAAGCAAGCCGTTGTAGAAAAAAGCATGACGCTCATAAAACCAATACGAGTAATTATCGAGATCATGTTATTAGCAACCTTTGAAGCTAGGCGTACGTTTTTCTAGAAAAGCATTCACCGCTTCTAGATGATCTTCCGTAGCGTGCATTTGTGCTTGTACCGTGGCAGATTCATTAAGCAGTTCAGGTAACTCCATCGTCTGCCCCAGCTTTAATAAGCGTTTAGTCGCGCGAATAACTTGCGGGGGATTGCAGGCAATTTGTTGGGCTAATTCATTTGCACGTTCTAGCAAAACATCATGGGCAACTACTTCTGAGACTAAGTTCCACTGTAAGGCGGTTTGAGCATCAATCATTTGTCCGGTTAAAGCCATTTGTGAAGCGCGGCTAATACCCACGATACGCGGCAAAAACCAAGCGCCACCATCTCCTGGAATAATACCGACTTTAATAAAGCTTTCTGCGAATTTGGCTTTTTCTGAAGCGATGCGAATATCGCACATGCAGGTTAAATCACAACCTGCACCGACAGCAGGGCCATTAACAGCCGCGATTAAAGGGATTTTTACCTGGCTCAATGCGAGAGGGATTCTTTGAATGCCATTACGATAGTTATCGGCGAGTTCATCACTGGAACCAGCAAACATGCCCTTCTTATCACGCATGTCTTTGACGTTACCGCCGGAGCAAAAGGCACTGCCTGCGCCGGTTAAAATGGCGACGCGAATATCAGGGTTTTGATTGAGTTCGTCACAGGCCGCAACGATGGCATCAATCATTTCATGCTCTGAAATAGAGTTGCGGGTTTCTGGCTGATTTAGCGTAATCGTTGCAATGTGGCTTTCTACACTGAACTTAAGCACACTGAACTTATGGATGTCTGTTGCTGGCATGTCACTTCCTTGCGGGAAATTATTCTATGCCAAGCATCTTATGGGTTTGTAGACTTAACTTCCACTGTGGATGTTTCAGGCAGTAGTTGGTTGCCTTCTGAGTATTGCTTTGCGACAAGCCTTGGTGCGCGTCAGAGGCAATGTATTCGAGAGACGCATTGGACATTGGCTGAATGTAGCGATGGGTGGCTTGTATATGATCGAAAGATTCAGGCATTGCTAGAGGTTGTGGATAAACCAGCTTCAACTCATCGCACTCTAATAACGTTAATTCAGCGTCGGCTTTAGGGCTTAAACAAATCCAATCGAGACCTTCAGGCGCAGGCAAGGTGCCATTTGTTTCTACAGCAACTTCAAAACCATAGTCGTGCATGATTTCTATTAAGGGCTCGTCTAACTGAAGCAAAGGCTCACCACCGGTACAAACAATATAGGGAGAACCCTGGTTCTTACTGTTAGTTTTTGGTGATGGGTTACCCGGCCATAAAGAAGCAATCAGTTGCACCAGTTCAGTGGCAGAATAAATTCCGCCATTCTCACCGTCAGTGCCGACAAAGTCAGTATCACAAAAATCACAAACCGATTGTGCACGAGATTCTTCTTTACCATTCCACAAGTTGCATTTGCTGAAGCGGCAGAAAACAGAAGGGCGACCGGCTTGGGCACCTTCTCCTTGTAGAGTATAAAAAATCTCTTTTACGCGATACGTTTTTGTCATTGCTGCTTACTTAACTTTTTAATAGTGTTTAAAGGGCTTCATACGCCAATGGATCAGTTGCCTTGTTTAACTCAAACGCTTCTAAACGTTCGACACAAGAGCCGCATTTGCCACAGGCTTTTTCACGGCCATTATAACAGGTCCAAGATTTTCCGTAATCTAAGCCCATCTTTATACCATCGGCTAAAATTTCTGATTTATCACTGTTCAAATACGGCGTCACGATATCCACAGGCTCATAGTTAGCCAATTTGGCTACCTTGTTCATGGCGTGTACAAAGTCAGGGCGGCAATCAGGATAAATAGCGTGATCACCCGAGTGAGCGCCATAGAAAACTTTATTGGCGCCAATATCAACGGCATAACCAATCGCCAATGATAACAAAATCATATTGCGGTTCGGCACTACGGTAGATTTCATGCTGGCCGATTCATAATGACCTTCAGGAATTTCAATATCCGAAGTCAAAGAAGAGCTCTGCAATAGCTGGTTAATCGCCGTGATATCAATGATCTTATGATTGATCTCTAATTCTTTGCAGGCATCGCTGGCGAATTCAATTTCTTTATCGTGCTTTTGGCCATAATCAAAGGTTAGGGCGTAAAGGTCATACCCTTCTGCTTTGGCTTTATTCAAAATGGTATACGAATCCATACCACCGGAATAAATAACAACGGCTTTTGGCTTGTCTTGTGTCTCAGAAGGTTGAGAAGAAGGGTTGTCAGACATAAGAAATCTCACTGCTTAACTAGATAGTTGACTGTTTGGATAAGAAAGTTGGCTATTATACAGCTGACCAACATTTTTGCCATTCTACTACATCTCTGCAGTATCTGTTCATTAAGAGGCTATTGTAGTAGAATTTGCGCCCTAAAATTTCTATTTTCATCTCCCCAGCTCAATATGAGTTGCAATAGCGAGAGCATATCTATGTCTGACATCAAAAAAGTGGTGTTGGCGTACTCCGGTGGTCTGGATACGTCTGTAATTGTTAAGTGGCTTCAAGAAGAATATAACTGCGAAGTTGTAACCTTCACAGCTGACCTTGGTCAGGGCGAAGAAGTTGAGCCAGCGCGCGCGAAAGCGGAAGCGCTAGGCATTAAAGAGATTTACATTGACGATTTACGTGAAGAATATGCACGTGACTTCGTATTCCCAATGTTCCGTGCGAATACTATCTATGAAGGTGAATATCTTCTAGGTACGTCGATCGCTCGTCCATTAATCGCTAAGCGTTTGATTGAAATCGCTAACGAAACTGGCGCAGATGCGATCTCTCACGGCGCAACCGGTAAAGGTAACGACCAAGTACGTTTCGAGCTAGGTGCTTATGCACTTAAGCCAGGCGTTCAGGTTATTGCACCTTGGCGTGAGTGGGACTTAACGTCTCGCGAATCTCTGATGGCGTATTGCGATAAGCACGGCATTGAAGTTGAAAAGAAAAAAGGCAAGAAGTCTCCTTATTCTATGGATGCTAACTTGTTACACATTTCTTATGAAGGCGACATTCTAGAAGATCCTTGGAATGAACCAGAAGAAGATATGTGGTTGTGGACTAAGTCGCCTGAAAACGCGCCTGATGAGCCAACGTATTTAACGCTTACTTTCAAGAACGGTGACGTTGTTGCAATCGACGGAGTTGATAAGACCCCTGCGACTGTAATGGAAGAACTGAACAAGACAGCTGGCGAAAACGGTATTGGCCGTGTTGATATCGTAGAAAACCGTTATGTGGGCATGAAAGCTCGCGGTTGCTACGAGACTCCAGCCGGTACGGTTCTGATGAAAGCACACCGTGCAATTGAATCAATCACCTTAGACCGTGAAGTGGCTCACTTGAAAGATGAGCTAATGCCTAAGTACGCCAACCTTATCTATAACGGATACTGGTGGTCTCCTGAGCGTTTAATGCTTCAGGCTGCTATCGACAATACTCAAACGGTAGTTAACGGTGACGTGCGTCTTAAGCTTTATAAAGGCAACGTAGTGGTTGTTGGCCGTAAGTCTGACGATAGCTTGTTCGACGAAGCAATTGCGACGTTCGAAGACGATGATGGCGCTTACGATCAGAAAGACGCTGCAGGCTTCATTAAGTTGAATGCTTTACGTCTACGTACTGCTGCTAAGAAAGGCCGTAATCCTTTAGGTAACTAGATCCTAAAGATAGCGTTTAAGCTTTTCTAAAAAGAACCGCATTCATAGCAATATGATGCGGTTTTTTTGTGTCTGTTGTTTCGCCATTGGATTGAGCAGTTATTGCTAGAGTAGAAGTTAACAAGTATTTATTTATATCGGCATATCATTTTTTATTTTATTACACAGGCGCTGATAGCTGATTTTTAGCTCAGGCCAAGTGACAGCAACATCGTCCCAAAGATCCTGCTGAATTAGATTTTCTATTTTCTCTGAAAGCTCATGCAGTTCAGATGCGCTAATGTTAGCCGTTACTCCTTTCAAAGTATGGGCTATTTCTGCAAGTCCAGCATTTTCCTTGCTCTTGATGTAACCTTCAAATTTATTGATTAATTCAGGTGTATCTTGCAAAAAGCATTGTAGTATTTTAATCATTATCTGTTCTTGATTACCAAGGCGTTGCATCAGAGCGGAACGATCCCATATTTTAATTTCATCTTGGTGAAACGCAGAGTCACTTTTGATCAATTCTTCTATCTCAGCTACGGGGTCTATCGTGGTAAGCCAGTTTGATAAGCATGCGGCTAATAGTTTGCCATCGATGGGTTTCGTGAGGTAGTCACTCATGCCCGCTTGGATGCACTGTTCTCGATCACCTTGCATCGCATTAGCGGTCAGCGCGATAATAGGAATGTTACGATAGCTGTCTCCAGCATCTCCCTTACGTATGTTTCTGGTAGCATGAAATCCATCCATTACTGGCATCTGACAATCCATTAATATTAATGAATAATAGCGCTCGCTTGTTTGTAGTAAAATATCAATAGCTTCTTTACCATCACCGGCGATATCGGCTTTAATTTCAAAGTTTTCTAATATACCTAAGGCCACTAACTGGTTGATTGCATTGTCTTCAACCAATAATATTTTCTGATGTTTATAGCGTTGAAGTTCTATATTCGACGACTCGATATTGTGATGAAGAGCTTGCAAAGCAACCTGACTATCACTATGTGATAATTGAATTTCAAAACTGAACTGACTACCTTGGCCAAGTTGACTGCTCACTTTAATATTACCCCCCATAAGCTGGCAAAGTTGTTTGGCAATAGACAAGCCAAGTCCTGTTCCTCCGTATTCTCGGGTTGTTGATGAGTCGGCTTGGGTGAATGAGTTGAATAATTGATCAACTTTATCATTGGGGATGCCGATGCCCGTATCGCTGACCACACACTGTAGCAGCAGATCTTTATCCTCCTCATTATTATTCAGAGAAGAAACAAGTGCCGCATGAATTGTGATTTCACCTTGCTGAGTGAACTTGAGTGCATTACCTAATAGATTGGTAAGAATTTGCTTGAGTCTATGGGGATCACCTCGAACAAATTGCTCGGTCAAATTATTAATTTCAAGAATCAATTTTAAATCTTGGCTTTTAATTCGATGAGTCATTGATGACACAAGTTCGGAAAATAAACTACGAATATCAAAATCAATTATTTCGATATCGAGTTTGCCAGCCTCTATTTTTGAAACGTCCAAAATATCATTGATCAACGATAGCAGAGAATCAGCGCTCGACTTTGCCAGCGTGACGTATTTTGTTTGCTTTTCGTTGAGTGGCTCTTCTTTTAAAAGGTGCAACATACCAATAACGCCATTCATGGGTGTGCGTATTTCATGGCTCATACTGGCTAAAAACTGGCTTTTGGCGGTATTAGCATCTTGAGCTTTAATCAAAGCTTGTTCTAATGCTTGCTTGCGAGCATTCAGTTTCTCAGCAAGAAGATCAAACGTTTGTCCAATGAGGCCGAGCTCGTGTTCAGGTTTAAAGCCAGTACTTTCATTTTTCTTGAAGCTTTGCGATTGCATTACCGACACAATTCTTTGGCTGGGATTAAGGACTAACTTATTAATTAAATAGTAAATGACAGAAAAAGCGATTAGGCCAATACAGAAAAAGAGTGCCGTCAGAAACGCAGCATTAGTGAGTGCTTCAGTGACGGCTTCCTCTGTATGTAAATTGACTAAAAGAAGGGATGCTTCTGGTTTGAATATGTTTTCTTGGGGAAGGGAGGATACGTTGATTAAAGAGACGACTTTATAAACGTAGTCCTTTTGTGAATCGATAGCGCCGATGCTTAACCCTGTCGCTTTCGCCTGCTTAATCAACGGCTCTAAGTTTTTCAGTTCACCTTTGTGTTTATGGATATCATAACTATCACCCGTAAATATAGGTTGATAGTTCAAGTCTAATAATATAATGCTCTCAATACTGGGCTCACTCGAAATGGCTAAAACCATGCGATGAAAATCGGCCAGAGAAGAGCTGGTTTCTGCTGAAATAATTAATGCAGTTGAGAGTAACTGCCCGCGCTGTTGCAAATCTGATTGCAGCGCTTTGTTTTCAAACCAGTAAACCCCAAGTCCTGCAGTAATGGCTGCAATCGCAGACAGTATTATGAGCGGTTGTAATAAACGAAGACGCAGTGAACGAAATGAGGTCTTCTCTACGGCTAGGCCCAATTTATTTTATCGCCACATCAGTGAAGCATTCGACGCCACAAACGGCATTGTTGATTACACCAATGGAGGTTAAAGCCGTATGGGTCGAATGTAAAAGTTCAAGCAATTTTCCTTCCTGTAAATACGTAGCCTGTTCTTGCTGGTTAATTATTTTTAAACCACTAAGGGCATCGGAAAATTCAGCGGAAGTTAAACCCTCACGCTTGGCCATACGTGCAATAGCATCTTCTTCGTTGGTATTTTGGTATTGCACTGCGCGTTCAAATGCGCGAGAAATTTTTGCTAAATCATCTTTGCGTTCTGTGACAATCGTGCGACGAGTGAAAATAATATCGATAATATCACCTGGAGTTTGGCTGGTATCAAAGAGACGGATAATATCTGGATTCGCCAGCGCTTTGGTGGCAAAAGGAGGGTAGGTTTGTGCGGCATCAATGTCGCCAGCCAAGAGTGCTTTAATGTTGTTCGGTTGCGGTAGTGATACGAGGGTGACATCGTCAAAACCTAATTGTGCTGAAGCGAGTGCATTGGCTGCGGTAAGCACATCAACTGAGCCAGCTTCTAAACCCAATTTCTTACCCTTTAACTCAGCGACGGTGGTGATGCTTTTATGCGCTAATAGCATGTCACCGCCATTGGAAAAGTCGGCCACTAAAAAAACGACAGGATTAATACCGGCTACTTCTCGTGTGCTGTAAAATTCCATTAACGTTCCGGCCATAATATCAATATGACCTTTTTCAAAGGCTCGACGACCATCGGCTAAGGTTTGGAAGGGAATCAATTTTACTTCGACGCCTTCATCCTTGTAGTAGCCCATTTGCTCAGCCAAGGTTAAGTATTCATAACCCGGCCAAGCGTTAATTCCAATGCGCAGTGCAGGGGCCGAGTCTTTTGAACAGGCGGATAAGAATAGGGTAAGGATAATGAATAAACAGAACTGACAAGATGGGGTAGAGCGCATGAAATTATCTTCCTTGAATTGAGACTCGACTAATTAATAACTAAAGGGTAGTAAAGAAATAACTTACCGTCTAGCCATCTTCAGGGAGTTATTTATTTGAATTAAAGACTGTCCGGTTACGCCCCGTGTTTTTTGCCTCATAGAGTGCCGTATCCGCATCGGTAAGCAGTTGAGTACTATTACGTTCATCTGTTGGCGGGGAATATAGGGTTACACCACAGCTTATCGTTACGCTTATGGCTGCCTGCTCATGTTTGAAAGGCTTGTCTGCGATGGTTTGACGAACTCGTTCGAATAATGACTGCACGTTGCTTTCTTCACTATTAAGAATAATTAAAAACTCTTCTCCTCCATAGCGCCCGCATAGATCATAAGGTCGAAGGCTGGTATTGAAGCGTTGAGCAATTTCTTTAAGCACCGCATCGCCGACAAGGTGACCATGAGTATCATTTATTTTTTTGAAGTGATCGATATCACACATGCAAATGTACAGCGGCTGTAAGCTCCGTTTACTGCGCTCTATTTCAAGTTCAATGGCTTTCATGACAGCCCTGCGGTTCATAAGCCCTGTCAGCTCATCATAATTTGCTTGGAAAGCCATCGCCTCTTTTGCTTGGTTTAGTTCGTCTTGTAAATCCAGCATGCGTCTGCCAACTTGTAATCTAGCCTGCAGCTCGGCATTCTCGAAAGGTTTAGATATGTAATCATTAGCGCCGCCTTTGAGCCCGGTCACAATGTCGTCGGTGTCACTACGGCCGGTTAATAAAATGATGTAAGGCGGATTACTGGTATCTTCTTCACGAATATGTTTACACAAGGCTAGGCCATTAAGTTTAGGCATCTCCCAATCTAGTAATAATAAACGTGGCGGGTTTTCAGCTTGCAATACCTGTAATGCTTGCGCACCATCTTCCACCGCAAAGGGCTCATAGCCCCACTCACTGACCACTGCGGTTAAGATCATTCGAGAAGTTGCATCGTCTTCGGCAATTAATATTTTCATCGTATTTCAACCATGGCCGCTTTGAGTAATATGAACTGGCTTTCTATCACCGGGAGTATTTTTCCCAGTGACTCCAGTTCTTGGGCCTTGCAGGCATCTTCTATAGAAAGTGCCAAAGCGCTGAGTGCTATGCCACTGACGTTGGCTGATGCACCTTTAATTTTGTGAGCTTGTGCTGCGGTGGTAACAAGGTCTTTAGCTTCAATTGCTGTTTTTAATAATCGAATTTGTAATTCCATATCACAGGTGAACGTTTCAATGACCTTGTGAATAAGATTTTTATTATTCATCAAGCGATTCTTCATCGCGACATCATCAAAAATAATTGCTGAGTTATGCACAATAGACTCTTCTGCTTGCTCTACGATGACCTCTGTTTCTGGGTCATCACTAGTATCATTTTGTACCTGTTTAGGTAGCCACTTTTGTAATGCTTGCAGAATTTTACTTGATTCAACGGGCTTGGAGATGAAATCGTTCATGCCGACGTTGATGCATTTTTCTCGATCTCCTTGCATGGCATTGGCTGTCATGGCGACGATAGGGATGGTGTTATCGAGAACTTTTGAATCAATATCACGAATCTGTTTGGTTGCTTCATAGCCGTCTAATATTGGCATCTGGCAATCCATAAAGACAAGGTCATAAGGTAAGGTCTCTAACGCTTTTACGGCTTCTTCACCGTTGGCTGTTATATCAGGCTGAATACCAAATTCTTCCAATATATATTGAGCGACCAGCTGATTCGTTACATTATCTTCAACGACTAATATACGGGCATTAAACTGCACTTGTTGATGCGCATTATAAGAGGTAATAACGGATTGATTAGGGCTCGAAATGCCTGAAACTCTCAATAAAGTATTGTATAAAGCCGACTGATCAACGGGCTTATTTAGGTAGCCATCAAACCCTGCTTGACTGAATTTTTCTGCATCGCCGCGACTGCCCTGAGAGGTCAGCATAATCAGATGAGTGTCGGCTAAAATGGGGTCTTCTTTAATTAATGCACCTAGCTGAACGCCATCCATTTCAGGCATTTGCATGTCAACGATAGCAATGTCATAAGGTTGCCCTTCTTTCGCTGCTGCTGATAAAACATTAAGTGCTGCGGAAGCACTTTCAACTGAAATATGTTCCACCTGCCAATTTGTCAGTAACTGATCAAGTAACATGCGATTGGTTAAATTATCGTCGACTACGAGAATTTTCTGCCCGTGTAAGTCGCGGGCTGGAGATGTGGATGATTTGGATTGAGTATTGGCAAGGTCAAGCGTAAACCAAAAGGTAGAGCCTTCTCCTGCGATACTCTTTACTCCTATTTCACCGCCCATGAGCTCGACTAACTGCTTGCTAATGGCCAGGCCTAATCCTGTGCCACCATGCTTTCGGGTCGTCGACCCATCCGCTTGATTGAAGCGTTCAAACAATCCCTGTTGCTCATCGTTACTTAAGCCTATACCGGTATCAATGACTTCGAACAGTAATTGGGTACGTAATGGAGACTGTTTCAGTACATGGTAATGCACCGCCACTTCGCCTGTATTGGTAAACTTAATCGCATTGCCGACTAGATTGTTGAGGATTTGTCTAATGCGTCCAGGGTCGGCATTAAACCATTGCTGTGGCAGCGGTTCTGCTGGGCAAATAAGCTCGATTCCTTTTTCATGAGCACGAAAAGCAATGGTGCGGCCAAAGTCATTCATTACTTGGCTCATATCAAATTCGAGAATTTCAATTTCTAGCATGCCAGCTTCGACTTTGGAAAAATCGAGTATGTCGTTAATAATGGATAATAGAGATTCAGCGCTATTTTTTACTGTTTTAGCAAAGGTATGCTGGGTCTCGTTTAAGGGCGTACCCAATAATAAATTGGTCATACCGATCACACCGTTCATCGGCGTTCGTATTTCATGACTCATGTTGGCTAAAAATTCGCTCTTCGCTAGACTTCCAGCTTCGGCAGATTCTTTGGCTTCTTTAAGGGATAACTCAATTTTCTTGGTTTTGGTGATGTCTGTACGTATCGCGATATAGCGACTTGATGCCTTATCGTCGCCAAAAAAGGGCACGATAGTGGTTTCAACCCAATACTCGCGGCCATCTTTGGCTTTATTACATATTTCGCCGTGGAATACATGACCGCTAGAAATTGTGCGAAACATGTTGACCCAAAACGATTTTTTTTGTTTTCCAGAATTGAGGATACGGTGATTTTGACCTAGCAGTTCGTCTTCTGAATAACCACTGATTGCACAGAAGCGTTCATTTACAAATGTTATGCTGCCCTTGAGGTCAGTTATGGCAACAATGGAGTGCTGGTCCAGCGCAAATTGCTGTTCACTCAGCTCTTTTAAAGCCCGATTCGTCTCATTCTCACGTTTTTTTAATAATAGGTCGTGGCTTTGGCGCATAACGATCATATGATTAAAAGATTCGGCGAGCTGTCCTATCTCATTGTTCAAGTCCAACTCTACTCGTAAATCCATTTTCCCTTCAGCTACTAGCATGCTGGCTTCGGCTAAGCGAATGATTGGGCGAGTAATGCGGCGGGCTAAATAGACGGCTAATGCGGCGGCAATGAAACCGGTCAATAAGACGAGTGATAGGGTCACTGTACCTAACCAATTGGCTTCTATTAACGCCTCATCACGATCGATCTCGCTAATCAGAGCCCAGCTGTTCTCACCAGGGATTTCTAGGGTTCGGTGTAATCCAATAACCATGTTTTTATTAGGACCTAAATAGTCGAAAGATGGCTGGCTTTTATTCGTGGACGGCACCATTGCCGTACGCTGTGATTGCCAAAGGTGTGATTGTTCGGTATCGATCGATTTTATTAATACATCGTCGTACCGGTTGTTAATTGAAGAGCGTAAAAGATTATCGGTCCCTATAAGGTAGTGTTTAAGGCTATCGGAGGTGTGACTAATAGGGTCAAAATCATGGGTTTTCTGAAAAATGCTGTCAAGGCGCATTTGAATGGCAAAAATACCGACCTTCATTCCCTTATCATCTAATAAGGGAGTCGTCATAAAACCTGTTAAACGATTGCTTGAAGGTGCGTAGCGCTCTATATCAGAGAAACTGGCATTGCCAGTTTTTAGACTGTATTGAGCACTTTTAGCAAAAAGTGTATCTGCCAGTGTACCGCTGAATAGATTGCTTCCTAAATCAGATTCTTCGCTCAGACTGTAGAGAATGTTTCCTTCGAGATCGATTAAAAATAGATCGTATATGTAGTCGTATATGCTTAGTGCTGTAGTCAGGTTTGAGTGGGCGCGCTCTACATTATTGGCCCAGTCTGAGCTTTTAATATAGGCCTTTGGTTTTAAGCCGCTATGGTTTAGGCCACTTTTAAGTGACATCAAAAGGTCGATATTTTTCTGATCTTTAGCTTGAACCGTGAGATCCATGAGGCGTTGGGAGAACCAATTGTTTATGAAGGCAACATTGGTGGCAGCAGACTGTTCTAGTTTTTCGTGAACATTTAATACGAGGCGACTATGAGCCTGTTGATAGCTGATCCAAGAGACGAGTAACATAGGCAGTAGCGCTAATAACATAAACCACAGTATTAGTGTGCGGCTAAGAGAGTAGCGTATGGTTGGTGTGTTGTGACTTTCAGGGATGCTCTTGCCCATGCCTTTCTATATCCGTACGTTATCATTGAGACAATGCTCAGTTTGAAGCGTAGTAAAGGTATTGCAGGGTGTCTATGCGGAGAGTTTTGTTAATTGGGTATTGGGGGAGGGTAAAGCGACTGCGGAAATGAGTCGCTTTTTGATCTAACGTATTAGCTAACCTGCGCCGTACAAGCCATCTTGCATGTGCAAGCAAGCATAAGCTGTAATAAAAGCAGGCTCTTGGAACTGCTTCAATTTAGTCTGCTTATATTCCATCAAAATTGGTGTGTGCTTTAGTTGTTCTTTAATGCGGGCACCCGTTACCAGTTCAACATTAATGCCTTCAGTCAGTTGAATCGCTGCTTCTAGTTTGAAGCCAACTGCACCGCCTGCGAACTTACCTTTCATTGGGCGTTCACGAATCACAACCTTTTCGACTTTGTAATCGGTGACTAGTTGTAGAATCTGACGCTGGAACCAACGCATGTTTTCAGTATCTTGAGTATTGGTGATAGTGATTTTACGTTGACGGACTTCAGGAATGTCTAATAAGCCCATGTTTTTAGACATGATGCAGAAGATGGCGTCATCGCCTTTCAATTCAACGGCACAAATGCGCATAAGGAGGGTTCCATTTAAAAATAAGGTAAGGAATAAAATAAGAGTTAAGAATTGCACGCATTATACTCTTTTTTACTTATCTCTGTATTGCTGTTTATCGGTGTCTCAAGCATGATGGCGGCTATTAATGTATACACCGTATTTTAGATGGTAGTGATAGGTAATAGACAATTATGACAGGGTTAAAAAACCAGATAGACGTAGTGATTTTCGTCGTATTGGCCGCTATTTTTCTGATTTGGCCAGAAATTGACCTGTGGATTAGCGGGCTTTTCTACAACCCAGAGCAGGGCTTTATTTATCGTAATAATGCCGTTGTGCTATCGGTGTATGAGCTATTTCGCCATGCGCCCAAGTTCTTATTACCTTTATTAATGATTATAACAGCCTTGAGCTTCGTCAAAGGCCGCTTTGGTTTAGGCACTGATCAGCGTAAGCCTTGGGTATTTCTGATTTTAGCCTTATTGATTGGCCCCGGCATTTTGGTGCATTTGGTGGTGAAAGAGAACTGGGATAGACCCCGTCCACGCTCGGTAGAAGAATTTGGCGGGCAAAAGGACTTTATCCCTGCTTTTATCCCCGCCGCGATGATTGCCGATCAACCCGGTAATAATAAGTCCTTTGTCAGTGGACATGCGGCCATGGGCTTTTATCTGATGGTCTTTGCTTGGGTATTCCGCCGCCGCAGCTGGTTCTATGCCGGTTTAGCAATGGGGTTTGTGGTGAGTTTTGGTCGTTTATTGCAGGGCGGTCACTTTGCCAGTGATCTGATCTTTGCCGGTTACTTATGTTATTTCAGCTATCGCTTCTTATCGTATTGGATACTGGGTTATAGCCGAATCCTGCCCGCTGATATCAAGCCTTTGGGAGGTAAAGCATGAGCAATCCTATTGATTTTATAACAAAGCCAGCTGATCTGATTGAAACTCAACGATTATTTCATGGCCGTGGTCACGCGTATCCGGAATTAGAGCACGTCAATATCGACTGGGTTGCCCCAGCGATTATTATCACCTTGTACGCTGAAGTAGAACGAGATTGGTTAGAAACGCTTTGTTCGGAGCTCGCCGTTTTATTGCCTGAATGTGAAAACCTGCAGGTGCAATATCGTTGTCGTCCTCGTGCTCCGTTTGAGCAAATGAAAGGTGAGCTGATTGATGGCGAACCTTTGAGTAAACTGGTGGCGGTTGAGAATGGCCTTAAATATCACATCAGTTTAGGACGTGCACAAAACACCGGTTTATTTTTAGATATCGCCAATGGTCGCTCTTGGGTGAAAGACAATAGCCTAGGCAAAAATGTACTGAATCTATTTTCCTACACCTGTGGCTTCTCCGTTGCTGCATTAGCCGGTGGCGCGCAGCGTATCGTGAATATTGATATGGCGAAGGGTGCTCTATCCACGGGGCGTGATAACCATCGCTTAAATGATCACGATATGACCAAGGTGATTTTTCAAGGCATCGATATTTTTAAGTCTTGGAGTCGTATTAAAAAATACGCCCCTTATGATTTGTTGATTTCTGATCCACCGAGTTTTCAGAAAGGCAGTGTCGATATACAGCGTGATTATCACAAAATAATCAGTCGTATTCCTCAGCTGGTAAAACCGGGTGGGATACTTATGTTATGCCTAAATTCTCCTAATTTAGATGATGAATTTTTAAAACAGCAGGTAGCTGAACATTGTCCTGATTGTAAAATGCTAGGCAAGATTGAGAATCCTGAGGTCTTTAAAGAAGCTCAGCAGGGCAAGGGATTAAAAGTTTATCTGTATCAATATTTATAGCGCTTAGCAGCATTTTTTGATGCTAAGTATAAAAGCTGAGATTGGCAGGGGAATGTCAGGATGAAAGCATGCTATATTTAATACATAATTTGTCAGCTTTATAATAGTTCAGTATATAGGCAGGATGCATGCAACGCGTAACGAAAGAAGAATATCCGCTAGATTCACTACAGCGTATTTTAAATGGTGTGACCTTCTTTAAAGAGCTTATTAGTCACGATGAGTCTCAGTTTGAAGTGCTAATGAGTGTTGCTCAAATAGTGACAGCAGAGCCCAATGAAATATTTATTAACAAGGGCGATTATACTAATAGCCTGTATTTTCTCCTGCGTGGCCAACTATCGGTATTTGTCGAAGACGATGGCAAAGAAAATACCCTCAATCAAATTAATGCCGGTGAAGTATTTGGTGTGATGTCTATGTTACTCACCCAGCCTCGCTCAGCGTCAATTAAGGCTGATGGCCGCCAAGCATTACTGGCAGGTATTGATTTCAAACATTTTAGTGACATCACTGATTTCAATTTATTCAGTTTAGAAACAAAACTCACTTTTTATCGAATGGTTGCGAGTAATCTTCGCTGGACGTTAGAACGCAATAAAATTGACAACCCTGAGCATGCTTTAGTGCCTCGTTTATATAAAGTTCCCCTTTTCACCGGCCAAAAAGGCGGCATGGAAGAGTTAGAAGCATTATTTAACCAAGCGCATTTACTGGCTGAGCTTGTTCGCGAATGGAATGAGTCATAAATCTGATTTATCTCATGAAAACCCTGCTAAATAATAGAATTATCCACTAGAGCTCAATTGCCAGCTTTGCTAAAGTATTAGCCTGTCTTACCACAGTATAATAATTATTCAGCTCTAGGAGATTTCTATGTCTTTAACCGACAATATGCCCGACAATAAAGGCTACTTCGGTGAATATGGTGGCCAGATCGTGCCACCAGAATTACAAACCATCATGAACGAAATTGATAGCGCTTATGAAGAAATTCGTCATACCAAAGAATTTCAACTAGAGCTGGCTGAGCTGTATGCAAAATATGTTGGTCGACCCAGTCCCATCTTTCACGCCAAACGATTAACAGAATATGCGGGTGGCGCGCAGATTTATTTAAAACGTGAAGATTTAAACCATACCGGTGCCCATAAAATCAATCATTGCCTGGGTGAAGCCTTATTAGCCAAGTACATGGGTAAAACTAAAGTTTTGGCTGAAACCGGCGCAGGTCAACACGGCGTTGCCTTGGCCAGTGCTTGTGCTTTAGTCGGTATTCCCTGTGAAATTCACATGGGTGAAATCGATATTGCTAAAGAACATCCTAATGTTGTAAAAATGAAAATATTAGGCTGCAAGCTTGTTCCTGTCAGCCGCGGCACTAAGACATTAAAAGACGCTGTTGATAGTGCTTTTGATGAGTACCTGCTTGATCCAGTAAACTTCTTTTATGCAATCGGTTCTGTCGTAGGGCCGCATCCCTTTCCAAAAATGGTGCGTGATTTCCAAAGTATCATTGGCACTGAAGCACGCCAGCAATTTCAGCAACAAACCGGTAGCTTGCCGAATAAGATAATGGCCTGTGTCGGTGGTGGTTCTAATGCGATGGGGATATTTACCGCATTTCTAGATGATAAAGAAGTCGAGCTTATCGGTATCGAACCTGCAGGTAAGGGGTTAGATACCCCTTTTCATGCGGCAACAATGTCGCTAGGTACAAAAGGCGCTATTCATGGTTTCGAATGTTTAACACTGCAAGATGACCAAGGCGAGCCATTACCTGTTTATTCTATTGCGTCGGGGTTAGATTATCCGGGGGTGGGCCCACAGCATTGTCATTTGAAAGATATTGCGCGAGTGCGCTACGAAGCCATTGATGATGATGAATGTTTGGATGCTTTCATGGTGCTTTCGCGTAAAGAAGGAATCATTCCTGCGTTAGAGAGTGCTCATGCGGTTGCGTATGCAATGAAGCATGCGAAAACGCTATTAGCAGATCAAACTATCTTGGTGAACTTGTCGGGTCGTGGTGATAAAGATGCCGATTTTGTGGCGGATAAATTGGGGCTATAGTTGGATCTGATTTTATAATATTTTAATTAAGAGCGGCAATAGCCGCTTTTAATTATGGCTTAAAAATAGGCTAGATATTCTATCGCGGTAATTATTATGTTTATCCATGAAGCACTTACTTAAGCATTCTTCAAAACCTAAGCCACTGTACGATAAAATACGATTCTTATACCGCCATTTCTTATCTTTTTCGGCTGTAATAGTCTCTAATTAATATAGGCACTTTTTATTTGACCTTAATTTGATACTCAATATTAAACTCAGGTGTTCCTGAATTATACTTAGGCTTCATGCTGCCAGTGAATATGAGTTTAATATGAGTGACATTACTATCATAACCTTCGCTATCCGCTGTAGGTGTGTAGTTGTAATTAGTGCCATTGTTATTGGAGAAACTTAAGTTATCGCTATTGTCTCCAAGGTTAATGAAGTTATAACTTAAGCCACTTATATTATTACCGCCGCCATTGCTAAAAAGCACGGGCCCATTGGCTGATAAGTTATTAACGTATAGCTGAGCATCCTTGGACAGTGTTTGAATTAGCTCCATGTTATTGCCGTTAGTACTTAAATTGCCTTCATTAGTGACATGCAAGTTATAGCGTAGAACTGCACCAGGAATGGCTAAATCATTTGTACTAGCCGTGTTCGGATTGTCTTGCATATTGACTGTCATGTTTAAGCGAATATCTGCTTCACCGGCACAATGAAAAAAGGCTGAAGGTGGAATGATCACCGTGGAATTTTCATTAGGCTTGCGCCAGTAAGCGTAAAAAGAATCTCCTCCCTCAAATTCTTGCATACGATAGCCGAGTTTATGATAGCCCTTGGAAAGCCCCCAAGTGTTTTCGTCATGAGCACTACCTTGAGATCCGTGACCGTCGTACCAGCTTGAATAAACAATATCATTAATTTTTAGCTCTACGGCATCATCGCCATCGACTCCAAATCGATAGAACCCATCTTCAGGCACTTTTATATAGCCCTCAATGAGGGTTAGATAATATTCGTTATTCCGTAGCTGAAATGGATTGTCTGAAACATTATTTATTTGACTTAATACTGTTTGGCCATCAAGTTTAGATCGAATGGCTAAATCGTTTTCCCATTGATCAAATTCAGGTTCGTTTTGAACATAAACGCCGTAGCCCTGGCTATTATAGATGCGGGTAAAGACTCCAGCATTCGGTGCGGTGCAGGTTGGTATTACATCGTCGGTAAGTTGCCAAATAGGAAGGTTTGTTGCGATTTGGTTATTAATTAACTGATTCTCGAATTGCTTGCTGAAAACCGTGGCAGAGAAGTTAGCATTGGAATTAGCATTGGTGGCTGAGATATTTAATGTGATTGGATTTGAACTGGCACCATTAGGGTTGATGGCCAAGCCGTATAAACAATCCAGTTCTGTTGCAGAAGATCCACTGCTTATCGTACTGCAATTCCAGTTGCTGCCTAGTGAGCTGCTGAGGCTTAATCCAGCTCCGAGTGTAATAGTGACTCGGGTCTCCGGTAAGCTTGGATGGCTAGTGCTTAAATTTTCAATAGCAAAGGTAACAGGTCGTGATTCATTGGCGACCCAGGCCGTTGGATAGCTAGTAGTATTGTCAAATCCCAGGTCAATACGACAAATATCGTGACTGATTATCGTATAGGTCGGTTCTTGTTCTAAAGGACAAGCGCGGGAACGCATCTCAATTTTGTCTGGGGTTGAGAATGTAGTCCATGCGCCTCCTGGTTTTTTAAACTGAACGGTAATACCACCATCATTACCACCTTCAAAGCCTAAGACTTCGAGCTTGTGATAGCCACTAGTTAAGGAAATGCTACCTTGCAGTACTTCATCAGATCGACTCCAGTTATTTGCCCACCATAAATCATCCCCCCACTGTTCCTCCAGAGCTGTACCATCTACATATAAGCCACCTCCGCGACCAAAGTCAGCGCCGTAACGAAACTCCCATAGACCTGCTTCATCAGAATTAACTAGAAAGTAGCTTTCAGAAAAGGCCCCAAAGTTTTTACGGCTGCCATATTCAGCGTGGTTGGAAATACCATTAAAATTCGTGACAAAGCCACATCCATACCCAGTTTGTTGGTCGTTAGAAGCATCAAAAGCCGCTCGTGCTTGAACTAAATTATTTGGATTGACATTAGAAAATCGAGTGTGAAATTTTATGCCAGGGTACGTAAAGGTAAAGGGAACATCTCCTGCCGCTGGGACATTTCCATTTCCATAGTAAAAATAGAGTGTTCTTATTTGGCCGATTGCTAGCGTAGGAAAGCGTACCCATATAGTGGCTTTTTGTGTACTGCCATTCCAGCTATCAATCCAAAATTCTAACTCGGTTTGATCATCAGTATCGTAGATATATAAATCTTGACCATTATTGCTCCAGCTATAATCTGAGCTGAGATCAGCAGCGTCTATTTCAAATTTAACTTGGTAGTTGGTTAGCTGGCTGCCTGAAGGTGAATTCTCTTGTACATTTATTTGAGTGCGAAAAGGCCATTCACAAGACTGGCGTGCCAAAGAAGGCAAGCTGATAAAAAGTACTAAAAATAGAAGGAAACTGCGGCGTAACATAGATTGTGCTCAGGCAGATGTAAATTAATTGTATTTTAAACAATAACTTCTTATCTTTCCGTAAAAGATTGTAATTTTAGTCGTGGCTCACCTTGCCGCGCATAGACTTGGTCTTGCTGTGTTTGGTTTTCTTATCCATGCGCTTATTCTGAGAAGAGCGACTTGGCTTGGTGGGGCGGCGAGTTTTTTGAGTAATCGTTGCCGATTTAATCAGCGCGACTAAACGATCTAAAGCGGCTTGTCGGTTTAGCTCTTGGCTTCGATGCTCTTGAGATTTAATAATGATCAGGCCGTCTTTAGTAATACGGTGATCACTTAAGGCTAATAGCCGTTCTTTATAAAACTCGGGTAGTGTCGACGCCTTAATATCAAAACGTAAATGAATAGCGCTGGATACCTTGTTCACATTTTGGCCGCCAGCACCTTGAGAGCGCATGGCAGTCAGTTCCAGCTGATCACTTGGAATAGAAACAGAGTGTGAGATAAAAAGCACAATAAAATAACTCATAATATTAGAAAGCTATTGTAGCGTATGTGCCTTGTTTAACCCACCACTGCTCATTGATCTAAGCGTTAGCCTATTATGTGAAACTGGCTTTTCATGGCCAGTTTACGGGTAGGGATGATGGCTTGGTAAGCATCAGAGTTATACCAAGCTAGGGCTGTATCATGGTCAGGAAACTGAATGATAACCTTGGTAGCATACTGATCGGCTGGGTCCATACTCGTCTTTTCGTCTGGATTAAGGACTGAAATAGGACCTTTCACTACAAATTCTCCACCATGCTCAGCGACCGTTACAGCGGCGGCAGCTCCATATTCTTGCATCTTTTCAGCATTGATTGGGGTTAGGTCGACAACGATGTAAGCAGTCATGGTATTTCCTCGTATTTAACTCGTCTTTATTGACTTGACCTCAGCATAGCCAAAGACAATAATTTGAACAATATTCAATAAATGAATTCACTGTTCATTTAAATGAACTCTTGGAATTGTAGCGTTATGAATAAAGTTAAATTACTGCCGTCTCTATTAATCTTTGCCGAAGTGGCTAAGCAAGCTTCTTTTACACAGGCGGCGATTAAGTTAAAAATGAGCAAGTCTGCGGTTAGCCAGCAGATCAGCCGCTTAGAAGATAGCTTGGGTCATCAATTAATGACCCGTAATACCCGGGGCTTAGCCTTAACGGCCATGGGTAAAAAGCTCTTGAAACGCTGCGAATTATTACAAGATCAGGTTGATCTTGCGTTAGTCGAGTTGAGTAATGCCGAGCAGGAAGTCAAAGGCAGCTTCTCGGTTACGTTCCCCCACGCGATCCAAGCAGACATTGCCATTCCCGCTATTACACAGTTGTGCCAAGAATACCCTGGCCTAGAGCCGCGCATCATTGTCAGTGACGAGAAAATGGATTTGGTAAAAGATAAGTTAGATGTGGCAATTTATGCAGGTGAATTAAAAGACAGTAACTATCGCGCCTTACCGATAGGTACCATGACAGAAATTTGGTGTGCGAGTGCTAACTACATTCAGAAAAATGGCCCTGTGAATAGCGTGCAAGACTTAAGTCGGCAACGTTGGGTCGCGACCCAATGGCAAAAGAATAAGCAAAAGTTGAAGGACTCTCAGGGGGCAGAGACCTTCGTTAATTTAAAGAGTTTTTCTCAAGTTAATACCTTGCCTTGTGCGATAGAACTCGCAAAGCAGGACTTAGGCATAGTGCTCTTACCGGATATTAGTGCGAGCCCTTCCTTATTAGACAAAAGCCTCATTCGTATTTTGCCAGATCAGCACGGTGCGCGCTGGCCATTTTATTTTATGCATGCATTTCAGGCAGAGAAGCCGCAATACGTGACGCGTTTTTATCAGCTAATCTCGCATTATTTTTCTAAAGCTCAGGTTTGAGCTTTAGAATTAACGCAACCGGTAATCTCAGCGTCTTTCTTTCAAAATTTTATTCTGCGTTTGGTTATCAACTTTAATAAAATACTCTTTTAAATAATCAATCAATAAACGTAATTTCTTCGAAGCTGCACTGCCCGGAGGGAATACGCCATAAATATCGATGTCTTTTAATTGATAGTCGTCCAACACAGATTCTAGCGTCCCTGCTTGGATTTTAGGCCAAGCATCATAAACAGGGATTCGCCCTAAGCCATGTCCACCTTCTAGAAAAGCCGTACGCGCGGCAGCGTTATTAGTACTGATATTACCTTTAACAGCGATACTGTAAGACCGGCTGCCTTTTTTCAACTCAATAGCCCCAGATGTGAGTTTGTAAATAACCCAATCGTGTTGTTCTAAATCCGTAGGGTCAGAGGGGCGGCCGCGTCTTTTAAAATAGTCAGGCGAGCCGCATAAGCAGGTTTGTAAGGTGGACAGTTTACTTGCTTGCAGACCCGAGTCAGGTAGTGGCGCGCCTCGAATGGCGAGGTCTATGCCTTCTTGAATAATGTTCACCACTTCATCGGTCAGCATTACATCGAGTTCAATTTTGGGGTACAGGCGGCGGAACTCATTTAAGGCAGGAACAACCATCTGTAAGCCAACATTAACCGGGCAGGTGATTTTTAGTAAACCCTCGGGTTCGTTTTTCAGGTTCTCTATCTGCTGATTAGCGGTTGCGGCTTGTTCGGCAATAATCCGGCAAGATTGGTAGTACTCAGCACCTGCTTCTGTTAATGCGATTGAGCGAGTCGAGCGATTCAGTAATTTTACCCCGAGCTGAGTTTCAAGTTTCTTAATGTGGTAACTCACCACTGCGCGCGACAAACCGATGTGCTTAGCGGCGGCGGTGAGGTTACCTTGCTCAACCACTTGCGCAAAAACCACCATACTCTTTAACTGTTCAAAGGATACGTTCATCAAAACTCTCGATCAATATAAGATATTTCGAGTTTATTGTATCAATAATTTGACCAAAGAAGTCTATTTTCTCCATATTGTTAGATGGGGTGATGATAACTATACTGATTCCACAGTCGATTAAGACTACTTACATTAACCCCAGGTTGCAGCTAACCCTCGTTGAATTAACAAGAGATACAAACAATGACTACATCAACAACTAACAACGTATTAATGGTTTTAACTTCACATTCTGAGCTAGGCAATACGGGTGAAAAGACGGGTTTCTGGGTAGAAGAATTTGCAGCCCCTTACTACGCCTTCATCGAAGCGGGTATAAACGTGAGCTTGGCTTCACCGGCGGGTGGCCAGCCTCCCATTGATCCTAAAAGTGAATTAGAAGATTTTCAAACGCCATCAACTAAGCGTTATGACGCTGATAGTGAAGTACAAGCATTAATGGCAAATACTGCCGTTTTAGCCAGTGTAAATGCCGAAGATTATGACGCTGTTTTCTACCCAGGTGGTCACGGTCCACTATGGGATCTAACCGATAATGCCGATTCAATATCTTTGATTGAAAACTTCTTGGCCGCCAATAAGCCAGTTGCTGCGGTATGTCATGCAACAGCAGCCTTCTTGAATGTTAAAGATGCTGCGGGTGAGTATGTAGTTAAAGGCAAGGGTGTAACAGGTTTCACTAATAGCGAAGAAGACGCCGTGCAGCTAACGGACATCGTTCCTTTCTTATTAGAAGATGAATTGATTAAGCGTGGCGGTGATTACCAAAAAGTTGCTGATTGGAATGCGTTTGCTATTCAAGATGGTCTATTAATCAGTGGTCAAAATCCACAAAGTTCAGAATTAGCAGCCGAAAAATTAGTAGCGCATCTTGCAGGCTAATTTAAAAATCTTTATGTCCTTATAAAGTGTTTTTGTTGGCGGACGGCATAGTTAAACAGTCGTCCGTTTTTATATTTGATCTTCATTTTAAAATATTCGAGATACACATGAAAAATTTCAGTTTTCAAAATACAACTCAAATTCACTTTGGCGAAGGTCAAATTAAATCGTTAAGTAAGCAAATTCCTAGTGATGCAAAAGTATTGATCACTTACGGCGGCGGTTCTATTAAAAGCAATGGCGTTTACGATCAAGTTGTAGCGGCATTGAGCGAGCATACTTTCTTCGAATTTTCCGGCATCGAACCGAATCCAAGTTATGACACGTTAATGAAGGCGCAAGATATTATTAAAGAAAATAATATCGACTTTATTCTAGCAGTCGGCGCTGATTATGTTGTTGAAGATAATGATGGGAAAGGGATTGATGACGGGGTATGGTCTGCTGGAGCAAAACAGCTAAAGTTAAATACAAGTGCAGACTGTGTTATTGATAGTCAGTTTGGGGTGATTGGTAATAATAGTAACAATGCATCCATAGGATTACAGGCGGCTTTAAATTACTCTGTTTCTGACGGTAAAAACTTAAAAACTAAAATGGGCGGCGGTGTACGAAGGCTTGTTACTGGGCTTGTTCTTAATAAAGGTAACTGGCTGGAAGGCACAGGAACCAGTCACAACACCGGAACACCATCGGATTCTAGAGGTACATTATTAAGACCCTCGATAGGTTCTAATATCACAGTAATATCAACTAGCTTAACCTCTTCAGATCAACCATACACGCTTAAGGATTTTGGCATAAGTGGATCTTCTACAGGCTCAAAAGGCTTAGAATTATTCGGAAGGAATATTAGACTTGAAGACCTATTGATAACTGACTGCTCAACCGGTGTGGAGTTCCATCGAACTGACTTCGCACAAATGCCTACGCAGTTCGTCTGGGTTAATTTCATGACGCGATGCGTAGTAAGCCATTGCGATATTGGTATTTTTAACAGGAGTTCAGACAGCCGCTTCACAGATAATTACTTTTCAGACAATGCCTTGAATAGGAGCCTCATTACCGGAGGCTGTATCTGGCATGGAAATCACTTTGACAGATCGACCACAAGTGGACTTCGGTTTGATTGGGACGATACGCAATACGATCCAATACAAATACCAACAGTGTCCGATAGGATTATTGGTAATTACTTCGATATAAATTCAGTAGGATTAGAATTTACTGGAAGCTATACCAGAAAAATAAGAATTGCGTCTACTGTTGATGGGAACATATTTAGAGATAATGATACTGCCATGCAGTTAGGCGATGTGACCATGATTGGCTTTGGTACAAATATTATTAGGGGTAAAAATGCAGCCGGTGTATGGGGTGGGGCTGGTGTTAGATTCTTAAGCCCTGGTGTTCACGGCACTATAGGTGGGCTTTCTATATCAGAAATGCAACAAGCTGACTATATAGTTGATCGCCCGCCAAATGTAAGCATTAGAAACCTGGCTGGGTATGTTTCAGACACTGAAACCCTAAGGAGCGAGTCAGATGGAAGGCAGCAGATTCTACTGGGAGATACTACGCTGGTTGTTCCTCACGGACTATATGACACCCCAACAGACTACTCGGCAAATGTAAGCGCGTTAGCTGTTGAGGATTTCTATGTTGTTGCTGTGACAGCAGACGCTACAAATATAACCATAAGAGTGAATATTGCCGCTTTAGGTGATAGGTTTATTAGTTGGAGAGCGTCCGTTTAGCCTCCATAAAACATCACCAGCGCGTACCTATCAGGCTACGCGCTATTGATTGCAACAATGACGCGACTTGATTGGCGTGTTAAAATTCACAGTATTATAGCGGCGGATTGATATGGCAACTATTGACGCTACTGAATTAGGCGCATTCGCTAAGCAGTATGCAGAGCTTAGGGGGCAGGACTTAGAAAAGACCTCAAGAGGGTTCTTTATCCAAGTAAGCACGAATATAATTTTAAGCACTCCAGTGGGCGACCCGTCATTCTGGAAGTCAAAGCCGCCTGCTGGTTATGTGGGCGGTAGATTAAGAAACAATTGGTTTGCATCAGTTATGTCTCCAAGCACGGAAACGACCAAGACTAGAGGCACTAAAGGCTCAGCAGCTATCAAGCGAGTGAATGAAGCTGCTAGAAGTCATAAAATTGGCTCTGATATGTACCTAACAAACAACCTTCCTTATGTTAGGCGGGTAGAATTCGAAGGCTGGTCGCGTCAAGCGGTTGGCGGAATGGTAAGAATAAATTTAGCCAAGGCAGAGAAAGCCTTGAAAGAAGCAGTAAAAAACTTAAATAAAGGAGCCTAAAATGGCTAATAGCTCAACTGGTACAACTCTTTCGGCATCAGCCGCCGCTCCAGCAACGCACGACCAAGCTGGATTTGCTGCTTTATCATGGACTCCTGTTGGGAATGTCGGTGATTTTGGTGAGCCTGGTGGCACTACTGAAGTACTCGAATTTGTACCTGTAGAAACAGGCATCAAAGAAAAGTTCTTAGGTGTTCAAGACAATGGCGGTTATGACTTTGTTATTGCTCGCGATTCTGGTGCTGCTGGTCAAACGCTTTTAACTGATGCCTATGACAATCGCACATTGGTTTCTCTTGAAGTAACTTTGCCTGATGGCGATATTCAGTACACGACCTGTTTTATTGCATCGCGTCCTATTAACATCGGTAGTGCTTCAAATGTTCTGACTATCTCAGTTAACGCTGTAATTTCAGGCGCCATTGTTGAGGTGATTGTATAATGCTTGATCTTTCGGGATTCGACTTTAAGAAGTTTGCTGAAGCTGGTATTGAGTTACAGCTTCTTAACCCTGTTGACGGCAAGCCTTTAGATGCTTTCATTAGCATCAAGGGCGAAGACTCAAGCGAGTGGCGCGAGGCATTATTAACTAATGCTAAGGCGGCTAATTCTGGAGATGATCAAAGCGCAGATGATCAACAGAGAAAGATGGCTTTCTCTCTGGCATCTATAACAACTGGCTGGCGTGGTATCTCTGAGAAAGAAGAGGCTATCGAATACAGTAGAGATGCGGCCATGGCCTTGTACTTCCAATATGATTGGATTGCTAATCAGGTATATGTAGCGTTAAGGGATCGAGAGCGTTTTTTAGTCAACGCCTAGAAGCACTCGAATTGTACGCCAGTCATTTAGGCTGGCTACATTCAACGCCTGAAAAATCCACACAAAACAGGCTTACTTCTATTGGGGCGGATAGCCAGTTAAATAATATGCCAAAGTGTGACAGTGTAATTCGCAGAAAATGGAATGAGTGTGGCTGTGCAATGGTAGGTAGTGGCGGGGTTTCTCCCTTGACGTTTACTGAAATTGAAAGTTATAAATCAGTAACAGGATCAAATCTAACCCCATTCGCTGCCAGTGCGATTAAATTAATGTCTGATGCTTATTGTGTATGGGTAGTCAAAGGCCGCGCTGTGGCTTGTGTTGCTCCATATTTTGAAGATACAAGAACGCAAGAGCAGAAGAACAAAGAAGTAGCTAACAAAATTAGAGCTATGGCTAAAAATAGGCGCAAACCATGACTGTAGATGTTCACTCGTTAACCCTCAAGTACAAAGATGGCGGCCTTCAAAAAGGCATTACTGATCTAGATAAGTACGCTATGGCGGGTGTACAGGCTGGTAAGTCCACGTCTGTATTTACTGATAAAGTCGGCTTAATGAATACAACCATTAAACAGACAGGAACAGTGGTTCTGCCAAAAGCTAGCAGCAGCTTTAATAGATTTTCTAGTAGTCTAAAGCCAGCAAAGAACGCCGCGCAATTAGTGGCGTTTCAAGTTCAGGATTTGGCCGTTCAGTTATCTATGGGAACTAGCGCGATGATTGCCTTCGGGCAGCAAGCGCCACAACTTGCCTCGGCCTTTGGCCCTGGTGGTGCCGTAATTGGTGCCATTGTTGGTGTTGGTTTTGCTATTGCCGGGCCATTAATTGCCGCCTTTTCTAGTGGCGAAACAGCCGCCGGTGATTTCCAAATGTCCATTGACGGCGTTCGTGATAGCTTAAAGTCTACCCGCTTAGAAGTTAATCAGGGTGCCGTTGACCTTCTCAAGAAGCAAATAAGAGAATCAACAGAAGCAATTGATAAGCTAAATAAATCAACAGAGAACGCAAGAAAAGCCCGCCTAAGACTCAACGTAAAAAACAGAAAGATAGCTGAAAACAACGCTGAAATAGAAAAGATTGAGAAGATAAGGATAAGGAATGCCGAAGTATTAGCAGAGCTTTATGAGCAGCAAAACAAAATACAAGAAGAAGGCATCGAGCGATTAGGCGGCAAAGCTTCCAAATCACTTGACCCCGAAGGCGACAGATTAGCGCACCTCTTTGAACTAAATAAGATGGACGTTGCCGATAAAAAACGAACTGAGGCAGAGAAAACCAGAATAACAACCGCCGCCGTCCGTCATCGTGAAGCTGTTGAGCGCTCAACCATATCAGCAGCCACGTCAACAATGGCAAATCTTGTCGAAATTGCAAAGGCTGGCGGTGAAGAGTCATTTCAAACCTACAAGAGACTGGCACAAACTCAAGCAGCTATGTCTGCTGCTCTGGGTGTCATGTCGGTTATTGCTGACCCACTAATACCAACGGCATTCAAACCGATTGCCATTGCTGCGACTGCTGGCTTAGCTGCTGTTCAAATTGCGCAGATTGATGCTCAACAATACTCCGCAAGAGAGAATGGCGGACAGGTTATGTCAGGTTCTAAGGTTCTTGTAGGTGAGCGAGGGCCAGAAGTGCTAGAGATTGGCGCACAAGGTGGTTTTATTACTCCAAACAGCAGACTTGGCGGCGGCGAAAATGTCACAGTAGTTAATCAGATTGGCAATGGTGTCTCTGGTAATGTTAGGGCAGAGATAACTAGCGCCTTACCTGCTATCATTGCAGCGACAACAAAAGCAGTTAGGAGCGGTAGACGATGACAGTTAATATTGATATTAAGCCAGACGGGGCTAGCCTTGGTATAGCTCCAAATATCCAAACCTTTACTAGTTCGCTAAATGCTTTCGAGCAATTCAGAGAGCTACCTGGTTCACGCTGGTTCGGTTCGTTCACCTGGTCAAGTCGTCAAGGCTTGGATGCTAAGATATTAAAAGGTATCTTTTCATCACTTAACGGCCCGGTAGGTACGTTCACAATAACGCCTCCAGATAGTGAAAGTTTGGGTACGTTCTTAGGCGCGGGCAAGGTTAACGGAGTCTCGCAAACTGGTAATCAATTAATCACTAATGGATGGGATATTAATCAACCGCTACTGGGCTCTATTGGTGACTACATTGAAATAAACAACGAGCTTAAAATACTAACGGCTAACGCTTCTAGTGATGGTTCTGGTAATTCAACACTAACCTTTGCCCCCGCTATTCGTAAGAGCCCTACTGACCTATCGGACGTAATTACTAGTAACCCTAAGCTAACAGCTCGAATCGTTGGTGAATCGCCTATATGGGCATTGTCAGCGCCTATTATTCACGCCATATCAATTGAATGCAGCGAGGTCGTTTAAATGTCTCGCGTTATTGATGATGCAACAGTACTAGCAATGAAGGCTGATGTTGTCAGGCCGATAGTTCTAGTTAAGATTGCCACGCCGTCTCTTGATATATTAATGACCAGCGGAATGCAGGATATTGATTTTGGTGGTGATACTTACACTTATGGCACACTAGGCAATATCAGCACGATACCCGAAACAGATGATCTTAAGGACTCATCCATATCACTAACCTTTAGCGCTGTTGATCTTGCGACAATTGCGGCTGTCTCGGCTGCTGACTTTGTTAATAGTCCAGTTCAGGTTAGAGTTATGTTCTTTGATGAAAATTGGGTTTCAGTTGGTGATGGCTTGTCGTTCTTTGAAGGTAGTGCGAGTTCTCAAAACATAGCTTTAGGTAAGCAAGCTGAAATTACGGTATCATGTAAATCTAAGATTTCAACACTTAGCCGCCCTCGGTCAGAAAGATACAGTGATCAGGATCAGCAAGCTAAATACCCGGGTGATTTAGGTATGCAATACGCATCAACAGTTTCAAGCCAAGATATTGTTTGGCCAGCTTCGGAGTGGTTCAGTTAATGAGTATATGGGGTGATATAAAAAAAGGCGCTTCAGACATTGGCGATAGCATATCAAACTCTGCTGATTCTATTGTTGATAGCGCTGGTGATTTTGGTCGTGCGGTAGGTCGCGGTGACTTTGGTGACGCTGCCGGTGACTTGCTATCGATTGGTTCTGAGATAACCAACCTCATCACGGGTGGCATGCTTAATCTAACGTATGACGCGCTAAAAGATTGGGCTCGCCCTGATATACCCCCGGTAGATTATGAGGACAGAAAAGTATCAATCAATGATGCTAGCGCAGCTCGAAAGCTAGTTTATGGAACCGTAAGAACTGGCGGCGTTACTCGCTACGCTGAATCTTCAGGCACTAATGATGACACACTGCATTTAATTGTTATATTTGCGGCCCACTCTTGCAGCTCAATATCAGAGATTTACTTCGGTGATAAGCTGGCCTTTATTGGCACCACTGCACAAGGTGACTTCGCAGGCAAAGCAACGGTGATAATTGAAACGGGCAAGCAAACAACCGCCAACGCCGCAATCGTTGCCAGCACTCCAGCGGGATGGACGAATAATCATAAACTACTAGGTCAAACGTACGCCTATTTCAAGCTAACTTATGATACAAAAGTATTCGGATCAGCCCCCAGAATATCAGCGACCATTATAGGTAAAGATGACATATACGACCCTCGCACACTAACCAGTGGATATACTGACAATCACGCCTTGATAGTTAGGGATTACATAACTAATGAATATGGATTTAAATCAAGTAATGTTTTAGAGCAGTCGTTTATTGATGGCGCGAATATAAGTGATGAGTTTGTTCCTAGCGGCTCGGGATTAATAGAAAAAAGATACACTGCTAATGGCGTGATCTCAATAATAAACGCACCAGAGGGGCCATTACAAAACCTTTTGCAAGCTGGAGCAGCCTCTATTCAATATGTGCAAGGGACTTTTATTTATGTCTCTGGCAAATTCGCAGCGCCTAGCAACCCTTCTATTAATTCAGACTTTAGCTTTAGCGAGTCGGATTTAATTGGCGGTATTTCAATGTCCCCAACTGGTGATGTTGAAGGTAGGGTTAACGCTGCCCGTGGTACTTATATTGATCCAAGTCAAGATTATGAAATTGTTGATTTCGTTCAATTGCTTATTCAGGACTACGAGACGCAAGACAAAGAAATACTATTTGCCGATACTAAGTTTCAATTCGTTAGCTCTGGAACAACAGCCCGCCGACTATCTAAAATAATGCTAGAGCGCTCGCGCTTCGGTGTTTCCGTGTCTGCTAAGTTTAAGTTTAAGATGCTTGAGTTCAGTGTTGGTGACCGCATAACATTATCAGTTGAGTTGCTTGGTTGGGTTGATAAAGTATTCAGAATCGAGTCAATGGAGATTGCACTTGATGGTATTGATTGCGCACTGCAAGAAGATGGCGAATTAGTTTGGGATTGGAACGAGGGTGATGCTTTAGTAGTTACGCCACCGCCAGCCGTTAACCTGCCAAACCCCTCTTTTGTTGCCAAGCCTCAAAACATTACAGCTAGCGAATCTTTGTATTTTGCCAACGATAAGAAGACCGTCAGAAGCCGTTTATTAATAAGCTGGGATGGCTCTATTGCTGTTCAACGCTGGGAATTGCAAGGGTCTTATCAGGGTAGTCAATTTTCAACTCTATCTGATTACTTGACAGCTCCAAGCTTTAGGTTTGATGATGCTCAGGTTGGTGACTGGGTTTTTCGTGTTCGTGCAAGAAATGCTCTAGGTGTAACAAGCGGCTTTACTGACTTTCCCTTTACCTCGTTAGGTAAGACTGCACCACCTGAAGACGTATCTGGATTTGTAGGGCTTGTTAGGCCTTACTCAATTGAGTTGTCATGGCTTCCTGTTTCTGACATTGATTTAGATAGCTATGAGATTAGGCTTGGAACTGACTGGGAAACTGGAGAATTATTACAGCGATTAACCGCATTGCGCTGGTCGTGGGAAACTCGGCCAAATGGAACAGAGCGCGTATTTATAAAGGCGATTGATACTACTGGCAATTACTCAGAAACACCTATTGTTGCAGAAATAACAATATTACCGCCTAAAGCCGTTACACCTTTGACCGCTTCGGTTATTGATAATAACGTGCTGTTACGTTGGATTAATGCAACAACTAGCTTTGCTATTGAGGGTTATGAGATTCGCCGTGGTGACTCGCTAGATACGGCAACGGTTATCGGCACGGTAAAAAGTACTTTTACGACAGTGTTTGAAACTGAATCTGCAACTTATCGCTATTGGGTTGCTGGTGTTGATGTTCAAGGGAATACCGGCGAATACTCTTCAATCATTGCCAATGTTGATCAGCCGCCCGATTTTAACTTGCTGTCTAATCAGCTGTTAAATCTTAGCCTTGGAACAACGGTTAACCTAGTTAACGAGATTGTACCGGGCATAACTTGTGATGATGAGGATATTACTTGCGATAGTATCGAGGTTACTTGCGACTCAGATGACCAGCTAGCTTTAATCGGCCCTGCGAATACTTCCGAAACTTGGGACGAACATTTCAGAGCAATTCCTACATTCGTGCAGCCGCTTACAGTTGATGACGACACAGTAACGTGTGATAGCGAAGTAATAACGTGTGATGATGACTATCAAACTATCGGAGAGCTAACCACTGACTTTCCATACTACTTGCAGCCCACGCCATCAAGCGCAAGCCACGAACAAACGATTGATTTTGGCGGCGAATTCTCATTAAGTAGAATACAAATAACGCCAGATGTTGAAACTATTGCGGGCAATGCCACAATTATCTATACCACCTCCTATTCTGCTGACGATATAACTTATGTCGATACTGTCGGGACTGATGTTGTAGGTGTTGACTTTAGATACGTCAAGGTTCGCGCAGACATTACAAGCGCGAGTGGCCTTGATATAATCCGCATAAATAGCATCAGATTGCGTCTTGATGTTAAACTAAGAACAGACCAAGGCTCAGGCAGTGCTTTAGCTGGTGATTCTGGCGGGACGCAAGTTGTATTCGGTGTTGATTTTGTGGACGTACAGAGCATTCAAGTTACAGCACAAGGCACCACGGCAATTACTGCAATTTATGACTTTGTGGATATTCCAAACCCTACAGAGTTTTTTGTTTATTTATTTGATTCAGCAGGCACTAGATTATCAGGTGGCTTTAGCTGGACGGCGCGAGGAGTTTAAATGGCTGCTGATTTAGAACAACCAACGATAAGTAATACTCATGTAAATGTATTGCCGCAAATCGTAGACAATCAAACCTCGCTGGCTCGCATGTTCAGTGATGGCGGAGAGGCTAACATACCTTTACGCGCTGTTAGGTTTCTAAATAATACAATGTATTTATGGAATGGCTCTATATGGGAAGTTGCACCTATTGCCATTGGCGGTGGCGGCACTGGTGCAGAAACAGCAGCAGCGGCTAGGGTTAATCTAGGCACTAATAATGCGGCCAATGTCACGTCAGGCGTATTTGGCACTGATAGAATACCCACAATAAGTATTGCAAATAAGACAAGCGGAACTCTTGGCGGCACTCGCGTAGATCAATCAACTACGGGCGCTCGCGGAACGGTTCAGCTTAACAACACTTTAACCAGTACTAGCACAACTCAAGCGCTAACGGCTGCACAAGGTAAGGTGCTGAAAGATGCTGCTGACTCTTTAGTAAGCACGGTATTAGGAAAACAAAACCAGATTTTCTCTGTTACTGTTGATTGGAATGGTTCAGTTTATGATTCTGTTGGCTACTCATTTTCAAGAACTAGCGCTGGCAGACTCACAATTACGCACAATCTAGGTGATTCATCAGCTATTTTTATGGCAACAGGATTAAACCCTAGCGTAAATATATCATTTAACAATCGACAATCTAATTCGATAGATTGCTATATTGATAATGTAATAACGAATTTGGCTGTTGATGCTGATTTCATGCTTTCAAATATGAGTATCGACAATACGCTGCTGACTGCTAACGGCAGCATCACCCGCAGGCTTGC
>JBALXI010000119.1:0-840 GCA_036960605.1 Oleispira sp. | reverse complement strand
ATCCTAAAGAACAAACGAAATATGATGAAAGCACGTTCTATATTGATGAAAACGATAACCCTCCATGGGATACTTGGTTTCACTATAAGCAGACTGAAGATGGAATCGCTCTATATTCATGGATTGCACCTGAATTAATTGAATTAATTAATTCTGCAATAGAAATGGATGCATACGACTGCTTGGTTTGGGCAGTAGAGCTAGAGAAATCGTTAATAAATGAAATATAACAAGCGCCTGCAATCTGACTCCGCAGTTGAGGCGGGCGTTAGGTTTCAGGAATATGGATGAGTTAGCCGAAAAACTATTAGTAGGAAGCACAAAAAAACTTTTTGGGCGTCGTCCTTACTTTGTGCAAACCGAAGCATACAATGAGTCGGACTTCGATCAACTTGAAAAGAAATTGGGGCTTCAAGTTCCTGAAGATCTTATCAATTGGTTGAAAAGTGTGGGTTACGGCCAAATCAATCGAGAACTTAGTATAGAAAAGGGTTGGATTCAGGTCTTCGATAATTCAGGTTTCGGAAAACTAAACGGTGCGCTAGGAATCGCACAAGATGATTTGGGAAACTATATTGTGTTAAATCCCAACGAAAACTGGAACGTTTACTATCTGTGTCATGATCCCATGGGGATTGCCCTGATATGTGAAAGTTTTAAGGATTTTGTTTCAATGCTTTCTGCAGAAGATTTCCAAATTGGTAAGATCGTGAACGATCTGGAAATTGACGAAAGCGAATTAGATCTCATATGAGTTAAAAAAAACCTAACAAAAACCAGCAATCAGACTCCGCAAGCGTGTCACCTTTTGTGCGTCTTTATGCACAAAAGGTGACACGC
>JBALXI010000118.1:0-870 GCA_036960605.1 Oleispira sp. | reverse complement strand
CCCAGGTTAAGACTTCAATATTGTCGTCTTCATCTTTGCCAGCGGGAACGTCAGACTGAGGGATATTAGGAATTGATCATATCAAAGAACCGTAATGGCCAGTTAGGAAACGTAAGGTCATCTTGTGAGCTGCAGTATTTCCGCATCAAAGACATTAAAACTCAGTTTGAATCGCAAGCTCACTAATAAATCAAATTAAATTAATGTTTTGGTTGCAAAGTAACTTTATTAATATATGCTAAAGTTACTTTAAATAAGGAGATACGAAAATGAGCACTGAATTGGTAATTGTAGAAAATCTTGAGTTGGTCCCGTTCTTTACTAAAGGTGATCAGGTTAAATCAATCCTAGATCGCTTGACTGAAGAAGCTGATTCATTTGTTGCTGGTGATTTGTCAATTGCCAAGAATCGTAAAGCGGTCACTGAAATGGTGACTAAGTTCACTAAGTCTAAAACATACCTTGAAAGCAAAGGCAAAGAATTAGCGGCTGAATACAAGGCAATTCCTAAAGCGATTGATGCAAACCGCAAGCTTGTTAAAGATACCATTACCGGCCTTCAAGAGGTTGTGCGCAAGCCTTTGACGGATTGGGAGTATGGGCAAGCGGTGATCGAATCAGCTAGATTAGCAGCTAAAGAAGCTGAAGAGTTATCCAAGCAAAAAGATGCCGATCAAGAAATGGCTTTGCTTCTGGATGAGAAATTTAATAACGAAAAGATGGCAGAAGAGGCTCGACAAGAAAGAGAGCTTGTTGATTATGAGAATGATTTAAAAGCTAAAGCGGTTGAGCAGGCGAAGGCTGACGCACTAACAGAAACAAACCGCGTAGCTGCTGAGAATGCAGAGAAAGAACGTCTAGCAATTCAGC
>JBALXI010000117.1:0-876 GCA_036960605.1 Oleispira sp. | reverse complement strand
ATCATTGCACGCTTTGTTAGGCACTTAGCTGCGATCCTTAATTTCAATTGGGACACGAAACTTTACCCTGCTAGCAACTTCTGTACCTTGAGATAAGTCACCACCAAAACCACCGACACCAGCAACGCTTAGTTTTGCGCCACCTTCTTTCGATGATGATTCCGTAACTGCAATATCAAAGTCCACATAGGTTACCCAACTACCATGGTGTGAAAACATATTTAGCTTTTTAAGACCGTCAACTTCACCACGACCATTTTGGAATGTTGATTCATTCTCATTAATTGCCTCGGTAGCTTGAGCCAAAGTTGCAGCGACAAATTCTTTAACATCCATTTGCGATATTCCTTAATTTACGTTGGTGCCTAACGCTAAGTTGTGGGGCGCTGAAAGCGTCCAAGCCCCGAAGGGGCTAATCCACCAACGTATTGTTAAAGGATCAACCCTACTTTATAAAAAAAAATATCAAAGCACTTACTGGTAGTATTAAAAAACAACACCCAAATAAAATTGCTTTTATACCTGAAATTTCATTAACAGAGCTATATTGCTCCCTAAGTATTATCAAATCATCTTCAGGATAATCAGGCGAATCTCCTTCTGAGATTTTACGCGCAAACTCCTGTAGCTCATCAAAGTCTGGTTTAACATCAAACTCTAAATCACTCTCTGAAAGCCTTCTATCTGTAGAGAGCCAAACACTTTTGACTACATCTGACTCTTCAATAGGTTCAAAGTTACAAGAATTACACTTTTTATGCGGGTCAGGCTTTTCATTGCCGCAATTTATGCAAAAAGATAATTTCACGCTTTTACCTTTAACATTTTAATCATGCGCATGCGCGTTTGCACGGAAGTGACTTTTAGAAACTTCAC
>JBALXI010000116.1:0-908 GCA_036960605.1 Oleispira sp. | reverse complement strand
GCCTAGGAATGTTCATTATGCATCACACCATTAGCTTTAATACTCACTAAAGCGCTTAGTGGAATGGTTATTTGCTTACTTGGGTTCCTTGGGTATTGGCATCCAGTGAGTAACTATAGGAGGATATTCTGATCCATTTTGCATCCACCTTTCCCCATCATAATTAATAATCTCAGTCCACTGGCCAACAATATCATTAGCAACAACCAATACCCGATAACCACTTTCATTATTTGGATACGATTCCTGAACGCTAATCCACTTACTTTTACTCCAGTGCTCCATCATCGTTAAGCACATATCAGCGATATCATGAGAGGAATCACCAATAAACATCGAGTTATCCACAAACTCTTTAAGCTTTTTCAGCTTACCTTCGTGAGATAGTGGGGTTTCATTATCAATCTTCATGCTTTACCCACCAATACGCTATACCGACTAATAACCAGCCAGCCTTGTTTGTTATGTGTGATTATCATTTTGAGTGATCCTTGGTAGTGCCTAGTAATTTATCAAATGCGAATTCAATACCGACTTGCGTATCGTCATTAACGATATATTCGTCACTGCATTTTGGTAATTCATTTCTTCTTTCAAATTCTTCAATCAAATCATCCAGAACAATGTAGCTCGGCTCACCACCACACCCAACTAGCGCCTTGTAAGCATCATCAAGGTATCCGCAAGGGAATGACGCATTCTTTTCTGCTCTGCCCATTAGTGCCTCAAGAGCAGCCCTAAGCGCAGCATTCTGCTCAACTAGGCTAGTTATTTCCTGAATAGCGCTAGCGGCCAAGTCCTGAATAGTAATTGTTGTTACACCTTCATTCCCACTGAGTGAACGTCTGTTAATGAACTGTAACGACTTACAATGACCAATCAATCTCAGCTTTTTTATTATCTCTAAG
>JBALXI010000115.1:0-931 GCA_036960605.1 Oleispira sp. | reverse complement strand
GTAGCAATAATACGTTTGAATTGTTGCTGTGCAACGGTCATTTCAATCGCCGCGGCTAACGCTAAAATGGTTTTACCCCTCTAACCTATACAGTCGGCAATCCAGCGATAAATTCTTCTATCGCTGGAGTGTCGCCGCCCTCTTCAATGCTAAATAAAACATCTAGAGCATAGGCATCAATAGCAATATCCCACTGTAGCAACTGAATTGCACGATCTCGAATCTCTGCGTCTGGCTGGATCTCTGCGCTAGAATGTCGAGCTGCTGAGTTCAAATCACTAAAGTAAAGCTTACCGGTTCCGCTTCTGCATTCAGCAATAACAATGGAGGCCATTACGGAAACAGCTTCTTGCTGTAATTGCTCAAGCGTTTTAACTGGCTCAACATACGGCGCTATCTCAACGCCTGAATCAATAACAGCTTTAGTTTCATCTTCCGTAAGAGTTGTGGGTATTTCGCCGTATTTATCGCTTTCTATGTCGCAATCAATAAGGCCGAACCTATTAAATATAAAATTTTTCATTATGCAATCCTCACAAATAGAGACCCAACATCAGCCGAAACAGTCCCGCCACGAAGGTTCTTCCAAGTACCAGGGACTACGCCTGCCGCATCGCCAACCATAACCCCTGCAACAGATATATCATAAGGGTCAAGTGCTGAACCTGGAACAGTTTGCAGGTCTGTTATTGCGACACCGCTTGCGTTCTTCATAAAGCGAACAACTCCAATACCAGTAACGATTTCTGGCTGGTAATTTGCTGTAGTGAAATTGGTTTCCCCAACCACCCCTAAATCATCAGCCGTTGGAACCTGACCCGTATCTGTGCCTACTAATTTACTAGCCGCATTTGCCGAGCCTATAACGACCGGGCAATCCAAACGATCACGTAATAATTTTGGCTCATCACCAACAATATCTGCGGATTCA
>JBALXI010000114.1:0-958 GCA_036960605.1 Oleispira sp. | reverse complement strand
TATACCAACATTCGGGCTGGGTTTCGTGCTGACTGCCCTAATGCTGCTAACCTACTCGACAACCTGAAGTTTTCGCTAGAAATGGAAGCCGCAGTGATGAATATGATTCTGAGTGAATTTGTACCCGCGGATCGCGCCGTACGCGACTGGATGTTTCGCAATCCGGATGTGGTAGCACAATGGCTCGAAGGCATCACAAACAGTCAGGGGCAGCCGGTAAATACCAGCAAGCTGGCCGCAGGCATGAAACTGACCTTCAGCAAATAACTTAATAATTACGCAAAGCGGCATCGCCTGAGTGCACCCTAAAAGTGGTGCACTCAGGCTGCTTGCTTAATAAACTCTTCAGGCGATATATACACAAGAGATAAATGTAATCTCTTCTTTATTATAAAATTCGATAAACGACAGTATATATTTTTGTACTGATATCATTGCTTTAGACATATTGGACCTCGATTCAGTGAGGCATAGGTGTCCACTTTAATGGGGGAGCCTTCCGTCCAAGCCCACGTCTTTTTGTGGGCTGTCTTTCATTGAATTGTTATGGCTATTCGCAGGGCTTGGATCGATTAATAAAATCACAAAAGCCTGCCACATTATATTCTATTATTAATTGGGAAGTACCTTTAGAAGATAAAGCTTCCTTCGCTTGTTGCTTTAAAATATAGCCTTCGACCAAAGCTATAGCATTAGGTAGATGGCATGTACCAATTGAGCCATTGCTATTTAAAGCTTCTTGCAATGCAGCCATGCTTTCAGTTGCTGATTTTGAATTAAAGTCAGACTCACTCCAATTAAAAGCACTACTTTTAGTTTTATCATAATTTTCGCAAATAGCGTCAGCTCGAACAAAAGCTGGGATCATTGCGATAAACAGTAATATATATTTCATTCCAATAGAGCCATAACATTTTAATCATGCGCATGCGCGTTTGCACGGAAGTGACTTTTAGAA
>JBALXI010000113.1:0-972 GCA_036960605.1 Oleispira sp. | reverse complement strand
GGAAAGGGACATACCACGCGTTAAAGGGAAATGACATGTATCACACGGTAAAACAAGGAGAGACCTTATCTCGTATAGCTAAGCAATATGGATTTGCGACGGCGGCAAAAATATACGACGAGCCTAAGCGAAGATCAAGTGGTGTATTTAAAAGGCGAAATCAATGATCTAATTGAATTGATAGATGATGTGAGCCCTAATCCCTCTATGCCTTAAGCGAAGAGCAAACAGGTATTTGTAGTTTTTGAGCCAGCCCATTCAGTGTTACTGCGGTAATAGCGTCTAGCGGCATTGAATTTAAGGGTGAGTTGAAACTGAAGCCTGTGAATATGGCTGACGATAGTGTATTTCAACCGACTGCACACGTATGGGCGAGTGAAAAGTTGAGTTGGTATCAGATTCCAGAGGGTGTGAAGGTCTTTGATAAGCAGACAAAGGCTCCGCCGGTTAAATAAAGCGCTGTCGTTTATACCGTCACTATAAAAGCGCTTAGAGCCATTCTCGTAATCATGCTCTAGGTTCAGGTCAGCGATATTCTAGATGGGACTGGTGGTTAGTCTTAAAAGTCGAGTGATCAGAAAAGTAAGGATCATTAAACTTATGTCATAAACTCATTTGATAATATCGAATAGGACAGGCATGAAAACATTTGTAGCGGAAGATATTTACGGCAGAATAATAGAAATATGTGCTTATACTGAAACGAATGCGAGGCAGAAAGCAGAGAAAGCCCTTGGTTATGGCAATGTCATTCGATTTTATGAGGCTTTAGTGAGATAGCGGCTGTTTCTGTTGCGATGGAATGACCTCTATTACGCATTAAAATGGTGTAGGATGTTCCTGAACATCCCAAAGCTCGTCGTCATCACCCCCGCTTAAGTTGTCATTACCCCATTAGTATCTTACATAACGAACAGCAACGCCTGGCTCATGTTATTGATATAGGGTTGGGCGGTATCGGAATAATTTCGC
>JBALXI010000112.1:0-978 GCA_036960605.1 Oleispira sp. | reverse complement strand
AGCCACTGTTTGGTACCCTCAAATAACAACTCATTGATCGGGACAACAAAAAGCCGTTGCCCGATAATTCGGCGTTACAAGGCATAAGATAATCCATCATGAAACGTGAAGCAGTATTAGAAGGTATTGAATTAAATCCTCTCGGAGAAATTCGAATGGGATGTGATGCTTATGGAGTTACGCTTAAAACCAGTTTTGGTGACTTTGATATATTCAAAAATACTCCAATTTTAATTGGCCATACTGATCACTCAAAATGTATAGAGCAATCGAAGTGTAATCGCTATTTGCTTCTCAGAGGCGAATTCGGTACATATATTCTAGATATAAAAGACCAATCTATAAGTGTTTATAAAACAACAATTCGTGGAGAAAACAACGAATGGAGTGAAGAGCAAGCTATTTTTGGTAAAGATAAAACTCATATCAACGGCTTCTCTCGTCATTACTATCTTCAATTTCCATTTGTTAGACAGGCTTCTTTCTATGAGGTACTAGGGAGATACGAAGTATTGCGGAAAGAACAAATACAGGTAGCAGTAGATGCCTTGTAACAAGAATATCAATGATCGCCAGCAGAGCTGGCTGGACGCGCAAAAAGCCGCGCGCCCATTATATTGGCGTTAGCTGTAAAGGAGTCATGAATGAGTTGTTATATTATCAACCACTACAATATTATCGATAAAGAGAGGATTGAACTGTTAGGGCCACTGTCTATGCCCATAGTTGAAAAATTTGGAGGTGAGTTGGTAATTGCCAACTATGCAGACTTTCTAGAAGGATCCTCTCCATACTCTCATATGGTTGTTTATAAATTTAAAACTAAAGAACTAGCAAAAAGCTTTTATGAATGTGAAGAAAGCCAAAAGTTATCTAAATTAAAAAATGAAGTTTTAGAGGGCTTCACGATTTTAATGCCAGAATATAAAGCGTAATAAATGGTAAAGGTTAGTTTAGTGCTAAATCAGAGGTTTACAG
>JBALXI010000111.1:0-986 GCA_036960605.1 Oleispira sp. | reverse complement strand
ATTTAACGATGACTGAATGGCGCGAGTGCTTAGTATTGAATACGCCAGAAGAAGAGGGTTTATAGATGAGCCATACAGAGCCGTATAATATAAAAGACTTTGGTCCTAGTGATTTAATGACTAGTGAGGTCGAGAATCAGCGCAGACTTAAAGTTTCTAATGAGCCTTTAGAGCTATTGATTTCTAAGGGCTTAGTGTCTGGTCATCGTATGGTGTATGTGAACTCATATGCCAATAACATATCAACCACCACAAAGCTAATCTGGCCGTTTTCTAGTCAGTATGTTTTAGATGACGCTGCAACCTCTTTCTGGCTAACAAGTACTGATGCGGCCGACACTCAAAACATATTGATTCAGACTCTTGACTTAAATCATGTTGAAAAGAACTTCGTAATTCCATTGAGCGGCCAAACACCTATCGAATTTTCAGCAGGCACGGGGTTGCGAATAAATAAAATTCGGTGTGTCTCTCCAGTGGGTACGCTTGGTAACGTATACGCATCAAGAGAGAATGCGCATACAGGCGGAATACCTAATGATTTAAGTATGATTGTTAGCGCTTTTGAAGCTGAGAAGCAGACAAGCACCCTAGCCCTATTTTCAGTTCCAGCGGGCCATACGCTATTTGGTGATGTTGGATACTTTAGTGCGCCAAAGGGTAGAGATAATGACTTTTTTTGGAATGCTAGAAACCCATCAATTAGCATACCACCAACCGTTACTAATGTTGTGAGCGTATATCAAACGACTATTCAAATTGATTTCGCAATGACCCCAATACCTGAAAAGACTGATGCTTACTTTACATCAAAAACAAGTACCGGTAGTGGGCGAGTGAGCTGTCGAGTTGTTGGCATCTTGGTTGATAACAATTACCTGTAATTTGTTATAACTTTGATGAATGTGGTATATTCACACTATGAATAATAGAGAGTTTAAATAATGGCAATTGTAGTAGAAGATGGAACAGGGGCGAATCCTTTA
>JBALXI010000110.1:0-991 GCA_036960605.1 Oleispira sp. | reverse complement strand
AAACTGGGTAAGACGATTCCTAGGCTGATCTATAACGCGATAGATGAAAGGACGGCTGTTACTAAGTGGGCAGGTGAATCGATGGACTTGGGAATGGCGATTGATGGGCTGTTGAGTGCCAAGAAAAATAAAGCGCATTAATTTGAGCGTTTTCTGAGCCCCTGTTTTATGTAACCTTATCACTAGAATGAATAATATTTGTGATATGGCTAAAGTTCTACCTGTGGATTGATCAAGCGAGACGTGTTGTTTCATTCTTTGATTTAACTCAAAAAACAGCCAGCAATATGCCTCATGCTATGTCATTAATATGATTTTTTGCTATTATCGATATCAATAATAAATCAGTCTGTTTGGATGTGACTCCTGACAGTCAGTATATGAAGTTGTGCTGATCAAGCTCAACTATTTTAAGAAAAGTCGAATATGGATGTTTGAATGTCATTGTTAAAAGTTCTTTTACTTTCTTTTTCTGTGTTCCTTACCGCATGTGGCGGTGCTGGAGGATCAAAAGATAATTCTACTGATGTAGGATCTGAGATAGAGTCAGGTGATGGTTTAGCTGATGGTAACCAAGACGTAATTGAAAACAATCCGATCGTCACAGTAACTGATCCGGTAGAAGAGTCTATATATACAGTTTCCGGACTGTACGCAGTTTACTACTCGGAAGACGATCACGACCCAGATAGTCCGGGTGCTGGAACAGATGGCAGCGATTCAGAAATAATACGCACAAAGATTGCAGAAGAACCGGTCGATACTCTTCGTTTGAATTACGCTTGGGACGATTTTAACGAAATTGATTCAAAAAACCTCAACATCTTTTGGTCTGGTGAAATTAATGTAGAGAGTCCTACAGCTACTACTTATCTCACTATCGACAGCAGTTGGTCTTCAGTGAACGTTAATATTGATGGCCAGCGTTATTATCCTGAATCAAGCTGCTCGCCCTGTATTTTGACACTAGAGTTGGATCAGGGAAGTCACA
>JBALXI010000010.1:0-139417 GCA_036960605.1 Oleispira sp. | reverse complement strand
GCAATTAAGCCGCTTGAACGTGGACGTTGGAAGTGCTCTAAACTTGTCTTCTTCACAGTACCCATAGAGGTCGCCATGAAGATAAATTCTTCGCCGGTAAACTCTGGCAATGGCAAGATCGCAGTAATGCGCTCATCTTCACTCAGATTTACAACATTGACCATTGGACGGCCTTTCGCATTACGGCTTGCCTGAGGAATATCATAAACCTTCAGCCAAAATACCTTACCTGCATCGGTAAAGCATAAAACGGTATCATGACTATTGGCAATCATTAGGTGTTCAACATAATCGTCATCTTTAACCGATGCGGCCGACTTACCTTTACCACCACGACGCTGGGCTTGATAAACATCCATCTGCTGAGTCTTGGCATAACCACCATGAGAAATGGTGAGTACTAAATCTTCTTCTGGGATTAGATCCTTCATCGTCAAATCACGCTTATTCGCAATGATTTCAGTACGACGTTCGTCGCCGTATTCTTCTTTAATTGCCGCTAATTCATCACGAATTATCTGCAATAACATTTCAGGAGAACCCAAAATATCTAAATATTCTTTAATTTCTTCAAGCTTCTGCTGATACTCTTCAATCAGTTTTTCATGCTCAAGACCGGTAAGCTTTTGCAAACGTAAATCTAGAATGGCTTGCGCTTGCTGAGGAGAAAGATGATACATACCATCATGCATACCAAACTCTTCACCCAAGTCATCTGGACGACAGGCGTTTTCACCGGCGCGCTCCAAGAAACCAGTAACCGAACCCGGAGACCAAGGCGTAGCGATTAAATTCACTTTCGCTTCAGCGCCGGTAGGCGACTTTTTAATCAAGGCGATGATCGGATCAATATTACTTAACGCAATCGCTAAGCCTTCCAACAAATGACCACGTTCACGTGCTTTACGTAATTCATAAATAGTACGACGCGTTACAACTTCGCGACGGTGACGAACGAAGGCTTCAAGCATCTGCTTCAAGTTCAACGTTTGTGGCTTACCATCCATCAAGGCAACAACGTTAATCCCAAATACTGACTGCAAAGCCGTTTGAGAGAATAAGTTGTTCAAGGTAACTTCTGGCATTTCGCCACGACGAAGATCAACCACAATACGCATACCGTCTTTATCAGACTCGTCACGTAGCTCAGTAATACCTTCAATTTTCTTATCTTTAACCAGCTCCGCGATCTTTTCGATCAAGCGGGCTTTGTTTAACTGATAAGGAATTTCAGTGAAAACGATCGACACTTTGCCGTTCTTTTCGTTCTCTTCAAAATGATGACGAGCACGCATATGAATGCGGCCACGACCGGTGCGGTATGCTTCAAGAATACCGTCACGACCGTTAATAAAAGCACCCGTTGGGAAATCAGGGCCTGGAATATGCTCCATCAAACCGTCGATATCCAATGCAGGATTATCAATCAAGGCTAAACAGGCAGAAACCACTTCATTCAAATTATGAGGTGGAATATTTGTCGCCATACCAACAGCAATACCGGAAGAACCATTAATCAATAGGTTCGGCACTCGGGTTGGCATAACTTCTGGAATTTGCTCTGTGCCATCGTAGTTCGGTACGAAATTCACAGTTTCTTTATCGATATCCGCTAATAACTCATGGCTGAGTTTATCCATACGAATTTCGGTATAACGCATTGCGGCAGCAGAATCGCCATCAACAGAACCAAAGTTACCTTGACCATCGACCAGCGTATAACGCATAGAGAAATCTTGCGCCATACGAACGATCGTATCGTAAACTGCAGAGTCACCGTGTGGGTGATATTTACCGATTACGTCACCGACCACACGGGCCGACTTTTTATAGGCTTTATTCCAATCATTACCTAATACATTCATCGCATGCAGAACACGTCTGTGCACAGGTTTTAAACCATCACGCACATCCGGAAGGGCACGGCCAACAATCACGCTCATGGCGTAATCGAGGTAAGACGACTTAAGCTCGTCTTCAATGCTGATTGGCAATACTTCTTTGGTTAACTCACCCATAGATTCTTGGCCTGTCTCTGTCGAATAAAGGTCTCTAATGAAAACCCCATTCGGTCCTTGTTATTAGCGTTTATAATTAGCGCCAAATCATACCACAAATCAACAAGATACCTAGTATTTCGCCCTTCTATGCAAGGAATAGACAAGGAAGGTGCTTCATCTAGTTCAAAGTTTGATTATACTGTGCAAAATTGACTCAAATTAATCAAAAGGACGCCCAAAAATGAGTACCGCAATGATCCAAGCACAAGCCGACTTACGCATTAACGCTCACTGGATCGTACCCATCGAGAACGCATCAGGTCGTACCCAGCATAATCATGCACTGATCGATCATTGCTTACTTATTAAAGAGGGCATCATCCTAGCCATCGAACCGCAATCCAGCTGCCAAATATCAGCCACCGAAACTCTCGATTTAGGCCAGCAAGTTTTAATGCCTGGCTGGGTGAATGCACATGGTCATGCTGCAATGTCATTATTCCGCGGCCTTGCCGATGACCTTCCATTAATGACCTGGCTGCAAGAACACATTTGGCCAGCAGAAGGACAGCACGTAGACGAAACGTTCGTTAAAGAAGGTACAGAACTGGCCATCGCCGAGATGATTCAATCAGGCACTACCACCTTTGCGGATATGTACTTCTACCCACAACAAAGCGCTGAAGCGGCATTACAGGCTGGCATTCGCGCCGTATGTTTTACGCCCGTATTAGATTTCCCAACCAACTACGCTCAAAACGCCGACGAATACATCCGCAAAGCCGTTGAATGCAACGACAGGCTCAACAACCACCCGATGAATGAACCAAAGCTAGTGCAGATTGGTTTTGGCCCTCACGCGCCTTACACCGTTTCTGACGAGCCATTAAAAGAAATCACCATACTGGCAGACCAATTGGACATGCCGGTACAAATCCACCTGCACGAAACCGCCTTTGAAGTGAGCGAGAGTTTAGAGAAATTTAATAAGCGCCCCACTCAGCGCTTAGCTGATATTGGTTTTTTAACTGAACGTGTCAGCTGCGTCCACATGACTCAGATAAATGACATCGACATTAGCATCTTACAAAAAACCGGCGCAGCGATCGTTCACTGCCCTGAGTCGAATTTAAAACTGGCCAGCGGGTTCTGCCCCATTTCAAAACTAAGCGAAGCGGGTATTCCCTTATCGATCGGTACCGACGGCGCCGCCAGCAATAACGACCTAGACATGTTCAGCGAAACGAAAACGGCTGCACTATTAGCCAAAGGTGTCAGTCAAGATGCCGGTTCTATTCCCGCTATCGAAGCACTTACCATAGCCACCTTAGGCGGAGCAAAGGCCTTAGGCATAGACGAAACTACGGGCTCATTAAAACCTGGTAAAGCCGCTGATATTCAAGCGATCGATTTAAATACCCTATCCAGCCAACCGGTGTTCGACCCTATCTCACACCTAGTTTACTGTGCAAAATCAACTCAAGTTAGCCATGTATGGGTGAACGGACAATGCCTGTTAAAAAAAGGCAAATTAACAACGCTGAATGAAGAAACGCTAATTAATCAAGCGCAAGTTTGGGCAAGAAAAATCGACACGTCGATTAAGTAACCCCTATTAACTATCTCCTATTAAGTGAGAATTAATGCGGTTAGAATAGCCAGCATAACTGTTTTGCATTGAAGAATGGCTCGCACTGAGAGCCAGATAAAGGACCAAGCATGTCAGATTTAAAAAAAGTAAATGTTGATAGCGCAGAAATCGCGAAATTCGAGTCCATCGCCACTCGATGGTGGGATATGGAAAGTGAATTCAAACCGCTTCACGAAATCAATCCATTACGGACTAATTATATTGAAGAACATACCCCTCTAGCCGGAAAAAAAGTATTGGACGTGGGCTGTGGTGGCGGTATTTTAAGTGAAGGCATGGCACTTCGTGGCGCTAAGGTTACCGGTCTAGACTTAGGCGAGGCCAATTTAACAACCGCCAAATTACATGCATTAGAATCTGGCGTAGAAGTCGATTACCAATGTCGCCCTGTCGAAGATTTTGCCGAAGAAAATCCTGCAACATTCGACATTGTGACCTGCCTAGAAATGTTAGAACACGTTCCCGATCCAGAATCCATCGTGCGCGCGTGTGCAAAGCTGGTTAAACCTGGCGGCCATGTCTTTTTCTCGACCATTAATCGCAACCCAAAAAGTTATTTAATGGCCGTGATCGGCGCTGAATATATTTTAAAGCTAGTACCAACAGGTACTCACGATTATAACAAATTCATCAAGCCTGCTGAACTTGCTCGCTGGTGTCGCCCTGTCGACTTAATGCAAATTAACATGGCAGGCATGACTTACAATCCAATTAGTAAAAACTACAAATTGGTTGAGAACGACGTAGATGTAAATTACCTCGTTGCGTGCCAAAAAGTCGCCTGCGAGAAAGCGCTTTAATGGCAATATCTTCAAACCCAAAACTTCTAGCCAAGCCTCAAGCCCTGTTATTTGATCTTGATGGCACGCTAATGGATACCGCACCTGATTTTTTCCCAACGGTAAATACCCTTAGGAAAGAACACGGATTGCCGCCATTAGCGGATGACCTTATCCGCCAGCAGGTTTCAAATGGTGGACGCGCACTAACACGCCTAGCCCTGGACATGCCACAGGTGACAGGAAACATTGCAGGAGATGAAGGGTTTGAGAATAAGAGGCAGCGATTATTAGATTTATATATCGAACACATTGCCAGCCAGAGCAACTTATTCCCAGGCATGATTGAGCTTTTAGAAACGTGTAATAAAAATGCTCTGCCCTGGGGAATTGTGACCAACAAGCCGCGCCTATATACCGAAATACTACTTGAACGCCTAGCCAAACGCCTGCCAATTTTAGATCAATGCGCGATTGTTGTTTGCCCTGACGATGTAGAAAGAACTAAACCGTTTCCAGACCCTCTCTACCTTGCCGCTGACAAACTTAAAGTAGATGCAAAAGATTGCTGGTATCTCGGCGACCACATACGCGATATAGAAGCAGGCAAAGCGGCAAACATGCTCACCATTGCCACTTTATTCGGCTATATTGAACCGCACGACCAACCAGAAAATTGGAAAGCGGATATTATGGTTAATACCGTCGAAGAAATAACCCAATTTGTAACGGCAAGCCTCGCATAAACGGCAAGCCTTTAATAATTATTACCGCCAGCGGAATAAATTTGCCGCTCGCGAGATAGATCAAATCGAAAATAGACAGATACCGAGATCAAAATGAGCCAAGCAGCCACTGAAAAGCAATTAAAATTAAAAGGTCGTGTCATTTTAGTGACAGGAGCGAGTTATGGCATCGGCGCCCACGCTGCCTTGGCTTACGCCCGCGAAGGCGCAACTGTTATTCTATTAGGGCGCACTCAAGACATGCTTGAGGCTGTCTATGACCGCATTGAAGAAGAAGGATTGCCGCAAGCGGCCGTCTTACCTTTCGACCTTGGCTGCAATGACGAAGAAAAATTCATTGAATTGGCTGATATGATCGCGACAGAGTTTGGTCGCCTAGATGGGGCTTTGTTAAATGCGGGGGTTTTAGGTCAGAAAGCGCCAATAGAAGGCTATAAATGGGCCGCCTGGAAGCAAGTCATGGACATCAACGTTAACGGCCAGTTTCTATTAGCCAAGTCCATCACCCCACTACTAGAGCGCTCAGAGCATGCCGCATCACTGGTATTCACCTCTTCAAGTGTTGGCCGTGAAGGTCGAGCTTATTGGGGGGCGTACTCCGCTTCTAAGTTTGCGATTGAAGGCTTGATGCAAATTATGGCGGAAGAGCTTTACGATAGCCGCAACATTCGTGTTAACAGCTTAAACCCAGGCGGCACACGTACCAGCATGCGCGCAGAGGCTTATCCTGCCGAGAATCCAGAGCATTTAACCACCCCTGATGAAATTATGGATATTCATGTTTATCTTATGAGCGACGAATCCAAGCACATCAATGGCCAAGCCTTGGACGCTCAACCTAAATAACCCCACAGCGCTACGACAATAAGAAAAATGTCGTAGCGCCAGACAAACCCGTCAAATATTCCAACACTTACACTCAATTTAGAGCCATAAATCCGACAGCGACATTTTTCCATCTCCGTCAATCTTCAATCAAATTCCAACTTCGCTTACACCACCACCGTAACTCATTGATTTATAATGATATAAATCATTACAAAAGACTGGCACAGTTTTAGCATTTACATTTGCAAATGAATTAAAACATTCTGTGAAGAGGTTGCGTATGGTTACGCGTTTGCAAAGCAGCGGTAGAGCAGCATTAAATGAAGATAAACAAATCACGCCATTTGCGGATTTAATGCCCAAGCCGGATATCAAGCCAGAGCTACTATTAAAACTGAGTAGCCGGCTACAGACGACTCTGGAACTTGAGCAGCTACTCGACATATTCTTCAACGAAATGAAGCATGCAGTACTCGTCGATAGTATGTCTTACAGCAATAGTAACCAGAACATTCTAAACAGCTATGGCAAAGAAGGCATGCATAGCTGTACCTATAGGCTGACCACGCATAAAGACTATATGGGTGAGCTCACCTTTAGCCGCAGCACGCGCTTTCGTGAACATGAACTGGCTAATATCGAAGGGCTTATAAGCACCTTGGTTTATCCTTTGCGCAACGCTGTTCGCTATACCGAAGCTCTCGCTGCTGCATTTCGTGATCCACTGACAGGAGCAGGCAACCGAGTCGCACTGGATAAAACCCTAGAGCGTGAAATTGAACTGGCTAAACGTCACAATCAACCGCTATCTGTACTGATGCTCGATATCGATCATTTCAAAAACGTTAACGATACCTATGGCCACGCGATGGGCGATGAAGTTCTGAAGCAAATTGTAAAATCGATTACAGCGTGCATCCGCCAAACTGACATGTGCTTCCGCTACGGAGGAGAAGAATTCCTCATCATGCTAGCCAATGCAGATAACGAAGGCGCCCACAGAATAGCCGAACGAATTCGCTATTCAATTGAAGAAGCTGTATTTAGTCACGAAAAAGGAAGTTTAAGCATCACTAGCAGCATCGGAAGTGCGACTTTATACGCCCAAGATAGCATGCGTAGTATTTGCGAACGTGCGGACAGCGCTTTATATAAAGCTAAAAATAGCGGTCGTAATCGAGTCGTAACTGACCGTGAAGAAGCCTTGCTAGCCACCAACTAAGCAGACACTCTATCCACCCATAAAAGCCGCACTGATTTTAAAAAGTCAGCGCGGCTTTAATTTTATTAATCCTCCTAAACACGAGAACAATCATTCCCTATCCATCTCTCATTCTAAAACTATGTAATTAGACGCTGGGTAGGCAGAGCAAGGATAAATACTGCGGCCAATCTGATTACCACTAACCTCTCCTGAAACTAGATTGGTTTTGCAAGAACCACACATCCCCGAACGACAACCATGTTCCATCACAATACCCTGCTCTTCTGCCGCTTCAAGTAGGGTCTTATTACAATCACTGGCGGGGATAACAAAATTGATATTTTGTGCTTTCAGCGTAACCGAAACATCCCCTTTTAGATTGCTTCTATTATTTCCCCCATCAATTCCCACCTGCTGATTAGAGCTAACAGGCAGGGTAAATTGTTCAACATCTAAATTATTCAAATCAAAATCAACAGATTCTAAATACTGAATCACATCATTTCTAAACAACTCAGGACCACATAAATAAACATGCTGCTGTTTTATATCAGGATAAGCAGCACTAAGTTGATCGATAAAAGAGGGAGTAACAATATCCACAGGTAAGCGTGAATAGCTCAATTCGATTTTTACATTTTTATGAGCAGACTCAAGCTTAACCAAATGCTTAGAAAAAATAGTATTGTCAGGCGTTTGAGCACGATAAAAAAGACCAATTGCTGAAGCACTCGATTTATCAGACTGAGCTAATAAATTATTAATCATTGAAAATGCAGGAGTAATGCCCGAACCTGCACAGATAAATAACACCTTATCTTGATCACGATGAACAAACTTACCTCGCGCCAAAGAGCTATCAAATACCATCCCAACTTCAGCCTGATGATGTAACCAAGGTGATACTTCACCCTCAGGATTCAATTTCACAGTAATCGAAACAGTATCCACCGTAATCTCAGACAAGGTATAACACCGATTAGCGTCATGATCAGGCCCTATCGAAGTTAACTCAATATGTTGCCCAGCAATCGGCGTGGAAAAATGCTGATTCGGCAATAAGACAAATGTTTTGGTATCCGCTGTTTCTTGGCGAATAGCGATCACCTTCACTTTGCAGCCATAAGTCCAAATAAAAGGATCTATTCGTTGCGTGAGTTCATTGACCGTATTACTAGCGAAGTATTCCAAACGATCACGACCTAAGGTTTTAATTAACCAAGGGTGCACGACTGATAGTAATTGAGCCCATACTCGGATTAATGGCTGATTAGATAGTTTATTTAGCATTGGCAGCCTCCTTATCGATATACGCAGCCTTGTCTAAGAAAGCAGTTTTAATTGGCACGGCTGGATTTTTAAACGAATACGTCCACATAGCACCGACAAATTTCTTAATCGCAGCACGCCAGCTGTCATTGCATTTATAAGGTAGATTGTATTGTTTACAAACGGCCTGAACATCGACTGCAATATCAGGATAACGATGAGCAGGAATATCTGGAAATAAATGATGCTCTACCTGGTAATTTAAATGACCCCACAAAATACTCTGCCAACGATTACCTTTAAAATTTACCGACGAATCCAATTGTGAGACGTACCACTTCCCCTTATTTTTAATCGCATCTTCTGGCTGTAGAGGTTCGGTAAAATGAGTCGCCTGAATGGTCAAAGCAATCCAATAACTGTTAATCACATCCACCAACAAGTTGGCTAAAAATACTTTAATAGCGCCAAAACCTGATAGCAAAGCAAGCAAAGGAAAAAATACATACTCTTTCGCCCATACTCTTCGCACCGCACGCTTATGACGCTTCTGCCCTTCAGCTTTCGATAAACGTAATGCCTCATCAACAACGGCATAGCCTTTATTGCCTTCAGGAAAATATTTTTTCCTGAACTTATCCACAACACCCAAATTCTGCGCATTAAAGTTGTACAACATAAAAGGATAAAATAGGAATAGATAAATAGGCACTTGAAAATAATGCAGTTTGGTATGCGGCACCTGAGAGTTAACCCGTAAAAAACCATGATTTAAATCGGGATCTTTTTCATACACATTGGTATGAACATGATGCACGGCATTATGCTCTTGGCGCCAAGAGGTTTCATCCACAGGGGCTTTCCAGCGAAAGTTTTTCGCATGAAACTGAGGTATCTCATCAAAGGAATCATATTGACCATGTAAAACATTATGGCCGATTTCAATCGCTTCAAGATTACGATGCAAAAATAGAAAAGGAACACCAACAAGGGCAAAAGGACCCGGCAATATATGAATAAGACTACGACCAATCACTTCAAAAATACGTGAATTACGGCGTATTTTCTTGATATAGCGAATATCTTTCTCACCTAGATCAGCACGATACTTTTGCTTGATCTGCTCAAAAGCTTGGTGAATCTCTTCGTAATCATCTACTGTCCCAGAAGGGTTACTTGCTGGCTGATTCATAATTTAGGCCATGATAAAAAGCCAACAGAGTAAACACTTGTTTACACAAAGTCTATAGACCTAAATCCCTATACCCTTCAATGACAGTAAGAGATTTAAGATTGAATAATGCCCACGAACTCAAATAATGATTATTTTAGAAGGAATAAAGACTGAATACTGAACTTTGCTTGCTCGATTAACTGATCAACACTGATTCTTGTATTTATTATTTTCGCTAGATTTAGCTGTTCATTGGTTATTTCCGTGGTGCCTAGCTTGGGTAGAGGCAAAACGATGTTGATATTTTCTATTTCTACAAAATAGTGTCTACAGATAAACTCCTCATGAAACTTCAGCATATACTCGACACTGGCGCCCTGTTTCACCTCACAATGATCCTTCCAATAGCATTCCGTAGGGTTTTCAGTAGAACCCAATACTCGAATGATCTCTAAGCCATCAATGTTTTTATGCTGAAATCCTTCAATCCTAGGGTTAAATTCCCAATCTTTAATCTTACCTGAATTCAGAACGGCACTGATATCCAGATTTTCTACCAAATTATTCATTGAAAGATCCCTAATTACCGTTAACTAAGAATGGCATAGAATCTAGGAATCTCAATGGTGAGATGCGACTAATGTAAAGATTTTTAGAATTTGCTGAATAACGAACTAAATAGACTTAATAAGAAATAGTGTGATTTTATAAATCTGAGAATAGAGCAGGTAACTGACTGATTTACTTAGTTTAAATTGGTCGGAATGGCAGGATTTGAACCTGCGACCACTTATCCCCCAGACAAGTGCGCTACCAAGCTGCGCTACATTCCGACAATCTTAAGTAAGTGTTCTTGTTGAAAAGAAGCGGCTTTGCTTAAGTGTTTCAGATTATACCTAAGTACTTGATAATTGGAAGCTTCTAACTAACTCAGTTTATCAAAAGTAGATTAGTCTTCAAGAATATTTTTTAATTCGGCCAACTCAGACAACATATCTTTAATCAAAACACGATCAAAATGTGCAGCCGTTTCATCACCACTCTGGTCGTCCAGCTTTTGCCGAGCACCATTAATGGTATAGCCTTTTAAATACAGTAAATTGCGGATTTCACGTACAAGAATGACGTCTTCACGCTGGTAATAGCGGCGATTACCACGACGTTTAATAGGTTTTAACTGTGTGAATTCCTGCTCCCAATAACGCAGAACATGAGGTTTTACATCACATAGTTCACTGACTTCACCAATACTGAAGTAGCGCTTGGATGGTATAGGTGGCAGCTCGTTAGTGTGACTCGCTTCCAGCATAAGCCTCTACTCGGATTTTTAATTTTTGTCCGGGCTTAAAGGTAACAACGCGACGTGCGGAAATTGGAATCTCCTCCCCTGTTTTTGGGTTGCGTCCTGGACGTTGACTTTTATCTCGCAAATCGAAGTTGCCAAATCCTGACAACTTCACTTGCTCGTTATGCGTCAGTGAATGACGAATCTCTTCAAAAAAGAGATCCACCATTTCTTTCGCTTCACGTTTATTCAAACCTAGGTCTTCAAACAGGCGTTCCGCCATTTCTGCCTTGGTAAGAGCTTGCATATTAGCCTCGCAATTGTGCATCAATCCTATCAGCCAAGTGAGCGAGTATATTATCAACAGCTTCGTTCACTTCTTCTTCATTCAGAGTGCGTGAAGGATGCTGCCACGTCAAGCCCAAAGCCAAGCTTTTTCTATCAGGATCAATGCCTTTGCCCTGATAAATGTCAAAAAGGTTTAACTTTGTGAGGTAGTCCCCTGCTTTTTCTCGAATTAACGACATAACATCGGCTACTGGTGTGTTATCAGTAACGACCAAAGCAAGGTCTCGACTCATACCAGGGAACTTAGACAGAGGCTTAAACGCAGGCACTTCTACCTGACGAACGGCCTTCAAGCTGATTTCTAATAGGTAAACCGCTTGCTTCAACCCTAATGGCTTCGCTAGGTTAGGATGCAATGCACCCATCCAACCAACAGCAACTCCCTCTAACTGAATGCTTGCCGTTTGACCTGGCTGCAGCGCTGGATGCTCAGCAGGAACAAACGTATAGCGCGCCTGACTGCCTGTGCGGGCGATAAGGCTTTCGAAATCGCCTTTCAGATCGAAGAAATCGACGTTCTGCTCGCCTTCAGACCAACTCTGCTCAGTACGAGTACCGGTTAGCAACATGCCTAACTTAGGGTCTTGTACTAGGCTTTCGTCTAGGTTTGATGGATCTTTACCTGGCTGAGGTACGAAGCTCAAACCGGTTTCGAATAAACGCACACGAGGCTGCTGACGTTTAATATTATGAACAGCAGTCTGAACCAGACCAGCCCATAAATTAGTACGCATCACGGACAAGTCAGCTGAAATTGGGTTAGCAAGTGCTAACGGAGCAACGTCAGGGTCGAGTAATTTTTGTGTAGCAGGATCTACGAAGCTGTATGTAATCGCTTCTTGATAACCACGACCAACTAGCTGACGACGAACATCCTTCATCGCTAGTTCGTTCTCAGGCACAGGCAATAGAGGCGTTGCAGCTGTTGGGGTGCGCACTGGCAAACGGTTGTAGCCGTATATGCGTGCAAGCTCTTCGATCAAGTCTGCTTCAATTGCCATATCGAAACGATAGCTTGGTGCAATTACCTTCCAGCCACTCATGCCATCAGAGTCTATTTTTGATAGCTGCATACCCAAGCGTATTAGAATTTCTTCTACTTCGCTGGCTTCAATAGTTAAGCCCAACATCTTTTCGATGCTAGCTTCTACCAAAGTAATCTCTGCACATTTTGGCAAATCGGCTACAGAAGTTTTCTCAACCACTGGGCCTGCTTCACCACCAACGATCTCTAATAATAGAGCCGTTGCGCGTTCGATTGCAGTACGTTGCAATTCAAAATCAACACCACGTTCGAAGCGATGTGAAGAATCAGTATGCAAACCGAAGTTACGCGCTTTACCCGCAATCGAAATAGGATTGAAGTAAGCAGATTCTAATAAGATGTCTTGAGTTGTCTCGGCATTGACGCCTGATTCAGCTCCGCCCATCACACCGGCCATAGCCAATGCTTTGCTATTATCAGCGATCACAAGAGTATCGCTGTTTAGCTTAATTTCTTGGTCGTCTAAAAGAACCAAGGTTTCATCTTGCACAGCTTTACGAACAACAATGCCACCATCTAGCTTAGCTAGATCGAATGCATGCATTGGCTGGCCAAGCTCTAATAAAACGAAGTTCGTTACATCAACCACGGGGTCGATAGAACGAATACCACTGCGACGCAATTTCTCTTGCATCCAAAGTGGGCTAGCCGCCTTAATGTTAATACCTTTGATGATACGGCCCACATAGCGTGGACATGCATCAGGCGCTTGCAACTGAACATCAATAGCATCATCAATCGTTGCCGCAACCGCTTCGATGACTGGAGCAGTCACATCTACTTTGTTTAATACGCCCACTTCACGAGATAAACCGGCAATGCTTAAGCAGTCGCCACGGTTTGGTGTAAGGTCTACGTCGATGATTTTGTCATCACGACCATCACGAGTAAGGCCAAGATATTCGCGCATGCAAACACCTAATGGCGCATCAGCAGGAAGATCCCACAAGCCATCAGATTTGTCGGCAATACCCATTTCTTCTTCCGCACACAACATGCCAAAAGATTCTACGCCGCGTAGCTTGGCTTTTTTGATTTTGAAATCGCCAGGCAATACTGCACCGATTTTTGCGAAAGGAATAATCATCCCTTCACGAACGTTAGGTGCGCCACATACGATTTGAAATTCTTCGCTGCCGTCAGTTACCTTACAAACATTTAGTTTGTCGGCTTCTGGGTGCTTTTCAAAGCTTACAATTTGAGCAACAACGATTCCGCTGAACTCGCCTGCTGCGGCTTCGATTGCGTCTACTTCCAAACCAGCCATGGTGATTTGGTCGACTAATTCTTGTGTTTCAAGAGTTGGGTTTGCCCACTCTCGTAACCATAATTCACTGAACTGCATATTATTTACCTACTAAATAAGTTCTTTGGTTTTAAAAAATGACTTCGTATTATCTAAATTGCTGTAAAAAACGAAGGTCATTTTCAAAGAACAAGCGCAAATCATTTACGCCATAACGCAACATTGCTAAACGCTCTACACCCATACCAAAAGCGAAACCAGAATACTTTTCCGCATCTACGCCAGACTCTTTAAATACTTTTGGATGTACCATGCCGCAGCCCATTACCTCTAACCAACCGGTGTGGCTACAAATACGACAGCCTTTACCGGAACACATCACACATTCCATATCCACTTCGGCCGATGGCTCAGTGAATGGGAAGTAAGACGGACGGAAACGAACGGCTAAATCTTTTTCAAAAAATACTTTCAAGAACTGCTGAACCGTACCCTTAAGATCGGCAAAACTCACATTCTCATCAACCAACAAACCTTCGATCTGGTGGAACATAGGTGTGTGGGTAATATCCGAGTCACAACGATAAACACGACCTGGACAGATCACGCGAATCGGCGGCTCTTGCGTTTCCATCGTACGAACTTGCACAGGCGATGTGTGCGTACGTAACAAGGTATTAGCATTGAAATAGAAAGTATCATGCATCGCACGTGCTGGATGGTGCGATGGAATATTCAAAGCTTCGAAGTTATGGAAATCGTCCTCAACCTCAGGTCCTTCGGCAACGTTGTAACCGACATTAGTAAAGAAAGCTTCGATACGTTCAAGTGTACGAGTAACCGGGTGCAATCCACCACTCTGTTGGTTACGGCCCGTCAACGTCACATCAATTTTTTCTGCTGCCAATTTTTCAGCCAAAGCAATGGTCTGTAAATCGGTCTTACGCACATTGAGTGCAGTCTGTACGGTGACTTTACCTTCATTGATTAAAGCACCGGCTTTCGGGCGCTCTTCATTAGATAGCTTACCTAATGTTTTCAACAAAGAAGTAATCGTGCCTTTTTTACCAAGGTATTCAACTTGTACCTGGTATAACGCATTTTCTTCACTAGCACTGGCTACTTTTACAAGCGCTTCATTAACCAGCGTGTCGAGGTTTTCCATCGTGTACTCCGTAAAAACCTAAATTTCGTAAATCTGAATTCTTAAATCTAATTTTTTATCTATTTACTAAATAGAATGCAAAAAAATAAGGGAGTGGCAAAGCCACTCCCTTATTTTAATAAACCAACTGTTATTGCTGGTTTATCTAAAAATGATCATCGGCTAGATAAACTAACCAACTTCATTCTTATTTAAGGCTAGCTTTAGCTTTCTCTACTAGAGCCGCAAAAGCGCCTTTTTCGTTTACTGCTAGGTCAGCCATGATCTTACGATCAACTTCGATCGAAGCAAGCTTCAAACCGTTGATGAAACGGCTGTAAGACAAACCATTAACACGTGCGCCAGCGTTAATACGTGCAATCCACAACTGACGGAATTGACGCTTTCTTTGACGACGGTCACGGTATGCATATTGACCCGCTTTAATTACCGCTTGCTTAGCAACACGGAAAACTCGGCTACGAGCTCCGTAATAACCTTTAGCAAGTTTTAAAATCTTTTTGTGACGCTTGCGCGCCTGTACACCACGTTTTACACGAGCCATATGACTCTCCTACAAATTATACCAAGGGATTTATTAAAGGTTCGGCAACATACGACGTACGGTTGCTTTGTCTGAGGCGTGAACCATCAGATTAGCTCGCAAATGACGCTTACGCTTAGTGCTTTTCTTGGTCAAGATGTGTGCACGGTGTGCTTGACGGTGTTTAAAGCCGTTAGCCGTCTTCTTGAAGCGCTTCGCAGCACCACTTTTTGTCTTAATCTTAGGCATTTTTATTTACCACTTCGCATTGTTAATAAACAGCAGCAGGTAGAACGTACAAAACCCCAACCACGTATCGCTACGGTGCTAGGGCAAAGCGGTTCGTTTGAAAACCTAACTACTTCTTTTTGGCCGGTGAAAGCACCATAATCATTTGACGACCTTCCATCTTAGGACGCTGTTCAACGGTGCCATATGCCTCGAGATCTTTTTCGAGACGCAACATTAACTGCATACCAAGGTGTTGGTGAGCCATCTCACGACCACGGAAGCGTAAAGAACACTTCGCTTTGTCACCGTTTTCTAGGAAGCGTACCAGGTTGCGTAGTTTTACCTGGTAATCGCCGTCCTCAGTCCCAGGACGGAATTTTATTTCCTTAACCTGAGTCTGTACTTGCTTCTTCTTAGCAGCATTACGCTGCTTCTTCTCTTCGTATAGCTTTTGGCCATAGTCCATAATCTTACAGACTATTGGATCGCCATCAGAAATCTGAACCAAATCCAAGCCTGCTTCTTGAGCGGCTACAAGTGCATCAGCAATACTTACAACGCCGGCTTGATCGCCTTCTGCGTTGATTAATCGTACTTCTTTTGCTTTGATATTGTCATTGATCGATGGGCGCTCAGCACGAGCACCACGCTTATTATCACGTCTGATATTCAATTACTCCGTTTCAACTCGGCCGCGGCGGGCGACATCTTTCGCTAATAGCTCTTTAAAGGCGTCTAGACTCATTGTTCCTAGATCATCTCCTTTACGAGTACGCACTGCTACCGTGTTGGATTCGATTTCTTTATCCCCTACCACAATCAGGTAAGGCACTTTGTGTAATGTGTGCTCGCGAATTTTAAAGCCAATCTTCTCATTTCTCAAGTCCGCAGAGGCCCTAATGTCATCTTTTTTCAAAGAATCTTCAATTTTCTTGCAATATTCACCCTGATTATCAGTAATATTCAGAATGACTACCTGTTTTGGTGCTAACCAAGCAGGAAAAGCGCCCGCGTAATGTTCGATCAAAATACCGATGAAGCGTTCAAATGAACCCAAAATAGCACGATGCAACATTACCGGCGTTTTACGTTCATTGTCTTCAGCAACATATTGAGCACCCAAACGTTCGGGCAACATGAAGTCTAGCTGAATAGTACCGCACTGCCAGACACGATTTAAGCAGTCGCGTAACGAGAATTCAATCTTAGGACCGTAGAACGCACCTTCACCTGGCTGCAGTTCCCAATCAAGACCCGCATCATTCAGCGCATCTTCCAATGCCGCTTCTGCTGCATCCCATTGCGAGTCATCACCGATACGACCTTCTGGACGCGTCGACAATTTCATTTCAACATTTTCAAAACCAAAATCTTTATACACTTCAAGCGTCAATTTGATAAAATCAGTCGCTTCTTGACGAATCTGTTTTTCAGTAGCGAAAATGTGCGCATCATCTTGAGTAAAGCCGCGTACACGCATAATGCCGTGTAATGCACCAGAAGGCTCATTACGGTGACAGCAACCAAACTCAGCCAAACGCAACGGTAAATCACGATAGCTTTTCAAGCCTTGATTAAAGACTTGAATATGACATGGGCAGTTCATCGGTTTTATCGCATAGGTGCGCTTTTCCGACTCAGTAACAAACATGCCATCAGCATAGTGCTCCCAGTGTCCAGATTTTTCCCACAAGGCGCGATCAACAACTTGAGGGGTTTTAATTTCTTGGTAACCGGCATCGTTTTGCACTTTACGCATGTACTGTTCAAGCGCTTGGTAAATAGTCCAACCATTTGGATGCCAAAAAACCATACCTGGCGCTTCTTCTTGCAAGTGGAATAAATCCAATTGCTTAGCCAGCTTACGGTGGTCACGCTTCTCTGCTTCCTCTAAACGATGCAGATACTCTTTTAATTCTTTCTTATCGTTCCAAGCCGTACCATAGATACGCTGCAACTGCTTATTCTTTGAATCGCCACGCCAGTAAGCACCCGATACACGCATCAACTTAAAGATACGCATGCTCTTCGTACTAGGAACGTGAGGTCCACGACACATATCGACGTATTCTTCGTGATGATACAAACCAACAGCTGTTTCACCCTTAAGAATCAAATCGTCGATCAATTCGACTTTATAATCTTCTTCGCGATCAACAAAAATACGACGCGCGTCTTTAATAGGCGTCATTTCTTTATTAACAAGATAATCTTTTTTAACCAGCTCTTTCATGCGTTTTTCAATCGCAGTCAAATCTTCTGGTGTGAAAGGACGTTCGTAATCGATGTCGTAATAATAGCCATCATCAATCACAGGACCGATAGCCATTTTAGCGGTTGGATAAAGCTGCTTAACCGCGTGGCCAATCAAGTGCGCAAAAGAGTGACGAATCACTTCAATGCCTTCCTGATCACGACCAGTAATCAAAGAGATATCAGAATCGTGCTCGATCAATTCGCAGGCATCAACCAATTCACCATTGATACGACCACATACGGTCGCTTTGGCAAGACCCGGCCCAATATCTTCGGCCACTTGCATCAAGGTTACGGCTTGGTCAAACTCGCGCTTAGAACCATCGGGGAGTGTAATAACAGGCATCAAAACTATCCTTTCACAGTGGTGACCCCTACCAAAGGTCACATGAGTGTACATAAAAAATTAGACGTAGGAGATTACAGATAGGGTCGGCAAGTGTAAAGAGATGATCAGCCTTTAAACGACCCGCGTGTGTCTATATAGGTGCTTATCAATGCTTAATTGAGTTAACACTATGAATTAGGGCATTTTCTGAAAGCGTAATGGGGTAATTCCTAACCACTGCTTGAAAGCTCGGGAAAAAGCACTTTGTTCGGAGTAGCCTAATAATAAAGCAATTTCCGATAACGTTAAGCGCCCCTCCTTCAAATATTGTTTGGCTAACTGCTGCCGTGTTTTTTGCAATAAGACCTTAAAGACCAGTTCGCGCTCTTCCAAACGACGATGCAAAGTACGCGACGACAACTTCATATAGCCCGCAACTTCTTCGATGGTCGGCTTACCATCTTGCATCGCCCGCAATACATACTTATAAAACTGCTGCTCAAAATGATCGCCATTAGGAAGCACATCTAACAAGGCATGAGCTTGCTGATCTAATAAGGCTCTTAATGCGGGATCCGCCTTCTCAACTTTTAAGGTCAGCATTGAAACGGGAAAAGAAATATAGGTATTCTTACAATCAAACTCCACATCACAGCCCAATAGCTGAAAGTAAGGCGCGACATTTTTTGGCTTAGCATGCACAAACCCGATCTTAGTCGGCTTTAAGGTATCGTCACCCACCAGCATTCTGACATAGTTCGCCAAACTGGAAATAAGAACCTCATCAGACTCTCGCGTAGAATAACCATAATCAAAAGGCCAAGAAAAGGTAACCAATTCACCTTCAGCATGGGTAAAGGCCTCATTCCCTTCGTATAGAAGGCGTTGAAAACGCTCAAATCGTTGCAATGCTTCGGCCAAATATTCACACGACAAACTCAAATAGCCTAAAACACCACAATGACTCGGCTGAATGTAAGCGCCCACTTCCAGGCCGATATAAGACTTATTATATAATTTGGCGATAATCTCCAGCGCATGCCACCAGTCTGTAAAAGGCATCCGAGAGTTAGCGTTGTATTGAGATAATTGCTTGCGCAAAGCCTCGATTTCAGCGGCCTGCTTACTTCCGCTTTCTGGAGTATCTAACGAACCTCCATCCAAAGGATTAGCATCCAGGTAACTCAAAAGAAGATTAGCCAAATCTCCTGCCACATTAAAATTTACTAACATACGCCTACTTCAAACCCACCAGAGCTTTAACATTGCAGACCTCACTATTGCCGCATTGGCAGTAAATGTCAAAAATGAAAGCCTTAATGTCAATATTTCTAGCCAAAGTCACTGCATAATGCCCCTACTTAAAAAAGCTCAGAAAGTTAAAAGAAGCTCAGCAAGAGCCGGAGAATTTAATGGAAGATTTAGTACGCGCAATTGGTTTTATCCTAGCCGCCGGAGTCGTTTTCATGTCGATGATGGTTTTTGAAGCTTGGTATTTACACCGTAAAACCGGAAAGACCAATTATCACTTTGGCGAAACGCTGGCGAACCTAACAACGGGCGCTTCTTATAAGATTGTTGATGGCATCGCAATTGCTCTTTTCATTACCGCCTTCTCCGACATGATCAACCCCTATGGTTTAGGCTGGAATCCAGAGCCTTCAATTTGGGCATTTGCTATCTTGTTCGTCCTTGCCGATCTTTGCATGTACTTCAATCATTTGGCTATGCACAAATTTCGCTGGTTCTGGGCAACCCATGTTACCCACCACTCATCACAGCACATGAACTTATCGACAGCGTTACGTCAGAACTTTTTAAACGCACTCAACGGTAACTGGCTATTAATGTGGATTCCGCTTTCACTCGTCGGTTTCGATAAAGATTGGATTTTAATTGCGATTGAAACCAACCTGCTTTATCAATTTTTCTGCCATACCGAAGCCGTAGGCCGCTTAGGCTGGATCGAGAAAATATTCAATACGCCTTCTCACCACAGAGTTCATCACGGCAGTAATCCTGCACAAATCGATCGTAACTTTGGTGGCGTATTTATTATTTGGGATAAGATATTCGGCACTTTCCGTGACGAACGTGAAGCAGGCGTCATTAAATACGGCGTTACACGCATGCCTGCTAAACCACTGAATCCTTTTTACATTCAGGTTTATGAACTGGTATCGATCTTTAAAGATTTATGGAAGTACAAAGATTTAAGAATTCTGTACAAGCACCCAGAATGGGTGACTGAGAAATACGCAAAGCCGTCAAAGCAATCATCCGAGAATGATTAATTAAATACCCCTCCATACAGTTTTTAACAAGCATCCAATAAAAAGGCCACACTACAGAAGTAGCGTGGCCTTTTTTATTTTCTCTAAAATAATACGCGAATAATCAGCGCATCATCGGAGGCATTCCACCTGGAGGCATTCCGCCACCACCAGCGCCTGCCATACCACCCATAGCGCGCATCATTTTCTTCATGCCGCCTTTGGCTGTCATCTTCTTCATCATTTTTTGCATTTGCTTATGTTGCTTTAGCAAACGGTTAATGTCTTGAATCTGAGTACCGGAACCACGCGCAATACGCTTCTTACGAGAACCGTTAATCTTATCTGGGAAATGACGTTCTAAAGGCGTCATTGAACAAATAATAGAATCCATCTGCTTAAACTGACCTTCAGCGGCATCCGTTTGCTTCGCCATATTAGCCACGCCACCCATTCCTGGAAGCTTGTCTAACATAGAGGTGATACCACCCATATTATTCATCTGGCGTAACTGGTCGCGGAAATCTTCTAAATCAAAACCTTTACCGGCTTTTAATTTCTGCGTCAGCTTATCGGCTTTTTTCTTATCGATTTTGCGCTCGGCATCTTCGACAAGGGTCATGATATCACCCAAGTCTAAAATACGAGACGCGACACGCTCTGGGTGGAAAGGCTCTAACGCCTCTGTTTTCTCACCCATACCCATGAATTTAATCGGCTTGCCCGTCACATGACGAACAGAAAGCGCAGCACCACCACGCGCATCACCATCAGCTTTGGTTAGAATCACACCCGTAAGCGGTAATGTGTCGTTAAAGGCTTTAGCCGTATTCGCAGCATCTTGCCCTGTCATCGCATCAACGATAAACAAAGTTTCTTGCGGAGAGATAGCAGCGTGCAAGTCTTTAATCTCGCCCATCATCTCTTCGTCAATGGCCAAACGACCCGCGGTATCAACAATCAATACATCGGCGAATTGCGTTTTAGCGGCTTCAATTGCGGCTTTCGCAATATCAATCGGCTTCTGGCTAATATCAGACGGGAAGAATAATGAACCTACTTCCTCCGATAAGGTTTCAAGCTGTTTGATGGCTGCAGGACGATAAACGTCGACAGAAACCATCATTACTTTTTTCTTATCGCGCTCTTTTAAGAAGCGAGCCAATTTCGCAGCGGTGGTGGTTTTACCCGCCCCCTGCAAACCGGCCATCATGATAATTGCTGGCGGCTGCACGGCTAGGTTAAGACCTTCATTGGCCTCACCCATCATGTCGCGCAATTCATCATTTACAATTTTTAGGAATGCCTGGCCTGGATTTAGGCTGGTCATTACCTCGGAACCGATAGCGCGCTCTTTAACGCGATCTGTAAATGCTTTAACCGCAGGTAAAGCTACATCGGCTTCCAATAACGCCATACGCACTTCGCGCATCGTGTCTTTAATATTTTCTTCGGTCAGTTTGGCCTGGCCAGTAATGCTTTTTAAGGCACCACCGAGGCGGTCTGTTAAGCTATCAAACATGGGCTTATGTCAATCACAACGAAATTAAGTCACCGATTGTACAAATATCGGCTCAACATTGCTACCCGAGCTTGGCCTTATCCCTTGGTTGTGAGAAACTTTTGTTCTAATTACCACCCTCTTACCATCTTCAAAGGAATAAACAGGCATGAGCGGAACCTACAGCGCAGCCTTTTTTGCTTATCCCGCCGCTCTTTTATATTTATTCGCGGCTTTTCGTCAGTGGCAAACTCTGAGTAATAAAAAAGAAGCCAATAAGAATTTGGTTCTTGGCTTAGGAGCGGCAGCAGGAATCATTCATGCCTTATTATTGGCAGGGTCTGTCGTTCAGCATGGCGGCTTCAACTTTGGTTTCTTCAATGTAGGGATTTTTATATCCCTAGTCATTAGCCTGCTCGTCATCATTAGCAGCATTAGTAAACCGCTAGAAAATCTCTTAATTGGCGTTTTTCCTATGGCTGCTTTGGTTATTTTAGTCGATACCGTGTCCCCAAACTCAGATAAAGTCTCACAGTTAACGGGCGGCTTAGGCTTACACATCATTTTGTCTATATTGGCTTACAGCATTCTTGTGATCGCATCCATTCAAGCGATCTTGCTTTATATGCAAAATAAACAACTTAAAAGCCACAATACATCGGGCTTAGTAAAAGCCTTGCCCCCCCTTCAGACCATGGATGCTCTCTTGTTCGAGATGATCTGGGTAGGAATGGTATTATTAACTGCGGCCTTCGTCATCGGTTGGCCTTACATCGTCGACATTCAAGGACAGCATTTATTACATAAAACAGCCTTGAGTATTATGTCTTGGTTGGTCTATGCCACCCTGCTATTCGGGCGTTTTCGTTTTGGCTGGAGAGGCATTACCGCAAGCCGCTGGACCTTAGTAGGAACAGGCTTTTTAGTTTTAGCGTATTTCGGCTCTAAATTTGTGCTGGAATTAGTACTCTAAGCCATATTTTTGCTATCCTTGCGTTTCCATAATAACGCAAGGAACTCGTCTTGAACGACGTCCCTCTCAGTATCCTATTTGGCATACTGGTTTTACTGATCATATTCTCTGGTTTCTTCTCCAGTTCTGAAACGGGCATGATGTCTCTCAACCGCTATCGGTTGCGTCACATGGCGAAGAACAAAAATAAGGGTGCTATTCGAGCATCGAACTTATTAGCCAAACCCGACCGTCTCATTGGCACCATTTTAACCGGTAACAATCTCGTCAACTTCGCCGCCGCCGCTTTAGCGACGATCATCAGCCAGCGTTTATGGCCTGACAATCCCGATTTAGCCGTTTTCGTGAATACTATCTTGTTCACATTGGTTGTTCTTATTTTTGCCGAACTGACACCTAAAACACTGGCTGCGATTCATCCTGAGAAAGTTGCCTTTCCGGCTTCGCGCATTTTAGTAGTATTGCAGTGGCTATTAACGCCGTTTGTATGGTTCGTAAATACTATCGCTAATGGGCTGTTAAAACTGGCAAGGGTCGATGTTAATGCCACCCCAGACAATTTAAGTACTGAAGAATTACGTACGGTGGTGAATGAAGCAGGAACGATGATTCCTAAGCGTCACCAACATATGCTGATCAGTATTTTAGATTTAGAGAAAATGGCTGTTAACGACATAATGGTACCTCGTAATGAAGTGGTCGCGATTGATTTAGAAGATGACATTGATGAGATTGTCGAGCAACTACGCTCAACTCAGCATACGCGCTTGCCCGTGTATCGTGGCGATATCAATGAGGTCGTTGGCCTATTACATACTCGCAACGCCAGCCGTTTTTTAACCAACCCTGATTTCAAGAAAAGCGATATTCTGCAAGAGTGCCGTGACCCTTACTTCATTCCTGAAAGCACTCCATTGCATACTCAGCTCTTCAACTTCCAAAAACAGCAGCGCCGAATTGCTTTGGTGGTCGATGAGTACGGTGATGTTCAAGGTATTTGTACGCTAGAAGATATTCTAGAAGAGATCGTTGGTGAATTTACTACCGATACTGCGGCGATTGAAAACCCTGACTTCAAACGTTTGAATGACGGCAGCACGCTAATTGATGGCACGGCGTATATTCGAGATATCAACAAGGCATTAGAGTGGGAATTCAATACCTCCGGCCCTAAGACTTTCAGCGGTATGATTGTTGAGTATCTAGAGACCATTCCAGATGGCCCTGCCTGCTTAACACTGGAAGGCAAACGTATTGAGATTCTCAAAGTTGAAGACAATATGGTGAAGCTTTCTCGGGTTTTTGATAAGTAGCTTTTGATATTACGGTGTTGGTTTAATGAGACAGCGCCGTTGTGGGGAGCTTTCTAAAGATTCGCTCTAAGATCGACACTGGGTACTTCGTTCTTCGGCACGCCGTAAACACGCCGCTTCGCTCTCCCTGTGGGCTCGAAGATCCCCTCCCTGGGATCTAACGGCCTAAAACAAAGCACCCAATGCCGATCCGCGAATCCCAAATACCTCTCCAGATTATAGACCGTCATCCATCAACGATATGACGGCTATTCATTAATATATAAGCCGTCACACTCCTAATTCATTTATTAAATTAAAATCTGGAAAGCTGTCATTGGCGACGTATTAGGTGATTTGTTTCTGGGGCGTTCACGCCGCATGGATGCGGGGGCCGAGCGTACAGGGAGAGCGAAGCGGCGTATTCACGGCGTACCCTAAAAGGAATTACCTAATGCAGCGCAATTTCAACCTTTAGCGCACGGCGTTTTCATTTAACAAATACCGCATGGCAACCCCTTTAAAACTACGATACTTTAGATTCAGCGCCCTACTTTAGCGTCAACTAATAAAGTGCTACAATCGCCGCCCTTCTTTTATCGACGAATTAAGCTAGCACATGACTGATCAAGCATCCAAAAGCCGAAAGATACTGGTAACCAGCGCACTTCCCTACGCCAACGGCTCGATCCACCTTGGCCATCTATTGGAATACATCCAAACCGATATCTGGGTACGCTTCCAAAAGGCCCGCGGACACGAGTGTACCTACGTTTGTGCCGATGATGCACACGGTACTGCCATTATGTTGCGCGCCGAAAAAGAAGGCTTAACGTCAGAGCAGCAAATCGCCAACGTTAAAGCAGAGCACGAAGCTGATTTTGCCAGCTTCCAAGTGAACTTCGACAACTTCCACTCGACTCACTCAGAAGAAAACCGCGAGCTTAGCGAAGAGATCTACAAAGCCTGTCGTGATAAAGGCCACATCGCCGTTCGCAAAATCAAACAGCTTTTTGACCCAGTAAAAGAATTATTTCTAGCCGACCGTTACGTGAAAGGTCAATGCCCAAAATGTAATGCCGAAGACCAGTATGGCGACAACTGCGAAAGCTGTGGCGCCACCTACACACCGGCTGAATTGATCAAACCTTTCTCAACCATCTCGGGTGCAACCCCAGTTGAAAAAGAATCAGAACATTACTTCTTTAAGCTGCCTGACTTCCAAGAGTTCCTACAAGATTGGACTCGCTCAGGCACACTGCAAGAAGAAGTCGCCAACAAGCTTGCAGAATGGTTAGAGTCAGGCTTAAAAGAATGGGACATCAGCCGTGATGCGCCTTACTTTGGTTTTGAAATTCCAGATGCCCCAGGCAAATACTTCTATGTATGGCTAGACGCACCGATTGGCTACATGGCCAGCTTTAAAAATCTTTGCGAAAGCGAAGAAGGTAAAGCTCGCGGTTTAGATTTCGATGAATACTGGAAGCCTGGCCCAAATGGAGAGAATGAGACTGAGGTCTATCACTTCATCGGTAAAGACATCATCAACTTCCACGCCCTATTCTGGCCTGCGATGTTAACCGCTGCAGATTACCGTACCCCTACTGCAGTAAACGCTCACGGTTTCGTGACCGTTAACGGCGAAAAAATGTCTAAGTCTCGCGGTACTTTCATTAAGGGCCGCACATTCTTAAACCACCTAGACCCTACCTATTTACGCTACTACTTTGCTGCCAAGCTAAGCAACAAGATAGACGACTTCGATTTAAACCTCGAAGACTTCGTACAGCGGGTAAACAGCGACTTAGTTAACAAGCTGGTTAACATCGCTAGCCGTACTGGCAACTTTGTTTTCAAAGCTGGCGGTAAATTAAGTAGCCACTGCGTAGAACAAGAAATGGTTCAGCACTTCATCGACCAAGGTGACGTGATTGCAGAGCTGTACGAAAACCGTGAATTCAGCAAAGCCATGAAAGAAATCATGACCCTTGCCGATCGCGCGAATGAATACATCCAAGAAAAAGCCCCTTGGGCAATGAACAAAGAAGAAGGCCGCGAGCAAGAAGTTATAGAAATTTGCTCGGTTGCACTTAACTTGTTCCGTCAGCTAATCACCTACCTTGCACCGGTATTACCTGATATTGCAGAAAAAACACAAGCTTTCTTAAACCTAGACACTTTAAATTGGGATGCTCGCACCAATATATTATTGGATCACGAGATCAACAAGTTTAAGCCAATGCTAGGCCGTGCTGAATTAAAAAGCATTGAAGCCATCTTAGAAGAAACCAAAGATGACTTGCGCAAAGAAGCGATCTTGAACGGTGAAGCTCCTGCTGAAGAAGCTCCGACTGAAGCTACACCACAAGCAGAAGAAAAAAAACTGAGCAATAAAGAACGCAGAAAACTTGAAAAAGAACGCCGCGCCGCTGAACAATTAGCCAATGCGCCGAAGTTACGCGAAGACGGTAACGAAGTAATCGCTGACGAAATTCAATTTGAAGATTTCGCCAAAGTCGATTTACGCATCGCGAAAATTATAAAAGCCGACCACGTCGAAGGTGCTGATAAATTATTACAGCTTACTTTAGACATTGGTGATGGTGAAACTCGTAACGTATTCTCAGGTATCAAGGCCGCGTATCAGCCAGAAGATCTTGAAGGCAAATTAACCATCGTAGTGGCTAACCTAGCCCCACGTAAAATGAAATTTGGTATGTCGGAAGGCATGGTACTCGCAGCAGGACCTGGTGGTAGCGAATTGTGGATATTAGAACCCCACGACGGTGCACAACCTGGCATGCGCGTACTTTAATACCCACTTTTTTAGAGAGACTAGAAACACATGAGCAACGAACAAGTTATCGCACCGGATTATTTAAAAGACGCAGCGTCTTTAATGTCTGAAGACGGCAGTATTGCCACTTCAAATGTTTGGTATCACGGTACAGCCTCTAGCTTAGTGAAAGGCATTAAAAACAAAGGCCTTCACGGGGGTGGCGATACCGCTTGGACTAAACGTACTCAAGGTACCTTGCAGACGATTGGCAACCGTACCTTCGAAAGCAAAGATCCAGTTTTCTTGACTCAAAGTAAAGAACTGGCGTATTTTTGGGCGCAGCAACGCGCTCATTTACGCAATGTGTATTTCCAAAAAGATGAAACACCTGCTGTTATTAAAATCACCTTAACTGAAGATGATAATGCCAAGGTAAATCCTGACGCAGGTGGTGCAGCCCTAATTATGGAGCCTAACAATGAGTACGTTACTTATGTTAAAACCATCTTCGCTGCCAACGGTCAAGATCTAGACGATTTCGACCCGACTAAGGCTGATCGTATGATTTACCTAAACCGTCTAGGTTTAGCGTATACCAACGACTATATCCCGGGTAAGTTCATCGAAGTGGTTGCTAGCGATTCTTAATCGATAAGATATTACTTAAGCATTCACGATAAAAGCCAGTCTTAGCAAATGTGCTAGACTGGTTTTTTTATGTCTAAACTTTATGTCTCAACTGTAGGTTTTAGCGTTTATGAACTTCATTCGCCTTTCCCTTATTATTACCTCTTTACTCCTATCGTGTCTTAGCCATGCTGAAACCAGTATCTGGCAAGTGAGTAATGGCAAAAATACAGTCTACCTTGGTGGCACGTTTCACATGCTAAAGCCCAGCGACTATCCGCTGCCAAAAGAATTTGAAGAGGTCTATAAAAAAGTTAATTGGCTGGTATTCGAAACCGATATGGAGCAATTAGAAAGTCCTGAATTTCAGCAGAAATTCATCAAAGCAATGAGCCTTCCCAGCGGCCAAATACTCGCCGACAAACTATCACCACAAGCTTACTCGGGCTTAATTCATTACGCGGCGAAGAACAACTTAGATACTGGCAGGCTGCAGCACTTTAAGCCCCAGATGATCGGACTAATTATCAGCTTAGAAGAATTAAAAAAGTTTGGCCTAACCGCGCAAGGGGTTGATGACTTCATGGGGGATAAGGCAAAGCTGGATGGTAAAATGGTGACTAAGTTAGAAAGCATCGACGAGCAAATCAACTACATTGCGACCATGAGTGAAGGTAATGAAAGCGACCTTATTTTACAAACGTTAGCAGATATAAACGACTTATCTGAAGACCTAACCATCATGAGCAGTGCTTGGCGCGCGGGAGATCGCGAGAACCTATTCACAACGGGGATAAAACCCATGATGGAAGATTATCCGCAAGTTTATCGCAGCTTATTGGTCGAGCGTAATAACAACTGGCTGCCTAAAATTGAGCGTTTAATCAAGCAACCAGAAGAGAAGTTTATTTTAGTCGGCGCCCTCCATTTAATTGGTGAAGACGGCCTACTGCAGCAATTAAAAAATCGTGGCTATGAAGTGCAACAGTATTAAATACTGCTGCACAATTTCATCAGCATTACGCACACCAAACGCTAATCACTGGTTGACGCCCCTTACTGAGGACCCTCACTCACCTCTGGATCTAGTTCTGGATATGAATCCTCACTCCAAAATGCATAACTAGCCTTCACTTGCCCCGACGTATCAATCAACTCTACTACTAACTTAAACTCACCTTCTGGCTTAGTAGCATCACCTTCTAATTGAAAACCCTGAAGTTCACCTTGAACAAGTGCAGTGATCGCAAATGGCGCTGTTAAGGGCTGACCATCGATTGAATAAATACGTAATTGAGCAAATGTTGAATCTAGTGACTTGGCAGTACCAATGATAGAAAACTGTGTTTTTTCGGTCGAGTCATTAAACGTTTCAGCATAAGAAAGATCGTCATTAATCAAAACCCGATCAACCTCATCCCATAAAGGAAAGGTGCCTACGTTGTGAGTAATCCCTACATCGTCTAACAACCAACCACGAAAACCATTATATAATTCGTCCTGCGTTGAGAAAGTAAAACGGAGCTGAAATACTTTACCTGCTAAACGATCAAGAGAAATAGGTGCTTGCTCTAACCATAACGGCGCTTGGTTAAACCCAGCACTTGAATAAGGGAGCGACTCTAACTCATCAATTCCAACAGGATCTGTTAATGGGTTTAAACGTACGAATGTAACCCAATCGTCTTCCCCTTCAATTTGATATTCAACAGACATCAAGTCAAACCCATTCTCATTAGGGTTTACAGCTTCAATTTCCCACCAAGTTTTAAACGTTAATGCCAAAGGAGCGACTGCTGCTGAAAAGTCTATTCGTGGTGAAACGAGTGCACCAGAGTGCGCAGCAATCGAGGTGCCACCGTCCAACTCAGCTCCAGCCTCTTCCGCTTCGTTTAAAAAGTTACCTTCATCTAAACTGTTATCATCAGCGGTTTTCCCATACCAGCAGGCTTTAGCGCCTTCGATAGGATTAGGCACTTTTCCTGCAGTGAGATCATTCGGAGCCAGTGAAACTAAGTTTGCTAGATAAGCCTGATTAATTACATCCAAACCACTTACATGGGTATGCCATAAGCTCTGCTCTTCAGGGGCTTCCACATTCATTGGAGTAAATACATTGCCCTCTATTACCAAAACCTCAGAGGTCCACTCACCGCAAGTGGCACCAGAACCCAACACTTCAAAATTCTCTTGATAAGCGAATTCCTGAGTCGCTTCGTCGGCTGCGATCAACTTAACATTAACGCCAGAGAAAGCACCAAACTGTGTAAAATCCTGACCGCTAATATTTAAGCTTTCATAACCTTCAGCAACGATCTGAATCGTAGCATTTTGCAAGGCAGCCAATTTGCTCGCATTCACATTAATCACAATCGTATAGAAGCCATTTTCATCGGTGACAGCAGTAGTGATTGCTCCGTTGGTCAAAGCTCCACCAGAAATTGCTATTTGAGCATTGGCAATCATTCCCTTATCAGAATAAATAACACCAGACACGGCAACGATAAGACTATTGTCAGGTAACGCTTCAACAATACCGTCTTTATTCACAGTTAATGGAGCAGCAATCACAGCCGCTGTCGCTGCATTCTCACTAAGAATAGTAAACTGCATGCTAACGTTAACTTCTCCTTTGCAAATATTCACCCGATATACACCAGGCGCCAACCCCTCTAGTGCCAAACCACCCTCTTCATCAGTCACATCCGTTAAAGAGTCCTCCTCGGTACTAGCAGCACAAGAATCATCTCGTTCAATAGAAGCATCCTGCATAGCTATGGAAAAATTAGATACTTCATGTACAGGGGTGAAAACCACATCTGCAGAAGCCAACGGCATATTCAACGCATCAACAAAAGCAATTGATTCAACCGTTTTTTGTTCAGGAGAGAATGAGGGTTCTGGCAATTCCTTTAAAGGCTCATCATTAACATCAGGGATACTAGGGGGGATACTTGAACTCCCTGATCCACTCGAACCACCACAAGCAGTAAGAATAAGAGAGGCGGCAAGAATGCCTAAGCCACGATAAATCATAATAAAATCCATTTATTGATTAAAAGTACTGACGATTATATACACTCTTCTCAGCAATCTCCATTGACTCCCGACGTCAACAAATTAACATGGCAGTAATTTTTAAATCATGAGTAATCTATGAAATCGATCATTACAGTCTTTACTGCCTTCTTTTTAATGTTTGCGATGGTGAGCGAAGCCGATGCCAAACGTTTCGGCGGCGGTGGCTTTGGCAAAAGCTTTAAAACTTCACCTTTTGCCTCTAAAAAAGCAACTCCGGCTAAAGATACATCACAGAAGCAAGCAGGCCAGAAAAAAGGCGGCATGATGGGCGGATTAATGGGCGGCCTATTAGCCGGTGGTATATTCGCAGCATTATTAGGCAGCGGCGCTTTTGAAGATATCCAAATAATGGATATGATCATCATGGCAGCCTTGGCATTTTTAGCCTTCAAACTGTTTAAAGGATTTATGAGCGGTGGCGCACGCAGCCGACAGCAGCCTTCCGTGGCAGGACTTGGCGGTCACCAGCCTCAACAACGACAAAGTTTTGAAATGCCTCGAGATGCAGGCGCTGAAGTTCAGAATAAAGAACAAGAAGCCTATGCAACACAAGCAACTGATTTTAATCAAGATGAAGTGCCTTTCAACTTACCTGAAGGTTTTGATCAAAAAGACTTTATCGAAGGTGCTTTAAGCCACTATCGAACGGTGCAAGAATCTTGGAATAAAGGCGAACTTGTAACCATCGAAGAATATGTTAGTCCTGAATTATTCCTAGCGCTTTCGCAACAACGCAATAAATTGGCAATAGCACCACAAACTGAAGTGGTTGATTTAACGGCTGAAATCGTTCGGGCTGACCAAGCCGGCGATTCTGCTGAAATCAGTATTCTATTCCGCGGTGTTTGCAAAGATGAGTTAGAAAAATCTCAAGATGGCATCTATGACATTTGGCATCTTCAGCGTGATCTAAGTACTGAAAATGCTGACTGGGTAATCGTAGGTATTGAAGCTGAATAAGCACACAATTTATTAGCACAATAGTTATTCCAAAGGCCGCTACTCCCATAACAAGAGTAGCGGCTTTTTTGTTTTTGATAACTGTCTTTTTAGCGTAAGATGAAGAAAAACAACAATAACAAATTTCTTAAAAGGAAATCATTATGACTCTTACAACGGGCTCAATGACTATCGCCTATTGGTGCGTATTCATCGCTATCTTATTACCGGTTGCGTTTACGGGTTTAGCCAAGTTCACCAGTAACTTTAGACCGAAACACAATCATGCTCCACGCAAGTTTTTAGACGGCTTAACGGGCTGGCAACAGCGTTCAAATTGGGCACAGCAGAATACCTTCGAATCCATCCCTGGCTTTATGGCCGCGGTTATCATTGCGCACCAACTGGGTGGCAATCAAAATAATATCGATATGCTAGCAGTCAGCTATATTATTATACGAATTGTTTATGGCGCGCTGTATATCGCCGATCTCGCCTTATTGAGGAGTATTGCTTGGTCTCTTGGCGTGGCGTGTATTTTAGGATTGTTTTTTACCTAAAAAATTGATTAACACCGCACGACATTTCAGTACGGTGTTAATTTTTTTAGCGGTATAAGAACAATACCAACCTGCTTAATTAATAAGCAATACGCTTATTATTTTGCAAGTGTGTATAGCTCACATTATCACTTACTGATCCGCCGCCCATAGTACCGCAGCCTAACGTCCAAGATAAATTCAAACCATTGTCTGCACCAATACAGCCCTGTGTACCCGCGGTAGAAACCAGTACACGACTAACCTGCACAACGGCACTAAAAGCTCGCACACGATTTTTATCATTAGTATGGATAATCGCGGTATGACCTTTTCCTTCCAACTCCAAAATTTCATAGGCGTGGTCTAACGCCATTTTGTCGTCTTCATTGCGTATAAATGACAAGATCGGCGCTAGCTTTTCACGTAATAAAATCGAATCAAAGTCATAAGGCTGCACTTCTGCAAGAATCAATTTGATAGTGTAATTACGTTCAATACCCGCGGCAATACAAATATCAGCCGCAGACTGACCAATAAATTCTGCTTGCAAACCTTTACCATTGGCAAAGATATTAGCCAGTAATAATTCGCGCTCAGCATCCGTTAACACTACGGCACCGTAAGCCTGCATATTGAATAAAAATTCATCCGCAATCGCGCGATCAACCACTAAATTATTTTCGCTGCCGCAGACAACTCCATTATCAAATGCTTTACTATTGATTACCTTTTTTGCAGCATCTTCAACATGGCAATCATCACAAATCCAAACCGGTGCATTACCTTTACCAACGCCAATGGCAGGAGTACCCGATGAATAAGCACTCTTCACCATAGAAGGGCCACCCGTGGCTAGAATCATACTAATACCATCGTGGGTCATATAAGCATTAGTGACCTTACGATTAGCCGCAAGTTCAGGGGTCTGAACCAAGTTCTCTGGCGCACCAAAACGTTTCAGTACTTGACGAATAATCGCTACTGTTTTCTCTCCCACTAGACGCCCCTTCCGATGAGAGCTAATCACAATAGCATTACGTGATTTTAAGCTGATCAAAGCTTTAAACACGGTCGTTTCTACGGGATTGGTAATAGGGATTATGCCAAATACAACACCGATAGGCATTGCCACTCTTTCAATGCCATTAGCTTCCAGTTCAATGGCCCCATTCCCCGGCTTATTAACTAAAGAATCGGCGACATCCAAAGAGCCTAATTTAATTTTTAAAATTTTATGCTCAACGACCCCCATACCCGACTCTTTCTGCGTCAGTTCAGCCAGCTCTTTCGCTTGAGCATAAATGTCTTTTGCAATTTCAGTGATTATTTCATCAACTGTATTTTCAGGCCAAGACAAAAATTCTTCATGTGCCAATCTAGCCAATTCCATCTGCTGATCAACCGAAGGGATTTTTGCTGCTTTTAAAGCGGTTTGTTGGTTCAAAGATTGGGATTTACGTAGGCGTTGGATGAGCGATTTATTGAATATTTTATAAAATTCTTGGTAGGCTAACTCATCTGTTTTTTCTAATTCTTCAAGTTTGCTGGCCGATAAAAACAGCACTTTAGCCGCTTGACTGACTTTAACAGTCATCGCTCTAGGTTGGTCCTCAATAAGGCTCATAGCACCAACAAGATCACCTTTAACGTAATACTCCAGCTCAATATCGGTACTTACATCGGCATCATAATACTGAGTGACTAGCTGTCCACTCAATATATAAAAACAACCACTAGGTTGGTCGCTTTGCTTAAATAAATACTCACCTGACTGAAAATTTTGTTCTAAACAATACTTCTTTAAACGTTCAACTTCATTCTCTACGAATGATACTGCGGTTGGAACATTCATCATTTCTTCCTTAAATTAAGCGTAAATTACTTATATTAATATCGAATAAGATTGCAATTTTATATAAGAATCCTTACAATCCTTACACAAAATACGCCAAAACGGAATGCTTATTACTTCACCTGGAAGATGTATCAAGGCGTGATACCAAGAAACACACCACAAGGATTAGGTTTTGGATAAGTTACGCGCGAAAGCAGTTGAAAGCATTCTAGGTATATACTCACCATTTTATATTAAAGATATGACGCTTAATGAAGAAAGCGAACTATTTACCATTCAGCTAGATGAAATTAGCAATAAAAACAAATCAATAACCTCAATTTTCAGAAGCTCCTCAAAGCAAATAAATTATTGCTGGAAGCATGTAAAGCTGGGGCGATTCAATACACAAATTGAATTCAGAAGTTCAGAGTCAAACTTCAATCGTCTAACGAAACTCGTTTGCCCTGCTTTTTTAGGTTCCGTCAAACACGAATATACTAAGCAAGCCGAAGAACTTATTTTATTTGCTCATGGCAAGAAAATTAGCGCTGACATTATTTCTACGTTAACGGGTTTACAAGTTGATGAAATAAAACGCTTCATTCTCGATACTGAAAGTAATCAAATTACTCAAAACACCAGTAATTTACTGCCACTTGAGACTGATGCTCTTTGGATTAAAATAATTAAGCGCGAGTTTCCGTTAAAAACAAGTTTAACGCCTCTAAGAATGCTAATGCATAAATTAGAGCTGAATGAAATAAATAACAGTGACAGCACAAACCTACAAGAATCCGTTGCAACGCTACGTGCATTTTTTATTAAAAACAAAGCCAGCCTAACCTCTGAGTACCAGCAGATTGGCGCTAAAAAAGAAGAAGTCGTTAATCCAATAGATAAACCTGCAACACAGAATAAGAGTGCCAGCAAGCTCACGCCAACACATCCAGTATGGGACAGTATTTTAACGGAGAAATTTTCGTTAATGTCATCCAACCTAGCCTTTAACTTATACATTTCTCGCTTAAAAAATCTTTACAATAAAGATTTATCCAGCTCTGAAAAACGTGACATCGTTATCGAGCTAATGAAATACCTAAAGAAAAATATCGTTAGTCTGCGTACTGAGCTGATTGCGATTAAAAGAATATCTGAAACTATTGATAGTGAACCTAAAGATAATAATATTCCCAATAAAGCAGATTCTATTTGGCAAGACATTCTCAATGAGCGTGTAGAAATAAAGAGCAGCAAGTTAAATCTAAATTTATTATTGGTAAAACTTAAAAGCCAAATGGCGAAAGGGTTTGAACAAGAATCTGCCGAAGAACTACACCAGTTTTTTAGTGACAATTATCGAAGCTTAAATCGCGAAATACAAAGCCTATCAGAATCTAAAGCTGAAGCTGTTTAAATACTTACGCGAGTTATAGAAAGGAATATCATGAGTAACGTACAAATTACATCCGCATTGGTCGATCTAGAGACCTTGATAGAAAAAATCAATCAGCGTGAGTTTTTAATTATCGCCGCTGACGAGAAAATATTACAACAACTGCCATCAGGTAACTGGATTGCTGGTAGCATCCCCTACTTTATGGGGCAAGATGGCGGTGAAGTTAGCCAAGAAAAAGCGTTCGTCAATACCATAGAAGGGCTGAACCTTAGCAACCCTCCTAGAATAATGCCATACGATGTAAATTCCATTAAAAACATCGCTCAAGACGCGCCTGAAAATGGATTCACCATCACCATTCTACCAGCAGGTAGTGCCGTGCATTCTGAATACGCTGAAAATGCACCGGGTTACAACAATATGTTTTTCTCGCCGATTATTGGCTGGATCGCAGGTAGCCACTTAGACGACGCAAACGCTCAGCCACAAGTTGGTTTTGGTACCGCCAATATGCTGATGACAGATAAAGCTATCGCGATGCATGTGCCTTTACCAGAAGAGCAATATGCCAATGTGAATATTGTGAATTTGTTTGAGCAAGGCGCTGGTCCAAAAGTAAGCTTTACTGATACCGGATTTTCAACGTCTGACTGCCTGATTGATGGTAAGCCAGAAAAGTTTTCTCAGTACGTTCAAAATAACAACATTGATACACGCTTGCCATTAGTCGCTGACTATAATGGCGTTAATATCAACGTATCGGTTAAAGAAATCGCCGATGATTCAGTTACGTTTTATGCGCCTGTATTCGCTGGCGTAGACTATCAATTTGCAAACCCAATTGCCGATTACGTGACCGGTTTGGACAAAGCCATTGCAAGTCATGAATTACCGGAAACGAGTTTTTCTTTTAACTGTATTCTGAATTTTTTATACGCTGATTTAGAAAACAAAAAGACCGCCGAACTAACCGGTCCTTTTACTTTTGGCGAAATTGCCTATCAATTATTAAATCAAACATTGGTTTATCTTAGCATCGAAAATGCCTAGCATCGAAATTGCTAATAAGATTAATGGCTAATCTTTAATAGCCCGCATCCAGCTGATTTGAGCAAACAAAATCACCAAGGATGCGGCTGTCCCCATCGGGAAAATAGGCAGCAATATAATCGCATAAAACCAAACGATTGACTGTTTCCATAACCCAGTCTGAGCAATTGATTTACGGACTAACTGCTGAAATACTAAGCAAGGAATGCCAATTCCAAAGAAAAAAGAAGCAAACCCTAAAGCAAAATCTACAGCTCCAGCTTCCTCCACCGTTGAATTAAAAATTCCTAGCATTACACCCGTAAACAATGCGATAAACACACCAAATATAGTAATCACATTAACCGCTACCCTGGCTGCATTTACTTTTTCAGCTAAGGCCTTATCAAATACCCCTTCTTCAATCGAATCCTGCAACATATCGTCCTACTCTATTAAACGTACATAGTAAAAATTAATACCACATCATCTCAAATTAAGCGCGGACTGACCACAATACTCAGATCATTAAGCCAGCATCCATGTAACACACGCTTACAAACCTAGCAGGCAAAAAAAGGGGAGGTGAATTAGATTCACCTCCCCTTTTTATTAAGTCTTTCTATAGAGCCTTTCGATTAAATCTAGTGACTATAAAGAAGCCGCTAACTCGCTCGCAAGCTTAATACAACGCTTTGCATCTAGCTCACCGGCAAACTCAGCGCCGCCAACTAGATGTAGATTGAAGGTTTTGCCCATATCAGCGTCTAACTCGGAATGCAGCTTATTAACCGATACTTGGCCGGCACATAGCACTACATGATCAACGTCTAAAACACGCGTTTCCGTTGTTGCACTGTCGCCTTCACCGGTTGTAATCGTGATATGCAAACCATCATCATCAACCTTGTCGTAAGATACCCCGCCAATCGTCTCAACGCCTTTCATTTTCACAACCGCACGATGGACCCAGCCTGAAGTTTTGTTCAGACCTTTGCCGAAGTTTGTCGTCTTACGCTGCAACATAATAACTTCACGTGGAGATTTCTCAATATCCATTGGCTGTAAGCCACCCGCAGTGGAGTTTGACTCATCAACGCCCCACTCCTTCATCCAAAGCTCTTTATTAAGCGTTAAAGCAGGACCTTCATGCGTTAGATATTCACACATGTCGTAACCAATACCACCTGCGCCCATCACGGCAACGCGCTTACCCAGTTTCATTCCTTTATCGAGAACTTGCTGATACGTCACAACCTTCTCATGATCAACACCAGGCATGTTTGGCACACGTGGCGCAACACCTGAAGAGATCACGACCTCGTCAAAACCCTCTGCTTTAAGCTGAGCGGCATCAACATAAGTATTTAACTTTAAGTCGATATTTAATACTTCAATCTGTTTCAAGAAATAGCGAATAGTTTCTAAAAACTCTTCTTTACCCGGAATTTTACTGGCGTAGTTAAACTGACCACCAATCACATCACGCGCTTCAAACAACGTCACTCTATGGCCACGTTGCGCTGCAACGGTAGCACACGCTAGACCAGAAGGGCCGGCGCCAACAACCGCTATTTTTTTAGCTTTCGTAACCGGGGTATAAAGCAATTTCGTCTCATGACCCGCACGCGGATTAACCAAGCAGCTTGCACGCTTCATTTGGAAGGTATGATCAAGACAAGCCTGGTTACAAGCGATACAGGTATTAATCTCGTCTGCACGACCTTCCGCTGCTTTATTCACCCACTCAGAATCGGCTAAGAATGGACGTGCCATCGAAACCATATCGGCCTTACCCGAAGAGATAATATCTTCAGCAACATCCGGCATATTAATGCGGTTAGACGCGACGACTGGAATGCTTAGCTCTTTTCTAACACGGCCTGTAATACCGGCAAACGCAGCACGAGGTACCGAAGTAACAATGGTCGGTACACGCGCTTCGTGCCAACCAATGCCAGTATTGATAATGTTAATACCTTCATTTTCTAATGCTTTGGCTAACTGAATAACTTCTTCGATATCAGAGGCATCTTCTACCAAGTCAAGCATCGACAAGCGGAACATCAAGATGAAATCCGTGCCCACTTCTGCACGAATCTGACGCACAACTTCTAATGGAAAACGCATACGGTTTTCGTAAGAACCGCCCCACTCATCAGTTCGTTTATTGGTGCGTTTGTTCAGCATCTGAGTAATCAAATAGCCTTCTGAACCCATAATTTCAATGCCATCATAGTTAGCTTTTTTAGCTAGCTTAGCGCAACGAACATAATCAGAAATCGTTTTAGAAATTTGCTTGGAAGTCAGTTCTTTTGGCTTAAACGGTGTAATCGGTGATTTAACCGCAGATGGCGCAACGTTTAACGGCGTATAACCATAACGACCAGCATGTAAAATTTGCAGTAAGATTTTACCGTCTTCATCATGAACGGCCTTGGTTACTTTCTTGTGAAAGTGAACCTGCCAGCTGTGCATCAACTTAGAACCGAAAGGTAATAAATCACCTGCACGGTTAGGAGAGAACCCCCCTGTGACGAGCAAGCCACAACCACCACGAGCACGTTCGGCGAAATACACAGCCATCTCTTCAAAGTGCCAAGGGCGATCTTCAAGACCCACGTGCATAGAACCCATGATCACGCGATTCTTCAGCGTCGTGAAACCAAGATCTAAAGGTTCCATTAAATGTGGGTAATGCGGATTTTGTGCTTGAGTCATCGAGCTAACCTTTATAAACGGTGTTGAATACGGTTTAAGTATTTCTAATTTGGGGAGTGTCTAATTTATACAACCAATATAGGGCGGAAGACGACACAGGTAAATGACTAACCCATGCAATTCGATATCTTTTAATAACATTTATAAGAATAGACACCGATAAAATAGATCAACAGTGCTAAATCCCTTATTTTGACTAAAGAAAGAATAGTTCAAACACCTAGACTAGAATAAAAACTACACATCATTCTTCCATTCGCGATGAAAGGCCAGATAAATACCATGCAGGGTTTGCTCAAGTACGCTTTAGTATGTCTCGTCTTACTCTTTACTGGTGGTTTCACTTACGCTGATGATAAGCCACTTGAATATTTCCGAGATGCCTCGACGAAGTTAACATTGGAAGACGCTCTCAATCCCAATCTTGATTGGCAAACGACCACGAGAAATAAAGCCAACTTTGGTTTTACCAGTGATGCTGTCTGGCTTCGCCTGCCTATCAACAACCCTAGTTCCAGCGCTGTGGTCAAACACCTGCGCATTAACTATCCTCTACTAGATCATGTGGATGCCTATCTTATTCATCAAGGTAAGGCGATAGAGCACAAGTATCTCAGTGATCGCATTCCTTATAACGACGATCGTCAGCACGATAAATATTATCTATTCAATTACAATTTAGAGGCTGAAAGTCACTATCAAGTTTATCTGCGAGTTGAAACACAAAGCTCGATGACTTTGCCAATAGAGATATTTCAAAATGAAGAGTACGTTCAGCAGAAGACCTTCGAAAACTATTGGTTTGGTGCCCTCTACGGCACCCTCATTATTATGGGTCTTTACAACCTCATCCTTGCCATCACGTTAAGATCATTAGTCTACTTTTTATACGTCGGTTATTTGAGTGGATTCACATTTTTAATATCCAGTCTCAATGGTGACGGTTTTCAATACCTCTGGCCGGAATATCCGAACTTTAATAATTTAACACCCTTAATCGGCGCAGCTTGGCCATCATTATTCACGCTGCCTCTGGCCTATTATTTTCTACAAGTGAAACGCTACGCGCCACGACTGGCTTATCTTTACAAGGCTCTATACCTGCTGGTCTTAATTAGTATTCCTTGCTTAATTTTCTTAGATTACCAAGCAGGCTCAAAGTTGATGAATGGCATCAACCTGATTTTTAGCCCAATCATCTTATTAACCGCGATCAACTTTTCATTTCATGGTCGACCCGGTGCAAAAACCTTTGCCCTGGCATGGCTCGCATTGGTTATCAGTCTAACATTGCTGTCGCTATCAATTTATAATCTCATTCCCAGCAGTACCTATACTCGGCAAGCATATTCATTTGGCGGCCTATTAGAACTCGTCATTATTTCATTGGCCCTAGCGCGTCAAATAAACCAAAGCATTCGCGAAAAAAATCAAGCATTAAAAGAATCTGAATTACACCTATCAAAATACCAAGATATCTTTCACAACTCTCCCGCAGGTATTTTTACTGCCAAGGTAGACGGTAAAATCATTAGCCATAATAAAGCCTTTGCCCGAATTATGGAGTTAGAACACTTTGGCCAAAGTGGGCTGAATATTTTCCACAATATGAGTAAAAACCCTGTCGATATCCAAAGGCTCATTTCTCACTTAGAGCGTGGTCGCCACGTTGAGGGTTTACCCCTATTATGCCTGACCGTGAGTGGCAAAGAACGCTGGCTCGCTCTGACATTGTCCCTACAAGGGGATAGCCAGCATAGAACTATTGAAGGACACATTACCGACATCCACGACCGTATGAGTCGCCAGCGAGAAAAAGAGCAGCACGACCGTCAGCGAATGGATTCATTAAAATTATTAATTTCAGGAATAGCCCATGAAATTAATACGCCCCTAGGTAACAACCTTACGACACTTTCTTTTGTTGATGATATCTATAACGAACTAGACCAACAATGTAATAACAGCCAAAGGCATGCCTTAAACAACCTCAATACCAGCCTTGAAATACTAAAACATAATGAACACCGCATAGCACAGCTGGTAAAGCGATTTACTATGGTAAGCACTGGGTATTTACAAGCGTCGCCTGTCGCTATTGATGGTGAAGATATGCTGCAAAAAATAGCGATCAATCACCAAGATAAAATAGAAGGCCTAACCATTGTTACTTATTATGACGGGCCTAAAACGTTCATCAGCTATGAAGACCCACTCACAATTATTATTGAAGGCCTGATCGACAACAGCATAAAACATGGGTTAACGGACAAGGAACAAGGAAAGATAGAAATAGAGTTCCTTATTAAAGATGGCCGTTGTGAAATTAACTATCACGATAATGGCATAGGCATCGATGAAAACATTAGCGATCAAATTTTTCAGCCTTTCTTTACCACCAGCCGTGGCAATGAAGAAACGTCCGGACTGGGTCTTTATGCGATCGACAACATTGTGAAAAATCTATTTCATGGCAGATTAGAGATCCAGCAAGGCATCAACGCCGATAAGCCTGGGTTTCATCTGCACATTGAACTGCCTAAACTGCAAAATGAAGAGTGATAAGCAGCAACATCCATTGTAAATAAAGGTATAAATACTGAGTAGGGATGTAAAAAATCACATATTGATAGCAAAGCGCCCAACTCGGCGTATGATTAAATAATGATCAATACTAATATTACACAAGCCGTCATTAATCCTAACCGTAATCAACGTCCTGGCCTGCCTGCAATCCCTGAAAGACCTTCTATCCCTGAAAAGCCTAGCCAGCCCAGTGGCAGCAATGATCAAGTACGCCAAGCCGCCGTTGCCATTGTAGAAAATAAGCAACAAAAGCAACTGGCTGAAACATACCTTAAAGCGGCAGCAGCACAAAATACCAATGCGTCGGAAGATAGCGGACAGCCCAGCTTTGAAGACCTACAAGCTTTAGCACGCCTATCTAAGAGCCATCAAGTGATACAGGTAATTGATAACAATGATGGCGAGAAGCTAAAATCTGTTGCGGCACAAAGACAAGAAAAAATAGAAAACTTTTTTCGTGATATGCAAAGCGATAACGAAGAAAAAGTGGGCGGAAAATTGAACCAACGAGCGTAAGTCGACTCAAAGGTTTAATGCTTATTAAGAAGACTAAAAGAAGATTAATAATGAAAATCCTACCTGCGTTCATCCTTACATTAACGACCCTATCAAGCCAAGTAAGCGCACTGCCCGTTATGCCAGACACCCTTAATCAAGCGAGAGTTGATCAAGCCAGCCTTCAACAGGCCATGACTGGGGTGCACCGCTCAGATAAAAATATTGCTCGTAATCAGCATCGTCACCCAGAGCAAACGTTATCGTTTTTTGGCTTAAAAGCCGACATGACGGTTGTAGAAATATGGCCAGGAGGTGGCTGGTATACAGAAATTTTAGCCCCGACGTTAAAAGACCAAGGACAATATTACGCGGCAGGGTTTTCTTTAGTCGCAAAACGCACGCCCAACTGGCGTAAAAACTACCAAAGAAAATTTGAAGAAAAACTAAAACAATACCCAAATCTCTACAGTAAAACCCATATTACAGACCTATCGATTCCCGAGCGTCCCGAAATAGCCCCCGCCGGAACAGCTGATCTGGTATTGACCTTCCGTAATGTTCATAACTGGATGAAAGGCGACTACGCCCAAGATGTTTTTAACTCGATGTTCAAAGCATTAAAGCCAGGCGGAATATTAGGGGTAGTTGAACACCGAGCGAAGTCAGACACCAGTCTAGAAGATATGATTACCTCAGGATACGTAACAGAAGAACACGTGATTAAACTCGCTAAAACTGCTGGCTTTAAACTACAAGATAAATCAGAAGTGAATGCCAACTTAAAAGATAGCGGGCAGCATCCTAAAGGTGTATGGACACTCCCACCCAGCCTGAGGTTAGGTGAAAAAGATCGTGAAAAATATTTAGCGATTGGTGAAAGTGATCGCATGACCTTAAAGTTTATAAAGTAAAGAACATTCATTTGGCAGAATGATGACTAATGTCCATTCTGCTGAATAAATTCGCCCATATAATCTCGTAAACATTTAGCTCTAGCGCTTAACAACTTACCACTTGGCCAGACAGAATATAAATCGCGCTTAGGCCCTTGCCAGGCAGCTAATAGGTTTACCAGCATTCCATTTTCTATTAAATGATCAACTTCACTGCTCGGTAATAGAGAGATCCCAATATCATCGCAAACCAATTGCGTCGCCAGTTTGACATCATTAACGAGGGTTGAAAAACGAGGCCGTAATTCCTGCTCGACATTACTTTCTAAATTTACCATATCCCATTTTGCCAGCGTATTAGCACCGATTAAACGATGACTATCTAACTCATCAAGGCTTTGCGGTTCACCTTCAGAAGCTAAATATGCCGGTGTTGAAACCAGAATAGTTTTCAATGATCCTAACCGTCTTTGATACAGCATCGAAGATTCTTGCGGACCTATTCGTAGCGCTATATCCGCCCCAGAAGACAGCATACTCTCAACACTATTGCTTAACATCAGCTCAAGTTTTATATCAGGATACATTTTAATAAAACCCGACCACATAGGTTGCAGCAAGCCGGTAGAGATATTCGTTGGCGCCAATACTTTTAATGGCCCCGCCAATACATTTAATTCACTGCTGAGCTGCAGCTGGGTTTGCTCCAGCTGCTCAACTAAACCTGCATAGGCCTGATAGAAAGCTTCCCCCTCAGGCGTCAGTACAAACTGACGCGCCGAGCGGTGAATCAACTGGCGAGCAACTGAGGCCTCCAAGCGCTGTAAACGCCGAGTCACCGTTGCGGCCGGCAAGCCTAACTTTTGTGCCGCCGCCGCTAAACCCTGCTGCTGCACTATGTGTATAAATAAAGCGATGTCGTCGTACATGATTGCATATCTGGAATTATTAATTGATTAATCCAGCATATATTTCATATTCGCAAGTGTCTATCTTTAGCTTTCTTCAACGACATAGCAGAGATAACCATGACAATAGCCATCACCAAAGCAAAAACCGACACTAAAACGAAACTGTGGATCAGCGCTGGCCTGAAGGTTTCTAAGAATAAATCAGCAGAACAGGCCAATGAAGAACTTCAAAAATTACAACAGCAAACAATCCAAGAAAAAGGCTGTATTTTCTTTGACGTACTGCAGCACAAAGAAGACCCAAACAAATTTACTCTATGGGAAGAATGGGTCAACGAAGACGCACTAAAAGAACATTTTAACCAAGCTCATACAAAAACGTATTTGGCACTGTTATTAACCGAAGTGAGCTATATAGAAAAATTGGTGAAACGAACATGATTCATCGCATTCTATTTTCACTCTTAATGTCATTACAACTGTCATTTCTTATGACGGCTTGGGTCACCTGGATCAATCTAGGTTGGTCTACAGACTTTTATCAGCAATGGTTCCATGCCTTTGTATTGGCTTGGCCTGCAGCAGGGCTTATTTCATTATTAACAGCACCAGAAATTCATAAGCTAGCGACGAAACTGAGCGATAAATTTAACGTTAAAGATCAAATACAAAAACTCTAATTTAAGGAGAAAATAATGAGTATTCAAAGAATCAATTATGACGTATTGGGGGAAGTACTCGGCCCTTATACCCACAGTGTTATTCATCACAATACGCTGTACACATCTGGCCTCACTGCATTTGGCAATTCCGCGCAAACGGAAGGGATGGCCGCGCAAACTCGCGCAGTATTTGCTCAGCTTATTCATATATGCGAAGCACACAATGTAACGCTAGAAAACCTAATAAAGGTAACGTTATTTGTCAGTAATTTTACTGAAATGGATTTATTACGAGCGACGCTATTTGAACTCTATGGCAGCGATATTCCTGCTAGTTCATTAATTAAAGTCGATGCTCTTTTTTCAGCAGACTTAAAAATAGAGATCGAAGCGATTATCGCTTTAGATTCCTTCTAACCCTGCGACTAAAGCTATCAACCACGATATTCAATAAAGCAGAAATAACAATTAAGAAAAACGCTCGGTCGTATCGAATATCTTCGAAGGCCGAGTCGATATAAAAGCCCAAGGTCGTTATCCCTAGAATTCCGAGAATAGCGCTTTCACGAATAATCACTTCCCAGCGATACAATAATAGACTTAAGAAATGTGGATAGATTCGTGGAGTCACTTCATAAAAATAATGATTAATGCCCTTGCCTGCATCCGCCCTGTATTTAATTTGCTCGCTATGACGCATTAGTAAATAACTAATTAGCCCGGCATTATGCAAAGCCAAGGCAAGGACTGCTGGTATTCCGGAAGGACCCAAAATTAATAGAAATACGAACGCGAATATCATCTCAGGTATTGATCGTAAGACAAGCAATGAACTGCGCCCGACTCCACGCATGAAAGAAAACTGTTTTGGGAAAAAGGCTTTACTGGCCCAAGGATAAAACAGTAATACCAGCAGCCCCGTTGCGACTAATGCCAGTTGAGCTAATACCAAGGTATCCCATAATGCAGGCAAGGCAACATCAAACAGCTGATGTTGATACCAAGCAATAGAAGCACTCGCATCACCATTAAGCAGTGCCTTTGGCCAAATATCCTGGGTTAAAAACTGCACTAATGAACTGCCATAGACAGCAGGTGAATCAGGCAGTGCTATAAACGCTAAAACTAAATAGCCAGGAATCAATAGATAGGCTGGAATGATTTTAGTAAAAAACCACCAACGAATCGTAGCGATTAAAATAAAGAAAGAAAATAACAATCCTGCCGCTTCATCATATTGCCCTTGTTTAAAGGCGGTTTCTAAATAGAATCCCAACGTTGGTAAACCGATAAAGCCTAAAATCGTACTGGAACGCAGTGCACACTCGAATCGATAGCGGGTATAGCTCACCATCTGTGGCCAAGCCTGAGGCAGCTTGGTATAAAAATATTGGCTTAAACGGTCTGCTTTTGTCGACAGTGTTGAGTAGGGCACAGTGCTTTGCTGTTCAATAATTTCGGCAAACATCTTGGCAAAGATACCGGTAAAGGGCACCAGTATCGCGAGCACACCGGTGGTGGCTGATAGACCATAGATCTGCATAAAGATCAGCCCCCAGAACAATTCATGCACGGCACGGATCGACGCTGAAAAGATGCGAACCATTCTAGACTGAAAAACGAGGGCTAATAACAATCCTAAAAAGGCAGCCCCTGATACGGCGATTAATGCAAAAGCCACCGTGATTATCAAGCTATCGGCGAGGATCGATAATTCAGGAAAGCTAGGCTGAATTATGCCCTGCCCCATGCGTGCCAATTCATCCCAAGGCTCTACTTGATAAAACGCGAGGTCGGCAAACGGAATGCACAACAATGCAACAATTAAAAAGGCGAGGGATAGATTACGAGAGCTATTCATATAACGGCTACTCATATAAAGAGTCAAGCAAACCCGCTTGGTATTTATTTTTGATCAGTTCTTTCGCCGGCGAATCAAAAATAATACGGCCTGCTTTAATACCAATAATGCGATCAAAATTTGATAACGCTTGCTGACGGTTATGTAAGGCAAGAATAACCGTTTTATGTCGATTTAGAATCAACTCTAAAATCTGCTGAGCCTGAACAGGATCTAAGCTCGAGACAGGCTCATCGCCGAGAAAGTTTTCTTGTTGGCGGAATAACGCTCGGCCAATACCAATACGCTGACGCTGACCACCCGAAAGCTGGCTAACGGGTTGCCATAAATCCTGCTGAGGATCTAACCCCAGTAATTCACTCAGTTCACTAATGGCTTGCTTGGGCTCTGCCAAAGGTTTAATCAAGTTGGCCAAGTTATACAAGGCATTATGCTGATCTAGCTGGCCCATATACATATTATGGTAAGCCGATAGCGATTCGACTAAACCATGCTCTTGCGGACACCAAGCAATTTGATCAGCACACTGCTGATGCAATGCATTTAATAAACTGGTTTTACCACCACCCGATGGCCCTAATAAGGCCACCTTCTCTCCGCTATTAATATTCAAAGTAATATCGTTTAAGCGATTATCAAGCTGGTAGTGGTCGAGTCTAAACATTATTAATATAAACCTTAAGCAATGATACTTAGTCTATTAAACCAATAGCACGCGCTGTATTTTCGATCGGTGCATAATCGGCATTGCTGGCAGGAATAAATGACTGGCGTGGGAAACTCGCCAATAAATCTGGATCATTCATTTCAAGCAACGTTTTGGTGACAAGTTTTTTAAAGTCTGCGCCAAAACGTTGATCTACGTCGTTACGAATTGTCCATTGATAATCAGGGTATGTTGGTGTTGTCCAAATAATCGATACCTTATTTGTATCAATTTTGCCCGAGGCTAATTCTTTTTCCCACACTTTAAAGTTCACTGCGCCAACTTGATAAGCACCCGACTGAACTTGAGCAATAGTACGGCTATGATCGCCAGAAAAACCAATACGAGAGAATATGTCATTCGGTGCTGCTTTGAATTCTTCACGCAAATAGAATTCAGGCATTAAGCGACCAGAAGTCGACCCTTTTGAACCGAAAGTGAAAGTCATGTCTTGGGTATTGAATGCTGTAAAAGCATCTGAAAGATCAATATTCGGCTTCAGGCCAGTAGAGTGATGAGCAATAATATAGCTTTTGAAGGATTGATCTTCAAAGCCTTGAGCAATCGCTTCTGAACCCGATACCAATGCACGTGCTCTAACACCCGACAAACCACCAAACCAAGCAAGCTGAACCTGGTCATTACGGAAGGCCGTAACCGCGGCAGAATAAGACTTAACTGGAATGTATTTAACATTCACATTGAGTTGCTTCGATAAATACACAGCGACTTTATTAAAACGCTGCTGTAAACGTGATTCATCGGCATCAGGAATGGCAGTGAAAACGAACGTTGGCTTTTCTGTTTCTGCTTGTACAGTACTGGCTAGTAAACCGCCCGCCAATAAACCGAGTATTGTTGCAATAAGGGTTACTTTCTTTTTCATTTTCATTTCTCAAACGCTTAAGTTTATAAATTGTAGTTTTTAAGGTTAAAACAAGACTTTAAATAGATTAAGTTAAGGCACGTAAATACGCTTCAACCTCAGTAGCATTGCCACGAAATACAATGCGATCTTTACGTTGTTCTAATAAATGATCGTATTGTGGATCATAATACTCATTCAGCAATACTCTAATCCATTCACGGTGCAAACTATTGTCTCCTGCTTTATGTGCCTCGAGTGCATTATCCAACATCGTCGCTAACTCTTGATAGCGTACGCCACCCAAACGCTTACGAATATTCGACATCGACTTTTTCAGCTCTTCAGAAAAAAGTTCAAATGCGGTCAAATCACCGACATAGGGTTTTCCTTCAAGGCTGATAATTTTCGAGTCATCCGCACTGAACTCTTCCCACTCGGCCAATTTTTGCAAAATATAATTTCTAAAAGAATGCTCAACCCGAGTTTCTAAATCCGCTTCAACCACGACCATAGGCGATTCATGCATCGCACTGCGTAACTTGGTCGGTATCGCAGAGCGACCTATTAGATGACTTTCGTCTTCTAATAGAATGGGCGTATTAGGGGATTTATGATATCGGCGTAAAAAATCGATCGACAGCTTATTTTCAAAATCAATTTGGCTCGGCTGCCCTGCTGCACGCTTCCCAAAAGCACTACCTCGGTGATTCGCTAACCCTTCCAAATCAACCGCGTTATCAAACTTCAATAACAAATCGGTTTTCGCCGCGCCTGTTTGGCCTGCGACAATATAGAATTTTTCTTTGCGTTCAGGATCAACCGCATAATCACAAATACTTTCTAAGCGATCGATTAAAAAACGACGCATCGCCTTATAACCGCCCTTCACTAACGGGTAATTACAGCCCGCTTCTTTCAGCCAAGCTTGGGTTGTATGCGAACGCAATCCACCACGGAAACAATACAAATAGCCGTTCGGATTTTGTTTAGCAAACGCTAACCAAAGCGCCATACGTTCGTCTTTGGTTTTACCCGATACTAATCGGTGGCCCAACTTGATTGCGGCTTCTTGGCCATCACGTTTATAAGAGGTACCTACTTTGGCACGCTCAATATCCGTCATCAGCGGCAAGCTTTCCACATGCGGAAAAGCGCCTTTCTTAAATTCAATCGGGGCGCGGGTATCGAACATCGGCGTATCGGTTAAGAATAACGCCTCATAATCGTCGGTATCTGGGCGGATGTCCGTATTAGGTCGCATACTTTCTATTGTCACGACTTAAAGCACCTCAACCAAAACAGTTGCACCGTCATCAGCGGCAAGCAACTCACCAATCGGCTGGGCATATAAACCTTCACGGCTTAATAGCACTGCTAATTCAGCTTCAGCTTCTGGCTCGACGGCAATCAACAAACCGCCACTGGTTTGCGGGTCGCATAACAAATTACGCTGTTCTTCACTCATCGGCGCCAATTTATGCCCATACGAATCGAAGTTACGTAACGTTCCACCGGGAACACAGCCCATTTCAAGATAGTCTTTTACGGGTTCTAAAAAGGGAATCGTATCAAAGTTGATCTTAGCTTTTACACCACTGCCTTCACACATTTCAATCAAATGGCCCATCAGCGCAAAGCCCGTCACATCGGTCATTGCCGTTACGCCAGTAATATCGGCGACATCTGCCCCAATTTTATTTAGCTGACACATCACTTCAACCGCTAAGCCTTCATGCTCTGGCTTTAGCTTCTTCTGTTTTTGCGCGGTTGTTAATATGCCGACACCTAACTTCTTAGTCAGATACAACTTACAGCCAGGCGTAGCGGTATTATTTTGCTTTAATTTAGATTTCTCTACTTGGCCAGTTACCGCTAAACCAAAGATCGGCTCAGGTGAATCAATACTGTGGCCACCGGCCAGCATGATACCCGCATCCATACAGGCCTGACGTCCGCCATCAACCACCTGCTGAGCAACTTCAGCCGATAACACATTAATCGGCCAGCCCAAGATAGCAATTGCCATCAACGGCTTACCGCCCATGGCATAAATGTCACTGATCGCATTGGTCGCAGCAATACGGCCGAAGTCAAAAGCATCATCCGCAATCGGCATAAAAAAGTCGGTAGTGCTTAAAACTACCTGACCATTCCCCATGTCATAGGCTGCGGCATCATCTTTACTGCTATTGCCAACCAATAGATTGGGGTCCATTTTCACGTCGAGCTTAGTGGCAACGATTGTTTCCAAGACCTGTGGGGATATTTTGCACCCACAACCCGCGCCATGGCTGTATTCAGTAAGCTTAATAGCAGAAGAGGACGCAGTAGTAGAGGACATATAGAAAGGCCTAGGAATCAAGAAAATAGAGAAGAAAAATTATTGGCTGAATGATACGGATTTAAGACCGGAATGTCACACAAGCAAAGTCCCAATTTAGCGTTAGAGACATCTAGGCAGGCTAGTTTTTGCTATACCTAAAGAAACCAATTAAACAAACCGCTTATAAGAAGAAACTTACGAGGTAATCCATGCTGCTGACCTTCTTTATCTTTATTGTCTCGTTAGTAGGCCTATATCTCTACACTCACCATGGCCATAAAGGTCTTGAAAGACGGAATCACAAAAATAGACAATCCTCTACCTCTTCTGAGAAGCGTGTTAAAAATAATGAGTTCCATTGTGTTGAAACACATCATCATGCGCAGTGTTGCAATGCGGTGAAAGAACTGCATGGCAAACGCTTTCTATCGGCACAAGCGCCCACACTCCCGGTCAACGGCTGTGATCAAGAGCACTGCCATTGCGATTACATTCATCATGACGATAGACGCATTGAAGTTCGACGTGACGACGTCGGCCTTCAACACGATATGTACGGGCAAAATGGCGAGACTGAACATAGAGAACCCCGCCGAGGCCGTAGAAAAACCGATTAAGGCGTATAAATTTCGGCATTGGTATAATCAACCACATAGCCAATATCATCCAAAACGGCCAGCATCACACGACCATATATCACACCCGCTGCCATAAGCTCCTTGGTCAACGATGGGACTGCAGAGCCATTGGCTAGCAGACGTTTTTTATCTCCACCCAGTTCATAATCATATAAGTGGCCAGCATTATCACTAAAAGGAACGTAATCTAGCGTATTCGAATAGATTCGATTATATTCCGCTACGGCTTTACTCACACCATACTGACTCGGCAAGCGGAATACATTCCCTTTAATCGACGAATCAAGCGCGACAAATTCTTCAGTAAAAGATCCGATACCAATAATGTGCCCAAGTTCATGCAATATATTGGCTTTAAATTCAACCTGATCAAACCCCTCAACATAAGTATGATTACCAATAGTCATCTCACCGCTGGTAGGGAAATTAAAGCCATTAACTTCAATCTCTGTATCCGGCCCAGCCATGCCATTAGCATTCGGTAAATCTTTCACTCGCACTTTAATTTTAACGATTAAATGCTTTGTCTGGTTATCAATACCGCGTAAAGATAATAACCACTGAAGTGAAGCATCAATAAAAGGTTGTTTATAGGCAGCCGTCCAAGCTTCATTTTTATCCCCTTGTAGCTCTACTGTATTCATAAACTGTAACTCAAATGAAATATTAGCATTTGAAACTGTTTCAGTATCACTTACTGTATCCTCGCTACTAGGCTGTTTACCCGAGACTTTATCTGCAGTTGAGATTGAAAAGGTCTGAAAGGAATAATTCCCATTCGGTAGTTTTGTAGGAATTCTATATTGTGAATCCATGAGTAGATCGTAAACTAAGGTATCTTTTTGCTGCACCAAGTCCCGAGTATTTAATGCCCACTCTTGATTGATTTCTTCAAAGCGACCCACACCGTCTTGAGCGCCTAACATAGACGTTAACGACCAATAGAAATATTCAGTCGCCATGCAAGAGTATTCGCAGGTTTCATCCTTGTAGGAATACCAAGCTCCTGCAGGATAGTTTGCAGGAATCGTCTCGAACTGCCCACCTCGGGCAACATCCATTGCATCGGCTAAAACCGAGCCAACTGATTCACCAAATACCGACGGATAAACTCCGGCATAACCGACATGACTGATTAAGTGCAGTACTTCTTCAATCGTCGCATCAAACCCACCATTAGTTATTTGCTCACTATCACCGACGATAACTTCAGCAACGTACAAGTCTTGGTAGGCATCACTTTCGGGTAACTTATCAAATAAGGCTTGAATTTCATCCTCGGTCGCGGCCATTAATAAAGTCGCACCCTTGGTTTTTAAATGATCTACGACGGCAGGATTATCGGCAATGCCATCTTCATTATTATCTAAATACTGCGCCATCACATTCGCGGCATGCAACATAGCGGCATCCGAAGTACTAGCAGTGCCTACGATTAAGGTACCGAATACGGGAATGCTTTTAGGGAAGTATTGCGCTAAAGGGTTTTTGGCCGATTGCTTTGAGCCATTATCTGAAGGCTTGCTTGAATTCGAGCCAGTACCACCACAGGCGGTAATAGCACTGGCTAAAACGATTGCGGTGGTCAATAAATAGAGTGAGGATTTCATAGACATCTCATTTAAATAAGTTCCCAAGCAGTATTACCTAGGGCCTTATTTTGTTCCGTCTGCAGATGTCCTCTCTATGTCAGCAGATGTAAGTGCTGTCAGCCGTTGTAAGATAACAGTAATTTATCGACGCCCTTTTTAGGGGTTTTAGTCAGTTTCTTAATTAAATCAAAAGGAATATCAAACAGCCCATAGCGCTCACCGATATCTTCCAGAATTTTCATCCATACTTTGGCCGTCATCTCACTATCGTATAACGCACGGTGAAATCCGCCCGAGCTTTCGATATTAGCAAAGCGCACTAACTCACCCAATTTATGGCTACTGGCATCTTGAAAAATACGTCGTGAAAGTAATAACGAGCAAGAGAAATCTCCCGAATATTTACGACCAATTCGCTCAAACTCAGCATCTAAAAATCGCTGATCAAACGACGCATTATGAGCAATCAGATTATCGTCACCAATAAAATCAGCAAAGCGATCCATCACCGCTTCACAAGAATCGGCGTCTACCAGCATCTCATTACTAATACCGGTATAATCTTCAATAAAGGCACTGACTCGCTGACCTGGGTTCATCAGCTCTTGAAAGCTCTCTGTAATTTCCCCATTAACCAAGCGCACAGCACCAATTTCAATCGCACGATCACCCATATTTGGAGATAAGCCTGTGGTCTCGAAATCGAGAATAACCAAACTATCTGCTCGGTTAGCGGTGCTTTTTTCACTCATGTTTATTTCCTGCTTGCACGGTATTACTTAAATGTACTGTCTTAATATTGGGTAAGTTAGCAACATTGCGCATCACCTCAATGCCTTCTTCGGCATAGTTATTTATCATTGCCTCACTGACTTCATAGGGCGAGCCCAACGACAAACCAAGCTTGCCCTTGATCAACTTCATGCCCTGCATAATATCTGAGCCGCCGACCAAGCTCAGCGGTAAGATCACATCCCCTGGACGTAAGTAAGCCTGCAGGTACTTAGGATTGAAATACTTTAAGGTAATGTCGCCATTTTCTTCGACATAAGAACGAGAACCTTCAGGGAAAATCAAAAATGGCTCATGCATTACTTGCTTAAATAAATCGTAATCTTTTTTATCAAGTTCAGCGGCTACATTGCTCGCATCACTGGCCAACAGATAATCGATCAGCTCTGACTTTTCAGCAGAGCTTAAAACTTCGTCCAGCCAAGATAGGCTGCTATTTAATTTCGCAGATTCAGCCTGTAAATTCTCATAGTGTAAAATTAACTGCATAAAATCACGGTAGCTGAATTGTTCTATTAATTTCAGTCCAACATTAGGCATTTTGATTAAAAATTGCGTACGTCGAGCACTTTTCTGTAGAGCGGCGGCCAAACTATTTTCATTTACTTTTGTGGTGCGTTGCGACGGTAAGGTTAAAAACATATTGCCGACATTACTGGCACCACTTTTCAAAAATAAACTCGAAAACATACGTGGCCCGACTACGGTATTATTATTCTCGGCTAAATTATCAAAGCCCAAGCGTCGTAATGCACTGCGGACAAAATAAGGGCCTAAATACCCTTCATGATGGCCAATAATAAATACCCGATGACCATGCGCCTTTTTTACCGAGGCTTCATACAAGTGACGTACGGAATGACTAGACTCCACCTGTCTTTTAGAATCATTTTTAAACGAGGTTTGCTTACCATCATCATCGACTAGAATAATGTCCTGAATATAGCGAGCTTCTAATATTCCAAATAGTTTATGCCATAAAGCTCTATCGGGAAGGACCGGTGACAATGATCGTTTAAATGAAAATGGCGTCGCTAATAAGCGTTCAATATGGCTTTTATTAAACTCTTTAAAATAAGAATGTTGTAGCATTTGATTCTTACGAACCACCAGTTTATCGACAACTTCTGGGAAGTGTTGTTTAAAATCCAACCCTTGCTGAGTTGCATGACCAATTAACTCATCCATATGCTGAACAAGTTTTTCATTATAGGGCGATTTTTTAAAGGCATAGTATTTCGTGCGTATAAAATCGACCATCCCTTTAAAGTTTGTCACAACACTTGCTGTGTGCAGACTTTGCTTAATAATTTCAGGCGCTGGGACTTTCATCAAGCGATCCACAAAACCGCTCTTTAGCACATCGATCAAGCCCGCTAATTTAGAAAATATAGCCATCGAAAAAACAGTGATTTTAGATAGCACATCCCGTTTATCTATCGACGCTAAAGACTTATCTAAACGGCTCTTATTCTGCTGTAAAAATTGCAGCGCTTCAGCCTGAGTCGAGGCCCCCTTCTTTAAATCTTGCATTAAGGGGTCATCACTAACCTGCTCATCTAGCAGCTGGCCGCCTGGCAGTTTCTCGCCTGACAGCTTGTCGTCAATATCTTTTGTCATCTATACGCCGTTTTAATCCAATCGATCTACACCTGCAACAGATGCTATTTTACCTTGCTATAAATGACAGAGCACCAATCTTAGTCAAAAAAACCTTCTTTTTTTATAAAGGCTGCTAGTCTATGTGCCAAATAATAAGAACTATCCTGCCTTGCAAGGGTCATAATCGGAAATTTTAGAGAAATATACTTGATGTTTATCACCTGGCTAAAGAGCGACTCAGTAAAGAGTAATCTAAAAACCATTTTACTGATGTTAGCGGTCGTTTTTGCTATCACTCAATATCAGCAGCAAGATATGAACACAGGCCAAGCGCCCAGTCTAGAGGGCATCGATTATAATGATGGCCCAACACTGGTCTATTTCTGGGGGAGCTGGTGCTCGATTTGCAGTACGACTTCGCCATTCGTCAGCACCCTCGCACAAGAAGATCAGCGGAATGTAGTCTCTATTGCCTTGTCATCTGGCGACGACGAAGAGGTCAATCTCTACTTAAAAAAACACGATTACCACTTCAGTACTATCAATGATGACGATGGCCAAATCAGTCAGTCGTGGGGCGTCGCAGTCACCCCCAGTATTTTCGTTATTGATACTGCAGGTGAAATCAGCTACATCAGCACAGGTATGACTAGCCTATGGGGAATGAAGTTAAGGCTATGGCTGGCTTCTTTTTAATAGAAGCTTTAGTTACAATAGACTCAACACGTAACGGAATACTATAAATCAATGAAAGCTCCTTTCTTTATAACGACTCTTTTTATACCGACTCTGATCATCAGTCTTGGTATCTCTACTGCTCAAGCGGGTAAGCTAGACAGTTTAGAATCTGAATCGACCCAATCATCAAGTTCTAACACCTCAAATAACAGCTCCAATTCTTCAGACTCTAGCTCTGATAACAGTATTGGAGGCGCCATTGCCGGTGCCGTAGCCGAAGTTATGGTCGAGGTCATCGTTTCACTCGTTAAGGTGGGCGTTGAGGGTATGGCTTATACCGGTGATAACAGCATGGAACGATATCAGCGCGATGAGCCGGATAGAATCGATCCTATCGAATTGAAAAATGCTCAAGAATTAGTTGCCATTAACCAGATGTCAAAAATTGAATATACAGAATTTCAGCAAGTCGATTACAAAAGCACCTTATTTCGCACCCTCGGCGACCCCATTCTACCGACGGTAAAATTAAGCTCGCAGTGGTTAGCGGGTTCTGATGACATCAACGCACAATTGCATCGAATTGAAGCGGGGTATGGATTAATCGGGATGAGCTATTCCCAAAACAAGTTGCAAGAAAATGGCGATTCACTAATTCTCTCTAATTTCCTGGTGCATTATCGCATGAGCTTTGGTAATGACTTTAGCTGGGATCTGGCCTATGGCCGGGGAAAAATGAACGGTAATCAAGAACATGACGGCAGCGTATTTTCGATGCCGATACGTTACCGCTACCATAAGGATTGGCACTTCGAATACCAGCCTATTTGGAGCAACTATGAAGGTGGCTCGCTATCTGAGCACCAATTCAGCTTTAATTATCACTACAAACACACTGGCGCAACGGTTGGGTATAAAACCTGGTCAGCAGGAACCACCGCGGTCGATGGTCTGTTTACAGGTCTTTATCTTTCTTTCTGACGTAGGTCGTTTTAAAACGGAACGTCTTCGTCAAAATTGTTCGAAGACGGCGTAAAGCCACCCATATTAAAATCGTTACCGCCACCCGCCGCCGGCGCTGAGCCACCAAAGTTAGCATCAGGGCTTTCAATACGCCAAGCCTGCAAACTAGTGAAGCACTTCTCCGGCTTACCTTGAGCAGCCCAGAGACGACCCGACAAGTTGAAATGGGCAATAATTTCCTGACCCAACTGATACTGATCCATCAATTCACACTTATCTTTCAATAACTCAAGCGCGACATAGCTAGGGTAAGCTGGATTTTCGCCTTCACCGCTTAGCTTGATCACAAACTCACGCTTAGTGAAGCCATTCTGGCCGAACGACTGGGTTTCACCAATAGAATGAATAACCCCTTGAACTTCAAAACTCTTCGACATGGTATTTACCTATTCACAACGTAAACTAAAAAAACCTGAGTTCGGTAGATTACCAAAAACAGGTTCTTTATTTAAAACACTTTTAACTGTTTAAAATCGCACAGCGACGTTAACAGCTCACTAAAAACCGACTAGCGTTTTTTAAACGTCGTCTTCTGGCGAACTTTTTGCTTACGAGCTTGGCGATCGTACTTCTCTTTCTCTTGACCATCAAGGTGCTTAATCGGCTTAGTCTCTACACCGGCAAGCGTACTTAAATCATCAGATTCTTTTTGCTTCAATTCAATCCAAGTACCTACTGGCACTTGCTTAGGCATAAAGATACAACCATAACGAACACGTTTAAGACGACTTACTGTGACGCCCTGAGAATCCCAAAGACGACGCACTTCGCGCTTTTTACCTTCCATCAATACCACGTGATACCACTGGTTTGAACCATCGCCATCGAAGTATTGAACATCGGTAAACTTCGCCATGCCATCTTCTAGCATAACGCCGGTTTTTAAGTTGCTGATCATGGTTTCGGTGACTTCTCCACGAACACGCACGGCGTATTCACGGTCAATACCCGAAGAAGGATGCATTAGCTTGTTAGCCAACTCGCCATCGGTAGTGAACAATAACAAACCGCTGGTATTGATATCCAAACGGCCTACATTCACCCAACGCTCGCCTTTTAACTTAGGCAGCTTATCGAATACAGTTGGACGACCTTCTGGGTCGTGCTGTGTACAGACTTCACCTTCCGGCTTGTTATACGCAAGAATACGACGAGTTTTACCCGTGCTTTCTAGCTTAACTTCTTTACCGTCTACGTGAATCTTATCAAGGTGACTAGCACGCTGACCTAACTCCGCAATTACGCCATTAACCTTGATGCGACCATCAACAATCCAACGTTCTAATTCACGACGTGAAGCAATGCCAGCAACAGCCAATAATTTTTGTAAGCGCTCATTCTCATTCATAGTGCTTATGTAACCTTTAATCTTTATACAGTTATATTTAACGAATAATTAACATCAGTCGTCAAACAAGGAATTTTTCTTTGTGCTTGAACCGCTACTGGAATCTGAACCCGATGCCGAAGAGCTATGCTCTGCAGCGTCATCCTCTAAGACTAGTTCATTTTCAAGCGCCTCTTCTTCAAGACGCTCTTTCTCGATCAGTTCATTTTCTAGAGCTTCCTGCTCCATAAGCTCACGTTCAGCCGTGGCTTCCTGCTCTAATTGTTCTTGTTTTAATTGTTCTTGCTCTAAAAGCTCTTGTTCTATTAATTCTTTTTCTGCATCCGCTTCAGCCAACAACTCAGCGTCATAATGCTCATCCGTGTTCGAAGCTTCGGTAGCCACAACAGAAGAGGTATCCGCAACAACTTCCGTATTATAAGCCTGGGCAAACTTGCCCGAGAAATCACTCTCAGCCGAAGATGCCTCGACTGCAGTGCTCACATCAGTACTTTGCTGAGCCTGACGCTGCGATTCGTCTTGCATCAACTGCTGCATCAATTGCTCTTGCTGCTGCAGAAGTGTTAGCTTTTCTTCTGGCTGCTCTGCCGTTAACGTTTCAATACGAGTATCCGTTGCACCGGTATTGATACCCGCTAAACGCGCTTGGTGATCAGCAATTTTATCAGCGAGATCGACTGTAGATGGTCCATCGTTCGTATCGGAGTCAGAAGACAATCTTTGCTGCGTTTTATTCGCCATCTCGGCAAATGAAGGCTGCTCAAACTTATCGGCTAGCCTTCTTTCCGCCAGTGCTTCTTCAGCCAGTCGCTCCTCTTCGGCTTTCGCTTCGCGCTCAGCTTCTCGATCGGCGGCCAATTCTGCTTCGCTCGGCTTATTGAAGACATTATCTTCAACCTGTTGAACCAGTCTTTGCGCTTCTTCTAATTCCAATTCAGTTTCTGCAAGGATTTCTTCCCCACGTGTTGCCACCTCATCTTCATTATCAAAATCATATTCGCGTGTTGCAGAGGCTTTTTTCTCGGCGTTGATAAAATCTAGATTCTGATTGGCATCGTCAATTTCGCGAATTTCGTCCAAGCTTGGCAACTCATCCAAGCTCTTAAGACTGAAGTAGTCCAAAAATTCTTTTGTCGTCGCATACATCGCCGGACGACCTGGTACATCTCGGTAGCCAACAACGCGTACCCATTCGCGCTCTAACAAGGTGCGAATAATATTACTGCTGACCGCTACACCCCTTACATTCTCAATATCGCCACGCGTAATCGGCTGACGATAAGCGATCAATGACATGGTCTCGAGCAGGGCTCTGGAATAGCGCTGTGGCTTTTCATCCCATAAGCGAGTGACCCAAGGAGCTACCTCTTTGCGGACCTGTAAACGATAACCTGAAGCGACTTCCACCAGCTCGATGCCACGATCGGTAAAATCCTCCATCAAGCTTTCGAGTGCTTCTTTAATCTGAGGGCTTTTAGGCTTATCAAAATCATCAAATAATAACTGTAAGCGCTCAATTGAAAGCACTTCGCCGCTGGCCATTAAAGCCGCTTCAACAATTTGTTTTAGCTTAATCAGTTCCATGAAGCTCTTCTCTATTATTTTCCGAAGCATCGTCTTCAGAATTATTGCCTGCTAATACATCGTCTTCTGGAGTATCAAATTCAGAGGCATAATTTACCTCTAAAAGGCTGGATTCAATGTGACCTGGGCCATCGACTCTGGCCTTAACGTGAATTGGCCCTAATAATTCGTGCTGCACGATGTCTAATAACGATTCTTTAATCAGTTCCAACATCGCCAAGAAAGTAACTACAACGCCAAGGCGACCTTCTTCAGGAGTAAATAAATCTGCAAAACTTACAAAGTGTCCGCCTTTTAGCGCCGCCAAAATGTTCGACATACGCTCCCGCGTTGATAATACTTCTTTGGCAACTTCGTGTTTTTCAAACATTTGGGCACGACGCATTATCGCCCCCATGGCTAACATGAGTTCTTTCATATCAACATCGGGATGCGCACGCTGTTGAATTTTTTCAGGCGCATCGACTTCCGCAATGAAGTTATCACGCCCCATACGCGGCAACTCTTCCATTTCTTCAGCGGCTTTCTTAAAGCGTTCGTACTCTTGTAAGCGACGAATCAATTCCGCTCGAGGATCGCCCTCTTCCTCTTCTTCACCGTCTTTACTACGAGGCAATAACATACGGCTTTTAATTTCAGCCAGCATGGCTGCCATAACCAAATACTCACCCACCATTTCAAGCTGCATAGACTCCATCAAGTCGATGTAGCCAATATACTGGGCGGTAATTTCAGCAACGTTCACTTCTAGAATATCGAGGTTTTGCTTGCGAATTAGGTATAACAGTAAATCGAGTGGGCCTTCAAACTGCTCTAAAATAATTTCCAATGCATCCGGTGGAATGTATAAATCCATCGGTAGCTGCGTCATTGGTTGCCCTTGAATCAAGGCAAAAGGCATTTCTTTTTGACGAGCAGTCGGCATTTTTTTAGCCGCCTCGTGAGCAACAGCCTCTTGAACGACAGACACCGGGGCTTCTAACTGGTTAGTTTCAGTTAATACCGGCACGTCTTCATTCTGAGAGTCTGTTGTATTTGTCATTTTCTATTTATTTAAGGCTGTAGATGCCAACGGCCTGACGGACATCATCCATCATGCGCTGGCTTTGAATGCGCGCTTTGGCAGCACCCTTTTGCAATTCTTCTTCAATATCTTGTGGGCGCGTTAGCAAGTCGTTATAGCGCTCACGGCCTTCGCTTACCTCTTCATTAATCAAGGTAAACAAGCGCTTCTTGGCATCCCCCCAACCAATGCCTTCCGCAAATGCCTGACGCATTTCAGCAACCTGATCTTTGCTGGCAAAGGCATTCCAGATTTGAAATACGGTCGAACCGTCAGGGTCTTTCGCTTCGCCGGGTTCAAGCAAGTTAGTCTGAATTTTATTGATGTGCTTTTGCAGTTTCTTCTCAGTTAAGAACAAGGGAATCGTATTGCCATAGCTCTTACTCATTTTACGGCCGTCTAAACCTTGTAAAATGGCAACATTCTCGTCGACGACATATTCAGGCAAGGTTAAGATCGGCTGCTTTTTGCTGGCATAGATGTGGTTAAAACGTTGAGCCAAGTCACGAGCCATTTCAACGTGTTGGATCTGATCCTTACCGACAGGAACTTTATTGGCGCCAAACATAACGATGTCAGCCGCCATCAATACTGGGTAGCTAAACAGCCCCATGGTAATGGCTTTATCAGCATCTTCGCCATTTTCAACATTGGCATCGACTGCGCCTTTGTAAGCGTGGGCACGGTTCATTAAACCTTTGCCGCAGACACAGTTCAGCATCCAGGTTAATTCAGAGATTTCACGAATATCAGATTGACGATAGAACATAGTATTGTCGGTATCTAACCCGAGCGCTAGCCAGGTTGCCGCAATTTCCATGGTAGATTGGTGAACAAGCTTAGGGTCTTGGCATTTGATTAAGGCGTGATAATCTGCCAAGAAGAAGAACGAGTCGATATCACTATTTTGACTGGCTTCAAGCGCTGGGCGAATAGCGCCGACATAGTTACCAAGATGCGGAGTACCTGTGGTGGTAATTCCGGTTAAAACTCGTTGCTTGCTCATCAAATGCTCACTTATTACACGAATACTGATCGCCGAATATTGATCTAGATAGAAGACGCGGCGCGAAAACCCGCCATCATACCTAAATTACGCCCCTAAATTAAGAACTAATTTAGCAGCTAAGTTCGACTATCCTCCCTGTACTGAGCATTAATGAGCTAATAATAATCTGTTAACGAAGACTATTCCAAGAAAGCGGAGGCATCACCGACACCTTGACGCAGCAATGCAACCTCATCGCCGGTTAAATCAAGCACGGTAGTCGCCTCAAACCCACAGTAGCCACCATCAATAACAAGGTCGAGACGATGCTCTAACATCTGACGAATTTCATACGGATCTGAAAGCGGTAATTCATCTCCAGGCATAATCAAAGACGTCGACATTAACGGTTCATTCAATTCTTCTAGTATGGCCTGCAAGATCGCATTATCCGGCACTCGCATGCCGATGGTTTTCTTCTTTGGCTGAATTAAGCGCTTAGGCACTTCTTTAGTCGCATCCAAAATAAAGGTAAATGCACCCGGCGTATGCTGTTTAAGCTGGCGATACGTCGCATTATTCACTTTGGCATAATTCGATAACTCGGAGAGATCTCGACAAACCAAGGTGTAGTTATGCTTATCGTCTAATTCACGTAGAGTTTTTACCCGCTCCATCGCCGATTTATCACCGATATGACAAACCAAAATATAGGCACAGTCGGTCGGCAATACGACCAACCCCCCTTTCTGGATAATTTCTACCGCTTGCTTAACCAAACGCGCTTGCGGATTTTCTGGGTGTATCTGAAAAAATTGACTCACGATTGATCCTTATTTATTTGCTGATATTGGGTGTGTTTTTAAACGCCGTAGTTTTAGTTTGGCACAGTATGGGGATTAACCGCTATTTGCTTACGCTCAGCATGAGGGGATCATATCGAATACTCCCCCCGTCGGCGTTTAATTTAAGACACCCAATCCAACATTAAAAGTTGGTCCAAACACCCATAACTTCTTCCGGTTTAGGAAAGGTAGGCATTACCCCTAAATCCAAACCAAATTTATTCGGCCCATGGAAGTCACTGCCACAAGAACCTAACAAATTTTCATCCATGGCAATTTTCTTCAACTGGCCTGATTGATTTCGATCCATCAAGCCACAGCAAATTTCCATCGCTTGGCCACCTGCGTGCTGAAACGCCGCCACACAATCTAATAATTTAGTACGCGTCAATTTATAATGATGAGGATGCGCGAGCACAGCCTGGCCGCCACTTTGAATTATCCATTTAACCACGGTTTCCATTTCTGGCCAGCCAGATTTCACATCGCCGATCTTGCCAGCCCCTAAATACTTTTTAAAGGCCATTTGGCGATCACTCACCATGCCTGCCTCTACCAGATACTGCGCGAAGTGTGGGCGCCCCACCTCGCCACCGGCTAACGCTTCTACGGCAGCAAAATCAATTTCTTTTTGCAGCGTTTTTTCTAAGCGCTTGGCAATGGTTTTTGCCCGTTCACGACGAACTTCAGTCTGGCTGCGCTCAGCTTCGACGATAACAGGATGGGTCGGGTCCATATTCAAACCCACTACATGAATACCCATGCCACGCCACTGCGACGACAATTCGATGCCCGGAATTAAATTCAAGCCGCGCTCTTTTGCATAGCCTACAACCTGACGATAACCGGCGAGGGTATCGTGATCTGTAATCGCTAAAGTGCTTACATTTCGATCAATTGCGCGATCGATTAAAGCCTCTGGAGCCAAGGCGCCATCGGATGCTGTGGTATGACAATGAAGGTCGATTTGCGAAGCCATAAAAATTCCTCAATAATACCCCCCCATTGTATGCCCTAGGATATTGATCCACAAATGAAGTTACTCATTGATTTTCTCCCAATCGTCATCTTTTTTATTGTTTATAAAATGGCGCCACAGTGCATTGAAACGATCAGCCCGCTGTTAAATGCTGATCAGATTCAATATCTCACCGACATGCCAGCCATCGTATTGGCCACCGCAGTATTAATTCCGGCGACCATTCTGCAGATTCTGTACACCAAAATATCAACAGGTAAAGTTGAAACCATGCACCTAGTGACATTGGCACTGGTTGTTGTCATGGGCGGTGCAACTGTAATTCTACAAGATAAGACTTTCATTCAATGGAAACCGACCGTCGTAAACTGGTTGTTTGCTGCGGCTTTCTTAGGCAGCTGTTTCATTGGCAAGAAAACCATATTAGAACGTATGATGGGGCAGAATTTATCGCTACCGACAGATGCATGGAAAAAGCTAACCTATGCCTGGGTCGCATTTTTCACCTTTAGTGGTACCGCAAACCTCTATGTTGCTTATAATTTCTCCGAAGATATCTGGGTGAACTTCAAACTGTTCGGCTTATTGGGCCTAACAATCGTATTTATCGTTGCTCAATCGTTCTATTTATATCGTTTCATGAATCCAGAAGGCGAGGGAAAATAATATGTGGTATGCCATTATCAGCCAAGACGTAGAAAACAGTTTAGAAAAGCGTTTAGCGGCTCGCCCCGATCATCTTGAACGCCTACAGACATTACAAAACGAAGGCCGTTTATTAATTGCCGGTCCTAACCCGGCAATCGATAGTGAAGATCCAGGCCCAGCAGGATTCACAGGCAGCCTCGTCGTTGCAGAGTTTGAATCATTGGTACTGGCTCAAAGCTGGGCTGATGCCGACCCTTACATTAAAGCCGGGGTATACCAACAAGTCGTTGTTAAACCCTTTAAAAAAGTGTTTCCATAGCATTTAATTTATAAAAAATACAACAACTAAAACATAACAATACATATTACAAAGGTGACACGCGTGAAACAGTTATTTTGCATGATTTTATTAACTTTACTGACCATAACCAGCTATGCCGCCGTTGAAAAACGCTACGTCAGCGATCAGCTTTGGCTTCAGCTACGCAGTGGGCCAGGCAGCGATTTTCGTATTCTAAAAGCCCTTGCTAGTGGTTCACATCTAATCTACATGGAAGAAACAGAAGATAAAAACTATACCAAAGTAACGACTGATAAAGGCGTCGAAGGTTGGGTACTGACTCGTTTTCTAGAAGATGAGCCGGTTGCAAAAGAGAAGCTGATTTTCGCTCAACGCAAGTTGGTTAAGATTCAGGCTGAACTGGATACGCTTAAAACACAGAGCAATGCGCTAAGCCAAGAGAAGAAGTCACTTTCTGGTGATCGCACAAGCTTAACCCGTGAAAAAAGCAATTTACAAAAAGAGCTTAAACGCATTAAAGGGATTTCTGCCAACGCCCTTCAGCTTGATAGTAAAAATACTAAGCTAACCAAGCGTAATCAAGAACTGGAGATAAAGTTAGAAACATTAACCGCTGATAATACTCGTCTTAAAGATAATAAAGAGCGCACCTTTATGATCATTGGTGGTGGCCTAATCATTCTCGGGCTTGTTCTTGGTTTAGCTATTCCAGCAATGCGCGGTGGTCGCAAGGCTGCTGGTTGGTCCTAATCGTTAGAGCTAATCGATATTACCCTTGAGTAGTAGCGCAGTCACTGCGCTACTACAATCCGAACAATTCAGACCCTCGCCCAAGACTGGCACCTTAGTTGCTGACTATGATCATTATCTATTTTGATCGAGACACTCACTATGCCAGCAAAAAATAATCACATCACACGACTCATCAAACTTTGTTTTTGTTTTGCAATAGCCCTTCCCACTACTTCACACGCGACCCCCGCGAGTCAGTCCGCAGAAAATTCGCATACAGAAGCACAGACTACCTACCTATCCGATGGCTCAGCCATTAACAAAGCGGGCCGACAGCGCATGCTGAGTGAGCGTATCGTGAAGGCTTATATCCAATTAAGTTTGGAAGTAGACCTACAAAAAGCCCAGCAGCAATTCATTCAAGCTCAACAACTTTTTAAACAGCAACTTCAAGAACTCAAAAATTATGCACCAACTAATAACATCGCGCACCATCTTGATAACGTAGATCAGCAGTGGGAAAAGGTCAGTCGCATTATTAGCAAGACTCCCTCTATTGAAATGATTCCAATACTTATTCCTTTAGGTGAAGAACTTGTCGCTCGCTGCCATCAAGTCGTCTTAGATATTGAACGTTTCTCAGGAAGTTCTAGCGCAGTCTTAGTCAATGTATCAGGCCGCCAGCGCATGCTAAGCCAGAGAATAGCCAAATATTACTTTGCACACCTATCCGGGCAAAGACATGGCAATACCATTGTACGCTTCGAAACAAGCCTCCTTGAATTCGAACAGGGTTTACAAAAACTAAGTAATGCTCCGGAAAACTCAGCGGCAATTGGCAAAGCATTGGGTAAAGTAAAAGCTCAATTGATATTCGCAAAATATGGTTTTAAAGGTTTAAAAGATGGCACCTATACTCCCCACGTCATATCACGCACCACAGAGAGCATGCTAAAACGCATGGAAAACATTACTCAGCAATACGAAAACCTACATAACGAGCTGAATAATCAACAACAGCCTAGCTAACTTAACCTTTTTTTGAGCTGCCCGTTTTATTGCATGATTAGCGACGACTAGACAGTGCACTTAATTCAGATCTCTATTATGATGTTTGGCAATTTATAAAAACCAAAAATAATCGTTGGAGATCTGAACAATGCGTATTACCACTCTGGCTCTTAGCCTTCTTTTATCCCTGTCTTTTTCTACTCAAGCTGAAACAACAGCAACGCCAATTACCAATAAACAGGCCACTACATCAGAAGCAGCGAAAACTATCGACCTTATTATTGAAACCAATATGGGTAAAATAGAAATAGAGCTGAATGCTGAACTGGCCCCGATATCTGTCGCTAACTTTATGCAATACGTAGAAAGTGGCTATTATAATGGCACCATTTTTCACCGAGTAATCAAAGACTTTATGGTACAAGGTGGTGGCTTCGATAAGTTTATGCAAAAGAAAACAACACTACCCAGCATTAAAAATGAAGCTAAAAATGGCTTGAAAAATGACCGTGGCACACTGGCAATGGCCCGTACTGGTGTTGTTGATAGCGCAACCAGTCAATTTTTTATCAACCATAAAGATAACGACTTTTTAAACCACAGTGGCCGTAACTATGGCTACGCTGTTTTTGGTAAGGTAACAAAAGGAATGGATGTCGTTGACGCGATTGCTCGCGTTCAGACTAAAACGGGCGATGTTCCCGTCAACCCTGTTGTTATGAAAAATGTACGTCTAAAAGAAGTTGCAGCACCCGTGGCTGAAGCAGCTCAATAAGCAGTCCTAGCAATGAGTCCCCTGTGGTTTCATTGCTAACAAAGAGGCTTTATTGTTGGATTAAGACCCTTTAATTTCAGCAATAAAGCTTTCTCTTATACCGATTATTCAAATTATTGCGTTATCGCATACCACTCAAACGAAGCTCAGGCTAAAATAGCCCTTCTCTTCATTCTTCTGAGCTGGCCCGTTGAAAAAATCATCCTTAAACGATCAATACAAAAAGCCTCAACCTTCAAGCTCACAATCTTCCAGTTCGTCATCTGCTGCCAATGGCCTCACTCAAGCCTCGCTGCGCCGAGCTAATGTTAATTGGGACGAGCAAGGTCAGCCTAAATCAGAAGAATTTGATGATTTCTATTTCAATACCGACAGTGGTATTGATGAAAGTCGCTACGTCTACATTAATTCAAGCCGGCTGCAGCAAAGATGGAAAGCTCATAATGGTAGTTTCACGGTATTAGAAACGGGATTCGGCACCGGTCTGAATTTTATTTTAACCTGGCTTGAATGGATGTCATTCCAGGATAGCCAACCGCTGAGTAATGCAAGCCAACCGGCTAGCAATAAAGATCAGCAGGTTAGTAATCACTTACACTTTATCAGCATCGAAAAGCACCCTTTAGATAAAGACCAAATAGCACAAGCTTTGGCGCTTTTCCCGCAATTAAAGCATTTAACCGATCAGCTTATTACTGAGTACCCATTACTTATCAAAGGCTTCCATAGCCTGCAATTTAAAGATCAACACATTACCCTCACCTTAATTTTTGATAACGTTAATGCTGCCCTACCACAGCTCAACGGGCCCATTGATGCTTGGTATCTTGATGGTTTCGCACCGGCTAAAAATCCTGACATGTGGACCGATACGCTCTATTCATCGATGGCACGCTTGAGTCGAGCAGGCTCCAGCATTGCCACATCCACCTCTGTTAGCGATGTGCGCCGTGGTTTAAGTAGCTCAGGATTTGAGCTGAATAAAGTGCCCGGCTTTGGCCTAAAGCGCGAGATGATGCATGGCACGTTCATTCAAGGCCAAGGGCCTATGGCCAATCCATTGGATCACATAAAACCTTGGTTAAAGCCCCCCACTAAAGACATCCGTCATATTGCCATCATCGGCGCAGGTATTGCCGGCTGTACCACCGCCTACGCTTTGGCACGCCGTGGAATCAAAGTAACCATCATAGATCAGCATGGTATTGCTACCGAAGCATCAGGCAACCCACAAGGCGCTATGTACGCTAAGCTGGCGGCGGGTGAAGCGACTCACAGCGATATTTATGTCCAAGGCTATCTGCAATCGTTACGCTGGCTTCATCAGCACTTAGAGCCTGGAGATGGCTGGGATAATTGCGGACTGATTCAATTGGCCAGCACCGAGAAAGAGACGAAGCGCCAACAGAAATTCATTGCAAACACCCACTACCCGAAACAACTGCTGCATAGCTTAAGCCGCGAGGAAGCTTCTAAAATCAGCGGCCTGACGATGAATAGTGGTGGTCTATTTTTCCCAGAAGCTGGCTGGGTAAGCCCGCTTCGCTTATGCCAACAGTTGGTTAAGCATCCACTCATTCAGCTACAAACACGGTCTATCTCTGAATTAGTGGATGTAAATGGTGATTGGCAACTAAAAAGCACCGATGGGACTACCGAGCCTGAGAATACTTTTAGTCATGTGATCATTGCGTGTGCAAATCAAAGCCAAAAACTATTGCCCAATTGCTACTTACCGACTAAGTCGATTCGTGGCCAGCTCACTTACTTAGATGAAGATGAGTGCGACAGTCAGCAAGGTAATAAGAAAAAGATAAATTTAAAAACTGTTTTATGTGGCAAAGGCTACATAGCACCGGCCGATAATGGAAAATATTGCTTAGGAGCGAGTTACAACATCAAAGATGATGAAACTCAATTACGCGCCAGTGATCAGCAAAAAAACTTTGATTATCTCGAGGATTTTGGTGAAGAGTTTCAGCACCTACATCGAAAATTGAACGAGTCAGATCCCGCATTATTACCGGGGCGTACCGGCTTCCGCTGTACGACTCCAGATTATTTACCCATGGCAGGGCCACTCCTCGACGAAATAGCCTTTGATACAGATTTCACCGCCATTCGAAAGAACCTAGCGCGCTATCCTAGGCAAGAAGCACAATTCCATTCGGGTCTGTATTTGAACATTGGCCATGGTTCACGAGGATTAACCTCCGCTCCACTATGCGCAGAATTAATTGCAGCCTATATTTGTGAAGAAAACTTTCCCTTAGCCAAAGACCATACCGAAGCACTTCTGCCTGGGCGTTTCTTCATAAGAGAGATGGTACGCAATAAACGCTAGCTCAGCGCTATATTAGCTAGAGGCTAAGCGCTGTTTTTACCTTGGCTAGAGTCAATATTGGAATCAGCAATAGATCGAATGAGGCTGCGTTTAGAGCGCACCCGAATAGCGCGCATTTCTTCTTGCAGCAACTTACATTGGGCACGTACAACGGCGAGTTCAAACTGCATTTCATCAATATTGATTAATGCTGAGGAGATAGTACGCTTTAAACGCTGGCGGGAAATATCATTCATACAGCCCCCTGACTCTCAATGAGAGCCTGCGCTCTCAGGAATTAAGACTGGCTGCTGGATTGGATTTCCAGTCTCTACTATTAACAATTTGGCAGCTTTGGCTGACGGGGTCAAATAGTAGGGTTAAATGACCTGTTTTCAATTGCCCTTCAACCTGAGTGATTTTTTCCGCTAGAGTGCACTCAACCTCACCATAATCAGTGCCATCACGGCTAGCGAACTCTTGTACGATACCCGCTAAGGCATCTGGCGATAAACTTTGATAAGGAATTTCAATCACACCCGCTTCATCATCGTCATAATCTGGCGGGGTATTGTGAGAATCAGACATATTTGTCCTTCTATTTCTAAGATTGGAAAGGTGACTATTAAGGGTTGCTTCTTTGAAAGAAGGTTGCTTTAAGACGTCTAGCGACGTTGGGTAAAAGTAGACTCGCGCTCCCACTCACAGACCATCTTCAGTTCACTATCACTTGGATTATGGCCTGCACCGGTACTTTCCCAAGTGAATGTATGCTTACCAGAAAGCTCTGTTTCAAGATGCACCGTTGCACTGGTCCAATACATTGAGCGTAGCATGGCTTCAAAGCGACTAATCCAGCGCTCCCATTCATATTCAATTGAATTATACGAGGCGGCAAAATGTATTAGCTGCGTATGATAAGTCCCCGAGTAGACATCTGGGCCAGGCATAGCAAACATTTCACGCGAGAGAAATGGCCAATCGTCGTCAAGGCTAGACGGTAATTCTTGGATGGCCGCCCAGTTGGTACGGCGACGTCGGTACGCTTCGAGCTCTCCTCCCGTAGGGATATCTCGAATAACGCCATAGACTATCGATTCTTGATCATAAGATGACACGGCTAAAGAAACACCTAAAACAATAAATAATATAGAGAATCATCATAATAAGTTATTTTTAGACAATAAAAAATGCCGACTCATTAAATAATATTACTAAACATTATAATGAGTCGGCAAATTGGTCTATCTGGCTAGATTTCGTACTTATTTATTGGCTACGTTCAATATCTTAGCTTGAACATAACTACCAGGAGCATCTTCGATGATCGTTAGCTTACTGTCTCCAGGAATGCGCTTAGCAACTTGAACATTATCTTCTTTAGTCGCCCACGTCTGCCAATCTGTCCACCAAGAGCCATCATTCTGCTTCGCATCTTGATACCAAGCATCTGCCGTTTCTGGTAACGCGTCATTGGTCCAATAACCGTACTTATTCGCTTTAGGTGGATTAACCACGCCGGCGATATGCCCAGAGCCACCTAATACAAAGCGAGACTTGCCAGAGAAATTCTTAGCGCCATCGTACGTACCTTTCCACATAGCAATGTGATCTTGCGCAGTCGATAGGAAGTAAGTCGGAACCTTGACGGCTGATAGGTCAATTTTCACTCCACCTAATTCCAAACCATCTTTTTCTTTCAATTTATTATGCAAATACATATTACGTAAATAATAAGAATGCATGGTCGCCGGTAAATTGGTTGAATCGGAATTCCAATACAACAAATCAAACGCTGCTGGGCGCTTACCTTTCAAGTAATTATTAATAAAGAAAGACCAGAACAAATCATTTTCACGTAAGGTATTAAAGCTGAACGCCATTGCGCGGCCATCAAAATAACCCACGGCATCCATTTGTTTCTCTAAGGCAGAAATTGCTGTTTCGTTAATGAATACGCCGATTTCACCCGGATCTTTAAAATCGATTAACGTTGCTAAGAATGTTGCTGACTTAATGCGCTCATCTTTTTTCTTCTGTAAATAGCTCAAGGTTGTTGCTAACAGCGTACCGCCCAAGCAATAACCAATAGCATTAATCTCTTTCTCGCCCGTTGCTTTTTCAATCGCATCTAACGCAGCAACAGGACCTTCCAACATATAATCTTCAAAGCTTTTATTCCGCAATCCTGGCCCTGGGTTAACCCAAGAGATACAAAATACAGTGTGGCCTTGATCAACTAACCATTTTAGATAGGAATTCTTTTCACTCAAATCTAAAATATAATATTTGTTAATAAAAGGCGGGATAACTAATAACGGACGCTTCTGAACTTTTGCAGTCGTTGGCGTATATTGAATCAGCTGCATCATATCCGTTTGATAAACGATTTTACCGGGCGTTGTTGCAACATTACGGCCGACTTTAAACGCATCCATATCGGTCATGGACACATTGAGGCTGCCACTTTGGCTAGCATCTAAATCTTTTAATAGCTGTTCCATGCCGTCCAATAAATTTGAACCGCCAGTCTCTACCGTTTTACGAATAACTTCAGGATTTAAACTGGCAAAATTTGTGGGAGATAGCGCACTCACAAGTTGACGAATTAAATAATCAACTTTTTGACGGCTTTTATCCGACAAGCCATCTGCATCACCGACCATATCGGTTAATGATTCACTTTGTAAAAGATAAAACTGTTTAATGTAATCGAACATTACATTGTCAGTCCATTCTGAATCTTTAAAACGGCGATCATCTTTTTCAGGATGAATAACAGCTTCAGTTTCTTTACCTAAAAATTTTAACGCAGTATTTTGAAATAATGCCTGCTGCTTTTGCATTAGTTGAATTTGATCAGCGACAACCTTGGTCGGATTACGGTAAACAGCTTCACCCAGCTCTTCAAAAGCCTTACTAAAATCATTCATAATTGAAGCAGAAGGATCTTCATTACTGGTTTCTTGGTTCGCTGCTTTTTCCCATAAACGATAGGCTTGGTCTGTGGCTTTGCTTGCCATTTCCATAAAATCGGTAATGGTATTTTCAACTGGCTGGCTCATTTCTTATTCCCTGAAATAATAATTTAGATAAACACAATAAAAAAAACCGCAAGTAGTAACTAGCCATAGCCGTTACTAAACAAGCGGTTTTTATTAACTAATAACGACTATGCAGCTTTAGACGTTTTAGCTTTATTTGTAGCTGTTGCAGTCGCTGCAGCAGCTGCAGAAGTAGCAGTACCACGAGCTTCTTCCATAATAGCTTCAACTTGGCCTTTAAACTCTACAGCCATTTCAGAAAGAGATTTTGCATCTTCCATGATTTTTTTGTTGAGTTCAGTTGTTGCTTCAGCTTGAGCTGAAGAAAAAGAACGCATAGAGTCTGCATCTTTAATTTCAGCGGCTTTTTTCATTTGATCGATACCAACTTCCGCATATGACTTAATTGCGCTCAGTTGAAATTCAGTCATTTTTTCCATATTGCCAACAAACAATGCGCTAAACTTCTGCATTGGGCTATATAGGTTTTTAGTCTGTTCAGCAAATGCGTTTAAGATATTCTCTTGCATGGTCTTACTCCGTTAAGGTTTTATTTCCAAAATTGGCACAACGAGTGTAGGCCCAAATATCTTACATTTGTGTTACCGATGCCACAAAAAGTAACACTACTTATATTAAAATAATGTTTTGGTATGAGTCTTTTCTTGAGCGAGTAACATCCATTATAAAGACCAGTTATTCAGTAAACAACTAGACCGGACAATCGTTAAAAATATCAATAAGTTCAATTAAATATTAGAGTTGAAGCCACCTTATTTACTAATAATATAGTCTTATATAAATGGAATATTTATTCAGAAAAAATGATCTTTATTATTTAAAGTATCATTATTTGGATGGGTTATTTGACGTATTCGCTTTTGAACCATCCATATAGCCTGACATCATGTTCATAAACGTTTTTTGTACCTGATCCATCGATTTCATGCTTTCGCCCATCATCGGTTTAAATAAACTCATGGCATCGTAGCCTTCTTCTCCCGCCATCATTTTTTCCATCATGCCTTTCATTACTTCGCTTTGAAATTCTTGCAGATCAGGCAGGCCCATTGCGCGGCGTAATTCTTCGGGAGTCATATCAAACTCAATATTTATTTTCATTACACAGTCCATGTTTTAATGTAGGTTTTATAGTATTAGGATTAGAAGCAATCAATACTCAATGAGCTTAGCTCATTTTCTTTTCCCGCGGCAAGCCGTAATAAGCAATAATGGCTGTAATTAAAGCAATTGCCGCTGCCGCTACGAATACCCAGACAGCTCCATAAGTACCCCAAGCAAGTCCTGCAAAGTAGGCACCCAGTGCTCCACCTAAGCCAAAACCTAAACCACTGTATAACGCTTGCCCATGTAATTGCTGTTTACCTGGATAAAAAATGGCGATGTATTTAACAGAGACTACGTGCAGCAAACCAAAGCTGAATGCATGTAAGCATTGCGATAAAATTAGAATAACCCCAACCTCAGCAAAATACGCAGTCAACAACCAACGTACCGCTGTTAATAACAAAGATAAAATTACCAATTCTCGCAGTGACCAACGTTGAATAAAGAATGCTATCTTCCAGAAAATAATAATTTCAGAAAACACCCCCAACGACCAAAACAAACCGATCATCCAATTGCTGTAATCCAGCTGCTGAAGATAAATGCTAAAAAATACATAATAAGGACCATGGGTAATTTGCACTAAGATATTGATCACTAAAAAACTGATCAGACCCCAGTTAAAATATTTGTTGCTTTGCAGGAGAGCTGACGAGGACCGGCTCTCAGCGCGCTCGTCATTAGTGTCGTGCGTTAATTCATTCAGCGTCTGCGAAGGCGCTGCCAAGGCAAAGCTATTGAGCGCAATAGCCACCATTAAAACCAGCATAATTCCAGGAAGATAGTCGATACTGATTAGGTCAAAAGCCCAACCCAAGAGACTGACCACTGTAATAAAACCAATCGAGCCCCATAAGCGAATGCTGCTATAAGAATCCAAGTCATTTTTAATGTGGTTTAGGGTCAAGATCTCATACTGAGGTAAAATAGCCGACCAGAAAAAACCATAAGCCAGCATAATCAGCGCATAGTGCCAAAATTCAGTAGCCCAATAGATAGCGGTAAAACACACAATCATCATTACCCCACCCACCCGTAATAATTGGATGGGCGAAATTATATGTTCAACTAAATGACTGCAACTGGCCCAGATATTAGGGGCGAAAATTCGCACCGCACTGAACAGCGCCAGTAAAATACCAATATCGGTAACATCAAAGTCTTGCTGCTGCAGGTACAACCCCCAAAAAGGCATAATGCAACCAATGAGAGCAAAATAAAGGCCGTAAAAGCCTGACAATCGCCAGTACGGCACCTTCAATGATTCGCTCATAGGAGTTCTCTAAGTGGGGCTGTTGTAGAAGTAGGCTGTGCTAGAAGTAAAATATTCACTAGGCCCATGGGCATGGGCCTAGCTCAAAGCAAAAATCAATTAATTCACAAATTAATCAACTTGGCTGTTTATAATGGGCGTAGTACAAACAACATCAGCATTTTGACCACGATTGCGCAGGAAGTGATCCATCAATACAATCGCCATCATCGCTTCTGCAATCGGTGTGGCGCGAATGCCGACACAAGGATCGTGGCGACCCTTAGTAATAACTTCAATTGGCTCGCCTGCACTATTAATAGAACGACCCGGAATGGCCATACTCGAAGTAGGTTTCAACGCGATGTGCGCAATAATATCTTGCCCAGTACTAATACCACCGACGATTCCGCCCGAGTGATTGGCTAAAAAGCCTTCTGGAGTCATCTCATCACGATGCTCTGTGCCCTTCTGCGCAACACAATCAAAGCCATCACCAATTTCAACGCCTTTAACCGCATTAATGCTCATCAAAGCATGCGCTAGTTCAGCATCTAAGCGATCAAAAATCGGTTCACCTAAGCCAGGCTTCAGGCCTGTTGCCGTGACCGTAATTTTAGCACCGACAGAATTACATTCTTTACGCAGCGCTTCCATATACGTCTCCATCTCTGGCACTTTAGAAGCATCAGGGCAGAAGAATGGATTGTTACGAACTTCATTCCAATCGAAATTTTGCTCTTCGATTTTAATCGGACCTAGCTGAGATAAATAACCACGAACTTCAATCCCTTTAGACAATAGGAATTTTTTTGCCACTGCACCCGCCGCAACACGCATCGCCGTTTCACGCGCTGAAGAACGACCACCACCACGATAATCACGGAATCCGTATTTATGGGTGTACGCATAATCGGCATGCGCTGGGCGGAAAGTATCCGCTATATTGGAATAATCTTTCGAGCGCTGATCGACATTTTCAATCATCATACCAATCGGCGTACCGGTGGTTTTGCCTTCAAAAACACCGGATAATATTTTCACCTGATCAGGTTCACGGCGCTGAGTAGTAAATTTAGAGGTGCCTGGTTTACGCAAATCTAAATCATGCTGCAAATCGGCTTCGCACAGCTCGATACCAGGAGGGCAGCCATCAACAATACACCCTAATGCGATGCCGTGACTTTCACCGAAAGTAGTTACTGTGAAACTTTTACCAAACGTATTACCCGACATATCTGTATCCGTTTTAAATTATATAATTGCTTAAATGATTATAAGACTGAATTAATTCAGCGTCAGTGCTTCTGCACATTCATCCAACTGATTGGCGGTCAGTACGAAAACACCATGGCCACCGGATTCAAATTCTTGCCACATAAAGGGCACCATGGGATAAGCATCTTCCAAGGCAGGCCAACTGTTACCCACTTCAACAATAAAGATGCCATCGTCGGCTAAATATTGACGGGCTTGGGCCAGCATAATACGCACAAGATCCAAGCCATCATCACCGGCTGCAAGTGCCAGCTCGGGTTCATTATGGAATTCTTCTGGCAAACAATCCATATCTTCGGCATCCACATACGGTGGATTCGAGACGATGATGTCGTACTTACCATCAGCGGCGTCAAAAAGATCCGACTGCAGTGCCATCACTCTATCGCTTAGCTGGTGACGAATAATATTTTCGTCAGCCAAGGCCAGCGCCTCAAAGGAAATATCCAACAACTCAACATGAGCTTGAGGAAATTCAGTCGCACAAGCAATACCAATACAACCACTGCCGGTGCATAAATCTAGAATACGATGAACAGGTTTATTACCCAGCCAAGGCTGAAAACGCGCGGCAATAATTTCTGCGATCGGTGAACGTGGTATTAATACGCGCTCGTCGACAATAAACGGCAGGTCATAGAACCAAGCTTCACCGGTCAAATAAGGCGTAGGCATACGCTCATTAATACGACGTGCAATCAGCTCAATGACAGACTGACGCTCAGTGCGGGTTAATTTAGCACTTTGCCAAGCGTGATCGATATTCCAAGGGAGGTGCAATGCGTGAGTCACCAACATAACCGCGTCATCGCGAGCATTATCAGTGCCATGGCCAAAAAACAGCTCAGCTTCATTCATCCGACTGATGCCCCAACGCAGCATGTCTTGGAAGGTCGAAAGCTCATTCAAAGCTTCTTCACAGGCTTCAAATGATAATACAAAAGGGGTTGTATCAGACTCTAGAATACTGGACACAGGCACACCGAAGATAAAAATTTAGGGGCATATTCTAGCATTGACACGAGATGCAACCAAGCTTCTGAAATGCCTGATTGCCCCGCTATGCGGATAAAGTCAGCCTAGTCGCTGACCATAAAGACTACTATGGCCTTGCTCGAAGGCATCCAATGCCTGTTTCGCTATATTTCGACCAAGTTCAACCAGCTCTTCCGTACGGTGAAATTCATACATTTCACCGCTCGTCTTAGGAATACGCACCAGCAAATCAGGTGGATAACCCGCTATTTTATACTGGCTCAAAGAAGCCTGCATAACCTCGAACATTTGATATAAAATTTCTAACTTACCCAAGCTCGAAACACTTGATCGCGCTTTGGCTTTAATTTCTTCAGGGTTCGCGCTCCCGATTTCATCATCACTGGTAAACCACTGGCTGGCCTTACTCACAATGGAATTCAGCCAAGCGTTTTTGTCATCTGACTCATCCTGCTCAGAAACACTCATTAATTGAGAGTCAGGCTGGTTAATAGTAGGGATAGGCACGTCAGCATTAAGATCTATCGCAATGATGTGATCTGCATGAGCCGATACCGATGCGGCGATTGGCAGTGGATTGAGCACCCCACCATCCACAAATAAGCGATCATCCAGCTCAACTGGCTGAAACAATCCGGGGATGGCTGCAGAAGCTCTCATTGCTTGCTCAAGGGGCCCTCGCTGAAACCAAACCTCTTTTGAGTTGGCTAAGTCTGTCGCCACCGCCGTAAAGGGTATTTCAAGATTTTCAATATCGATATCTTCTAGCATTTCGGCCAACATCGAAAAAATTTTGTCGCCGCGAATAGCGCCATTGCTAATGAAACTAAAATCGACCAAGCGTAATAAATCGATATAACTGAGTGATTTTGCCCAAGCATAGAATGCGTCTAACTTGCCTGCACAGTAAAAGCCACCAACAATGGCTCCCATAGAACAACCCGATACCGAAATAATTTGATAGCCTCTGGCCTCGATCTCTTCAATAACGCCAATATGAGCCATGCCTCGAGCGCCACCGCTACCGAGAACTAATGCGACTGTTTCAGCCAAAGCAACTTCTCCCTGTTCAATATTTGATCTTAAATTATTGAAAGCTTAATGCTGGCGTGGCCATAACATGAAACGTAGCTGAGGCTTTAACGTATCCCCAGCAGGTAATGTTAATGCGCCATGACCAAATACTTGAATTTCAAAATCTTCATAAATCGCAGCGCGTAGCTGATGGGCTAAACGATTTGAACAAGCAAAATTATCCGCCATATTATTCGCTTGATAACAATGAACGACCAAATAGAGTCGACGCTTAATACTGGCATCTAAATTCTTTAACGTATCAATTAAAACAGAAGATTTTTGATCATCGATACGGCCATCGACTGCAACCATGCCCTCAAGCCAGCCTGATTCTTGCTGCAAAGCATTAATCAGCTCTTGGCGCTCTACTTCTTGTTCGGTGACTGCATCACGGGTGGTGATTTCATCTAAATTAAAATACAGTTTCTGCTTACTGCGCTGCACGGCATACAAAACAAATATTCGATTAATTTTACCTGGCACCATCGCAACAACATACGCTTGGTTAGCATCACGACCATAGAGTTTGGCGTTTTTAAATATTTTATTTGCCCAAAAATTACTGCTACCACAATCTAATCCAGAACAACGGTACAATACCTGAGCGTTTTTCCATTGTGATAAAAAGTGCTCTAGTATTTGTTCAACTTCATGGTTCACCGACAGCTGCCAGAATTGACGTTTCACATCGCCATCAATGATGCGTTCGATTTCTCCGGATGTTTTTGCTTGTTTACGCTTTAATTCTGAGAGTACTAAACGATACTCTGAATTTTTAGTTTGGCTCTCTTCTACCAGTTCTGCACGAGGAAAGTCGACCCAGTTTTCAGCCTCAACAGCGGCCGCATGAACCACTGAGTTACCAACAAAAATTAATGAAAAGAGGGAGATAGAAAGCACAGATAACCAAGATCTAAATTTCATCGCTTGCTTATGGGAACTGATAACTGATAATTGCATCTTATAAACTCTGCAGATAACATTTTAATAAAATTAATCAAACTGAGGTTACCATGGCTGAACCTAAATGCCCTAATTGTGCCATTGAAGGCATCGAACATTTCAAGTCTAAAGACAGCCTAGAGCGTGCCAAGAATGGTACCCCATGGTTTATTTTAGTCTATTGTGACGAATGTGGTCATGTTCATCAAACACTCACTAAGCATGTTTTCACCACATCGACCTCTTCGCCCTTTATAATGCCCAATTTAAGATAGACGATCGCCTGAATGATGCTTAGCCCTCTTTCACCTTTTTATACATCTCACTGCATTCAATGTCGCTTGCCAGAAACTCATTGCGTCTGTAATAAGATCAAGCAGGTTGATCTGCCTTTTAAGATCATGCTGTGCTGTCATAGCAAAGAGTGGCAGCGCAATGACAATACCGGCCAATGGGCGCTATTAAGCAGTGAAAGTATTGGTCGAATAAAATGGCACCGTAAAGCCGAATTAATCTACCCGGCGATATCCATTGAGGTACTTACAAAAGAAGATGGGCATTATTTATTATTCCCATCCGATGACGCCGTCGATATACAACCGTTGTTTCAAAATACCGACTCATCAACAATTCAGCCCGTAGCTCATCCAGCTGTTCAACCAATCAGCACGCTGTGGGTGATTGATGGCACCTGGCAAGAAGCACAAAAAATGTTGCGTCAAAGCCCTTGGCTGAAAGCCATGCCAAAAGTAAAGATTCAAGCACCTGCGGGGCAAACATTGGTAAGCCAGTTTCAGCTTCGTCGCAATCAACAAGGCCTATGTACGATGGAAGCCATTGCCGCGGCAGTAGCATGTCGCTCAGAATTAGCCGCCAAAGGCCTGCAGCAGAATTTCACCCTATGCCAAAATGCGCTACTCGATTTGTTGCGTTAACAGCCTCCTGCTATCATGGCTTTCGTTTTATTTTGAGACAACAATTTTGAAATTTCCTATGCTAGCTCAACGTTCACAAAAGCCAGGCTCTTTAATAGCACTCTGTTTGGCGCCTCTCCTTATTAGCTTAAGCGCTTGCCAATTCAATCCATTAAAAACGGCACCTGTCATTCCGGTGACACTCTACAGCCAAGCACAGCAAGATTTGGCGCAACTGCAAGCAGAAACCCTCTTCCAGCAGTATTACCAATATCAGATAGATTCTAGCCCGGTACTGCGCAGCACATTGGCCATACCAGGACAATTTGAATGGGATGACATTTCGGCACTCGCGCAACAAGAGTACATTGATAAAATTCAATACTTTCGTCAACAGCTGATCATAGTCAAGCAAGGCGCTCTCAGTGCTGATAACCGCTTATCCTATGAACTATTGCTACAACACATCGAACAAGTACTACTTTTCACCCCCTTTGAACATCACAGCTATGCACTTTCACAGATGGGCGGCTGGCATACCCGCATTCCCAACATTTTGATCAACTACCAACAGATTAATACCATTCAACAAGCACACGATTACATTGAACGCATAAAGGGTGTGCGGCACTTATTTAGAGATTTGATTAATCGCTTAGAAGAAGCGGAAGCCGCAGGTATCATGGCCCCAAAATTTGTTTACCCGTATGTTATCGATGCGGCAAGAAACGTCATTAAAGGAGCGCCGTTTAACAATCAAGGGACGAGCCCTATCTGGCAGGATTTCAACAAAAAGATTAGCGGCCTGAATCTATTTGCTAACAGCGACAAGGTGCTGCTTAAAAAAGCCAAAAGAGCGATGAAAAGATCTTTATTGCCCGCCTATAAAGACCTTATCAAATTTCTACAGCAACAAGCCTTACGCGCACCTGAACGGCAAGCCGCAAAAGACTTACCTCAAGGTGAAGAGTACTACCAACTATTATTGCAAAGCCATACCACGACCGATCTTGATGCTGAGCAAATTCATCAATTGGGATTAAAAGAAGTCGCCCGCCTTCAAAATAAAATACGTTTATTAATAAAGTCGCTTGGCTATCCTGCTGCCGATGTTGAAAACGTCGATATCAAACAGCTGGATTTAAAAACCTTCTTTACTTGGATGGAAGATAGCGCTGAGCGCTTTGAACAAGACCCGCAAGGGGAAAAAGATTTTGTTGCTTACCAGCGAGACAAGGTCGCGGCCATGTCGATGCGTTTACATCAGAGTTTTTCACAACTGCCTAAAACACCCATCGTTGTGCGCCCAGTGGCGAAGTATCGCCAACAAAGCGCACCCATCGCATTTTATGAACAGCCCGCATTGGATGGTTCACGCCCTGGCTTTTATTACGTGAACCCCGCCCGTCAGCACGACTTACCTAAATACAGATTGGCTGCTCTCGCTTATCACGAAGCTTTACCTGGGCATCATATGCAGATTGCTTTAGCCCGTGAAAATCAAAACCTTGCCAGCTTCCGCCGCTTAATGAGTTTTACCGCATTCAGTGAAGGTTGGGGCCTATACGCAGAAAAGCTCGCTGATGAGATGGGTGGCTATACCTCGAACGAAGAGCGCTATGGTCAGTTAATCATGGAATTATGGCGCGCTGCCCGCTTAGTGATTGATACCGGATTACATTCTAAAGGTTGGAGCAAGGAACACGCATTAGCCTACCGCCTAGCTAATACGCCTTTCTCTGAACAAGATTCAATTCATGCAATTGAACGCTACTTAGTAATGCCGGGACAAGCGACCAGCTATAAGATTGGTGCTTTAGAAATCGAACGTTTAAGAACCAGATCAGAAAAGGCTCTTGGCAAGAAATTCTCCTTACCCGAATTTCACCAAGTAATCCTCGGTCAAGGCGCTTTGCCTTTGGATATTTTAGAGCAACAAGTTGATCAGTGGCTTGAGCGCAAAAGCCGTTAATAGAGACTTAGGAGTAACCGATGTAAAAACATCGGTTCTTAAACATTTATCATTAAATGATAGGCACAAAAAAGGGCTTCAATTGAAGCCCTTTTTTGATGCTGTAGAAACTAGTCTTCAACAGCGCACAAATTAAACTTCACTTCACGCAATACCGGCGTAATGTTAGCAATCGTGACGACGACAGGCTGCTCTAAGCGATAGGTTTTTTCAACATGCTTATGAGTCATGGTTTTAGTATCAAATTTCCATTCTTTATTACGACGAACATCCACCTGACCTTCAATACCACAGCCATCCAAGCGCACCGTAAAACCACCGCTATTAACTTGCACAATTTGTCCATCACGCTTTAAGCCTTCTTTGCTCACGTTGTTCGCTTCTTTTTCTAAAGTAAACTGACGCTTCAACCATTCAGCTTTTAACCACTGATCAGCCTGCCAAGCAGCCATACGACTGTTGTTTTGAGCTTTACCCAACTGAGCTAGCACGTCATCAGAGATCACATCCATTTTGCTATCAAACAAATAAGACTTAACTAAGCGATGCACCAACAAGTCATTGTATTTACGAATAGGTGAAGTAAACGTCGTATACGCAGACAGACCCATACCAACATGAGGCTTAGCTTCTGTACCGAATTTACTACGCTCAAGTTGACGCGCCAAAATCGCCTGCAAAGGCAGCTCGAATTTTTTGTCTTCTGCTTCAGGGTTACCGGCAGCAATAATTTGTTGAATTTCTACAAAGCCTTCAAGCGTGGATATTTTTTCTGGGTTGGCAACATTCAATTGCTCTTTCACCAACGCACGCGCTTCACCTTGGCGTTCAGAACGTATACCAGCATGCTGTATAAACAAACCATGTTCTTTTTGCGCTAAGAAGTTAGCCACACTGCGATTCACCGCCACCATGCACTCTTCAACTAACTTGTGCGCAATGTTACGTTCCGTTGAAACGATCTGATCAACTTTACCCTGATCATTTAAATAAGCTTTATATTCAATGCGATCATCTAGCACTAAATTATTCTTGCGACGACTACCATTCAAAGCCAGCGCGCAAAAATTTAATGCCGTTAATACCGGTTTAATTGTCTCAGTCAATTGTTCATCAGTCGAAGCTGAATCGTCTAAGAAAGCCGCAACCTGTGTATAGCTTAATTTGGCCTTTGATTCGATCAAAGCGGCTTCTAAGCGATAGTCAGTAATATCACCTTGCTCAGAAATCGTTAGATGGCAAACCAAAGCCGGTCTGACTTGATTAGGCAATAATGAAAAAGCACCTTCCGACAAAGTACCCGGTAACATAGGGATCATGTTGTCGATAAAATAGCTGGAGGTACTTCTGCGTAAGGCTTCTTTATCTAAATCTGAACCCGGTTTAATCGCACAACTCGGATCTGCAATGGCGACCTGTAAAGACCAACCAGAATCAGTTTTCTGACAACACAAGGCATCGTCTAAATCGCGGCTCATGGCCGAATCAATGGTTAACCAGGTTGCTGCTGTTAAATCAGTACGTGGCTCAGCAGACGTCGCTTGATCCATCACTGATAATAAAGCTTGAGCTTCATTTTGGCAGTCTTCCGAGAACTCACCGGCGATGTCCCACTTACGCACCATCATGCTGCTTTCAATCTGACGATCGCTGGTCTGGCCAATCACTTCAAGAACTTGTGCTTGAACCTTGCCACTCGGATAGGGATGCTGTGAAATCTTACAGTTCACTAAATCGCCATCTTTAGCACTGTTACGCTGAGCGGGGGGGACAAAAACCCAGCGGTTAAACGTTGGATGGTCAGGAGAAATAAAATGCCCCTTCCCTTTCACTATGTATTGGCCGACAAATTCATCTTGAGTCGATGAAATGAGCTTTTCAATGATGGCCTGACTCTTACCTTCTTTAGTCTCTTCGACTTTAAAGGCAATGACATCCCCAGCCAAGAGCTTGTCCATCTCATCTGGGTTTAGAAAAAACTGTTGGTTATCGTCAGTATTCACAAAGCCATAACGACCGCCAGTGGCGCGAACCTTACCCTCATGACGAGGAATACTGGAGTGGATTTCTTGCTTTAGCGACTTAAGTTGAGACAGTGCATTGAGATTTAACATTGAAACTTCTTCTACTAACGATATGAAAAGTGGGAGTTTAATGGCTTAGCGCAGACTAAGCCAGAAATAACAAACAGAGAGCAGGAGATAATTGCCTAAATAGACTGCTAACCAAGGACTAGACCCTAATACTTCAAACTCGCGCCGATACGCCAATATCGACTTTGCCCTGGCGTTGCCTTAACCGCAGCCGCTGTCGCATCATAGGCCCATACACGGCGATTACGCAGCTGGCCAAACTCAGCATTGAGCCAAACAGAACCACGCCAATGGAAATCAGCCCCAATGCCTAGCTTCCAATTACGATACTGCAAACTAACGTCTTCTTTCGTCGTAGCCGTTTTTATTTCTTCTTTCCACACCCCACCCGTAGGCTTGATCATAAAATAACTCTGTAAAGCAGCTGATAGACGGTGCTTCACGTTAACCTCAGGAAAGCCTAACTCTACCCAGGTCCGTTTCGATGCCTGCCAGCCTACACCCAATACCGGGCGCACATCATAATCTCCAAAAGATCGATCTACCGCTAGGCCATATTGCAGAAAGCCACCACCACTCCATAAGCGTTGACCAACAATACTCGCGTTCAGTCCGACATGATCCATTCCGACATTGCCGCCGTCAGTCATCAAGCCGGGTTCAAGATCGATTATAAAAAGTGTTTTCCGGCCTCGCTGCTGCTGATAATGAATAGGCATCGACAACCAGATGTATTCTTTTTGAGCGGCAGTAGAACCTCGCCAATCGAATTCGGTCATATCAAGATGGAACTGCGAGTTAAAAGCCTCACTGCGGCGACTTATACTCTCTAAAGGTAGAGTCAAAGAGTTCTGACTAGAAGAAAACTGTGTTCCTGGCCCAGAATCTAAAGAACCTAAGCTCTCACTACCAAGATAAAAACCCGCTTCCTGTCCTTGCGTCGACTGCTGTGCAGCCTGCACACCATTGGTCATGCCTAAGACAGCGGCCAGTATAAAGAGACTAGCGGGATGTATTTTGTTCATCTTGCTCATTAAATGTTTCTTGCACACTTGCATAGCTGGCCAACGCACCTGTTTGTTGCTCATTTTTTCGCACCGTATCCAATGCCTCAAAAACCTTCAAGACTTGCTCAAAGCTATCAACTAGATCGGCCGGAGCATTGGTTTCCTTTAATATTTCAGTGTAGCCGCTAACAAACTCATAAGCCTCAGTTTCTTTACGGCGTGAATCGGCAGTACTTGCTTCATCCATTCGCTGCAGAACGTCAACCGCCAACATTAAGCTTTTCGCACCCTCACTATCACCATCAATGGCTTCATTCATAATAAAATCATTGAGAAAGTGCACTGACTGAGACACTTGGGAAGTTGCTTTATCTGCTTTTACCCCACCTAAATCTCGGAACTCTCCCTCATTAATAAATCCATCTTGATAGAGACGCTCTGTCAGTGCGGGAATATCACTGGACTTAACGGTACCCGAAAAATATTCGGCCGAAATCATGCTTAGCTTCGCGCCTTTATAAGACAAAGAAACATTATCTGCTGAGCCCGTACTAGAACCAGAATAAGGTAAAGAATCGACAATACGCTGCTGACTGCTAACGGCAGCATCACCCGCAGGCTTGCCGTTAAGCATATTGAGTAAGCCTTGGTAAGACTGAGCTTGATTATTAATGTCCATGATTAAATCCTAACTGAATACGCATGTTCAGTGCTCAGCAAGATACAGACCAACAAATGTAAATCATTTCTTTATCAATGACTTACAGAGCAGATGTGGAAAGCTACAGAGGAATTATAAAGATAAAGCGAGTCGATCTGGCAAGGCTAGAGGTAAGATAACGGTATAAGTGTCATTATCTTGCCGTTTTACAACTTTAAATGGAATCATTAGCGGCAAGTGCTTGCCACTAATGAACAATTCCATTGAGTAAATCAATAGAATCACCTAGGCGGTAACCCTAAACGGACAACTCAACTAAGCAGCAAAGGTAAATATCTAAGTTAAATAATACTGACTAGTCAGCTTTTGTCTTCTCTGACTTTTTACTCATACCGCTTTTCTTCGGGCTGCCGGCTTTTTTACTCTGCTTCGTCAACTTGGTTCGAATGCTGTGCATACCAAAATAAATAGAGAACAATACGATCGGCATAGCAATACCCGTCGCAATGTCTTTATTGACCGGCACACCAAACGCTTTCAATGCGTCAAAACCATAACCCATCAGTGACAATGCATAATAACCAATCGCCACCACAGACAAGCCTTCAACCGTTTGCTGTAGGCGTAGCTGCAAATGACTGCGACGGTTCATCGAGGTTAATAAATTTTGGTTTTGTGCTTCAATTGATAATTCAACACGGGTTCGTAATAAGCTGGTCGTGCGATGTATACGTCGCGACAAGTCTTCTAAACGATCACGCACCGACTGACAAGTTTTGATACCAGGACTCAATCTGCGCTCTAAGAATTCTTGCAAAGACTGCACACCGTCCATATGAGATTCATGCAATTGGTGCAAGCGATCTCCAACTAGATCGTAATAGGCATTGGTGGCAGAAAATCGAAAGTTGGTATCCGATCGATGCTGCTCAATGTTAGCCGCTAATTGCGAAAGTTCTGATAATAATAAACGTTCGTCATCTTCACTTTGAATATCGGCAATGCGCTGATTCAGTACCGCCAGATCTTCTTCAATTTGGGTAATCGCTGGATTTAATTCACGCGCGACGGGCAAACCTAATAAAGACATTAAACGATAAGTTTCAATCTCAATTAAGCGCTGAACTAAGCGACCTTTTTGATAAGGATTCAGCTTATTACCATGAGCAACCATGCGACCAAAGCCATCACTATGCAGCTTAAAGGCTGTCCAGGCAGCACCGCGATCAAAGGCAACTCGCGCTCCATTCCAGCGCTGGCCTTCAAACCACTTATGCAATTCTTCGTCACTAGGCTCATGTTCAATCAAGGCCATATGCAGTGCAACGACCACATTACCCGGAATAGTCGCAAGCCAATCCTTGGGGATAAAAGATAAAGCATCGGCTGAGAAAGGTTCGACTTTAGGGCAAATAAAGGTAAAGTTTGCGAACTCTAAATGTCGTTCCCAACGTAGTTCAAAACCGCCAAAATCTAAATATAAGCAAGACGAATCTGCGGCTGGAGCAGGCATACTAAAACGCTTGCACAAATCAACAACGTGTTCATAGACTGCTTGTTTGGAATCACCAAACATCACAGTGAAATGAGTAATTTGGCAGGCACCTTCAATAATCGGCGAAGGTCGGTTATGCAGCTCTTCATATAAAGCAGAGCGCCAAGGATGAACTTGTAAGGTAACGACAGGAGCAGAAATATCCGGAGCAGAGCTATTTTTAATAGACGGCTCTGTTGTAGATGCCTCTTGAGTAAAATCCTTAGAACTTCCTGAGCTAGAAGTATCTGAGGCTTTTGTTTGCAGTGATTCAGAAATCAACCGCTGTCCTGGAATTAACGTAGTCATTCACAACCTTTCCCTTATATAGAGCAGCGCATTTTACACACTTGATGACGAAATGTTGAATTTTCACGCCTTTTTGTAACGTCTTTATAATGCTTATGTGATTTGCATCAGTAATTTAATAACCACTAAAGCCTTAGTCCGAACTATAAACAAACAGGATAAAAAACTCATCACCCGTCTATTTATCTATAAACAGTTAAATCATGCCCATAAAAAAACCCAGTATAAACTGGGCTTTTTTAGTCTGTAGTTTCAATAAAATAAATAAAGTACTAGGAAAATTCTTCCATGAAGTCGAGTCCCGCTTGGTGACGAATTGACTGTCGATGATTTGCCCAGAGTTCTTTAATTTTATCTTGATTACATTCTTGGCGATCAACCAAAACTTTCGTCTGTAACTCGCCTTTCTTTATACCCTTCGCGAGTGGCACTTTGCTGAATACGAACTGATTAGAAATTAAGTCCATAAAAGGACCGGCTTTACTGGTCGGCATAATAAACGACAGCTGCAAACCTAGCGCTTCGGTTAAATAGTTAATCACTTCTTTCGAACGGGTTTCATCCATTTTAGAGAAGGCTTCATCCACCAAAACCGTACGCAGGTGAGTATCCCCTTCATTGAAACGGAAAGCCGAAGTAATCGCCGCACTGCGAATAATATAAGCTGGGGTTTCTAGCTGACCACCCGAACCGGTACCGTATTGGCTTAATGCAATAGGATCTTTGTTCAATGGCTGCTTATAAATCTCATAAGCACGATAATTGCGATAATCAGAGATGCGTTCAAGCTCTCGCATCGCTTTCACTTCGTCTTCGTCGAGTAACATAGCCATCAACTGGTCACGCACACGCTGAGAGTTTTTACTCAAGCCGCCATCAAATAAGGTCGCACCATCTCCTAAGGTCGGAGATTTAATCACTTCATCAAAGAACTGAAAGTATTCTTTATACTCAGGTACCCATTCCCAATCAAACCAATAACATTCTTGGTCAGCACCAAACTTATGATGCGCGAGCTCTTTATTTAAACTTTCCAATACACGTTTACCATCATTAATTGATTGATAAATCGAATGGCACAAGTTGGTCACAAAAGCGTTATTGAAGCTTTCTTTTAAACCGGTTAATTTATCTTGTTTTTCTACCAAGATATTATTACGCAAGCGGTTATGCACACGGTCAACTTCACGCTGTAAACCACAAACGTCCTTAAAGAAAGGCACGCCATGTTCTTCACGATAATTGGGATCATAAACAATGGCATCAATGGTTTGGCAGGTTTGGTTATGTTCGGCGATATTACGTTCAATTTCATGAACTTTAGAATTCATTTCACTATAGACAGACTTACGATGATTTTCGATCGAGTCTGCTGGGCTACTTTCCGCTTCGGCATCCGCTTCTTTAAGACGTGCTTCAGAATCAAATTCAGGCCAAACGCTGACAATTTTACGTAAGTTATCTTCTTTACCATCAGCAATATAGGACGTTTCTTCTTGCAGATCACTAAGCTTTTTACACAAACGCTCACTGTCTTTCAACTGCTGCTCTATGCGTCCGGTGGCACCATCCAATAATTGAATTTGCTGATCAAGCTCATCACCTTTGCTCTTTAAAACAACAAATTCTTCTTCTAAGATGGAGAAGTCAGAGAGATCAACCTTCTCTAACGCAGCTTCCGCTTGTTGAATCTGGTAATGAGTTTCTAAAATTTCTTTAATTGAGTTAGCAAAAACGACATGACGTAGGTTATTGACCGCTAGCAAGATATCTTGTACTTGCTTAGTATTTATTTGTGCGTCATTCGCTTGATCAATCAAGCTGCCTAATTCAGATTGCTTCGCGGCTAATGCACGTTCACGAGCACCTTGGCCAAACACCAATTCTGCATCATTCAAATCACAACGATAGATAGAATAAGAACCACTGCCTAGCCCTTCCTTCGTCACACCACGGCGAGTTTGACGTAACGCGGTTACATCGCGCACTTGCTCTACCGAACCATAACTCGCTTGTAGGTAATGACGGGCCGTCGCATGCTCAAACGACATCACACTCATAATGGAGTGATCGGATAACTTCATACGATCACAATCTTTTTTCGCTTTACTGCCCTGAACTACTCTAGCGCGACTGCCACCTTGAATTGAACGAACGATACGCGCCGCTTCAGCTTCAAATTCTGATTCCACGATAATGCTAAAACGAGCACCGCCAATATAACCTTCAATCGCGTTCTGCCAATCAGGATCGGTGATTTCAACGTAATCGGCCAATACACACGGCTCAGCTTGCGGGCATTCACGACGAATCGTCTCTAATGCAATACGCACAAAATGAGGATAATTAAGCTCTCGCGCTTCCAAGCTATCAATATCATTTTGTTTTTGTGCAATTTGTCGCTGAACTTGCTGAAGTTTTTGCTCACGCCGATCCACCAGCTTAGCCAATTGATCTCGCAAAGGAATACCAGAGCTTTCAAGCTCACCACTATACCAACGCTCACGCCATTGATTCATCAACTGCTGGTTTTGCTGAGCGGTTTCTAAATGGGCTTCCAGTGGACTAAGATCAACCCAGTCTTTACCTAACAAGGTAGGAAAATCAACAGCACCATCACCGGCAATGGCCGCCACATTCTTAGCCATTTCAATTAACTTACGCTGACCTAACGATGGCAGATCGATCGAAATTGTCGATTTCTGTAATGATTTATAAAGCGACTCTGTTGCCTGTAAAGAAAACTGAGAGGCTTTATCTTGCTCTAATAACAACAGCGCTTGCTGCTGCAGCTGTGCTTTGCCCGATTCTACCTTTTGCTCGCACTGATCTTTATCTTGTAACGCATCAATGCCTAAACGTTGAGCTTCCATGGCAATAAGCTGCTCACGTAGCTGGCTACGTCTATCTTGAGACTGCTCGCGTTCTTGTTCGGCATTGGTTAAATCATCACGGAAATTCTGTTGTTTTTCTTTGGCTTTTAAATAGACCTGCTGGTCATTTAAATAACGACTCTTCGCCGCGGTATATTCCAGTACGTTGTAATCAATCCACTGATCAATATACGTTTTAGCCGTAAGCTTCGTTGAACTTAAAACATTAATCGTTTCTTGCAAACGCTTGGCATCAGATTCCATTGAATAAATGGTTTTCATTAAGTCCGATACCGAGCGAATCGCATCCCCTAAATCTTTCTTTTCTAAAATCTCATTGGCGACAAAACCATTAATACTTTTAACCGGTTTATAAGCCATAAAACGAGAGAATGTACGAGCAGCGTTCATCGCCTCGCGTTCAGAAACCGCATCATGACGGCCACGTAAAGCCCCATATAAGCGACGAAGGTATTGCTTTTTAGTATCGTATTTCTCGATATTATTAGCATCCATTCGGCTTTTAAAATGATTATTGATTTTATCTAAACCAATAACCTGACGCTTACCTTCGGCGTCTTCTTGCAGGAAATCTGACAGCGTTAATTGCTCACCGGCAATAATATAAAACTGTAAATCATTCTGACGCGCTGTCGTTTGATTGCCTGATTTTTCCATCGACGCACTAATGCCAAGCACCGCCGTAAAAGCCTCACCAGACTCACCTTCCGTCGGATGGTAAATAGCGGCGAGATAACCGACCGCGCCATTGGGGCGAGCATAACTACCATCATCACAGCCCAATACATAAGACGCCAAGGTACGTACGTTTTTGCCCCGACCACGCTGAGTCGCTTCGTCTTGACCGGGGTTGTAATGAAACAAGTTGTCATGAGCAGCGGTCATTACCGTTTGAATCGCGTCGGCCGCAGTGGTTTTACCCGAGCCATTACCGCCGGATAATAAATTAATCGGCCCAAAATCAAATTCTAAGGCGGGAATATTGCCCCAGTTTACGTATACAAATTTCTTTAAAAACACAATTTATTCCTTATTCCGAAAACAAGCTGGTTGTTTTAATTGCAGACGGGTCTTCAGGTTCACTTTCGACCTTGCTCTCAGCTTGCGCTTCTTCTGCTATCTCTTCACTTTCAGCTTGAACTTCTTCAGTCGTCGTAACGTTTTCGACAGCCGTACTTTCTGTTTCCGCGAATTCTGTTTCTGCGGTTTCTATTTCTGCTTCTGGCTCTGCTCTGTCATCACCAACCACAGCGTCATCTGAAGAGTCTTCGGCAGCGCTGTTCTCATTTTCCATCAAGTCGGCTAAGACTTGCTCGCTTACATAGCTCATGATCATCGGGCGAATACGCATCCACATATCACCATCGTCTAAGCGATCTTCATTAGCAATCTGAATTAAACGCAATTGTTTTAAGCGACGAAAGAGCTGTTTACGTTCTGTCATATTTTCTGGCAACGTACGCTTTAATAAATTCTTAATCGCAATACTTAATGACTCTAGCGAGACCATCACACAGCCTTGCTCATCGACCTGGCCTTCACGTAACGCTTTATCGTACTGAGCACGCAATACCAAAATCAGTGCAACTTCATTCTGGTTCAAACGCATGCGCAAACCTGGGCTCTGGATAGCGTTCGGCTCATCCTGCACCCCAGGAATTTCAGAACCGGGTGGGTATAAGCGAATAAACTGAAAACGTTTATCGTGCTGTACTCGTACACCAATTAATTCTAGGTAATCAGATACAATTTCTTCTAAACGTAAATAGCGATCGTATAATTGCTGCTCGACCTGACTTTCATCACGACAGATCACACCATAATCTAATAATCGAATTAACAACTCAGATAGTTCTCGGCGATCTAAGCCTTGTTTCTCTAATTTTTGCTCAATAAAATGCAGCATTATTTTTCTCTCTTCTATTGAGTACGATGGCTAAGCACTAGGATTGAACACTAGCTTCGCTTGGACGGCTACTGTGAATAATTTCCACGGTAAAGTGGTCTTTTTGGCTAAAGTATTGTGGCGCGACTGAGGCATTATTCAGATCGTCTTTATCTGTATTTTGATAAGTCATTACAAACTCAAAATCGGATGACAAGCTACTGGTCGACGCTAGACCAATCGCATTAGCTACCGCTAAGAAATCTTTTGCGCTATCAATGGGCAGGTCTTTGGTTGAAATTACACCGCCCGCCATCAAATGCTTCTGCATGTATGATCGTAAAGCATTATTATTAATGAAGAAGGCTTGATCCAATACTTGCTGCACATAAATATCTTTACGCGCGTCCATATCAAACGCTTCATTACCTTCATCCAAATCGGCTTCAATAATACGGCGCTTACGCGGAGGAGCTAAACGAACTTGCGCCGGATCCACTAAAGCAACCTCAGGTACACTCATTAGCTGACCTGCAGCCAATAATTGTGCATTTTGAGCCTCAGGGGTTAATGCAGATAATTGCTTACACACACTCAATACATCATTGTGCTGCTGTGACGCGAGATAACTCATTTGGCGAATAATAATATCCGCTCGTTTAGTGAACCCTTGCAGAGCTTTACGCAGAGCAGGCAACATTACATCACTGGCATTTCGAATACGCTGATCTATACCATCAAGAATGGTCCATAAAACAGACGTGCCGGGCTGTATTAGTTCGGGCAACAACTCACGTAAACGGCCTTCGGCTTTCGCTTTATACGCTTTATTTTTATTACGTACTTGTTCTAGCAATTCGCTGATGCGATCGCGATGCTTTTCAACATTATCGGCTGATAGTCGTACCGCTAAATCAGGTTGAAAGCGCTTCTCCATGAAATCAAAAAATTCTTCACTCGCCCGCTGAACCAGCATTTGATCATCCATTTCTCGGACTAAGTCACGCTTACGTTCTTCTAGCTCTGAAATGACATCGGTGAAGTCACTGATAATACGCTCAGAGTATTCAAAAGCATCCAACAAGTCGTAGACTTCTCCACGCTCTAAAAAAGCTTCTAATGAATTACGGGTATTTCGAGTATTACGATGACGAGTACGCGCAGAAGCACGGCTTTCTGAAATAAAGGGGTCAACAAACTGGCGACCGTAGCGGCTAAAAGCAAAGGTGCTTTGTAGTGTCGCTTCATCGACCTGCTTTTCCATCCAGCCAAATTCTATTAATTGATTCAGCACCCAGCCGGCTTGTTCACGGCTATTACGAAAACGGCTGTCTTTAGCACTCTCTTTATGAGTGCCGTCTTTACCAGACGCCTTTAAATCATCGCTATCATCACCATCGGCGAGTATCGGAGCACGCACGAGGGCTTCTTGGAAGATTTCAATCACTACGTCACGCTGTAATGCCTGACCATAGTCGGCGCTGCTACTGCTATATAAGCGCTGGTAGAGTTCTTTTAGACACTCCAATACCTGAGCGCGATATTTGCTCGTTAAAGGGCGGAAAAACTGCCCCCGTTCTTGATCAAAAAACATACAGACCATATCGCCAGTTAAATTCGAATCACCTAGGTTAATCAATGCAGAAGCTCAAGGCTAGTATTGCTTTAGGGGGATTCGATATTTGTCACATTTAAGCTCTCTAAAGCGCTATTGAGTCAATAGAGGAAAGCGCTACATGCCTTCCCATGCACAATATTTAGTCAAACTGGCAAAGAATTAGCCTATCGGGTTATATCTTCTGAGTTTTGGGATTATTTCTTCTTTCAGGTATCCCTAACGTTCATACAGTTCATTTCACGATGAATACGGCCGGTAATCATCGATATCGCAGCCCACTGACTATAATTATCGATGCCCCCCCTATTAACGTTAAAGAGCGCTTATAACGATTAATTCATTTGCACTTTTCTAGCCGAGCCTCTCGCTTCTTTTCATAGTTAGCCAAGGCTTTACGCATTTTCACTAAACCTTGTCTCTGCGTCCGCTTTCTAAAGGCAAGGTCTTCCTTTTTTCGTGCCGCTTTACAGGCCTGCTTCCTTTTCTTAGCCAGCGCCAGCTGCTTCTCTCGTTTTTTATTTTTCTTGGCTCGGGCTTTATCTTCCCTTACTCTTGTTTTTTCACGCTTTAGCCGATCTTGTTTAAATTCTTTAGCGATATTTTCAAGGTCTTTTATATTTTGAGTCTTATCGGTCGTCGGTGGCAGGGTATTTTTAGCTGTTTGAGCATAGCCAGATGACTTGTATTCTTTAGTTGGGCTATCAGAAAACTGGGGACGCCCATTTGAATCGACCCACTGATAAATATCAGCCAAGCTCTGGGTACTATGAATAAGTATAAAGCTTGTAATTAACAGTAAAAATTTAGAAAATTTAAATGACATAAATCCCTCTTATCTGGCTCGCCTTTAAGGCCCAAAGCCATCATCCCGATGACTCCATGCAGTTATGCATTAGATAATAACCAATCCTCAGGATTGATCACTCGTTCTTTCTTCGTATTTATCACGTGGTAAAAGTCGGTTAGGATGCAAACACTTTTATTGATTATATTAATAGTATACAGGGAGCGTAGATATGCTCAAAAAATACTCAGACTGGATTGCAGTTATAGCCGTACTCGGTATGTCGCCCTTAGTCATTGCGACAGCAGATCGATTACTTGCACTTTAATTGAATATATTACACCCCCACTTTTGCAAGGAAGCAAAATGCCATTCGCGATTAAAATCACGACCATCGTTAATAAAACCAAGCTCGACTCATACCTAGTTGAAGTAACAGAAAAAAAAGTTATTACTAGCCCAAAGCTAATTAGAGCGGCTATATTTTGGCGAGAAGTAGATTGTAAGCCGCATATAAAAAACTTCAGAAATATATCTCAACAAGGCATTGCAATTGCTATTGAAGTTACTTCCAATACTGAAACTGACCTCGGTCGAATTTCATCCTCTCTCTTAATTTAATAAAATTAATGGTGCAAACTAATTTAGTTAAAAAAGGCACCTAGGTGTTTTTGCATCGTTTCATCTAGATGGCAAGTGACGAACTTGCCATTTTTTTCAACCGTTACCAAGCCAGCATCGACTAGCTCTTTCACATGATGCGAGATCGTAGGTGCGCCCACACTCAACTTGCCAATTAAATCAGCAATACCGCAGCCAGCCTCTGGCGCAGCAATACCTGACTGTCGATGAGAAAGTACCTCTAAATAAATTTGTAGTCGATTCGGGTTAGACAACGCCTTAAATACACGACTTAATTTCTTAACGTCCAACTCTTCTCTTGCAACGACCACGTTTCAATACTCTCAATTCAGTAGATTGCAGCAGTTTACCCAGTTTTTTCTATATTTAATAGTTTGACAACTATCGAACTGTATCTTAGGATTCAGTCACTTCGATAACTATCAAATCGTCACATTATAAAAATAGGAAATAAGATGAACCGCCTTACAGGAAAAACAGCGCTTATCACAGGAGCCTCTAGTGGTATTGGGGAGACGATGGCCCGCCAATTAGCGGCGCTCAATTGCCCTCTTATCCTAGTGGCACGTCGAACTGATCGCTTAGAAAAACTTAAATCCGAGTTAGAGCAAAAACACGGAATTCAGGTAACGACCATCAGTATTGATTTATCCGTTGCCGGTTCTGCTCAAGCACTTTACGACCAATGCCAAGAAAAAGAACTGCAAGTCGACATACTGATTAATAATGCTGGTTTTGCTAAGCATGGCTTCATGTTGGATATACCCTTAGCCGTTCATCAAGAAATGATGCAACTCATGGTAACGACACTCACCGAGTTAAGTTATCTATTTGGCCAAGACATGAAGCTGCGCCAAACGGGTTATATCATGCTGGTTTCTTCTTTATTAGGCTTTTTACCCGGCCCTCAATTTGCAACCTATTCTGCGATTAAAGCCTATGCATTAAACCTTGCGGATTCTTTGGTTAGGGAATTAAAACCTGAAGGCATTCACATCACTGCGCTATGTCCAGGTGGCACAGCCACAGAATTCATGGAAGTATCAGGACAGAAAATTGAAGGAATCCGCAGCCTAGCCATCATGTCCAGTGAAAGTGTGGCTCGCTCCGGTTTAAAAGCATTAGCCAAAGGCAAAGGTAATGTGGTTCCAGGGTTACTCTATAAGCTATCTGTTTTTGGCCTACGTTTTGTGCCGCGTAATCTACAAGCCGTATTTGGGGAGCTAGCAACAAAATGAAAATATTAATCGTAGGGGCTGGAGCAGTCGGTCTGGTATATGGACATCATTTTGTTGATGCCGGACATCAGGTAACTTTTTTGGTTAAAGAAAAGTACCAACAAGCACTCGAAAGTGACAAGCAAAAAGGTATTGTTCTTTATCACCTTAATAAAGACAAAACTTTACAACAGCCCTTACGGTTCACAAAATTTTCTACCCTTACTCAATGGGATGACGCAGATGACTTTGATCTCATTGCACTCAGTATTTCATCGAGTGCACTTCGCCAACTGCCTTTATCCCTCATAAAAGAAAAGCTTGATAATTCGAATAAACAAGCCAATTTATTGATGCTGCAACCCAGCGAAGAAGATTTAGAACACCTGACTCAAGTCATCTCTAAAGAACGTATTCTACAAGGTATGATTACACTCATTAGCTATCAAACCGATAATATCAATAAGGGAATCAACCCTGTTGGTACCGCTTATTATTTACCCCCCTTGCCTATGCCTATTTCCGCTAGCCACTTGTTACAGCAAGAGGTCAGCCTCAAAGAAGTAGTGACTCTGTTCAATCAATCGGGAATTAAAGCGAAGGCAGTCAACAGTGCACTGGATGAATCTCGGTTATTATCTGCTTTCTTCATGACATTTTTGTGTGCTCTTGAGGCTGCTAACTGGCAGTTCGATCGCCTTAGAAAATCAGAGCAACTACTACAACAACTCAGTGCTGCTCAAAGGGATCTATTACCACAAAAGATAATGGCAGATGGCATTTTCGCGGATTTCAAAAAAAACTTATTAAAATCGTTACTCAAACCTTGGCTTTATAAAACATTAATAAGAATATCGCCTGCTTTTATCCCACTGCCATTAGAGGCTTACCTTAAAAAGCATTTTCTTAAAGTACGCCCACAAACATTAATGTATATGCAGGATTATCAAAATGCCTATCCATCTGAGGCCGTGGCGGAATTAGTCAGCTTAATCAATAAAGAAACCGCCTCCTCCTAACGAGGAGCGATTTTTAAAGATTAGTCTTCATAATCAGGTTCTACCCCTTCCAATCTCGCTTGCGCCGTCGGTAATTTAATACTAAAGCGCACCCCTGATATATCCAATGCATTAAAAATCACATTATGCGTTTTATTGCCGCCGCGCTTCGGCTGTACATCAATACTCCAACAAGGAGGCAGTAATGGCGCCTCCAGATTATTCTCTTGAACAAAACTTTCGCTCTTTTTATAGCCATCTTCATTGTGATAACGGACTGTAGAAATCATCTTTTGAGACGATATTTCAATGGATTCTATCGCCGAAGAATACTGCCAGCGCTGCGAACTCTCCATTTTACGACGATCAACCTCAGGCGCATCAATATCAGCACTATTACATTCAATAAAAGGGCGAAACTCTGGCTCTGGTACAATCACGCTGACAATTTGAGTATCGACATCTCCATTCTTCAAGCTTATTCGAATAGAATAACTATCCGCTTGGTTATTAATATTCTTCAGTACTAACTGCCCTTCATACCCTTTAACTATTTCATTAACAAAAAATAATCCTAAACCTTTACCATGGTGCTCTCGGGTCCTACGCGTTGAATAACCCAATTGAAACAGCTTACCTTTATGCTCATCCAATATTTGAGGACCACGATTATAGACCTGGAATTCGATATAACTGGCCATTGAATTAGCCAGTGTTTGAGTTGAGTCTTCGATAACAGATAACAGAATACGATCAGTTTTTTGTTTAAAGCTGGCCTTACGTGAAAAGTGCTGTGCATTTTTCAACAGGTTTTCCAATACCAAGCGCACATGATTTGAATTACCTAATAACGTTTGTTTAGAAGCGACTCGTATATTGAACTGATCATCCTGGAAAGACCAAGGCACAGGCAACTCAATAGCATTCACAGATTCCTGATCAATAGTATCAGGTTCGTGTACTAGGTGAGTTAACGTCGAAGCGACGGCTTCTAAACTGGAGAAGTCTACTTTTATGATGGCCGCTGAGAGGTCGCTATCGTCCTTCTCTAACATCATTTGATAATACTGCTCTTCCGCATTAATAAGAAAGTTAGCGATATGCAGAGCGATATTATCGGCTGTAGAAAGATCTAATAAATCCCATAAATAACGCATCGCCTCTAAGGCTTTATTAGCTTCAGCCGAATGACTAGCGCCTTCCTGCTTTAGCAAAACCGTTAATAAAGAAGTGACTATGTCATAACTAATAACCCCATTATGGCGGACTTCGGCAGCAATGCCTTTGAAGTGTAAAAATTTCTCATCGTATTCTATATGTTCTAATAACTTATCACTGATGAATAATTTTAATTTATCAGCATGACCAGAATACGTATGAGCCTTATTTTGTAGGTGTTTTTTACTTTCCCAGACATCCTTAACCTCTTGCTTTAACTTATCTGTATTTTTCTTAATGTGTTTTTTTTGACGATAAAATCGTTGTATGTCAAAAAACAACAACAAGAAAAATATCACTAGCATGGATAGTGAGAATTCCTGCTGAGATAACAAGGGATAGCTAATGATTAACGAATTCAAAACCTCGAATTCGGCATTAATAACTAAGACGAATAAATAAGTGATTAATAATACTGAGGCAACTGCACTGAGCACGGGAAAGTTCTGTTGCGTCTTAATCGTTTTTTTCATCATCATTCCTTAATCCAGCAATAAGCGCCATCATCACCAAATGTTGTAATGCCCTTCCCTGACTTACACAATTCAATAAAACTACTTCCATTTTTAGCTTCGGCTGCTTGCTCTATCGATTGCCGTAAGGTGCGAATATGCTGACGATAATTAGCCGCTGAAAAACGCTCCGGGTCTGCATCCAGTTTTTCAACGATCTGTAAGGTGGTTAATGGACTCGGTGAAGCTTCAACTAGATATCGCAAGATCTTTCTAGGGGTTGGTGGTAGAGGCCGACGAGCGTTAGCGGGATTCATTAAGCGTTCTCCATACCAGTACACATTCCACGTTTTAGTATCAATGGTTAGATTACCACTCTCTAAAATATCCGCTGCTGAAGCAGTACTTCCGCTACCACTGGCCTGCTGGGCATTTTTTAGCGCCTTGCGAATTCGCCAACATAAAACAGCTTCAATATTCTGTTGATGCTTAGCGATGAAATCTTGCGCACCTGTTTCTTCAAATGCTTGCTGCTCAATACCCGTGCCGCTATGTTCCGATAAATAGATCACGGGGAGCTGCGGCCATTTTTTATGCAGTGCACGAGAAACTGAAAAACCGGCCTGATCATTACCATTCATGTTGGCGTCTAAGATGGCAATGTCGGGAGCCTGTTGAGTTTGGGCAATATGCTGACGAGCAGCCTCAGCAAATTTAAAAACCTGAACTTGATTTCCTTTCTCTGCATTCATGTCATCCAGATCCGCCTGCTCTAACACAGACTTAAACTTAGTGACCCAATGCAACTGATCTTCCACCCACATAATATTTGCCATCAAACAATGCCCAACATTCTTTATTTACGTTTATGACTGTACCAAGACTATCTACCAAAATTCTATAGCAAGCGATAGAAACAAACTATATAAGCAAGCCCGTTGAAAAACTCACGAATTCCTCACAAAGCTAGCCAATACTAATCTCATCGCTGCTCTACACCATACTCTGTTGTGTAGAGCAGCCACTTTACAATACCGTCACAATGACATCATTACGAGGTGATCTATGAACGACTTCAGCAGCTTAATTAACCTATGGTCAGAGAGTACGGCAATATCTAGCTTAATCTGGCTAACCATAATCATCACATTATTGTACCTAGGCAGAGTACAAGCGCACCAACTAATCTTCTCAAGCTTCCGTATGCTACATACGAGCTTACGCTTATGGGCACGCAGTATTAGTCAGCTCATTGACCGCTTAAAACAGCGCAATAAAGAAGTTCTATTAGCGGCAGGAGAAACCGAAGTACAAGCCCAAATAGAACGCGAATTTAACCGCATCAGTGCTATTGTTCAACGCGATTTAAGCCAATACCCCGCACTTCATCGTGAAATTAAAACAGCCATTGAAGCCGTTGAAACTGATTATCAAAACTGCGCCGAATCAGCACCCCTGCCACCCGCTTGGGGAGATGTCGTCGCAACCATTACCGCATTGCCGAATAACGGTGACCCTACCGTGAATAAAATACTTGAAAACATCAAGCAATCCATCGATGACGCACACTCTCAAAGCCTGAGTGCCTACCAAAAGGCAGGCAGTAATCGTCACCGGGTATTAGCTAAAATGCAGCCTGATTGGCGTCAACTAGATAATAAAATGGACTTAGTAAAAGGCAAGGTCGATTCATTAGAAGAGCGCGGTCAAATAATTGATCAGCAAATGGAAGAATACCAAAGCATCCTCACAGGTGAAGATAAAGCAGCCAATATCTTAGCGACGTCCTCACTCACTCAATTCTTTATTGCCGGCTTAGTACTGACCATTGCGGCGTTAGGTGGGCTCATTAACTTCCAGCTTATCGCTATGCCGATGTCTGAAATGGTCGGCGGTACGAGCTATATTGGCAGTGTAAAAACGTCTGATATTGCGGCACTGGTCATTATCCTTATTGAAATAGCCATGGGCCTTTTCTTATTGGAGTCTCTACGCATCACTCATCTATTCCCTATGATCGGTAGTATGGACGATAAAATGCGCCACCGCATGATGATCATTAGCTTCTCAATATTATTCATCCTTGCCGGCATAGAAGCCTCCTTAGCTTATATGCGTGACTTGTTAGCGATGGACCACGAAGCGCTTCAACAATCTCTGTTAGCGGCTAATACTAACGATACACAAGTCGCAGCAGAAGGCAGCAGCGCTCAATTCCGCTGGATTCCATCAGTCGGCCAAATGATCATGGGCTTTATTTTACCTTTTGCTCTGGCGTTTATCGCCATTCCTCTAGAGTCTTTTATCCACTCGTTACGCACCGTACTGGGTTTATTCGCCATCGCAATCTTGCGCACCCTGCATTTAGTTTTACGCAGCAGCGCAAGCTTAGTCACCCAGATGAGTAAGGTTATTATCAGCCTATACGATCTGGTTATCATGGTGCCTTTAAGTGCTGAAAATGGATTGACCAACAGGGCTCTTAAAAAGGGTAAAAAAGATGAATCTATTAATACTACAAGTATTGGAGAAAAATCATGAAATCACTCTTTATTAAAAAGCTATTAACAAGAATGCCGTTAAATGCAAAGCGACTAAATACCCGAGTATTTATTAGAGCCGCCATCGCTACATTATGCCTCAGCAGTTTACTGCTAACCGGCTGTAGCGATCAAAAACCGGCGAGTAAATCGGTGTATTTATTACTCGATACATCAGGTACCTATACCCAAGAACTGGCTAAAGCCCAAACTATTATGAATTACCTACTGGCGACTTTAGACAGTGGTGATTCTATTGCCATTGCCCGCATCGACAGTGGCAGCTTTAATGAAAAAGATATCATCGCGAAAACAACGTTTGATAGCCGCCCGAGTACCACCAACAATCAAAAGCGAGTATTTAAACAAAAGGTCGATACCTTCGTCGCTAATTTAGAAAAAGGCAGTTTTAGAACGGATATTACCGGTGGTATTTTACAAGCCGCTGACTTCGTTAACGAAACTCAAGCAGGTGAGAAATACGTATTGATATTTTCCGACTTAGAAGAAGAATTGCAAAAAGGCCATATCCGAGATTTCCCTATCGATATGCAAGGCATCCAAGTTGTGGCATTAAACGTCACAAAACTACGCAGCGATAATATCGACCCTAGAGAGTTTAAAAACCGTTTAAACAATTGGCAAGAGCGTGTCGAAAATGGCGGCGGTAGCTGGCGGGTAGTGAATGACTTAGAAAGACTGGATCGTATGTTTGTACAGAATTAAAAAATGTAGATCCATGCAGCGCCAAATAACACACTGGTATTTTGACGTACCAAGGGGCTATCTTCAAAGCTAGCCCCACTGATATTGGCATAACGAATAAAAGCCACCAGCATGTATTCATCAAAAAGTATCGAAGTATTGTAACTCGCCGTTAGTCCTCCGTAACCTGCCTTAGCGTCATACTGCTGACGCTCTGTATTTGCAAACTTGGCATCAACACCGTAGATATAGTCGTGCATGTGGCGGCTAGCCGAACGTAAACCTAGTGATAACTGAGAGCGAACAAGACTATCCTCATACTGATACTGTTGGCGCCAAAATAATCTCGGATTAAAGGAATAGCCGCGATAGGTCGCCTGGGTAAAATCAGTGCTAATAGCACCACGAATAGGCATTGAAAGATAAACAGAGTCACCACTTAAGCGGCCTCCGCTAAAATGATATTGCAAGGCCGGCCCCACTTCACCGATGAAATCGAGATCATCCATATTTTCTCTAGCACTGCTTTTTTCATTATCGACCGGCACAGCGCCGCTTAAGCTGATTTCCACGCTCCACTTGCCTAATTGAAAAAGCTTTTGTTGGATAAAATTACGATCAATACTTAGGGTTTCACTTTGATAACGAATATAGGGAACGGGTAAAACGTAGACTTCAGACTCATCACTCCCCAGATAATGCGGAACCTTAACGACTGTTAGTCCAAGACCTGTTTCTAGCTCAGCATGGCTGATTTCAGCCAAAAATAACAAACATACTAGGGGAATCGTCTTCATGCTGTCGCCCGGTATTGTCATACGAAGCGAATAGCTTATCATACACAGATGCCTAATATGGATATTAACAGACTTGCAATGGACGCTCAGAAACAGCCTATGACAATCAAGACACAGCGTAAACTCGCCACCGAATACCCTGCCCCTGATGAGCTACAAGATACCCAAGAAACCATCGAATTCCTTAAGACCAAGATGGAAGAGGCTTATTCACCCAATGCGCTTCGACGTGATGCGCATCCTAAGCATCATGGAATAATAAAAGCTGAATTTATTATTGAAGAAGACCTAGCAGAAGAATTACAAGTCGGTATTTTCAAACAAGGTTTAAGCCGTCCTAATCGCAGCTTTCCTGCTTGGATACGATTTTCTAATGCGTCCAATAAAGTTCATCACGATAAAGATAAGGATATGATTGGCTTCGCGATAAAGCTGATGGGCGTTGCAGGCGACAAAATTCTTAACATCAACAATCTGCCAGAAACAAAGGGGGAACCTTATTTCACTGATGCTTTAACCAATGACACTAGTTTTGAAGAAGAAAAATATACCCAAGACTTTGTCTTTATGTCGCACCCCATTTTCTTAGTGTCCCACATTAAAGACTTTAAAAAACTCATCACCGCCGCTTTTGGCAATAACAGCATTATAAAATTTTTCTTTAATCCCTTCGATAGCCACTTGCGCACGCTGTGGATTCTATTAACCATGAACAAGCAGCATACTAGCCCACTGGACAATCGTTATTGGAGTAATACTGCTTTTCAATTTGGTACTGATTCGACTGGTCATAAGCGTGCAGTCAAATACGCCCTACTGCCGACTTCTAAGCGCCGCAGTACAATGCCTAAAAATAAAACTGAAAACTATCTAAAAGAAGCAATGACAGAACACCTGTCAAAAGATGAAGCCAGCTTCGACTTTATGATTCAGTTTCAGACCGATGCGATAAAGATGCCGATTGAAGATACCACCGTTGATTGGCCAGAAGCTTTATCCCCCTTGATTAAAGTCGCCACGATTAAAATTCCAAAGCAGTCGTTTGATTCCGCTGAGCAAATGGTATTTGCCGAAAACTCATACTTCGCAGCCTGGCATTCTTTACCAGAACATCGCCCATTGGGTAATATCAATCGCGCTCGCCGCTTTGCCTATGATCAATTATCTAAATTTCGTTTAAAGCGCAATAAATTGCCGAGAACAGAACCGGATGGTAGCGAGCAGTTTTAATATGATAAAATCCTATTTTTCTGCCTAAAGCGTGCCTAGATTACGACATGAATAAACTCTTTATCATTGGCTTGCCCAGAACAGGCACAACCAGCATTAGCATTGCAATGCTGGATTACGGCTTTAACGTCGCTCATACCGCTTATACCAAGCAGGCATTTAAGCTAGCCGATGTGCTATCCGATTCGCCTTGTTTCAGTGATTATCAAGAGTTGGACATTCTTTTCCCGGGTTCTAAATTTGTCTATCTAGACCGAGCACTAGCAGATTGGATCCCCTCTATTCAGATGTTACTGAAAAAGATGCACAGCAATCTTGAGCCTAAAACAGGAATTTTCAACCCGGTACTGAAACGCAGTTTTAATGAAGTTTTTAGCCTGTATATTAAAGACGGTTCGTCTAAAAATCTGATATTGAATGAGCTGGCTTTTGATGAAGAACATTTAGCCGCTTGTTATCACTCGCACAAAAGCCAAGTATTAGAATATTTTTCACAGCGAGATGACTTATTAAGTATTAACCTGAGTGACAAGGAAAGCTTAGATACATTACTCACCTTTTTAGATATCCCCCATGACAAAGATGTACGGTTCCCCCACATCAATATTGGTAAACATGTTTCTGGCTGGCGAGAGCACAAACATCCAAATAAGGTAAATGCATTGAGCGCAGGTGAAGATCAAAGAAAGTTTTTTGATTATAAGTAGTGATGCTCGCTTAAAGCGCCACTAATCATGCCGCGCGATTATAATATTTACTATTATGATAGTTTTCTGGATTGTAACTAGGATAAGCCGCTTGGCGCATGACCGTTGCCATAATACGGTAGATATCTGACCAGGCCTTTCTTAGCTCTGGAGTGAAATCATCCGCTAAACCTTGCTTTAGTGCGTATATCAAGGCGTTACCTACAGGCGTGTAATCTTCAACCTTTACCCCATAATCAACATGGGTAACAGCCATTTTTTCTAAGACTGGCACCAGTTTCTCGAGATTATCTAAGCTTGATACCGCCAGTTTTAACGCGGCCATAAGCTTGCGCCCTTGTGACTTAATGTCTGATTTAAATAGTTTTTTCAGCGATGGATCATATTTGAACAACTGTGCATAAAATAGCTCGGCGGCTATATCGGCAATCGGTTCTACTTTGGCAAAGCTCGATTTAACCAGTTTTTTTTGCTGTTCAGTAATAGCCATAACACATGCTTCTTCAACAAGGGTATTTATTGGCAGTATAGAAGCTCTTCCCTTTATGGCAAATTTTAACGATACGCCAAGTGACCCTAAAGAATGCTATTGATTGATTAATTGTTAGATCTAATACAAAATGCCCTTCTACGATAGTCCTACCTAATATACTTTGGAGATTTTTGATGTTTGTGCTTTTTCAGGAACGAGTTCTTACCCTGGCGATCAACGCTTAGGCTAACAAGTTTTACTGTTAAGAATGATGTTTGAGAATGATTTCTCTGCGTCTGCACACCTTGTTAAAAGTCTTTGCTAATCAAATCGCCCGGCGTTTTATATTTTTTTGTCGGAGATAACCATTGAATTTTTCTAAATTACAGCCTCTTGGCTGGTCTAACTATTTTTTACAGCAACTAGTACAACAAAGTCACTCTCAATTAGCACTTGAAGAAATCACCGCCTTTCGCATAACTGCAATTCACCGTAATCGAATTGAAGCCATCGGTGAAGAGGGTATTTGTGAGCTAATGTGTCCAGTACAGTTTCATCCTATTAGCCAACACCTTGCAGTGGGTGATTGGGTCATCGCGGACTCAATACATGAACACTTACGTATTTCGCTCATTATTCAAGCCAAAAATCGTATTGAACGTTTCGCAAAAAATCAAACACAGGTAATTGCTGCCAACTTGGATTACTTGTGGATAATAACCAGTGCGAATGACGAGTTTAATCTTAAACGCTTGCAGCGCTATTTGGCCCTCGCGTATGAGTTTGATGTTGAGCCCGTCGTTATTTTAACTAAAACTGATTTATGCAGCGGTGATGTCGTCGATGATTTACTCGATCAAATTCGCCAGCTAAATGTGCATTTAGCCCATGCTATCAGTGTGAATGATGAAGACAGCTTAAGTGCATTGAATACTTACTTTCAACAAGGTAACTCCATCGCGTTAGTCGGTTCTTCCGGGGTAGGAAAATCAACGTTAATCAATGCGCTGATCGGAACAGAGCAATCGACCCAAAACATTAGAGTCGATGATGATAAAGGCAAACATACGACCACTCACCGACAGCTATTTTTTCTCCCAACTCCCCAGGGTCAAGTTGCAATCATTGATACTCCGGGAATGAGAGAGCTGCAGTTGTCTAATGCCGAACAAGGTATTGAACAAACCTTTATGGACATTGTTGAACTATCGCAGCGCTGTAAGTTCAGTGACTGTAGCCATAGCAATGAGCCGGGGTGCGCAATTCAGTCAGCATTATCTACCCATGCATTAACTCACGCACACCTCGCTAATTACCTAAAACTATTAAAAGAAGATGAGTTTTTAAAACGCAGAGATATTGGTGCCCATGCAGAGAAGCAGCATGAACGTGCATTTTTCAAAATGATTCACAGCATGAGGACTGAATCTTGGTAATACAGAGCTAACACCTTTCCATAAACAGCCTCCAGTATTTCGGTATTGGGGGCTACATCTGTTACAGTGAGTTCATTACTCCCTTCATCTAAGACACCCGTTTCGGATACTTCATTCATGGCCGCTTCGCAAAAAGATTTACAACGTATTAACCAAGCGGTGGTTTATGTAGAGGAACACCTAGCCGATATTATTACCGTTGCTAAGATGGCACAGCAAGTTAATATGTCTGAGTTCCATTTTCACCGTATATTCAAATCTGTGACCAATGAGCCATTCAACCAATATTTGCAGCGTAAACGCCTTGAGCAATCTCTATTTGAGTTACGCTCTCCAAAGAACAATAGCATTCAACAAATAGCCTTTGACTGTGGCTTCTCTTCCCAAGCTAACTTTGCAAAAGCCTTCGGAAATTATTTTGGTTTCACTGCTTCGACCTATCGTCGGAATCAGACCGTTGATGCTAAAGGTACAGATGTTAAGAATGCCAAAAATAGCAAGGATGGAAAACTATCGAGCAAAATTGGAAAACACATACAACCGCAACAGCTTTATCATGGCAACCTATCAACCGATGATAAAACCTTAATTAAACAACAATGTTTATCTATCGGCATTATCGACGTTGATGAAGCGCATTATTGTTATTTAGCCAGTACTTTAGGGTATAGCATTGAAGGTATTGAACAGGCATGGCTGCAATTAAAAGAACTACTCGCCAGCCAAGATATTCCTTTATTTCAGAAAAATCGAAGTATTGCTTTTTGCCAAGACAATCACTTTATAACGCCTGAATCTCAGTGCCGCTATGAAGCGGGTTACAAGATTGATGACCCTAAACAGTTAATCGATCACGGAATAGCCGTACAGACATTAGCAGCTGGGCAATATTTAAGTGCTATGTTCAAGGGTAAAATAAGCGAATTACGCCACCCTTTTTATCTGTGGTTATTTTCTGAATATGTACCTGATAATAATATATTATTGGCTAGTAAAACGGTCGTTGAACGCTACCATGAGGTGGATATGAAGAATGACTTCATTCACCTTGAGATTTTAGTAAAAGTTTATTAATACGGAATTTATATGCCACCTTCGTCTCAAACAGCTTCTCATCAAGTACCTCCTATACTCACAGAGCCTGTGGCGCCACTATTTATCAAGATGGCGCTGCCCATTATCTTTGGCCTGATGATTAATGGCTTATTTAATTTTGTAGATGCTATTTTCATCAGCCGAGCGGTCGGTACCAATGCCATTGGTGGGGTTTCAGCCGCCTTTCCCATTCAAATGATAATGATCAGTATCAGCGCTATGTTAGGTAGTGGCATGGCATCGATTATATCGCGTTATTTAGGGGCTAACAAAGACGATGAAGCCAGTATGGTTTTTAGTGCTTCTCTTGTTCTCGCGGCGCTGGTTGGTTTAATACTGTCAATTATTATTGTCAGTTTTCGTTTTGAAATTTTCGAATTATTACAACTACCGACTGTCTTAATTCCTTATGCTGTTGATTATCTAACCCCTATCGCCGCCATTGGCTTAATCAGTTTCTGCCACGGCACCATGAGTGAAGGCCTACGCGCTCAGGGCTTGAATGTTCAGGTTTTCAAACTCATGGCTTCCATGGCGTTATTAAACATTGCCTTAGATGCCCTGTTCCTTTTTGTATTTGATTGGGGAGTTCCAGGTGCAGCATGGGCAACAGCTCTATCGATTACCTTCGCATTTTTCTATGCTATTTATCTATTAAAAACAGGAAGTCATAGAGTCTCATTCACATTCAATCACTTCCGCTTTATACCAAAAGTTCATCAAGAAGCGATCACTTTAGGAATTCCGGTATTCCTATCCTATACAGGCTTCGCCATGATGCTATTAATGGTCAATGTTGCTTTAGTTAAAGTGGGCGGAAATCAAGCAGAGCTATTAATCAGTGCGCACGGCATTTTGAATCGCACCTTCATGCTGATCTTTTTACCGGTGCTAGGTATGATGATCGCATTCCAGACTTTTGCCGGTTTTAATTATGGTGCACAGCGTTATGAACGTGTCACTCAAGTACTAAAAGTCGCACTCGTAATAAGCTCTGCATATGCCTTGGTATGGTCTGTCATTATGATTTTTGGCTCGCAATATTTGTTTCAGCTATTCACTCAAGACCAAGCATTGATAAAAGCGGCAGCTGACATTGCTAGTATTGTTTTTATTGCTTTCATTACAGTAGGCATTGGGATGATTTGCCCTGCACTATTCCAAGCATTAGGCTTTGCCAAACCTGCTATTTTATTGAATAGCCTGCACAGCTACATTCTATTATTACCCACACTTTGGATATGTTCCTCTATGTATGGTGTCGACGGTATTTGGTGGTCTTTTCCCGTCATTGATGTCGTTAGCGCTATCGTGATCGCGGCTTACACGGGCTACTTCCTTAAGAAAAATAATTTACAATAAGATTAGGTTAGATCAACATTCATTAATTTATCGCAATATAAGTGGGTCGTATTTCACCAAAGCTGATCTTAGTTTTCGACATAACGGACCTGCTCTGGATACTCTCATTAAATCAATACGTGGCAACTACAGTATCATGCCAAATATCCGCATCCACATCGGGTAGCAATAGCCACTGCTTTGCATGGCTCGCAGTAGGGAATACTTTCGCCTCAATTTCTTCATCGTTCAGCATTTTATGTATGTCTTGATGAGTAACGTTTTTAGCATCATATCCAATAAGGGTTATTTTCTTTAATCTAAACGGCATAAGATATTTTTTAATCATGGATAAAAATATCGTGTTTTTTTCAGAACTTAATTCGACTACCGGTGTTAGGTCACTTATGCAACAACTAGAAGATTCTAACGGTATCGTGGACTGTTGTTGTCCGAGTGTTTTTTTAACATGAGGTGTGCCACTAATAATCTGCCATTCACACTCCAATATTCCATGCATTAGATAATCATTCATAGTTTTTATCCCGTATTATTATTGACACGCTCATAACAATATATTTCTTCTATTATTGTGAACTGAGTACTTGATAATAATTAAACCAGATCAAATAACTCATTAACGTTAATTTTTGTAGCTATTTAGCTGCGTTAAAGAGCTGAGTGTAAACCTGTGTTCCTAAACGATTATAAAACTAACCTCTAATATAGACAGTCGGAAGCTGAGGTATTTTTATGTAATGCCAGACTGACGATTTACTGACAGCTAAAAATATCATTAACCCCTAACGATAGCTAATCACACATAACTCACTAATTTAAATATATTTTATATACAACTCTTAATCGCATAATTAGTTGCATAATGAAGATATCCTTCGCTACCGACGAAAGTTTATAATCTTCTTCGGTTTATTACGTGAACAGTTCATCACACTTTGGCTAAACTCCCGAGCACCTGCCGTTTAGACGAGCTCCGGGCAGTATAAATTACTAATTTTAAGCTATTACGAACCATAATATTCTATTGATTTACCCGCAGGAACCAATGGTGTCATTAGCGTAAAATATGAAAAGTTATAATTTAAGCGCTAACGGCTAAAATTTCGGCACGAAAAGCGTAGTTTTTGTTTTAAACTACTCAGTTTTTCGTGCTGATTAATTGTTTTTCTTATTACGCGGCTGTGTAATGGCTGGCTAGAAAAAGCCAGTACATGGTTATCATAAAAGGGCGTGGTTAAATGCAAACCATACGGTAATAGCTTTTGCACACCTTCATCATGCAGAGGTGAAGCGCTCATCGCACTGTGCCTGCCGACAAAGTTCATAATCACCATACCTTTTGGCTTTAACTGACTGTATAGATGATAGAACCAAGTACTATCCGGCACAGCTACTTTTACCGGTTCCCCTTTCTCTTCGTAAAAAAGATCATCGATAATGACATCAAATTTCTCGCCGCGATAATTTTCAACCCAGTTAATCGCATCTGTTTCTATTAATTCAAAATCGCTATTATTCAAAGCGAAATAATTATGCGCGATTTCAATATGTGTAGGATTTAATTCTAAGCCGATGATTTTTTCACAATTTAAAAAATCATTCATCATATGCATAATAGCGCCGCCGCCAACGCCAAGCACTAGCACACGAAGGGGTTTATCTTGCGCTAAGCATAAAGCAGGTAAAAACAATAAATCCCAAACACTGCCGGTCAATTTTCTAGCGGGGTTGTATTGGCTATGCAAAACATTGTCGGTATATAAACGTAATGTGTTGCCTGCGCTGCGGACTTGATAGCGGGTACCCTCACGGGTTTCTTGCCAGATAATTGCCATAAAAAACTTGGAATGCTGCTTAGAATGAAACTCAGTGTAATAATGATAGGGGACACAATTCAAGCAAATTATTTAAATAAAGACTTGGATTAGAAAGTATCACTAGAGAAATCAGGTAGAAAAAACCCCCGTATTTACGATCCGGGAACAAGCATCGTAAATGCGAGAGCCAAACCCGAGTATGCAGTGGGACAACCGCAATACCCGCATCCTTTACCATCAGTCACCTAATAAAGAATGGTTACAGCAAAGGCAGATCGGCTGTAACATTATTAGTGTAGTTGCTGCAGTGACTGTTTTTTGATCAAAACTGGTTTTTTGTTTAAAATTGTCCTGACTTTAAGACCTTTAGCATGCCAGCTGTCAATTTTTTCAACTCGTCATCCGTCATCACATAGGCGGGCATGATATAAACCAATTTACCAAAAGGACGCAGCCAAATCCCATGTTCAATGCAAGCAGGCTGAATTTTTTTCATATCAACCGGCTCCTTCATTTCGATCACGCCAATAGCCCCTAAGACTCTAACATCAGCAACGGCCGCTAATGATTTTGCCGGCGCCAAACCTGCTAACAGTCCTTTTTCTAAACGCTGAACTTGAGCTTGCCAATCATTATCGATTAATAACGCTAAGCTTTCGTTTGCCGCAGCACAGGCCAAAGGGTTCGCCATAAAAGTCGGCCCATGCATAAAGCATCCCGCCTCCCCTGCACTGATCGTTTCTGCGATATGATCCGTCGTTAAAGTTGCTGCTAGGGTCATATAACCTGCAGTTAAGGCTTTACCCACACAGATAATATCTGGACTAATGCCACTGTGTTCGCAGGCAAATAATTTACCACTTCGACCAAAGCCCGTCGCAATTTCATCGGCAATTAATAGCACGTCGTATTCATCGCAAAGCTGGCGTGCACGAGTGAGGTATTCAGGATGGTAAAAACGCATCCCGCCTGCGCCCTGCACAATGGGTTCAAGTATTAATGCGGCAATCTGCTGGTGATTTTGCTGCAAGCACTCGTGCAAAGGCTGTATATCGTCTTCGTACCAAGCTTGATCAAAGGCTATTTGTGGCTCGCGGATAAAAAACTGTTGGGCTAATAAATCACTGAATAAGTGATGCATGCCCGTCGTCGGATCGCATAACGACATCGCACCTAATGTATCGCCGTGATAGCCCTTTTTGAGCGCTATTAACTTTGTTTTTTCTGATTTATTGCGCGCTTGTTGATATTGAATAGCCATTTTAATCGCGACTTCCACTGCGACTGAGCCGGAGTCGGATAAGAAAACCTTGTTCAGCCCGGCTGGGGTTAGTTGCACAAGTCTATGCGCAAGATTAATCGCCGGCTCATGGGTCAATCCACCAAACATAACATGAGACATTTTTGCCGCTTGTTCGCTGATGGCTTTTACCATTCTAGGATGGCTATAACCATGCACTGTGCACCACCAAGACGACATGCCATCAATCAGTTGCGTGCCGTCTGCGAGCGTTAAAAAGATACCTTTTGCGGATTCGACGGCCCAAATAGTTTGCGCTTCTGGCGCTGAATTCTTTTCTATTGCACTCCTTTCCCTAGTGCTCTTCATCGCTGAATAAGGATGCCAAAGATGCTGCTGGTCGTACGCGAGGGCGTCTGACGTTGAGGTTTGAAAACGGAAATCAGCAGCAAGTTGGGGTGTCTGAGTGTTTTTTCCAGTGTCTTGGGCAGTATTCTGAGAAGTGTCTTTCATCTGTAATTCGCCATTAGTAAACCATGTAAGCCAAACTAGGTTGACTGATTTCTTCTCTGCATTATGATGCGCTCTATTCATTAAGTCGAGTTTGGGATTAATTTAATAGCATGCCTTGGCAACAACGTATTCAACAAGCGATTCAACAACGCAAAGAAGATAACCTTTGGCGCCAGCGTATCAATGTGGCTAGCCCACAAGGCGCACGCATCGTCTTGGATGGCCAAACGCTATTAAACTTCTCCAGTAATGACTATCTAGGCTTAGCTCAACAATCCGAATCGTTGATAGCGGCTGCTAAAACCTGGGGAATGGGCAGCGGAGCTTCACACTTAGTCTGTGGCCATAGCCTGGCCCACCAGCAATTAGAGCAGGCTCTCGCTAAGTCAGTCGGCTATCCTCGCGCCTTATTGTTTGCCAATGGCTACATGGCCAATATGGCAGTATTACAAACCCTATTAAAGCGTCAAGATCATCTATACCAAGATAAGTTAAATCACGCGTCGTTAATTGACGGCGGCCTTATCAGTAATAGTAAGATGCGACGCTATCGCCATAATGATACGGCTCATCTAGCGCGTTTTCTTGAACAGGACAAAGAGACTTCAGATCAATCGATTAGGGGCCTTTCACTAGTCGCCACCGATGCCGTATTTAGCATGGATGGTGATCAAGCGAATCTCACTGAACTTGCCCATCTATGCCAGCAACACGACGCGCTATTAATGGTCGATGATGCCCATGGTTTTGGCGTATTAGGTAAGGGCGAATATACCGGCAGTATTGCCAAACAAAGCTTATTACCCGCACAAGTCCCTATATACATGGGCACGCTGGGTAAAGGCTTGGGCGGTTATGGCGCTTTTGTCGCGGGGTCTGAAGACTTAATTGAATACCTCATTCAATTCGCCCGCCCTTATATTTATACCACAGCACTGCCTGCAGCCTTAGCCAGTGCCATGCACAATAATTTAGCCATTGTGATGAGTGGCGAACGCCAAGAAGTATTAGCGTCCAATATTGCCTACTTCCGTCAGCAAGCCCTACATTTTGCTCTCGACATCATGCCATCCAGTACTGCCATTCAACCGCTATTAATCGGTGATGATGCCAAAGCTGTCGCAATAAGCCAGCAACTTAAACAGCGCGGCATTTTAGTAACTGCCATTCGTCCCCCCACCGTCGCAAAAGGCAGTGCTCGATTACGCATAACGTTAACCGCCAGCCATACTGAACAAGATATTGATCAGTTATTGACCGCTCTGGTCTCCTTATCGACGTTTATTTAAGGTGGAGTCTGAATATGGCGCTTGAGTTCGCATTTGCTTCTGAATGTAATAACCCACAAGTTTGGGTATGGTTTCCTGGCTGGGGCTTTAAAGCTGAAGTCTTCACCGAACTCGCCCATAATTTGCCAGGGCAGCATTATTGGTACCGCTGGTTTGATCACGAGTTTTTTGATAAAGCAGTGGAAGAAGTCTGCCAAGCGCTGCCTCAAAATGCCATTTTAGTCGGCTGGTCATTAGGCGGGGCTTTAGCGGAAGCCGTCGCACATTGCCAACCGGCTCCTGCGGCGCTCATTACCCTAGCCACAGCGCCTAAATTTTGTCGTGCGACGCAATGGCCTTATGGCATGCCAGTCACTCGATTTAACGGCTTTGTTTCAAGTTTTGACGACAACCCGGTTAAAACTCAAGTACGTTTCTTAGGCCTATGTGCCCAAGGCACGGAAACCCCAAAAGGTATTATTCGATTTTTGGCCCACCAGCAATTAGAGCCGACGCCAGCCATGGGCAAACAATTGCGCTGGTTAGATCAATATGACTTTACCGATATGCCTAAAGCGGCTTGCCTGTGTCTGCATTTATTTGCCGAGCATGATGCCTTGGTCGCACCGCCCCATAGCCATGGCCAAGGCCATTCTGAATTAATATCGGGGGCGTGCCACGCGCTATTCATCCAATCTCCTGAGGTGATTCATCAATATTTATTAGCCATCTACTCTCAACTTAACCTTGAATCTGCCAGTGCTTGATACTTTAAACACCGATTTGGACTTTATGAATTTTTCCATTAATACCTGTTCATCACAATTACCCGAGCCGCATGCACTATCTGAGGCAAGTAATAGACAAAGAGACAAGCAGCAAGTCGCTAGCCAATTTAGCCGCGCTGCCCATTCTTATGATCAAGCCGCGCGGATTCAGCATTTCTCTGCGCTAGAACTCGCACAACAGATAAAACAATTACAAACCCGTAACCAAGAGTCTATGACGGGTCACTGGCTCGACTTAGGCTGTGGAACAGGCTTTGCGGTACCCACATTATTAGAACAAGGAGCAGTACATATTACAGGGGCTGACCTTGCCCATGGCATGTGCCTCGCCAGTACTGAAAAACTAGCTCAATTGCCTTTCCATGCAGTAACTGCAGATGCTGAAAACCTGCCTTTTGCTAAGCACAGCTTTGATGGCATCTATTCAAACTTGATGGTGCAATGGAGTGAACAAATACAAGATTTGCTCTACGAAGCTCAACGCGTACTTAAACCCGGTGCTTTATTTGCCTTCGCAACATTAGGTCCGCGCACCATGCACGAATTGAAAGCCGCTTGGCAGCATATCGACCCTTTCGTTCATGTCAATTCGTTCAATTCGAAGCAGCAGGTCGTTGAGCAATGCGAAGCTTTCTTTGATATTGAAAGTATTCAGCAGCAGGAAGTCGTGCAGCAACACGAGAGCTTATCCAGTTTATTAAAAGAGTTAAAAGCGATTGGCGCGACCAATGTTAATTCGGGACGTAGACCCGGGCTAGGAGGGCGTAAGCGCTTGCAACAACTGGAAGCTGCTTATCGTGATGTCTGTAGCGTAGAACAAGAAGCGTCTCTTACCTCGCTCCCCCTGACCTATGACCTTATCTGGATCATCGCTCGTAAGCGCTAATCATCATTTTTAATTATTGAGTTTGCATTCCATGCACAAAGTCTTCATTACCGGCACCGATACCGATGCCGGCAAAACATTCGTCGCCACTGCGTTATTATACAAGGCTCAATCCTTAGGACTTTCATCGTTTGGTTTAAAGCCCATCGCTGCAGGGTGTCACTGGTCGACAGCGCAAATTTCTGCCGGTGAATGGCACAACGATGACGCGTTATTATTACAACAAGCCAGCAGCCTTAAACAAGCCTATACGATTCATAACCCAATTGCCTTTCCACAAGCCATAGCGCCTCACATTGCCGCTGAATTAAATCAAGCGCCAATGACTCTTTCCAACTTACTCGAACGCTGTCAGCCAGGACTCACTCTACAAGCAGACTTTCATTTAATAGAAGGTGCCGGCGGTTGGTTAGTTCCTATTAATGACAAAAACACGTTAGCCGACTTTGCTCAGCAGCTTAGCCACGACGTTATTCTTGTTGTCGGAATGAAACTAGGCTGCATTAATCACGCACTATTAACTCAGCAATTAATTATTGCCTCGAAGCTCAATTTTGTTGGCTGGGTTGCTAATCACATTGATGCCGACATGAGCGAGCAAGACGCTAACTTTTCCTACCTTGAGCAACATATTCAAGCCCCTTGCCTAGGGCGTATTCCTTTTAGCCCAGAGACACCGCCTCAAAATCTACTGGAATATATTAACTTGCCTGCTTAACGCTCCTTTGGTCTCTCTGCTTGCTTATGTTATCGCGGTTTGAGACTTACTTGAAAGATAAGCCCTGATAATGCTATGTTTACGTTAACGTAAAGGTAATGATAATGATAAATAACATGATTTCAGCCAGCTCAATGACCCCTCCAAATACACACTCTGCAACGCCGCTGTGGATACCGTCTAACGAACGTGTTGAAAACAGCAATATGCTCGATTTTATGCGCCAAGCTACTGCGATTAATGTCGCATCAATGAGTGCCAGCAATACGTTAAAGAGTGAGATCTCTAATTACGGTGAATTGCATCAATGGTCGATTGAGCAACCTGAAGCATTCTGGTCATTAGTGTGGCAAACCGCAGGTATTACCCCTGCTTTACCAGAAGGTTTATCTAAATCAGATATTTTGAACGCTCAAGGTCACTTCAGCGAGGCGCAATGGTTCCCAAATCTGCAGTTAAATTTTGCTGAAAACTTGCTGCAACGTCGTGATGAAAAAGCCGCTCTTATTTCTTGTGGTGAACCTGGCCTTAATGATGGCCAAGACAGAAGTATTAGCTACGGAACACTTTACTCTCAAGTAGCAAAGCTAGCCGCCTCGCTTAAAGTAATGGGCCTTGAAAAAGGGGATCGAGTAGCAGCCTTTATGCCCAATACCCAAGAAACCGTTGTTGCCATGTTAGCAACCACCAGCCTTGGCGCTATTTGGTCCTCATGCTCTCCCGATTTTGGTTTACAAGGGGTGATTGATCGATTTGGGCAGATAGAAGCTAAGATTCTGTTCACCACTGATGGCTATTTTTATGGCGGGAAAACGCATAATTCTTTAACTAAGGTCGCAGAGATCGGTGAGAAACTGCCGAGCTTAGAGCACGTTATCGTTATCCCACATGTTCAACTGAGCCCGCACAGTGGCCTAACTATAGCTGAATTGGACCTTAGTGCACTCGATGCCCTTACACCCACCGTCAGCGTATGGCATAAGGTATTAGATAATCCAACGGAGCTGATTGAATTTGTTTCGGTCCCCTTTTCACACCCGCTCTATATTATGTACAGCTCAGGCACTACAGGCGTGCCCAAGTGCATTGTTCACAGCGTTGGCGGAACCTTGTTACAGCATGCAAAAGAATTGCGCCTACACACCGATTTAAAAGCCGACGATACTATTTTCTATTATTCGACTTGTGGCTGGATGATGTGGAACTGGCTGGTCTCCAGCTTAAGTACTGGCGCGACCGTCGTATTATACGATGGCTCACCATTTTACCCTTCTGGTCATTGCTTATGGCAAATGAGTGATCGCCATAACGTCAGCATTTTTGGCACCAGCGCAAAATACATTGCAGCACTGGAAAAAGCTCACATTGAACCGAAGCAAGATTATGCACTCGCTGAATTAAAAGCCGTTTTATCCACAGGCTCACCGCTAGCTCATGAAAGTTTTGATTACGTCTATCGCGATATCAAAGCCGATGTCTGCTTATCTTCTATATCTGGCGGAACCGATATTATTTCATGCTTTGCGCTAGGTAACCCAATACTGCCGGTATACCGAGGCGAGCTGCAATGCCCAGGCTTAGGCATGGCGGTGAATATCTACGATGATCAAGCCAAACCATTATTACAACAAAAAGGTGAGCTGGTATGCACCCAGCCCTTCCCTTCTTGCCCCATTGGCTTCTGGCAAGATGAAGGTAATAATAAATTCTATAAAGCCTACTTTGATCGCTTTGATAATGTCTGGGCACAAGGTGATTATGGCGAAGTAACAGCAAACAAAGGACTGATTATTCACGGTCGCTCAGACGCCGTACTCAACCCAGGTGGCGTTCGCATTGGGACGGCTGAAATTTATCGCCAAGTTGAAAAGCTCGATCAAGTAATCGAGTCCATTGCCATTGGCCAACAATGGCAAGATGATGTCAGAGTTGTGCTATTTGTTATATTAGCGCCCAACGAAAAATTAGATGAGGCATTGATTCAGCTTATTCGCTCGACTATTCGGACCAATACTACCCCCAGACACGTACCCGCTAAAATTATACAAGTCTCTGATATCCCTCGTACTATCTCAGGGAAAATCGTTGAATTGGCCGTACGCACAGTTGTACATAACCAGCGTGTTAAAAATACAGACGCCTTAAAGAATCCAGAGGCATTGAATTTGTTTAAGAATTTACCAGAACTGCAAGTTTAGCTATAGTTAATGTAACGATTACATTGGTAGCAGCATTTTGAAGAAGGCTAGTATGACGACTTCGAGTAGTATCGATTCCAAGCAGTTGCAGGGTTTTATCCCTTTTGATTACCTAACTACGGCTTGTATTGAAGATTTAAGCAGTCAGTTTCGTGAGCATACGTTGGAGAAAGGGAAGATTCTTTTTAAGCGCGGAAATGCGGACAATGAGTGCCATTTCTTAATTAATGGCGATATTGATCTAGCCGATGAAAATTTTAATATTACTAAAATCGCCGCGGGCAGCGAAGATAACTACCTAGCCCTCGACAATAGCTCTCAAATTCACCGCACTTCCGCCATCACCACGAGCGAATGCCAGTTTTACAGCATTAGTCGCGACTACCTCGATCTCGTGACGACATGGTCACAGCTATCTGAAGATCTAGAAGAACAAGATCCTGACTTCGATGATTCTGAAGGCCTTGATTGGATGGATGCACTATTAAACTCGCCATTGTTTACGCGTATTCCGCCGGCAAATATCCAGAAGTTACTGGTCCGTTTCAAAGAACGTGACGTGAAAATTGGTGAAGTTATTGTCAAAGAAGAAGAACAAGGTGAGGAGTTTTACGTCATTAAAGAGGGTCGCGCCATTGTGAGCCAAGGTGATGGCCATAAAGAAAAAACACTGGCTGCAATTCAGACTGGAGATTGCTTTGGCGAAGATGCCATTATCTCCGAGAGTGTGCGTAATGCGACCGTCACGATGGCCAGCAATGGTTCGCTTATGGTATTGGATAAAGTCGATTTTGATGAACTTTTAAAGAAGCCCATCATCAAATCGATTTCTCTTGAAGAAATGCATATTCAGATGGATGAAGGCGACTCGGGTACTGTTTTAATTGATGTTCGCCGTCCGCAAGAATTTCGCCATGATCGCTTAAAAAATAGTGAAAATGTGCCGCTTAATCATATACGCGAAAAACTAAAAAGCATGAATCATGATTTTAATTATGTAGTCTATTGCGATGGCGGACGCCGCAGTGAAGTTGCTGCTTATATTATGACGGAATCTGGTTTTAATGCGGTTTGCTTAACTCGCTAATCACTCTAGAAAGCAGCTTGCCCTTAGTTATTACCCCGAGTCTTTAGCCCTTGAAATGAGGATTCTGAACATTGCAGTTTCTTTACTCGTTATATTGACTTGCACCCACCAAATCGGCTCAATGGAGGTTAAACTCAATCACCTCCTCTTTTTATAAGGTATTCCTGTGAAAATCCATTCTTTATTACTGCTATCAATTTTATTATTGTCGGCCTGTGCGCATCAGCCTAATATTCACTTTCAACAAGTTGATACTGCAAAGCAAGGCGATTACCAAACGTTTAACATTACTTCTCTGCCGCTGAAAGGTCACACCCATCTCGCGAATGCAAAAATTGAGTTAGCGATTCGTACCTACTTAGAACAGAAAGGAATGACTTACTCTGCAAAAGACTCACAGATGACCGTACAATATGCTTTGGGGATTAAACAAATACAGAATGTTGATTTAAAGCCTATCAGCATCGGGTCTGGTGTTTACACAAGTCACCTTGTTAGAGATGAAACCTATGCGACTTTAGTGATCAATATTCGTGATAATGCCCAAAAAGAAAACATCTGGCGAATGTCTGGATCAAGAAAGATTGATGATGAAGAATTGCCACAGGCAACTTTCAATAAAAAGTTCTCTGAAATACTAGAGAACTTTTTATAATTAGAGCTTAAACCGCATATCATGTTTCTATGCCCAGTTCGCCAACATGCCTTTCTCAAAAACTTGATTAGAGTGCAGTTGGCGCTCGTAGATGAAAATATTGCTAACGGGGAAATTAAGCTCTTTACCTAAGCGGTGTGCCAGCGAGTGCATGATTTTTTCGGTCAAATCTTTACTCAGCACTTCTGGCACCAGCAATTCTACTAAAATGGGATGAGTCTGACTTGGCTGCTGTTCTGCTAGTTCACCCTTGGCAATGTAATGATTTTCGGTAATATATTGCCAGCATATCGACAACTGAGCCTGCTCTATTCGAACATCCCGTGAAACACCACTACTAAGCGCCTCCATAACTTTTGGCATATTTCGATTATCGGCAAGTGGTAATGAGCTAATACGAATGATGGGCATTTCAATATCCTTTAAACTATTATTTATTAAGTTTAGATAAGATCTTTTAATGCGCAATTTTGAAGTATTCTAAATAATCCTTTTCATAGTTCACTGCTTCTCTCTTATCCAGCCAATCCATCATCCGCTGCCGATTAGCAGGCCCTGCGACCACTGTGCCAATGAATTGGTTAAGTTTCTCTATCACGGCTTTACCAGCAGCATTTCGAGAACAGGCTACGAACGCTGGGGTTATTAACGCCGCATCAGAAAAATAAGCCACTTTTTCTCTTTCTAATGTTTTTAAAGTACTGGGATGACAGACCAGCTCTGAACTCTTGGCAATTAAATACCATGCTCTAGCCGGAGTCATGCTTCTCCCTGAGACCTGTACCAATAGCTTCTGATGCCATTAATAAAACACAAATTATAGGCAAAAAAAAGCCCTGCAAGGCAGGGCATTTTTAATCTAATAAGCGATTAAAGCTTGTCAGATTCGTCAGCTAGGTACTTAGCAACGCCTTCTGGAGAAGCGTCCATCCCCTTGTCGCCTTTAGTCCAACCAGCAGGACAAACTTCACCGTGCTCTTCGTGGAACTGTAGGGCTTCAACTAAACGAACAAGTTCGTCCATGTTACGACCTAGTGGAAGATCGTTGATGATCTGTGAACGAACAACGCCTTCTTTATCGATGATGAAAGCGCCACGTAGTGCAACACCACCTTCATTTTCAACGTCATAAGCTTTAACGATGGCGTGATTGATATCAGCAGCCAAAGTGTACTTAACAGCGCCGATGCCGCCTTGATTGATTGGAGTATTTCTCCAAGCGTTGTGAGTGAAGTGTGAATCGATAGAAACACCGATTACTTCAACGCCTAGCTTAGTGAAAGTATCCATGCGGTGATCCAAAGCGATCAACTCAGAAGGACATACGAAAGTGAAATCTAATGGATAGAAAAATACGATACCGTACTTACCATTGATCGTTTCAGATAAAGAGAACTCGTCTACAATAGTGCCGTTACCAAGTACTGCTGGAACTGTGAAATCTGGTGCTTTTTTACCGACCAATACGCTCATATTAAAATCTCTATTAATGAGTGGGAGTACCCTAATGCTCAACACATTAGGCTGAATCATTTAAGCCGATAATAATACCCTGCTCAATCTATAAATCCTACCGCTACCGTGGGTTATTTACTTAAAAAGATGGAGCCTAGTGCTCTGCTCTATTATCATGACTAAAACGTCTACTAAAACGCTTATTATAATAACAAGGGTCGATTAAAAAACGTGCACTCTCCTACTACAAAAATAGCCTTAGCTCTTTTGCTTTCGATCGCTGTGCACAGCTTATTACTGATACCCGGTGATCCTGTAGAAACGTATCTTTCTCAAAATTCAATCATTCATGCTCGCCTAGACAAGCAAGATAAAGAGTTAACTCAGCAAGAGCAAACCGGACAAATCAGCCAGCAACATAACAAAAAGATATCTGAAGCCAGCGACCCATCCCAAACACGCCAAGACCAACCACTTAAACAAGAAGCGAGTAAGGCTCAAGAAAAGAGTCAGGAACCGCCTGTTATTAGTAGTAAAAGTGCGAGTAATCAAAAAGCACTCAATACGCAGACTGAAGACGTTCCCACGAAAATAACACAACAAACGGAAGTGGAAGAGCTGGTTGAAAAAACAGAAGTTGCAGTCACACAGCCGACCATGCAGCAAAGCAGTCAGATTAGTAGCGATAGCCGCGCTCAAGTAGAAGCGCTAGAGGGCAGCGAAGACCCTACCTATTCTTCTTACCGGCGTGTATTAAGGCAGTACTTGGCGCAACGACTAGAAGCCAATTCTGCACTCAAAGGCCGAGTGCGACTAAAAATTAAGCTTGAGTATGGCTCTATTGCTACCCGTGTGAACATCATCGAATCCAGCGGTGACCTTGATGTCGATAATTGGGCAAAAAAATCGGCGCTCGCAGCGAACCCCTATCCTAAAATTCCAAAAGAGATTGGCTCAACGTTTGAGTTTTCTCCTACCTTACAGCTTGGCTCCTCTGAGCCTACTCCATAAACTGTCTCATTAAATCGGCTAGAAGGTCATAGATGCAATACCAATCTCTTTTTCACCATGAAGATAACCATAGCCTGCATCTAATGCACATTAGCCAAGCTGGACATAGTGGAACGCCTATATTAATGATCCATGGCATGGTGGAAGACGGACGTATTTTTTATCATAAAAGTGGCAAGGGGCTTGGCAGCTTCATGGCAAAGCAAGGCTATGATGTTTACATAGTAGATCTTCGGGGAATGGGATTAAGCACCCCTAAAGTCAGCGCGGCTAGTACTCACGGTCAGACAGAAACAATCCAGCAAGATATTCCCGCGCTTATTCGATGCGTATTGGCACACAGCGGCCATAAAAAGCTGCATATAATGGCCCACTCCTGGGGCGGTGTTTACACCAATTCCGCTCTGCTCTTTCAACCAGAGCTAATCCCTCACGTTATCTCATCCACGTTTTTCGGCAGCAAGCGCACAGTGAGAGCAAGAACCTTCGAACGGTATTTTAAAATCGATTTAATTTGGAATCGTTTATCGTTAGCGGCTAGCAGACACAAGGGATTTTTGCCTGCTATTAGTTATAAACTCGGCTCAGAAAACGAAAGCCATAAGACTCATAGACAGTGTGTAGAATGGGTTAGAAATGATGATTGGATAGACAGTGATGATGGCTTTAATTATGGCGCTGAGGCTAAAAAAGTTACGCTCCCTCCAACTTTACACATAGCCGCGATTCGGGATATCAGTATGGGGCATCGATTTGATGTGAAAGCCTTTATGAAAGAATCTGGCCCACACAAGGCCGAGTATCTGCTATTGGCCAAGAAGCAAGGTCATTTGCTAGACTACGATCACATTAATATGCTGATCGCGCCAGAATGCTTGATGGACCACTTTATAACCATCGCCAGCTGGACCAAAAAACAAGAAGTCAGATAATCTACCTTATTCATAACGCTAGTCATTCAAGGTTGAACTTATCTCACTTGCTAATAGGGTAAGCAGTGCTCGCTTAGCAGCGATCGCTGATTTAAATCCAACCCCTTCCATTGCTCGCTGATAACGGAAACGATGGACAATTTGTTTATTGTTTTTAGTAGTACGATAGCGTCCTGCTAATAATACCTGCCCTGTCGCAGCGGCAGCCATCTGTTCGATATGCAATGAGAGAGCAACCGCATTTTTAGGTTGTTCGTCAGCTAGTTGATGATCAAGCACACGGCATCCACAGGCTTGCTCCAAGTCATGAGTGAGAACACTGCTTACAGCTTTATCTAAACTTTCGCCCCAAAAATGATAGTTTGCGACCTTCGCTTGTTGATTTTCAACCATCATGACCAATGCAGCCTGATTAAGATAATCTGCAAGGGTGATCGATTTCAAATAGATTGGCGCCTTAGTATTATCCACTTCAGCGTTAAGCCCTAGATCTTGGCTTAATAGATAATAGTGCGTCGGTGGACTGACACTACTGCAACCGACTAAAAGCAGCAATAAGGCTATGGGTATAAGCTTCATTTTCATAAATCAATAATTCCTTGTTTTATACTCTAAAACTTTTGTTTATCTGATTTTACGGTTCATTTAACTATTTAGACAATCTACTGAATAAACGAAGGCTCAAGGTCTACACCTTTTGGCTGGCTAAATAGTAGAGCACTAGGTTTATTATTAAGCTCACGTAATAGAGGTTGCACATCACGTAAAACTTTATTTAAATCTGATAGCGTTTGCGCAGCATTTCGATAACTTTCAGAATTCGGACCCAATCCAACTATCGTCTGATTCAATTCTTTTAACGTATTATTAAGCGACGAAGGTATTTCACTCACATCTTCATGCGCCAGTATTTCATCCGCACGCGTCACGACTAGCTGAAGGCCTTGCATTGTCTGGTTCAGTTCTACAAGCGCCGTACTGGCATGTTCTATCAGCGGTTTTAAAGGCAACTGTTGGATTTTATCCAGAATTTTTTCGACCTTGGCGGTAATTTGTCCGAAGCCTTCATTGGAAGTGGGGATGACATCAAAGCGACCATGTTTTTCAGGGAAATTAGTGGTCAAATTATCATGGAAGTTTAAATCAACGAATTGTTTACCCGTAATTATATTTCCCGTATTCAAACGAGCGCTAATACCTTCCTTAATCCAATAAACAAAATCTTTCTTGAATTTAGTCAGCGCCTCAGCATTATCACCATAACCAATACGTCCTGGCTCAAGATGCACTAATACCGGGATTAATCGATCTGACTCATTTTTCTCTGAACGTTTAATATCCTCTACCCCCACCTCCGTGACGGTACCTAATCTAATTCCTCGATATTCTACCGGCGCCCCCGCAACCAAACCTCTCACTGAATCTTCTAGTAATAATAAGTATTCAGCATAAAACTGATATCGACGTTCAAAAGCGCTCTGCTTATTTCTGTAGAGCTGATATTCACGTTCTGCTTGGATGCTCTTTCCTCGGGGTAAGTCAGGAGGAACATCAAAGGTGACCCCCCCACTAATTAAAGACTCTATCGTTCCCGCTGAAATGTTAATGCCATTAACCGTGGCGTCTAACTCGATACCACCGACATTCCAAAAATACGTATTTTCGGTAATTAATTGGTCATAAGGCGCGTTTATAAATAGTCGATAATGAACGCGGCGTAGTTTCGGATCAAACTGTGCTTCTTCAACCTGACCTACTTTGAAACCTCTATATAAAACGGGGTCTCCCACGGAAAGCTCATGTTTGTCATCATTAAATAGCGAGAGCGCCAGACCTGGGGTTCCTGCGGTTGTTAAAGGTACATCTTCTAAGCCTTCGAATTGTCGTTGAGTTTCACTGCTTTTACCCGGCGAAAGTTCAATATAAGCCCCTGATAATAATGTCCCCAACCCCGAGATGCCAGCGCTGCCAATTCTTGGTTTTACTACCCAAAATCGAGCGCCTTGATTTAATAGCTTTGTTACAGATTTATCCAGACGAACGGTTACCACCACGCCATCCATCGAGTCATTCAGCATAACGGTTTCAACTATACCGATATCAACATTGCGCGCCTTAATACGCGTCTTACCTGCTTCAAGCCCTTCGGCGGTAGCAAATGAGATGGTAATCTCTGGACCCAAATTATTGATGTAACTAAAGACCATCCAAACCCCTAATAAAAAAGCCACAATGGGGACTAACCAAATGGGTGACCAACTAGATGATTCTTTAAATTGCGCCCGCTGTTCAAGACTCATTTTTATTCTCCGACTCACTTACGGGTTCATTTTCTAAGACATCCCAGATTAAACGAGGATCAAAACTCATAGCAGCAAACATTGTTACGATAACCACTGTAGCAAAAGCAATTGCGGCAGGACCGGGCTGAATGGTCATAACATTTCCCAACTGCACTAAAGCAACAAGAATGGCGACGACAAACACATCGACCATAGACCAACGGCCGATAAACTCAGTCATCCGAAATAATCGCGTACGTTGTATTGGTCGTAATTGTCGCTTAGATACTACCGAAAAACACAGCCAACTTAATGAAAAAAGTTTCGCTAAAGGTATAACAATACTGGCTATAAAAATGATCAGTGCAATGGGATAATCACCATGACTCCAAAATACAGCGACACCAGAAAGAATAGTATCACGACTACCAGAGCCTAATAATGTAGTGGTCATTATTGGTAGAATATTGGCGGGGATATAAAGTAGAAAAGCGGTTATCAATAATGCGATGGTTCGTTGAATAGAATCTTTCTTGCGCAGGGCTAAAGCAGTATGACAACGAGGACATTTTTCAATGGCTACCAAACTTACAAGACTGCAAGCACTGCACATTGCCAGTTTATGTTCAGCGGCACTGCCCTTGGAAAAAGGTGAGGAGACAACCAGGCTACGGCCGTCATCATTATCCATTTTATTGATCATGGCAATGCCCCTGCTCTAGCCATAACCATAACTGATGTTGATCTGTTTTCGATAAAACAAAAGTAATCGCGATACTGAATAAAATATAAGCCCAAAAGGAAATACCCGGTATAACGGTTGCCATCGAGGCTATTTTAATCAAACTCACCAATACGCCAATAAGAAAAACTTCGACCATAGACCAGTTAGTTAAACGGAACAACCCGCAAGCGACCTTGACCATTGCAGGGGGTCTTCGATAAAAATACAGAGGTAATAGCAGATACAATAATCCAAAAATAAAACAGGCTGGGGCTATCAATATAAAAATGAGTATCATCATTGCTAAGCTTGGATAACCTTGCGACCAAAGCTCTGTGACACTTTGTAAAAGAGTAATTTCTTGAAACTGACCATTCACTTCAAACGTTAGAAACGGAAAGGCATTAGCCATGATTAATAAAACTAATGCCGTTAACGACAAGGCAATAATCTGCTGAGCGCTATTAGGAAAAACTTTAGTAATGACAAAGCCACAGCGCGGGCATAGCAAGCTACCCCGCTTAACATCATCAGGAAGCTCTAATAATAAGTCACATTCGTGGCAAGCAGTCTTAGAGTTTATTTCACTCATTGTCTCTTTCCATCCTCCTTACATTAACACTTCAGTTTACGACACTAATATTGCAGATATATAAATTTAACAAACAATTTAAAATGTCAGCATGAATCGAATAATCAGTGAATTTGCCACATCAACAAAAAACGCAGCAATTAACGGTAGAATTATAAATGCTGTCGGCGCAGGGCCGTGTGATTTAGTAACCGCCGTCATATTCGCAATGGCAGTGGGTGTGGCTCCCAATGCAAAGCCGCCAAAACCTGCACTCAGAACAGCTGCTTGATAATTCCTTCCCATTAATGGAAAAAGGATAAACAAGATAAAACCGACCGCAGCCAATGTTTGTAGCAGCAATATGAATAACAACGGACCCGCTAAAGAAGCGATTCCCCACAACTGCATACTCATTAGTGACATGGTCAAAAACAGTCCTAATGAAAAATCTGAAACGACGGCCAGTGCCCGAGTTCTTGCTGGCCAAGGTAATCTAGGCATCACTGCCGGAATAATGTTCGACAATACAATTCCCATTAATAAACAGGTAACAAATAAGGGAAGTTTTAATCCGGTTAATGAAATGGCATTATTAACAAACCAGCCAAGTATAATTGTAATATGCAGTACCAGCAGTACCGACATTAAGTTTGTATGGTCGATGGTTCCGGTTTCTTCATGCTCATATCTTAGCCCAATATCAGAGACTTCTTCAGAATCACTTTTCAGCTGATAACGGTTAATCAGGTAATGGGCGATAGGACCGCCAATAATACTGGCTAAAATCAAACCTAGCGTTGCACAAGTAACGCCTATTTCGAGTGCATTTTCGATCCCCATTGCTTCAATATCTGAGGCCCACGCAATCGCAGTGCCATGACCACCGATTAATGATGCGGATCCTGCCAAGACGCCAATCGCGGTCTCTGCACCGATGATCTTAGCCCCCGCTATACCCACTAAATTTTGGACAAAAATATACCCTAAAGTTAGCACTAGCATAATCAATAGCGGCTTACCGCCGGTAATCAAATCACGGATTCGAGCATTAAGACCAATGCCGGTAAAAAAATAAATGAGTAGCGTATTGCGTATATCCAGTTCATATACGACTTCAACATCTACAAAAAGATAAATACTCAAGGTAGCCAAAGCCGCCAGTAAACCACCGCTCACGGGTTCAGGAATGTGATATTTTCGTAAGAATGGGATGCTACGATTGATATTCACACCGACAAAGAATACTAATATCGCGATGGTGAAAGTAAGAAAGTTGCCTACAACAAACTGATCCATTAATTCGTGTCCATATTGAAACGAGGAAAGTACAAATATAAAGTTAATATCAATAGTACGAAGAAATGAGAGGCCTATCCATCCTATAAATCAATTTTTCTCACTAAAACAAAAAAGGCGACCCGAAGGTCGCCTTTTTCTTAACACTTTTTTAGTCGCTCTTTATATAAAAAATGAAGAGTTTCTAAAGCGCTAACAAATTCAAATTAGAACTGGTTAGAAGTGTTGTTCGCGCCGCCTGCTTTCAAAGCGTTTTCGCCAGCAAAGTATTCTTTGTGGTCGTCGCCCATGTCTGAACCAGACATGTTCTGGTGCTTAACGCAAGCGATGCCTTGACGGATCTCTTTACGCTGAACGCCAGCAACATAACCCAACATGCCTTCAGCACCGAAGTACTCTTTAGCCAAGTTATCAACAGACAATGCAGTCGTGTGGTAAGTTGGAAGAGTGATCAAGTGGTGGAAGATGTTCGCTTCGCGAGCAGTATCAGACTGGAAAGACTGGATACGAGCATCAGCAGCAGCAGACAATTCAGAATCGTCATACTTAGCGTTCATTAGATCAGCACGATCGTATGCAGAAACGTCAGTTCCAGCTTCAACCATTGCGTCAAAAGTTTGCTGACGGAAGTTAAGAGTCCAGTTGAAAGATGGGCTGTTGTTATAAACAAGCTTAGCATCTGGAATTTCTTTACGAACTTCGTTCATCATGTCAGCGATGTCTTTAACAGACGGAGTCGCAGTTTCGATCCAGATAAGGTCAGCACCGGCTTTGATTGCTTCAACAGAATCAAATACGCAACGCTCTTCACCAGTACCAGCACGGAATTGGAAAAGACCAGAAGGTAAACGCTTAGGACGTACTAGCTTGCCACCGCGGTTAAAGACAACATCGCCTTCAGCCATGTCAGCTACGTTAACTTCTTCAGCATCAATGAAAGAGTTGTAGATATCGCCTTGATCGCCAGCTTCTTTAACTACTGCGATTTCTTTAGTAAGACCAGCACCTTCAGAGTCAGTACGAGCAACGATTAAACCGTTGTCGATACCAAGTTCTAGGAAAGCATAACGCAAAGCGCGGATTTTAGAATGGAAGTCAGCGTGAGGAACAGTTACTTTACCGTCCTGGTGACCACATTGCTTTTCATCAGCAACTTGGTTTTCGATCTGTAGGCAACAAGCACCTGCTTCGATCATTTGCTTAGCCATTAGGTAAGTCGCTTCAGCGTTACCAAAACCAGCATCGATATCAGCAATGATAGGTACGATATGAGTTTCGTGACCATCGATAGCAGCTTGAACTTCTTTTTCTTTAGCAGCATCACCAGCTTCACGAGCAGCGTCTAGATCGCGGAAAAGACCGCCTAGTTCACGTGCGTCAGCTTGACGTAGGAATGTGTAAAGTTCTTTAACTAAAGAAGCTACAGAAGTTTTTTCGTGCATAGATTGGTCAGGAAGAGGACCAAACTCAGAACGTAGAGCAGCAACCATCCAACCAGAAAGGTATAGGTATTTACGTTCAGTAGTTCCGAAATGCTTTTTAATTGCGATCAGTTTTTGCTGACCAACAAAACCGTGCCAGCAACCCAAAGACTGAGTGTACTTAGTTTTGTCTGCATCAAAAGCAGCCATGTCAGCACGCATAATATCTGCAGTGTACTGAGCTACATCTAGGCCAGTTTTGAATTTGTTCTGTGCGCGCATGCGAGCAGCAGATTCTGGGGTGATGTCCCAAGAGAAGCTAGCAGCTTCTTGAGCAGCAGCAACAGATTTAATATCGTTTTGAATAGCTGACATGTGTCAATCCTTCAATAATGTGAGTGGGGGCGGGTGCCAATCTCGTAGCGTGTCTCAATGCACCAAACCTTTTTGCTACGATGCGTATATTAGATAGATTCGCACCATAATTGAAATTAATAACATGTATACCTGTTATTTATTTGCTGAATACCCCTCATTATTGAGCTCCTATAGAAGATTAAGTCTTTCTACACTCTTTTAGTTGCTTGTCGATTTTACAGCGAATCTTCTTCTGCAGTTTCATCATTCCCTTGTCATAACCCCCCTCTCGAGTCACTTTCTCGCGAATTCCAGCTATTTTGACATCTAATAGTCTTTCTTCACGGGGAGAAAATTTCAGCATTTTCTCTTTTGGCACTTCACGGCTGTTCTTTTCAACTTCACGGTAGAGCATATTTAATTTCACGAACATGTCTTCACGTAAAAACTGCCCGACTTCAAGAGGAATCGTATCCAATCTAGAAACGACCTGTAGAGTCATTTGTGACACTGGATAATCGACAATACTGCCATGCTTCAGTCCAGCCCCTAAATTGAACATGTTATAGCCTACTAAAGGCGCCATCAAAACATCAGCATCAGAAAGGTTGTATGCCCCAGCAGCAGCGGCAGTATTAACGCCCTGCACTAATGTCATATCAAAGGCCTCATAGAGCGCTTTCTGGGAGACATCTCCTCCAACAACAGCAGCTTTCCCTCTGAAAGTTCTTTTTAAGGTCGGTTTCTTGCCGTTATGGGTGAATATGTAATTAAAGCCAATCGGGATAACGCCTACGATATGATAATCACCTTGAACCATCTTTTTATGAGCATGAGTGCTGGCCAATACCTGCAATAGATACTTCATATGCCTGCGGCTAGGGACGCCCCCTAAGGCCTCAATCGAACCCGTAAATTCATTAAATTGTCTAGCCTGAGCCCCACTCATTATCGAGGTATCGCAATGACCTGATATGAGTTTATCAACAACGTCTTGTTCTTTGGTATACGCTTCCACCACCATATGAATACCGTAGTGTTTAAGGCGTAATTGCTGATCTACCGCAGAAGTAAAGATTGGACCTTGCTTACCCAACACATCCCAGACACAGGTGGTCCGCGAAGGGATTTCACCATCGACGAGCATATGTGAATAGAGTTTTTTTAACGCACGGATACGCGATTGCAGAGTACGGCCTTGATCCATGGACCTTGCTCGTAATTCATCGTCGGTAAGTGTTCTGGCAACTGCATCATTAGAAGTCAATCCACAAGAAATGCAGAGTGATAATGTCAGCAGTAGCGATGAGAAGTTTTTCATTATTATTATCCCTTATCGATACTATCCAAGTGCCAGCATAACGATTTATTTCGTTTCTAGCACTCTTTACCTACGGATAAAATCAATAAAAGGATAATCCATTCAAGAACGATTGATTACTGAATAGGGGTTGCGGTTAAGTTAGTAGTTAAGTTGAAGTTTTGCATGACTACCCCATAGAATACTGTCTGCGGCGCTGCCGGGGCATTTGTATGCACCAACTGCACAGACTCAATTTCCAACTCTTTAAATAAAATATTACCCTTTACGGCGAACCCTAAAGGGCGCCTAGCACGCAACGCTTCACCATCAGAAGTATTAGCCTCTACAATACTTGAAGCAACATAGGTTATTTCATCAAATACTGGGTTGCTATTGTCGTCATATAAAAGTTCATAGACCGTATCGTCTTGAGCATCTGCTGTCTTCTTTAATACTTTTGTCTCAAAGACATCAATACTCAAGTTTGCTTTAAAACCATAATCATTGGAACTATTCTCGCCGTCACTGCCTGTACCATCATTCGTACTGAAGTTATTAAAAACTATTTGAGTACCCTTCACCTCATCTCCGGCAGGGTTTATATCCCTATTATTTTCCCAAGTTAAACGATTTCTTGCTATAGCACTACCATCGGTTGTCGCTCCTGCATCAGCAAATGCCGCTTTAAGAGAAACAGTCATACCTTGCTCACCACGATCTTCCCAACGCCCACCACCTGAGCCGCAAGCTGATTCAGAGGAAGCATTTGCGCCCACACATACTTCCCCTGCACCTCCTGGAATAATTGCCAGAGAAGAGTTCTGTTCAAAACGCTCAAGCTTAATTCGCCCTAGACTTCTACCTCCTGCTTTATCGCCCCAGCGTAGGTTTGCAATATCCATTGTACTCCACTGCTCTCCACGATTAATTTTTACGCCATCACTCTCAACATCAAAAGTAATATCACGTAAGTGGATATCGTAATTAACCCCTGTTGCCCAAATACCTTTGCCATTTTCATCAATTGATAAACCTATATTCGAGTTACTAAAGAAATAATCACCATCTATTCGAATACCACCACCTGTAGCGCCGCCTGCTGTAATTTCAGTAAATCCGTCAATATCAAAATCCATTGCCTGGAATACCTCAAGGGAAAGCAGTAACTCTGCACCACCTTGTAAAGGTGCCGTCTTACTACCAACACGTAAACCATCGATACTATAAGAACCTTTTGAATCAGAAATACCAATTGCCAATTTTTCATCACGCACATCAATCGTTGTATTAGCCGAACCAGAAGACTGAATGCCACTAAATACAACTCGACGGCCATCGTCTATATAGGACAATTCTGCATTCGCTAAATTCCACTGACTCGCGATACTTAAACCTTCAGCCGCTAAGTTGGGCTGACCAGCATTTGGTTGTCCTGCTGGTATAAGAAGCCCGCTGTAAAAGCTGATTGCATAGTTCTTAATTTGATCAGGCATAGCATTGAAATCAGGTCGAGTAATACCGGGAGATAATTGAAAACGGTTATTAACAAGGCCATCATTCAATAAAAAATCAAGCTCTATTGAGCCAACCGGTTTAGTGCTGTCGCCAATTAATATTTTACCCGCATTAAATGAACCATCTAATTGATCAAAGCCAATTGCTAGGTGATCAGATTCAACATCAAGGGTTAGGTTAGTTAAATTAATCGCTCCACTAAAATCCCCCATTAATAAGGAATTATTATCATCGGTAAAACGAACATAATTTCCAGGATCAGAAAGAATGCTTACCTGAGAATGAAAAGTTAAACCTTCTGTTTCTACTCCAATCGCACTACGACCACCGCCAAATATTTGCACATTAGCAGACAGTGCCAATTCCCCAGCCAACTCCCCCAAACTAACACCCGCCAGACTTAAAGCACCTGAAGAAAAATAAAAATCAAAATTATCCATTCCAATTTCTAAACCAGTACGAATAAAGCCTTTCGTATTATCAATCGCATCATATTCAAGAGTAAAATTATCAATGCTGGCGTTATAGCCAATATTATCAAACGACATAGCATGACCATTCGTTTTCCAAATCAAATCTGCATTCGATACTCCAGCCGTGAAATTCCCTTCAAGTCCACCGCTGCTCATACCTTTAACACTAAAATTGGTAACGGCTTCATAATTTAATGTAAAATCACCGAAACTTGCCACAGAGTTTTTAATGCGAATAGCATCAATATGCATCTGCGTCGGTTTTATATCCGTTTCAACCTTAAGTGAACCATCCGCTGACACGTCCATTTTATAAGTTCTGCTTGCAACTCCATTGACATCATTTTGTGATGATAAGCGAAGCCCTTCAATAGCCAGGTCATTACCGTCATCGGTATAACTCAACGAACCAATATTGAGTAATTGGCTTTGCTCTATAGTTAAACCAGATTGTGCTTGCACTGCTGATAAGGACGCATCGTCTAAAGCTTTTAATGCAAGACAAGAGTTTGATACTGAAAATACGATAAGAATTAGAGATTGGCTTATTTTAGCTTTCATATTTATCATCCCTATGGATTCCCTGTTGGAAATAATAAGAGATTTCCGCGCAAGCTAACATCACCGTCAATTTTCACACTTAAAATATCTGTTTGCGCAAATTCAGCTATTACCTGACCCTGACTGTTTACTTCTGTATCCGTCGGTCGAGCAAAGTTGCTATTAGCCAAAGTGAAGCTCACATTGCTATATTTTATTGTATAAGGCAGCCCAATTTCTAGCACATCCCTGTTAAAGGCCACACCATCCTCCCCATATTCAGCGTCATTAGGATCATGAGCCGTATTAGTGGGATCGAAGTTATTATCAAAACCAGAATTAATCGTCCGAGTTGTCAGCGTCATTCCTTCAAAGGAGAAGCGCCCACGAATATTATCTAATACCAGCCAGCCAGAGCTATCACCATCCCCCGCATTAACGGCTATTCGAGCTCCACAACGTACATTCGTAGATGATGTAGTACAACTGTCCTTCCAAACACCTGGGTTCGAAGTATCAGTCTCAACATTCAAAGGACCACCCGCCTCATTGATGGTGATATCTCCAGAAAGGTATACGCCTCCCTGACCAAGAACCTGTTGAAGCTCTTCTTCGCCTAAAGGCTCAAGCGCCATTGAGCAAGGTAGGTATAAAGCAGATAATGCAATAATTATTATTTTTATCATGCAACCATTTCTCTATTGTAAATCGTGGCTTTTAACTTCTAAATATTGAATTTGAAGATTACTAATTGTGGTCGAACCAAAATCCTGTCCTCCAACAATCACTTTATCTACATATACATTAGATTGAGGCCCTGATTGATAATACTTAGCCAGATCTTTGTAATCTTGCGAGCCTGCAGCCGAGCTACAACCACCCGTACTATTTACTGATGAACACTTACCTGCCAACGTTCCCACTTCGAAAATGAAATTCCCAGTATCATCGACTTCAAAAGTAACGGGCTGATACTCTCCAGAGCCTAATTGCAGCTCAATATTGACATCTCTAAAATTGACTGTATCTCCGCAATTATTCCCAAATGAGTCACAAGCAAAGAACTGAATTTCAGGAGTATTTATATTTAATGCTAGCTCTCCTTCCACGTGTCCATTGCCACCCCAGAGCCGAATATAAGACCCATCGATTGACAGACTTTTAATATGATTTTCTAAAGATTGGTAACGAGTGCCAGCAATATCCAAATCAAAACGAATCCCCATATTAGGCCGCTCTGATAATCGACTACCATTAATTTTAGTTGGGGCAGAGAATTCAAAAACGGCTTTATCGGTAACACCTACATCGTTACCATCTCTCAATTCAAGATTAAATGGATTTACTAAACGCCCTATATTTACAGGATGATCGGTCGCATTCGCTCCCTGGACACTTCCTGGACCAGCAATATAAAACTGGGATATTCCAATAGTAACATCGTCACCACCAGAGGTTTTTAACCCATTAATTTCGAAGGTTCCTCCTCCATTAACAGTTTCTCCAGCATTAAAAACAAAGTCCTCAAGAACGATACCAATACCAGCACCATCGATATCACTTAGATGAGTATCTGTTAACGTCTCAAGATCTGAATAGCTAAAGTTTGAACACAGTATTAATAACCATGTTCCTATTAGCCGAGCTTTTAATTTTTGAAAGAATATTTTCATGTTAGCGACCTCCAAAATACGGATCAAGATATCGCGTTCTGCTTCTAGGTATTCCATTGAAGGCTTGATCAAAGTTCACTGTTATTCCACCATTTGGAATATTGATAAAAGCACCCCTGCTTGCGGTAGTTGAATTACTGCCATCTTTCCAAGCTATATTTTTAGTTTGAAAAGATACAAATAAGCCTTCACTTTTTTGGCCATTATTGCCAATATCTAACGATTTAAAATTAGTAAGAGGAAAACATGTATCAATCCCCAACACGCCGCACCCCTGTGAACTAGTGAAATCTAAATCTAAAAGAAAACTGAAAGGCCCACAATTTTCAACACAACTTAAATTCTGACCATTTACCATTCCAACATGTTGTGCTCTAAAAGGATCTGATAAACCCGTATCTTTGTTCACCAATTCTGCTTCAGCAGTCAATACACTATTATCGCTAACACCTGCGAACCACAAAAGAATATCTTGCCCCGTATTAGCTTTATCATATATAGATTTACCAAGTCCACGAATACCAATATCAATATTACCTGTTAAATATTCGATATTTCCACTTAACTTTCCTAACGCGCCTCCAAAACCAACACGTACACCCGCTAAATTTTGCTTACCCGTAACAGAATCATTATCAAAAGCCAACTCAATAAAAGGGTCCGCTATCTCAAATGGAACAATTGAACCACTTTCGTCAATATGCCCTAATGCAAAATCTGTAATTTTAATATCTGCACTTCCTGCTGCTTTACCAGCAACATCGTATTTACCCAACTCAAGTAAGTCAGCATTAAGTGAAGTTTTGATATCAAGCCCGAAAGTGATTTTTGTAAAATCAAGACTATTATTAACATCACTTGAATGATCGATATTAATAAAAGCCTGCCCTATTGCATTCGACAATTCACGCTCATCAATAGGGACTAACTGAGCATTTGTCATACTAGAAAATATCAATAGAAAAAAAACTAGTTTTGAGAATATATTTAGCATTATTCACCCTAGAAAGGCGTTATTTTTTATTATAAGATCCTGAATTTTTTTCAGGATACTAGCTAAACACTATTTAATAGGTAAAAAAAAAAAGACAGAAGCAATTTCTTTGATTTCAAAACGGAAGTACTTCAACTAGCACAAATGGAATATTCTATTAGTGATATAAATAAAATAGGTAAACCCAATGAGCGTAGTATCGGTACATAAGTTTTAGTTGAATTAGTTTGCATGCTAACTTTCGATCTCCTTTCATTACTATTTTTGAGATTAAAGCGAACACTTGTTTTTATTACACGATACCTTCATTATAACTTTTCCTCATATGCATCCTGAGAAAATTCGCCATATATTTCAAGCATAGTTTCTCTAATTTATTAATGATGATCTTCTGGCACCTATCGCCTTTTAATTAAATCTAAAAATTTGAAATATTTTAGTAGTAACAACGGAAACAACGCTTCAATAGCCGTAATTTTACCCATAGCAAAAGCCCGTTTCGCTACCCTACATTAGTAAAAGAGACCCTAGTCATTATTCTAAAAACCCTAATAACCTCCCGGGCCATATCTTTATTGAAGGTAAAAAAAAACCAACAGACATCTCGCTAGTGAATCTGCTGAGGATCTTTAGAATAAGAGCTTGACGATGCTCCTGCCCTTCGCAGGTTCAGATCGTTAAAGGCCACTTGAAGATGCGCTTCAAAATACGTGGCTTTTGACCCTACTTTTACATGGGGAAGAGCCCGCTCCGCTGCCCTATTTCAGTAAAAGAATTTCACAGTCATTATTCTAAAAGCTCGAACAGGCCTGCCGTCGCATTTTCTTCAGACGAAAAAAAACCCTAACAGGAGGCCTGTTAGGGTTTTTAGAATAAGAGCTTGACGATGACCTACTCTCACATGGGGAAACCCCACACTACCATCGGCGCTACTGCGTTTCACTTCTGAGTTCGGGATGGGTTCAGGTGGTTCCACAGTGCTATTGTCGTCAAGCAAACCTTGCTGCTTCGTAGGTGTCTTAGTGTCTACAACCAATCTTACGATTAGGAGACCGCATTACTTAGCAAATAGGGTCGGATACATGATTTGGTTTTTATCTTAGTGCTAATTCTCTGCTTTGGGCTTTCGCCTTTAGCTTAATATTAGAATGTTTGCTTATCAGTTTGTCTGATCTCACAACACCACCGCTTGTCTTTACCTTGGTATAGACGCGCAGTTTTGGTGTTATATGGTCAAGCCTCACGGGCAATTAGTACAAGTTAGCTCAACGCCTCACAACGCTTACACACCTTGCCTATCAACCAGGTAGTCTTCCTGGGCCCTTTAGGAGACTCGAAGTCTCAGAGATATCTCATCTTGAAGGGGGCTTCCCGCTTAGATGCTTTCAGCGGTTATCCTGTCCGAACGTAGCTACCCAGCAATGCCATTGGCATGACAACTGGAACACCAGCGGTTCGTCCACTCCGGTCCTCTCGTACTAGGAGCAGCTCTTCTCAAATATCTAACGCCCACGGCAGATAGGGACCGAACTGTCTCACGACGTTCTAAACCCAGCTCGCGTACCACTTTAAATGGCGAACAGCCATACCCTTGGGACCGGCTTCAGCCCCAGGATGTGATGAGCCGACATCGAGGTGCCAAACACCGCCGTCGATGTGAACTCTTGGGCGGTATCAGCCTGTTATCCCCGGAGTACCTTTTATCCGTTGAGCGATGGCCCTTCCATACAGAACCACCGGATCACTATGACCTACTTTCGTACCTGCTCGACGTGTCTGTCTCGCAGTCAAGCTAGCTTATGCCATTGCACTAACCGCATGATGTCCGACCATGCTTAGCTAACCTTCGTGCTCCTCCGTTACTCTTTGGGAGGAGACCGCCCCAGTCAAACTACCCACCACACAGTGTCCTCGATCCAGATAATGGACCTGAGTTAGAACCTCAAATTGACCAGGCTGGTATTTCAAGCTTGGCTCCACGTGAACTAGCGTCCACGCTTCAAAGCCTCCCAGCTATCCTACACAAGCCAATTCAAAGTTCACTGTGAAGCTGTAGTAAAGGTTCACGGCTTGGTACCGGATTTTCATAATTCTTAGCTTCGCGCGCGGCGTGTGGATCTTGAGGTTTCTTGTTTCTGGG
>JBALXI010000109.1:0-1010 GCA_036960605.1 Oleispira sp. | reverse complement strand
CATCTTTTATAGTTGAAAAAGAACTGAAAACTATATGCAAAAATAGCCAAGGGAAAGTGAATGGAACTTGTCCTTGAATAATGCATTTAACAAAAAGTTGGTGGTTCAGCCCCTACGGGGCTTGGACGCTTTCAGCGCCCCACAACAAAAGCGTTAAATGGCAAAAGTATGAATAATCAAGGCTGCCCAATCTGCGGATATAAAGAGATTAATGTTCTTGATGAGTTTAATTGCACTACTTTCGAGATATGTGAATCTTGTGGCTCTGAATCAGGATGTGAATACAATCAAAATTCATCTGTGGAACATCTCGATAAAATACGAATAAAATGGATTGTTGCTAATAAATGTAAATGGTGGGGACGAAAGAGTTTGAAACCTAAAAATTGGAACCCACAAAAACAAATGGAGCTGGCTAAGATTGAATTCGAATTATAGCCAGCATTTAACAAAAAGTTGGTGGTTCAGCCCCTTCGGGACTTGGACGCTTTCAGCGCCCCACAACAAAAGCGTTAACTGTTTAAAGGAATATATTATGGGTGCTTGGGGAATGGGTGTATTTGACGATGATACATCTTGTGAAGTTATAGAAGATGCAATGGACGAAAGTGTGCCTGTATCTGAGCTAGTTAAAAAAGCTCTGTCCTCTTCTGAGGAGGAGTATATTGAATATACTGAGTGTCATGAAATAATTGTCGCTGCGGCAATGGCAAATGCTCTAATTAATAAAGTAACTTATGACGATGTAGAGAACTTAGATAATTGGTTGTCTAAACAAACTGTAGAAAGCATTATTCCGTTTAAAGAAAAATTGGCAAATGCATTATCTCGTGTATTCGGCGAATCATCAGAATTAAATGAGCTTTGGGCTGAAAATGAAGATGACTATCCAGTATGGAAAGGTAATCTTGAATCGATTGTCCTTGGTCTCAACAGTTAACAAGAACATCAATGATCGCCAGCAAAGCTGGCTGGACGCGCAAAAAGCCGCGCGCCCATTATGTTGGCGT
>JBALXI010000108.1:0-1013 GCA_036960605.1 Oleispira sp. | reverse complement strand
GATTCTATTCTTGTACGCAGATTCATCTACGCAATAACTAAAGTCAAAATCCAAATCATCGTGATGATCTCTGTTTAGGTATTCAGAAAAAATCACTTCTCCAGATGACAAATGAAAAACTAGAAACAGCCCCATGAACGCAATAGTGGCTATAATAAGTGTGATGATTTTTTTCATATTTATGTAATCTGTAACGCCAATATTGTGGGGCGCTGAAAGCGTCCCAATCCCGAAGGGATTTTCACCAATGCCTTGTTATAAACTGTGCCCTAAAGACTTAATGTGATCGATTACCAGCCCATGACCACCTAATAACTTTGACAGTCTAATTTTAGACCCACTTTTAAACGTCAATGTATACCAATTGGCATTTGTACTAAATTTTATAGTTTTAAGATCATGCCATTTTTCATTCTGCGATCCAGTCCAAGGTGTATAGAATTGAATTGATTCTTCATCAAATTTTCCGTGAACCTTAAATGCTTCTCCAAACGAATAGATTGCGAACAGCCCAAACCCTATTATCAAGCCGATTAAGGGATAAAAATCTCTCTCCTGGTCATAGTCAGTAAACAGCAATACAGAAGCGCACGTTAATGATATTGCAAGGCAACACCAGAATAACCCCGAAAGTAAATAACCAAATTTCAATTGTCCATTTGTTGCTTTGTGACTAACTTTTGAAGAAACGTAAGTACATAAAATAATCGAAATAATCCCACCGATTATTCCGCTAATCATACCTGAGTCCATAATTTCACCTTTAAATTTTAGTCATGGTAGAACGGCCAGTTACCTGAACCGCCCCCACAGAGATCCGGACGTGCGGAACTACCGCATCCGGCTCCTCAGTTATATATTCGCTCGTGTAATTCACAAGTCCCCTCTCCATCAGCTCAGTACCAGTCAACCGGAATCGACCGCTTACTAACCTTCAATGGCTCAATTTTAAAATATCCTAACATATCCTTGAAGCTACTCCAGTTATAACTTCTGCGCTGACTTCGTCGGTT
>JBALXI010000107.1:0-1014 GCA_036960605.1 Oleispira sp. | reverse complement strand
TGCAGATAAACGTTTTTGGCTCTCACCGATTATTCAAGATCGTGACGCGTTAAAGACCTACTGGGGGAAAGATGCAAATGGAAGCTGCGCAGATTTATGCATAGCAAATATTCCAGATGGCGCAAGTTATGAGATTGATGACTATGACGGAAATGAGTCAGTAGTTCCACCTAGGCAGAGCTGGTAATCAACATGCCAGCACCTAAGAAAAACCAACACGCAGCAAAGAACAAAGGCTATGACGACCGAATCAATGTACAGGCCGTCTTAGCTGAGAAAATTAAATTAAAGGCTCATGCCAAGTCGCAAGGTAAAACCTTTACTGACTGGCTTAATGGGGCTTTGCGTGATCAATACGAATTAGAGAAGGGTGGGGATGATGAGTGATATTAAGATCAACGTAATGAATGGCAAAAATCCAGCGTTTTCAGTATCAATGACAGATGAGCAGGTCAGGTATTGCACTAATGCTGCAAATGAACACGACAATCTAGTTGATCAGAACAAGGCGCTTAGGGCTGCTTTGGCTGATCTTGTTAAGGCTGAGTGGATGGTTTCTCACGACTGGGGCGGCGATAGAAAAACAGTAGTTGATAATGCAAACAAAGCACTGGAGCAAGCAAAATGACAATCACATATAACAAACAAGGCTGGCTGGTTATTAGTCGGTATAGCGTATTGGTGGGGTTGTATGAGTAGTATTCGATGCAGTGCTGGTATTCATGATTGGAATAAGTATGGAGATATTATCAAAGCTTATAGCGGATTATGCCAATTCAAAAGCTGTAAGCGGTGCCATAAAATTCAATGGACTGAGATTTATGGGAATCAAGCAAGTCCAGATTCAATTAATGAAACAGTGAAAGCGGTGAGCGAAATTATTTGAAGATAAATCTAAAGATATTAAATACATACTAATGAATAATCAGGAAGGGGTTTAGTTATGGGTATTAAGTATCAATTAATGTTTAAGACTGTTGGATTTCCGTGGAAAGAGTTTGATATTTATAAGAG
>JBALXI010000106.1:0-1053 GCA_036960605.1 Oleispira sp. | reverse complement strand
GCCGACGTATTACCAGTAATGGTTTCAGTAATATCACCCGTTATAATCGATTCTTGATTACCAATAATTGTCTCTGTACCGGAATGGCTAATACCCAAACAATGCGGAAGATAATAATCGATTTTACACCGAACAGGTATTCAGCGCACTTCTCACCGTAAAAAGACCAGCCTAGCAGGGTGGTAAAGGCGAAAACGATTAAACCGAAGGTCACAATATATTCACCAATCGAGGGTAATCCTTGGCTGAAGGCGGCTGAGGTTAATGTCGCGCCGGATAATGCCTTCCCCGTTTCAGGGTCAACTACCTGCCAAGCACCAGAGGCAACAATTACTAAACCGGTAATCGTACAGATTACTAAAGTATCGATGAAAGTCCCTAGCATGGCGATAGTGCCTTGCTGAACCGGATTATTGGTTTGCGCAGCGGCGTGAGCGATCGGCGCGCTACCTAGACCGGCTTCGTTGGAGAAAACACCACGCGCAATACCAAAACGCATGGCAGCCCAAACGGTTGCACCGGCAAAGCCGCCAACAGCTGAAATAGGCGTGAAGGCGTACGTTAAAATGGTATTAAAGGCTTCAGGAATACGGTCAAAATAGATCACTAGTAGAATAAGTCCACCGATAACATAAGCGATGGCCATAATAGGAACGAGTTTACCCGCAACAGTGGCGATGCGCTTAATACCGCCCAATAATACGAGGGCGGCCAATATGGCCATGATAATTCCGGTTGTTAATTCAGGGACTTTAAACGAATTGTGCATTACATCGGCAACTGAATTCGCTTGTACGCCGTTACCAATACCAAAACCTGCGATCATACCAAAAAAGGCGAAAGCCGTAGCCATCCACTTCCAGTTTTCACCGAGGCCATTCTTGATGTAATACATCGGGCCGCCAACAAAGTTGCCGTTTTCATCTTTTTCACGATAGTGCACAGCCAGCACGGCTTCGGCATATTTTGTTGCCATGCCGATTACTGATTCTGGTACGCAAATTCTCATCGCAGGGGGCATGTTGGGCTTAGTCATGGGACTGATTATGTTGA
>JBALXI010000105.1:0-1075 GCA_036960605.1 Oleispira sp. | reverse complement strand
ATGCGGCGCATGAAGGCCTTGATTCACGCTGGGCAAAGCAAACGCCAGAACGCGCAGAGCGACAAATGAGAACCTTACTGATTGGTGATTGGAGTCAGTATGAGTAGTTAATTTGCACATAAAACGCCCTATGGTATAATTAATACCTGTCGAGACAATCGATTAATTTAACTTTAATAAGGAATATCAGATGCTTAAAATCTTACTTCCACTATTGATGTTATTTTCTATGTCGTCTTTTGCTAACTTGGTTTCAGAGCCAAGTTATGCAGCACCAGGCTACTTAGACGCTGACTCAGTAGTAATTACCGAAGGGTGCCAAGAACGCCCTTGCGTGTCTGAAAATGAACCCTTTGATCGATTATATATCGTGACGGGCGCGGCCACGCAATATTTAGAATCAATTACTGCCCAAAGCGGCTTAACTGTAAAAATGGCAAACCCGCCCCACGAGGTTGGCTGGCGAAGCACTGAAATAATTTAATATCATGAAAATAAAAAAAGCGCCTAATAGGGCGCTTTTTTATATCTAAATAAATATGCTAGAATGGTGAAAACTATGGGGCGTTACTATGGGTATTTGGTCTGGTTTATCTAGTGTATTTGGCGGTGGCGCGGTTAAGGCAATTGAAAATATAGCTACTGAGTGGATAGAGACGGATCTTGAAAGCGCCGAGGCTAAGGTGTTGATGGTTAAGGCTCTAGATCCTAACGGATTAATGAGACGCGACCTTGGCAAAAGGGTTGCTAATTTGTACTCTATCTATTTGATAACTGCTCTAATCCTTCTGACGTTGGAGTTTTTTGGAATTAAAGGGGATAGTGTTGCTATTGCGACCGTAAAAATAACAGATTTATTTGGGCCAATTACTGCACTATTCGGAGCAATCGTAACGGCCAGTTTTGGCGTAAACGGCATTAACTCACACAAAGGAAAATAACATGGCAGCAACTAAACCAACACGCGGCAACCGCACAAAAACTAATACGGCTAAAAAGGTTAAGGCTAAAACTAATCCTATGGATAAGAAGCCTAAAACAACAGCCGCTAAGAAGTCAAAGCCTAAGAAAATGG
>JBALXI010000104.1:0-1082 GCA_036960605.1 Oleispira sp. | reverse complement strand
GAAACCATTCTATAGCCGTAAAGAATCGGAAGAGCAGATCTCACTTACGATTAATCGCTATATTCCAATTTATGTTGTTTTATCATCAGTGGTCTTACCTAAACTGGATCAATATATTTCTGTAGATGAACTACTTATCTCTATTGTCGAGATAAATGAAATATTTGCTCTTGTGCTTGGTGTATTTTGGGGTATTCAAATGTTCAAAGTAAGAAAAGACTTTATTGCAATGATTAAGAATAAGAATTATACAATTACAGGAAAAACATTAAGTTTCAAAGATCCTGTAACGTACCATATTACTAAAAATGCATAACAAAAAGTTGGTGGTTCAGCCCCTCTGGGGCTTGGACGCTTTCAGCGCCCCACAACAAAAGCGTTAAGCCGTCATATGAATAATCCGAAGGCAATCGAGTACACTAGAAAAGAAATTGTTGAGGTGGCTAGCGGTATGCTAGATGGCTCACTTCATTACCTTGAAGGAGCTGTGGCATTATCTTCTCTTCGGCACTCTGCTGGTATCGAAGAAAATGATAAAGATTTTATGATATTTGTAGGAGTTGCATCTGAGACAGATCATTTACCCCTTGGTAAATTTCGAGAGAATTGGTCACGTGAAGCACTCGTGCGTCTTGAACCTGAGATTGAAGCTGCTATTGAGTGGGCAAAAAGAATATCGCTTAAACAGTGTGAAATAATTATAGAGCGGTTTAGTGCTTAACAAACACCTGCATCGGACAAGTTTCCGCTGTCACCTTTTGTGCAAAATGACGCACAAAAACCGCCAACAAAAACTTGCTCGCTGAGGCGGGCGTTAAATTAATATGATTGTTTATAAAATAGTAGCTTATGTTCTATTGTTGGTATTGGTTTGGGTTGCACTTGCCGAATGGAAAACTAACTCTGATACACGAATATTTTCTGAGGCAATGTATGAATGTGATTATAATTTTAATGAAATCCTGAGTAAAAAAGGTTATTTATCTGCATACTTACTCGGATTTTATTGGAAAGAAGTGGGGTCTACTAATAAAGAAAATGATGATTTGCATGCAATGGTTGAAATATTGTTTTCATTGCAA
>JBALXI010000103.1:0-1102 GCA_036960605.1 Oleispira sp. | reverse complement strand
CTGCAACAGGAATAAAGTCCCAAGCAGTTTTATCACCGCCTAAACGAACATCAGAGCCAGAAAACTCTAAGAACTTAATGCGATGTTAAAAGTATCGCGATTAATCTGGATAAATCTGGATTCATACGGTTCTACTCTGACGGAGATAATATATTCCTAAATATTACTAATTTCCTTGTTCATCAGAACCCTCATAAGAATGAGCGCGATAAAGGCTCATCAATACCAGAGTTCAGCGAAGAAGGCCGCCAAGTCATTGATTTTAAAGGACTCACGATTAATCGCGATTTATCTGGATTAAATCAGGATGAAAACGGAAGTGATCCTGCTGATTCCCTTATCCTGAATCCTGATTCCCTTATCCCTCGTACAGCAGAACCGACAAAAGTCGTTCAGCAGAATACCAACACAAAAACAGCAAAGAGATTTATAAAACCGACACCACAAGAACTGATCGAGCACTTTAAATCAAAAGGAAGTAATCAGGATCAAGCAGAAAGGTTTTTCAATCACTATGAGTCGAATGGCTGGAAAGTCGGCCGCAATCAAATGAAGTCGTGGAAAGCCGCCGCGTCAAATTGGTTAAAGAATAATTACTCTCAATCGACTGGCCAGCAGGTAGCAGTACACCAGCCACAGCAATCACTTGATGACGCTTTACAGAGGACTTTCTAATGTTTTTTAAATACGACAAAGAAACTAGAGACTTAATCGCCAGAATAGAATCACATCTTGCCGACTATGAAAGAGTATTGATAAACAAGCTATCGAAAAGAACACTGGATCAGCAGGCGGTCAGGACTGTATTTTTAAATGACGTTCACCGAAATTACATTCTTAATCAACTATGCACAGCAAGACAAACAGCTACATCGTTCACCGTGGAGGTACCATCAAATGAATAACGAACTATTCGCTGCTGAACTGATTAAACAGTTTGCCGGTATCTGGCCAAGCCTTCGCGCCACAATGAAGCCTGATGACATTTTCGAGTATCAAGTACAGATGATTAAGGCATTGACTGAAAACCGCTTGAACACACCCGAGGCTATACAGCGAGGATTTAAAATGGCTAGAACTCCTGGAGTTGGCGGGCAATATC
>JBALXI010000102.1:0-1283 GCA_036960605.1 Oleispira sp. | reverse complement strand
TGATGCATTAGCCGAATTTAAGCATTATTTTGATGGCGCAGTTGCCAGCTCAGAAGCCACCGCCGAACGTCTAAAAAAGTTTTAAGGTTTGATTTTTATTCAGTATCAATGCCATACAGCTATTTATTAGAGTAAGCCACTTCTAATGAACGGCGCATCGCCTTAGTCATACCGCTTAATACTAGAGCGTAAGAATTATCAATCTGGCGCTCTACTTCACCCTCTGGAATATCTGATGTTTTTTCGCCGTCAGTTAAGTACAAAGTATTCCAATGTTTCTTATTCATATGGTATCCCGCAATCACGTCATCAAACACATCACGTAACTGTGTCGCCTCTAAAGGATCGCACTTCAGATTCATTTGAGCCCGTTTGTCAGGATTCTTACCACCCGAAAAACTCAATAAGGCAAACATTTTACCTTTCACTTTAAATACCATCACATCCGGACCAAAAGGATAGTCCTCTTCAGCCTCTGGCTTAGACAATAGGTATTCTCTAGCGCTTTCGGCAGTCATCATAGGGATTTAAACTGTATGACATTTGTTTCTCTGGCCATACCAGCAGTTTCTAACGACTCTAAATAACTCTGCCATAACTCACTTTGTTTATCGCATAAGTGACGTAAATATTTCCAGTCATATAAACCAGAATCATGTGCATCATCAAAAATAAGCTTTAACGCATAATTTCCAGCCGGTTCGATATTTAATAAAACAACATTCTTTTTTCCATGCTGTAAGACTTCATTACCGACACCATGGCCACGGACTTCCGCCGAAGGTGATAGCACGCGTAGCATTTCAAAACTTAATTGAAATACTTCTTCGCTTTTATCAGCTTGGGTATAGGTAAGTTCCAAGCAACGGCTTTGCTTGCGGACTTTGATATTGGAGGGGATGGAGCTGGACATTATTAGACCCTAAAATAGAAGGCGATCACTTTTAGAAAAGCATAGATATAAAAGATAGAGGTTATAAAAAAGCAGAGCCTTTCGCTCTGCTTTTTATGTTTAAAAGAAATAAGTTTTAAAGAATGTACTGACTCAAATCTTCATCTTGAGCAATCTTACCCAGATGTTCATTTACATACTCAGCATCAACAACAACTGCTTCTGTTAGATCTGTTGCATCAAAAGAAACTTTTTCTAATAAGCGTTCTAACAAGGTATGTAAGCGACGAGCACCAATATTCTCTGTGCTTTCATTTACTTCAAACGCCACTTCAGCAAGACGCTTAACGCCGTCTTCAGTAAAGCTCAAATCAACATCTTCGGTTTTCAT
>JBALXI010000101.1:365-1297 GCA_036960605.1 Oleispira sp. | reverse complement strand
CACTCGTTCCTCGCTACGTTTCACCGCCCCACAACAAAAGCGTTATGCATGAATAATCCGGATGATTAGATAGCCGAAATGAAATCTCTAAATTTATCATTACTAATAATATGCTCTGTTATTTACTCATCATTTTTCAAATGGGGTATGACTGTTCTAAATGCAGACGGGATGCAGCTGTACGGTGTTCTTTATTTTGCTTGTCCGTTGCTTATAGTATCTGGGATTGTAGGGAGTTTTCTGCATCAAGAGAATTTATACACTTATAGCCTTCTTCCGATCAGCGCTGGATTATTAATCGCGTTTCCAATCATAGATGAGACTATTACTTATACTTCAGCGAGTATAGGCTTTACGTTTAGTCTTATGTTTATAGGTGCTTTACTGTACAAAATATTAACTTTAAGCAAGCAAACTAAAAATGCATAACAATAAGTTGGTGTGCGCACCTGCGGTGCTGGGACGGTTACACTTCGCTCGTTCCTCGCTACATTTCACCGCCCCACAACAAAAGCGTTAGCACTACAAAATTATGAACGAAGAATTACTTATAGACATGTCAGGAATTATGGATGAAGAAACATTCCATGAGTATGTGTCGAAGAAACTCAACTTTCCTGGGTACTATGGCTTCAACCTAAACGCATTCTGGGATTGCATCACGGATGAAGATCAGTCATCCATGCCTCAGAAATTAATAGTTGAGGGTTTGGCGGCCCTTAACGGTTTTCTTCCTGAGCTACATGCTGGCTTCGTAGAGTGCTTGCAGGATTACGTAAAAGAGAACCCTGATCGTGAGGTTGTATTCCGGCAAGATAGCCCCTCGGGTGAAGGCATTGAGTTCGAGGATGAGTAGCAATCAAGTGCTAACAAACGGCTGCATCGGACAAATTTCCGCGGTCACCTTTTGTGCGTTTTTTTTGCACAAAAGG
>JBALXI010000101.1:0-355 GCA_036960605.1 Oleispira sp. | reverse complement strand
GCCATCAAAAATTTGCTCGGTGAGCCGGGCGTTATGTGAATTAAGAGCATGGAAGTAACGAAAATATTCAGCGTTGATATTTGCCGAGATGGTGGCTCATATAGTTTATCATTCGAGTCCAATGACAAGGAATGGTATGAATTCTTTGTGCAAGTAAAGGGCGTTGAATCAAACGAGTATCATGAGCCTTCTTTATATAAACGGGGCGTCAATGACGGAGAACTTATCCAAACTTTAACTTGGGTAAGTGCTAAATCATTTTTGTCGTCATTAAAGTATGACTCTTCAAGATTTACAGAGTTAAAGCGGCTGATTGAGAGTAATGGCATCACATAACAATTCAATCAAAGACAGC
>JBALXI010000100.1:0-1301 GCA_036960605.1 Oleispira sp. | reverse complement strand
TAGAATACGATGAGCAATACATAACTCTATCATCAGTATCGTGAGTTTTGATTACTGTGCTAATTGGCTCTTTGCTTTCCATATTCAACACATCGCCAATCACCGCCATCATACGCAACCCATTGCTTAACTAGATTTCCATCAATGTCATATTCATCGCATGACTTTAGGCTTATCCCATTAGCAAAAGCAATTGGCATAATGTCGTTAGGGTGGTGGCAGTAGTTAAAGCGCTCAAGAAAATTCGCCCTATGCAAACATTTCATTTCTCCGCACCAATTGCATCGCCCTACTAGTGGTCTTTTGCTTGCTTCAATCCAGCCAACACATTTATTAATCTGGTCGTCACTGCATTGAGATAGGAATTCTTGATTTATCATTATTTCACCTTGCTTAAAAGTAAATGCTTGATTTGATTAGGCTCCAGAGGGGCCAAGCTAGCCCCCTTTTCAGCCGCTAAGCCTAGGAATGTTCATTATACATCACACCATTAGCTTTAATACTCACTAAAGCGCCTATGTAATTGGTCATTTTCGCTCAGCCAGTCGTCAAATAATGGGCATGATGCGGCGGCAATGACTACTGCAATTAAGCCAAGAAATATAAAAACAGATTGTTGACCCCTTACTAAGTCAACTCCGCTAATCCACACAGCTACGCAATACAGGCCGATAGATAATGCCATCAATAAAACCCTTATTAACACTTTCATGCTTTACCCACCAATACGCTATACCGACTAATAACCAGTAAACCTTGTTTGTTATATGTGATTATCATTTTGCTTGCTCCAGTGCTTTCTCGCATTGCTTAATTAATACCTTACATCCGTCAACACCCTGGTATTCGACCAAAACATCAACCAAAGCAGCCCTAAGCGCCTTGTTCTGCTCAACTAGGTTGGTTATTTCAGGAATTATTCCTTTCATCAAGTATACTTGTTCGTCATACCCCCACGACTCGAAAGTGTCCTTTAGCTGCTCTTCAACATCAAAGCCTAGCGCCTTTAGTTTGTGTAAGTTTTTTATGTGGTCAGGATTACTACTCATTCTGCTTTCTCCCGGTCAAGCTGGGCTAGTAAGGCTTTGGCCTCTTTAACCTTGTAAGAAACCGCGCAAGTAATGTAATCATCAAGATTGAATGGCGAACTATGCTCAGTCATGGCTTCAATAATCATTTCCATAGGTGGAATAGCCAGTCCTGCGAAGTGCTCTAGCTTAGTCAAGCCAGCCTCACCACTCCATTCACCAATAGAAACTAGTGTTCCGTTCTCATCCTGTACACCGTGTTGTGGCATAGCT